>NZ_JBIBUK010000017.1:126533-152377 GCF_043079345.1 Streptomyces sp. NPDC015220 | reverse complement strand
CGGTGGCCGAGTTCGACTACCAGGGCGAGGTCCCGGTCCGTCGTCGGTGGGCACTGGCTCGCCGCAGCCTGAGAAGGCCCGAGGAGATCGCCTACTTCCTCGCCTACGCACCACTGGAGACCGTGGTGGCCGACCTGGTTCGGGTCGCGGGCATGCGCTGGCAGATCGAGGAGTGCTTCCAGGCCGCGAAGAACGAGTGCGGCCTGGACCAGTACGAGGTCCGCCGTTACGTCGGCTGGTACCGGCACATCACCCTGGCGATGTTCGCCCATGCCTACCTCGCGGTCATGGCGGCCGACGCGGCGGCAAAGGGGGCTGCAGAAACGCTTCCGGCCCCCTGGCTCCGCTCACCGTGGCAGAAGTCCGCCGGCTCCTGGCGCCTCGCCTCGCCGACAACCACCGAACAGGCCGGTCGCTTCGCGCACACATGCTGAACTGGTCACGCTGGCGCCGCAGACACCAGGTCGTCGCCCGCCACTGCCACTATCGACGACGACTCCACTCGTTGGAGGGGCGGTCAGCAAGACCACCCCTGACACAACACCAGCCGACTACACTCCAGACAACGCCTCTGACCAGGCCAGATAGCGAAACGCTGCTGGAGTACTAACCGTCCGGCACTGCACCGTCACTCCCGTCAACCAGCAGCACCCCTGATGGGAGTACCTCCTGTGACGACCGCCGTGACCCGCCCCCGTACCGTCACCGCCCGCATCACCACCCCCGACACCGTCCCCATCCCCACCCCCGCCCCCGTTCCCGCGCCCGACAGCGCCGGCACCGTCCCCGCGCCGGCCGCGTACACCGCCACCGTCTACGTGAACACCGCCCGCCACAGCTTCGACGGCTACCAGCCCCACCACCCGCTCGCCGCCGCCACCCGCCCCGACGGCAGCCCCCTGCGCTTGGTCTTCCGCGCCAGCGTCCGAATCCACGACCACGAGGCCGCCACCGACGCCGCTTTCGTGGTCGGCAACCGTCAGGGCCCAGACGCCAACGGCCAGACCTGGCCCGCCGACATCCGCTCCGTCTCCGTCGGCGACGTCATCAAGGTCACCGGACCCGACCACTGGATCGTCCACCTCCGCGTCGACCCGAGCGGTTTCTCCGCCGTACCCGAGCCCACCCACCTGACCGACCTCGCCGGGTCCCGCGCCACCAGCCGCCGCTGACCACCCCGCCACCCCCGCGAGTTCACTTCCTCCTTTGGCCCGACGATACTTCCACCGCTTGACCTTGACGCAACGGCAGGGTTTCTACTGGCGGCATGCGAATCGGAGAGATCGCCGCGCTCGTGGGGATCACCACCCGGGCGATCCGGCACTACCACCATGTCGGACTGCTTCCGGAACCGGAGCGGCGCCCCAACGGCTACCGGGCCTACAGCGTCCGCGACGCCATCCTGCTCGCCCGGGTGCGCCGGCTCACCGAACTCGGCCTCAGCCTCGATGAAGTGCGAGACGCCCTCGCCGACGACGCCGGACGCGAACTGACCGAGATATTGCAAGAACTCGACGCCGACCTGGCCCGCCAGGAAGCCGACATCAGGGAGCGCCGCCGCCGGCTCGGCGCCCTGCTTGCAGAGCCGCCCGGCGCGACCGGTCCCGTCTCACCCGCCCTCGCCGCACTGCTGGCACAGGCCCCCCGAACAGACTCGCCGAGCGCGGCCAAGGACCGCGAGTACCTCACGCTGCTGGACGCCACCAGCACCGGTAACCAAGAGATACTCGCGCTGCTGGGCACGCTGGTCGGCGATCCCGCGGTTGCCGAACTGTATGAGCGCCTCGACGCGCTCGCCGAAGCCCCCACCGACGATCCGCGCATCCCACCCCTGGCAGCTGACCTGATGGCAGCCGTCCCCGAGGAGCTGTTCGCCGCGATCCCCGAGGACGGGGTCGTCGTGACCGGATTCAAAGAGGCGCTGCTCGCCGAGTACACCCCAGCGCAGGCGGAAGTCGTGGGCCGGCTCATGGACGCGTTCATGGAAAGGGGCCGGGGATGAACGATCGGCCAAGAAGCGTACGGGCGGCGCGGGCCGCGGTAGCCGCCGTGCTGCCGGGGGAACTGACCCTGGCGGCCTGTCTGGTGGCCGGGGTCCGGCCGCCCGAGTGGGCGCTGGCGGGCGCCGAGGCGCTGGTGCTCGCGGTGCTGCTGCTGGAGACCTGGGTGCTGCGCTCGTTGTACGTCGCCGCCCGCGCCCGCGGCGTAGACCGCCGGGCGGCGCGGCGGGCCGCCGTACAGGAGGCGGTGCCGCTGACAGTTCGCCGTCTGATCCTCCATGAGCTGCGCGCCCTCGCCTCCCTGGGGCGGTGGGTCCGGCGCAGCACCCACGGGGTGCGCCCCGGGGACCTCGCTGCCGCGTACACCGGACCCCAGACCGCGATGATGTACGGGCTGCTCTTCGTGATGGTGATCGAGACGGTGGGTCTGGCCTTCCTCATCCCTTGGCCGGTGGTCCACCGGGTGATCCTGGTAATCGACCTGTACGGCGTCGTCCTCGTACTGGCACTGCACGCCGCATGCGTCACCCGACCGCACGTCGTGCGCCCCGACGGTTCTCTGCGGATCCGCTACGGGGCCCTCTTCGATCTCGCCGTACCGCCGGACGCGGTCACCTCGGTCCGGGTCGACCGGCGCTATCCCGAGGGCCGCCTGATCACCCTCTCCGAGGACGGGGTCCTCGACCTGATCGTGGGCAGCCAGACCTCGGTGACCCTGGAGCTGAACCGGCCACTCCCCTTCACCCGCCCGCTCGGCGCAACGGAAGAGACCCACACCATCCGCTTCCACGCCGACGACCCACGCGCACTGGTCAGCGCACTCCGTCAGCCCGCCTGAGCACACAGGCTGGTCCTCGCCGCGACGGTCGCCAACGGCCAGATCTGGCCCGCCGACATCCGCTCCGTCTCCGTCGGCGACGTCATCAAGGTCACCGGACCCGACCACTGGATCGTCCATCTCAGCGTCGACCCGAGCGGTTTCTCCGCCGTACCCGAGCCCACCCACCTGACCGGCCTCGCCGCATCCCGCGCCTCCAGCCGCCGCTGACCACCCCCACCACACCCGCTAAGGCCCCTGGGCCGGGACACCCCGGTCCTCCGGCCCAGGGGCCGTTCCACCTACGCCAACACCACGACTTGCCCGGCTAACCCCCCACCCCGCACGCTCACACCACCCACCGCACCCCCACCCCCGGGGGGCTGCGGCCCTTCAACCGGAAGGCGACCTGCCCCCATGACCGTGACCGCCGAAGAGATCCCCTTCACCCCCGCCCCCACGCCCGAGGACATCAAGCCCGGCCGCCGCGTCCGACTGGTCGACATCAAGTCCGCCTGCCTGAACGGACTCACCGGCACCACCCAGCTCAACCCCAACCCCCGCGTCACCCGCCTGGACGTCCTCCTCGACGAAAGCTCCACCGAACTCCTGCGCCGCGACCACCGCGTCGGCAACACCAACAAGATCAATACCAGCGCAGCATCGCCCGCGGCGACGGCGCCCCGGGCGCCGAGCTGACGGTGTCCTCCAGCGTGCCCAGAGTGCCGCCCGGGGTGTGGCACGGGCAGGGAGCCCGCGCTCTGGGGCTGTCCGGGATCGTGACCGACGCGCAGATGCGGGCCCTGTTCGGGCTCGGCATGCACCCCGACGCCGAGGAGATCACCGCCCGCGAACTGGCCGCCGGGGCCTCGCGCAAGCAGGCCATGAAGGCCGCCAAACTCGGGCCGGCCGTGCCGAGCCTGGCCGACCTCTCCCCACGCGACCAGGAGATCGAGCAGGTCCTGGAGCACGTCAGCCAGCGGCTGTGCCGCCCGCTGACGAAGGCCGAGACTCGAGACGTACGGATGCGGTGTGCGGCACGCGCCTACGAGGCCGAGTACCACCGCACCCCCGCGGACGGCGCCGAGCTCGGCCGGTACCTGGCCGCCCGCAGCGGCCCGCAGCGCCGCGCCGCGACCGGATACGTAGTCCTCGGTGGTGCCGGGCAGTCGCAGAACCTCGGGGCGCGCGGCCACCTCACTGGAGGGCCCGCGGCCGTCGGAGTTGACATGATCGACGGCGCCCGCGACATGGCCAAAGCCCTCGACCAGTACGCCGACGTCGTCCACAAGGCCGTCAAGCGCCTGGAACACGAGCTGGAGATCGTCGGCGCCACCATCGTCGCCGGCACCGCCCTCGCCGTCTTCACCTTCGGCATCTCCGAAGGCGCCGCGGCTGCCGCCACCGCCTCCATCCTGGAACTGTCCGCTACTCTCGGTGTCACCGTCTCCACCGAGATCGCCACCATCGCCGGCACCACCCTGGCCACTGCCGCCATCGGCGGCGTCGAATCGATCGCCATCGACCTCGCCGTCACCCAGCCCGTCGCCATAGCCACCGGTGAGAGCAAGAGCCTCAGCCTTGACGAGATAAGCGACTCCGCCCTCTACGGCATGGCGTTCGGCGGCGCGTTCGGAGCAGGCGGAAGCACAGCCCGAATCGTCGCCGAGAACGGCGGGATGGAGGGCCTGTTCAATGGCTTCCGGCTGAACAGCGCGGCCCTCGACGAGATGGGCAAGTCCCGTACCTGGAAGCTGATCCAGTCTCCCGACTCGAAGCTTCCCGCCGCACCGGCGCGGGCCGGCGACTACGAATTGGTCTCGGGTGACCCGGTCTACTTCGGCAAGAACACCACCACGTACCTCGATGAGGGCCCGGCCGCCCATGGCTGGCTGGAGGACCAGGTGTGGACCGCGGCGAGGGTGGCCACGCTGATCGGCAGGAAGTTCCACATCTCCTACAGCGTCTCGGGTGCCACTCGGCTGATGCACCGGCTCGGCTTCAGCCCGCAGGTCCCCGCACGGCGGGTCGCCGAGCGCGACGAGCAGGCCGTGGCCGCGTGGAAGGAGATGACCTGGGCTGAGGTAAAAGAGCCCGGGCGGCCTGCGGGGGCTACATCTGCTTCGAGGACGAAGCCGGGTTCACCCGTCGGCCGCCCAGGGGACGCGCCTGGGGCCGGCGCGGCCACACGCCGGTCGTGACGGTGAGTGGCCGCCGCTCGGGGCGTCTGTCGGTGGCCGGGCTGATCGCGATGCGGCCCGGTTCCCGGACCCGGCTGTGCCACCGTCTGCGCACCCACCGTGCGGGCAAAGGCCAGCGCCGCAGCATGGGCGAGCGGGACTTCATCGCGCTGATCGACGGCGTCCACCAGCTCGTCGAGGCACCCCTCGTGCTGGTGTGGGACCGCCTGAACACCCACGTCTCCCGCGCCATGGGCGAGCTGATCGCCGAGCGTGAGTGGCTGACGGTGTTCCTCCTGCCCGCCTACTCACCGGACCTCAACCCGGTCGAGTGGGTATGGGCACACATCAAACGCAGCCTGGCCAACCTCGCCGTCGTCGCCCTCGACCGACTCGAAGCACTCGTACGCAATCGGCTCAAGCGACTTCAGTACCGGTCCGGCATCCTCGACGGCTTCATAGCCGGCACCGGCCTGGCCCTCGACGAACCACCGTCACCCTGACAAGCCGAAGTCAGTAACGCCCTCTTCAGGAGCACACCGTGCCGCCCACCGCACCCGCTGTGTGTGCAGGAGCCACTGGTGAAGATTCAGTATCTCAAGGCTGCGCAATTCGTGCACGAAACAGGAGACCTCCGTCGTCGAATGGGCAGCGGTGTTATATCGGGGACATTCTGGGCACTGGTGAGCGCCGGGGCAGCCGACGAGGAGGGTCCGGTCATGCGGGAGTCGTCGCAGGGCGTTACGGTCGTGGCTCTCCTGGCGGATCCGGACGCGCCGACGGAGATCGCGCGGCATTTGGCCGGGGTACTCCCTGCTCGGCTCGCCGGCAAATCAGGACAGGGGCGGCGGTTCGACGTCGAGGTGGTCAGTGCGCCCTTCACAGCAGGGACCGAGGACCTGACCACGCTGACGCGCCGGATCATGGACCGTAGGCGAGCGGAGCATTGGGACATTGTCGTGGCCCTCACCGACCTTCCGCTGCACTCCCACGGGCACAAGCTCCTAGTGGAGCTGAGTCATGAACACGGCTGGGCGCTGCTGTCCCTTCCGTCGCTGGGAGGCCTGCGGTTTCGCAGAAGGGCCTTGCGGGCGGTGGAGGAGACCGTGCTCAGCTTGGCGAGTCAGCAAGCCACTGGGGCCGGGGAAACTCCGCATCACCAGTCGCTAGGGCTCTTCGTCAGTCGTCTTGCACCGATTCACCCGGGCCCGATCGGTGAGGAGGAGACCGCTGATCTGCGGTACGTCGTCAGCGGGCCGGGTGGTTACCTGAGGGTGCTCGGAGGTATGGTCCGCGCTAACCAGCCGTGGCGGTTGGTGCCGGGTCTGTCGAAAGCCCTGGCGGCCGCTCTCGCCACGGGAGCGGTTGCCACCGTGAACTCCACCCTCTGGAGTCTGTCCGAGGCGCTGAGTACGCCACGCCTGGTGATCGCCATGGTCGGGTCCGTCGCCCTCATGATCGGTTGGTTGATCGTGGACGCGCACCTGTGGCACCGATCAGCGGACACCTCGCCGGAGGAGAGGAAGAGAACGGGCCTCTACAACGCGTCCACGATCGTGACCGTGGGAATCGGGGTGCTCGTCTGTTACGCGGGTTTGGTGGTCATCAACTTGGTGTGGGCACTGTTCATCCTCAACGACCGCGTCTACGCCTCCACGACACGGACCCCGCTGCACGCTGCGGAATACTGGACGCTGTCATGGTTCGTCGCTTCGATCGCCACGGTGGGCGGCGCGCTGGGATCGGGCTTCGAGAGTGACGAGGCGATCCGGGCAGCCGCTTATTCCAAGCGTGAACAGGATCGTCGCCGCATGCTCGAGGACGACGATGACTAGTCAACGACCTGCGAAGGTCTTCGATCGGTGGCCGTTCGGGTGGGAAAAGTCGGCTTGTCGATTTGTGTGCGGTTGTTTCGCGTCGGGGCCGACGGGGACCCGCACGGTACGCCGTCGGAGCGCCGAAGCTCCGCCTGGCGGGCCGGCGGCGAATCCACCGTTCCACCTGATCCGGGTGGGTGGCCCGCAGAGGCGTGCCGAAGGCACGGACTTGGTCGTAGCGCTCCCGAGAGTCGGGCTCTTCGCGCCGTCTCCGACCGCCGTGCCGCGGTCATGCCGTGACACCAAGGGAAGTCATCGGTACTGAGCGAAGTCGACCGCCTCGATACGGCGATCACGACGATTCTGCGCGCCGCGCGCGCACGGACGGAAGAGGGGACCCGCTGCGATCTGCGCTCCGCCGCGCGGCAGGCGATCGGCAACCGGGCGGTCGAGGTCGCCTTCCCGGCGAAGGCCGAGGTGGCCGTGGCGGCCGACGTCGCCGTGTCGCTGCTGTCCCCCCTGCTGGAGAACGGCCTAGGACGCACGCTCGGGGAACACGACCGGGGCCCACGCGGCCGCCCAGTCGCTGCGTGACCTGTGGGATGCCGACCAGGCTTCGCTGCAACCGCTGGACCAGACCGGCTGGACCTCCATCGACGCCCAGATGGACAAAATGCTCAAGACCTTTGGCATCGACCACCCGAACCCGCCGATGTCGCCGACGCAGCAGGAGAAGCAACTGAACGCCCTCTTGGCGGACTTGGGCTGAAGCGTCGGCCGACCCGGCGATGGCCGAGGAGACCAGGCTGTGCGATGGCGGGTGCCGGCTCGTAGGCTGCGGCCATGACCGAGATCAAGAACCCGACGCCCCGCGACGCCTTCGAGCTGCTGCTGGCCGGTAACCAGCGCTTCGTCTCCGGCACCCCCGAGCACCCGAACCAGGACGCCACCCGTCGCGCCGAGATCGCACCCTCCCAGCAGCCCTTCGCCGTGCTGTTCGGCTGTTCCGACTCCCGGCTGGCCGCCGAGATCATCTTCGACCGTGGCCTGGGTGACCTGTTCGTGGTGCGCACCGCGGGCCACGTCATGGGCCCGGAGGTGCTGGGCAGCATCGAGTTCGGCGTGGAGGTGCTGGGCTGCCCGCTGGTCGTGATCCTCGGGCACGACTCGTGCGGTGCGGTCGGCGCTGCGTGCGCTGCGCTGGAGGATGGGCAGACGCCGGCCGGGTACGTTCGGGACGTCGTTGAGCGGGTGACCCCCAGCGTGCTGGCCGCGCGGGCCGCCGGACAGGTCGAGCCCGAGGAGATCCTCGCCGAGCACATCAGGCACACCGCCGACCTGCTGCTGGACCGCTCCCGGGTGCTCGCCGAGAAGGTCGCCGCCGGGCAGGCCGCCGTGGTGGGCTTGCGCTACCGCCTGGCCGACGGCAGCGCGCAGCTCGTCGCCTCCCGCGGCCTCGATGCGGCGAGGATCGCCGCATCCTGACCGCTGTCGGCCGTGACTGATCAGCGTGATGTGCCGCGGTCGGAGGAACAACGGTGGGGTGCCTGCCGGAGATTCCGGCGGTGGAGGCTGCCTCCCACGGCAGCGGGACGCGCTCGCGGTTGACGGCGGCGTGTCCCGCCTGTCGCGGAACGTGTCAGGAGCCTGACTGTCACCGGCGTCGCGGCAGAGGCTGCGAGCAGGCGAAGGCCGCTGGTTCGGGGCAGAGACGATCACGCAACGTGATCCGCCATCGCGTCGCGAGCGCGCGATGACGACACCTCTTGGCAGAATGCACAGGTGCAGCCACTGCCGGTTCCCTGCCCCGCTCACCTCATCCCGGTTGCCAAGGCGGCGAGGCGCTCGCTGTCACGGTGCCCGGACGCGAGGGCGACCCGTGACCATGGGCGTCATCTTGCGGCGGCGGATGTCGCCACCCGAGGCTCGGCCCCTGTCGAGCGTCGGCCAGACGTCCGTCAGGTCGTTGTGGTACTGCGCGGCCATGCCGAAGTGGAAGCCGTACCGGCCGACGGCCTCCACCTGCTCGCTCGTAGCGTCGGTGAACAGGACGGGCAGGCAGAACACGCCGCGCAGACCGTCAGCGGCCTTGGCCTTGTTCACCGCGATGGCCTGCTCCAGGGACGTCTCGGTCCGCCCTTCCTGGCCGGTGTCGCGCATTTGGCCCGCACACAGGCGGCTCCAGCCGTCGCTCATCATCCGCAGCGCCTGGTGGGTACGGGGGTGGCTCTGCTAGCCCAGGAGGGAGAAGGCCGGTCCCAGGAGGGCATCGCCGACCATGAGGGCGCATTCGGTGCCGTAGGCCGCCCACAGGGTCGGCCTACCGCGGCGCATCGGGTCCCGGTCGAGGACGTCGTCGTGGATGATCGAGGTGTTCACCAGGAGATCGCCGACGACGGTGGCGGCAAGGCCCCGTTCGGCGGGTCCCCCGTCAACACCCGCGCACAGCAGAGGCAGCACCAGACCCCTGCGTCCGACACCCCCGGGCTGGCCAGAGACCGGACCGCCGTTCTGGCCGGCCCAGCCGTAGTGGTAGCGGACGGCGTCGAGCAGCGGTGAGGGCAGGCGCTCCACCAAGGTCCCGACGGCCGGATCGATGATCTTCCCTCCTACGTCGAAGATCTCCTCGGCCGTACGGCGCCCAGTACTCAGGTCAGAATGCACGCCGGTGCTCCTTCAGCTCCCGAGGCACAGGGTCGGCGCCCAACGGTTCGTGATCGGCTAACGAGCCGCCGGCTCCGGACGACACGGAACGCCCGGCGCCAGATGACCGGCGAATCATCGAGCATCCAGTCTGAACAGCTGACCGGTGGCCCACGGCCGCCTGACGAGCACCAGCCGGTGAGAGAAAGGTTGAGCAGCACCCCAAGACGAGTTGTTCCGAACGGCTCGGGTCCGGCACCGCGCCTCGCCGCGTTGTCGTCGGTTGTCAGGGCTCCGCCCTGTCGCCCTCCTCCGCCTTGCGATGCACGGCACCGGACTCCGTTTGCTGATCCGGCCTGATCCGGACGAAAGACCCTGGCCCCCGGCCGTCCAGGGCCGTGGGGGCTCAGCTCGCCAGGCCGTGACGGAACGCGTAGACGACCGCCTGGACGCGGTCGCGCAGGTTCAGCTTGGTGAGTATGCGGGAGACGAACGTCTTCACCGTCTCCTGGCTGATGACGAGGGCGGCGGCGATCTCGCTGTTGGACAGGCCGTCCGCGATCAGCCGCAGCACCTCCAGCTCGCGGGGGGTGAGCGGAATGTCCTCGGGGGCGCTGTCGGCGGGGCGGATGCGGGTCGCGTACCGGCCGACGAGCTGGCGGGTGACCTCGGGGTCGAGGAGCGCCGCGCCCATGGCGACCGTGCGGATGCCGTGCAGCAGGTGGTCGGGCGGGGCGTCCTTGAGGAGGAAGCCGCTCGCTCCGGCGCGCAGCGCCTCGTAGACGTACTCGTCGAGGTTGAACGTGGTGACCACGAGGACCTTGACGGGGTGGGCGACCCCGGCCCCCGCCAGCAGGCGGGTGGCTTCGAGGCCGTCGAGGACCGGCATGCGGATGTCCATGACCACGACGTCCGGGTCGAGCTCGCGGGCGAGGTCGACTCCTTTCCGGCCGTCACCGCACTCGCCCACCACCTCCATGTCGGGCTGGGCGTCGATGATGGTGACCAGGCCCATGCGGATCAGCGCCTGGTCGTCGCAGACGAGCACCCGGGTCGGCGCGGACCCGGACGGCGGAGGTGTGTTCACGAGCGGCCCCCGGCCGGTATCCGCGCCCGGACGACGAAGCCGCCGCCCGCGACGGCGCCCGCGCTGAAGTCCCCGCCGAGCACGTCGACCCGCTCGCGCAGACCGGCCAGCCCCCGTCCGCCGCCACCGACGGCGGCGGCCCGTGAGCCGGTGCCGTCCGTGCTGACCTCCACGGTGATCTCCCTCTCGCCGTGCCGCACGGTGACCGAAGTGCGGCTGCCGTGAGCGTACTTGAGTGCGTTGGTGAGTGCTTCCTGCACCACCCGGTAGGCCACGAGGTCGGAACTGCCGGTGGTCTCCGGCGGGGCGCCCTCCTCGGTGAACTCCACCGGCTGGCCCGCCCGGCGGGTCTGCTCCACGAGGGTCAGGACGCGGCCGACGGCCGGTGTCCTCGGCTCGGCCGCGGCGTCGCCGCCGTCCCCGGTGCCGTGATCGGGGTTGAGCAGGTCCAGCAGGTGCCGCAGATCGGTGATCGCCCGGCGCCCGGTGTCGGAGACGGCGCTCAGGGACTGCTCCAGCCGCTCGGGCGCGGCGGTCAGATAGCGGGCAGCCTCCGCCTGCACCACCATCGCCGTCACGTGGTGGGTCACGACGTCGTGCAACTCCCTCGCTATCCGGGTGCGTTCGGCGTTCCGTGTCTCCACCGCGACCCGCTTGCGACGTTCGGCCTCCGCCTGCCGGGTGGTGCGCAGCCAGCTTCCGGCGCCCCAGGCCAGGCCCAGCGCCATGTAGAAGGTCGTGAACTCCGTGGCGGTCTCGCCCGTGCCGAGGTGGGAGAGGCCCACCGACAGCGCCACGTACGCCACGGTGAGGCCGGCCACGAAGCTCCGGCGGTGCCGTTCCAGGTGCGAGCCGGTGCTCACCAGCACGACGCCCATCGCGGTGGCCGCGAAGGTGTGGTATCCGAGGAGCTGGTCGACGGCGAACCCTCCGGACACCAGGGCCAGGGAGAGGGCCGGCCACCGCCGGCGCACCGCCAGGGGCAGGGTCTGGAGGAGGATCACCACGACGGCCACCGCGTCGTGCGGGCGGTCGGGGACACCCCCGATGACCGTTCCGTTGCTGCGGAGCGCCGGGAGGAAGGAACCGATCAGGAGGAGGAGCCCGAAGGGAAGGTCCCGGACGACGACGTCCAGTCGGTACCAGACTCCACCGAGCCGCTTGCGGGTGCTGTCCAGACGGTGTCGGATGCCGTCCAGGCGGGCCCGGTTCACCAACGGCCGGAGCCGGAGCCCGGTCGGCCGGTGCCCGGCACCGCTCTCGCGGTGTCCGGCTCCGTCCGTCCAGTGCTCCGGCGAACCGGCGGATCGCTGTTCCGTCATCGGGCGAGCGCCGCGAGGGTGTTGACGCGCTCGGCGCGGCGCCGGGGGACGATGTTGCCGCGGCGGTGGGCCACGACCAGGAAGCAGACCGTCAGCAGCGTGCCGAAGACCACCGAGTAGATGCTCGCCTCGGGACCGAACTCGCCGCCCGTGATCAGATGGTTGCCCGACAGGGTGGCGTCCAGCAGACCGTGGGTGTCGCCGTTGCCCGAGACCTGGGTGCTGAAGACGCCGGACTCCATGAAGTTCCAGGCGAAGTGCACGCCCATCGGCAGCCACAGGTTGCGGGTGGCGGCGTAACCGGCGGCGAGCATGGCGCCGGCCTCGATGGCGATGGCCAGGGCGCCGGCGACGGTGGCGTCGTCGTTGAGAAGGTGCATGGCGCCGAACACGAGGCCGGACAGTACCAGGGCGATGTACGTGCCCGTGCCGCGTTCCAGCAGCCGGAACAGCAGTCCGCGGAAGATGATCTCCTCCGTCGAGGCGGCGGCCGCCATGAAGCCGATCAGCCCGATGGCCCCGCTCACCGAGTCGATGCCGTGGACCTTGTAGTCACCGAGGAAGTAAATGTTGCCGATGACGCAGAGGAACATCAGCGTGCCGAAGACCAGGCCCCAGAAGGTCGCGCTCGTCGCTTCCTTCCCCCGCAGTTCGCTCACCTCGCGGTTCTCGGTGCGCCGCACGGCCCACCGGTAGACGAAGGTCATCACGGCCACGGTGAGGGCGCCCACCAGGAGCGAGAGCCAGGGGCTGTCCTTCACCCCGTTGGTGAGACCGCCGCACACCGCGTAGACCGCGAAGACGACGACTACCTGCAGGACTACCTTCCAGGCTTTCATGACGTGCACTCCCTTTGCCGGTTCCGACTCCGGTTCCTTCTCCGGTCCGCGGCCCGGCGTTCCGCGGTGATTCGAACACTACGGATTCGATGTTGGGGAATCGTCACCGCGCAGTGGACACTCGCTTGTAGCTCTCACGGGGGACAGAAGGGCGGGACGTCACCCAGAAGAGGCCCCAACCAGTCGCTGAGGGACTCCAGTTGAGGCCTTGAAAGGGGCGATTGCGGTCCGCCTGGTGCGCCGAGTTGTTCGGCCACGTAGGCTTGCAAGTCGTCGCGCAAGCCGTCGGCGTCCCGGCGGCTGTGGGAGAGCAGGTGCTGTACGGGGTGGCGTGACCGGCGTACTCGGCGAGCTGCCAGCTGTTCTTGCGGCCTACCGGGCCGAGCAGTCCGCGGACGTAGTCCCGCATCCGCCGCCGGACCTCCACGCGGCAGAAACGGGCTCCGGTCTTCAGGAAGAGTTCTTCGAGTTCCAGGTCCCAGGCATTCGTCGGTACATCGTGGATCACGACAACGGACTGCTCGCCGCACTGTCATTACATCCAGCGCGGGCACCCGTTGGTGGGACAGCCGGCTCAAGACCGCCCCACGCATGCTGAACCCCCGCTACACTCCCCACCACCAGGCCGTTGACCAGCAGAGATACAGAAGTCCGGCTGGAGTACTAGCCGGCTGAGGCGGGGGCGCCGAACCACGTCGGCAGTCGTTCGGCGAGGTCGGACGGGTCCTCGCCCACCCAGCCCACATGGCCGTCGGGCCGCAGGAGCACGGCGGGGACGTCCAGTTCGTCGCTGCCGTCCACGACGTGGTCGATCCGGTCCGCCCAGCCGGCCACCGACAGCCGACCGGTCCGGTCGAGCAGCAGGCCGCGGCCCTGGTGCAGCAGCTCGTACAGGCGCCCCTGCTTCAGGGGCAGGTCCCGGAGACGGCGCCCGAGGAGTTCGTGGCCGTCGCCGAAGTCGTAGCGGATGCCGATCGCGATGATCTTCTCGGTCAGGCGGCGGTTCACCTCCTCGATGTCCATCAGTTCCGTCAGCAGCCGGCGCACCGCTTGGGCTCCGGGTTCGAGGGAGATCAGCTCCATCTGGGCACGGGTGTTGTCGAGCACGTCGGCGGCGACGGGGTGGCGCTCGCGCTCGTAGGTGTCGAGCAGCCCCTCGGGCGCCCAGCCGGCGAGCTCGGCGGCCAGTTTCCAGCCGAGGTTGAAGGCGTCCTGGACGCCGAGGTTGAGTCCCTGTCCGCCCATCGGCGGGTGGACGTGGGCGGCGTCGCCGGCCAGCAGGACGCGGCCGGCCCGGTAGCGCTCGGCCTGCCGGGTGCCGTCGCCGAAGCGGGAGAGCCAGCGCGGCGCGTGGATGCCGAAGTCGGTGCCGGCGACGACCCGCAGCCGCTGTCGCACCTCGTCCAGGGTCGGCGGGGCCGTGCGGTCCTCGGCCACGCCGTCGGCCGGTACGACGAAGCGGTACGCACCGTCCTCGAGCGGTCCGAGGCCGAACCGCAGCTGGGTCTTGCGGATCTCGGCCACCACGGCCTCCACCTCCTGTGGCGAGGCGGTCACCCGTGCCTCGCCGAGCAGCGTGTCGACGCGGGAGGGCTCGCCGGGGAAGGCGATGCCGAGGAGCTTGCGCACCGTACTGCGGCCGCCGTCGCAGCCGACGAGGTAGCGCGAGCGCAGCAGGGTGCCGTCCGCCAGTTCGGCGGTCACCGCGTCCTCGTCCTGGCTCAGGGCGACCAGCTCGCAGCCCCGGCGGAACTCGACGCCCAGTTCCGTGGCGCGCTCGGCCAGCAGGCGCTCGGTGATGGGCTGCGGGATGCCGAGGACGTACGGGTGCGCGGTGTCCAGTCCCGTCGGCGCCGGCTTGCGGATGCCCGCGAAGAAGCCGCCGAGCGGATACTGCTTGCCCTGGGCGAGGAAGCGTTCCAGCAGACCGCGCTGGTCCATCACCTCGATGCTGCGCGCGTGCAGCCCGAGCGCCCGGACGATCCGGGTGGGCTCCACCTCCTTCTCCAGCACGACGGTGCGGATGCCGTGCAGCCGCAGCTCGGCGGCCAGCATCAGACCGGTCGGTCCGCCGCCCGCGATGATCACGTCGATCATGAAATTCCCTCACCCACGGCAGGCGTCCCACCTGCCTTTCGCTGTCCGGAGCGGAGATTGTGCGGCATGGGAGGGGCCTTGCCGCAAGGCCCCCCACCCGCTATAAGTTGAGAGTGGCAAGGAGTACGCACTCCTTGCCTCTTTCGTTTCGCTCCGCCGTACGGGTGACGTCCCTTCGGGTGAATTCCGGGCGGTCGGCGGGCCGACGGCACCACGCCCGATGCACTTCCCTCCCGAGTTCCGGCCTCGGTGGCATCGACGGATTGGATTGTCAAGGTCGCGGACCGTGACGAGGCGGGGGTGCGACGGGTGCGCGATAAACGGGGGCATGAGACCGTTCCGCATCCAGTCCTGGGCCGCCGCCGTGCTCCTCGCGGGCGCCTGCACCCTGGCCGGTCCGGCCAGCGCCCCCGCGGCACCGAACCGGGCGGCCCTGGACTACGTGGCACTCGGGGACTCCTACTCGGCCGGTGTCGGCACCGGGAACTACCTGCCAGAGGGCGCGAGCTGTCTGCGCAGCAGCCGGGCCTACCCCGCCCTGTGGGCCGCGGCGCACGCCTCGTCCTTCGCCTTCGCCGCCTGCAACGGCGCCAGAACCGGGGATGTGCTGACGAAGCAGCTCGGGGCGCTGAGCGGCCGTACCGATTTGGTCAGCGTCACCGTCGGCGGCAGTGACGCCAGCTGGGCCAAGGTGATGGGGATCTGCGCGCTGCCCGGCACCACCGCGTGCCTCGACGCCATCGACACCGCACGCGCCTACGTCGACAAGACGCTGTCCGGGAACCTGGACCGGCTCTACTCGGCGATCAGGGCCAAGGCGCCGTCCGCCCGTGTCGTGGTGCTCGGCTACCCGCACTTCTACCAGCTCCACGGCGCCTGCGCGCGGGGGCTGGAGGACAAGGAGCGGGCGGCGCTCAACGCGGCCATCGACCACCTCGACGGCGTGATCGCCCGGCATGCCACCGGCCACGGATTCTCGTTCGCGGACGCCCGGAGCGCCTTCGAGGGGCACGAGATCTGTTCCGCGGGGCCGTGGCTGCGCAGCATCGAGGTGCTGGACCTCACCGAGTCGTACCACCCCAACGCCTCCGGGCAGTCCCTCGGCTACCTGCCCCTCTTCAGCCGCGCGGCCTGATCCCGGCCGCCCCCGGCACAGACGTCAGTGGTCCTTTGCCGCCCGGTTCGGGCGGCCCCGGCTCGCGCCGAAGCCCGTCTCATGATCCCAGACGGGGGTGCAGGTCGGACACTGGCGGTGGAACGTGCTGCCGGTGTTCGACAGCAGATAGCGCCAGTGCCGCGCGCACCTGCGGCGTTCCCCGCAGGTGGCGCAGCCCTGGTGGTCCGAGCAGTTGGGACAGGTCACCCAGGCGCGCCGGCCGATGTCCGCCTGCGGATCAAGCGGTAGCACGGCCGTCTCCGCGCTCGGGCAGGACGCCTGCGGCCACCAGCTCGTCGTAGATGCGCTGCTGCTCCTCGTCGAGGTCCGAGTAGAGCAAATCCCGCGCCGCGTCCTCGTCCCGCAGCGCCGTGACGGGGTCCCACGTGGGGCCGACCGCGTCCATGACATGGGCGCGCCGGAGCATCTCGTGGGCGGTGAGGTCGACGGAGAACTCGACCGGTTGGGCGGACGGGGTAGGGTCATAAGCGAACATACCTACGAACCTAGGTAGCCCTTCTCCACCACGACAAGGGCAGGTGGGGGACATCGCAGCAGGTCGGCGCGGCCCGACGGCGACCGGCCCGGTGCCGCCGCTCGCGGAACCGGGCCGGTGGGCATCGGAATGCAGGGGTCGGTGGTCAAGCCACCTCTGGACCGGCCGAGGGCCGGGTCGCGGAGCCCCTCTTAGGGCTCCGGCCGCATGCTGATGAGCGCGGACGATCGTGGAATCGACCGACACCAGTCACTCGATGTCTCCCGCCGCGTCCGCCTTCGCCTGTGCGGCCTGCAGCATCCGGTCGAACGTCCCGCCCACCGCCAGGCCGTCCCGGTCCGGAACTTCCACACGATCCCGTTCAGGCCCCTGCGTTCGTCCAGCCGCTCCCGCCCAGTAAATCCGCTTGATGAACTGGCTGCCCTGCGCCACCCCATGCCCGAACCTGGCACCGTCACTCCCGAGGACTGCTACGCCGATGCCTGCGAGCAGGCGGAAGAGCAGCGCAAGAACGACGCCCTCAGCCTGGAGGCCGCAGGCCAGGAGCTCCAGACGGACCCGCTGCTGCTGGCGCTCGACGACCTGAAGGCACAGAAGGAAGCCGTAGACGCGAGGACATTCAGACCCTCGCCGAACTGTTCAACATCAGTCGCATCGCGGCGAAGAACGCGAACAGCAGGCGGCCGCGCCCGCTGGGGTCGTACATCTCGTACACGGTGAAGATGACCCGGCAGTGCGGGGCGTGGGCCTTGATCTGGAGGGCAAGGGCGAGCGGGGCCTCGAACCGGGGGCGGACCCGGACGGGGGTGCTGATCTTCTCGGAGAACACCTCCTCGCGCGGGATGTCGTGCTTGGGGCGGGCGTCGAGCCGGGGCTGGAGTCCCTGGACGAGCGTCGGGCAGCGCGCGTACCCGATGCGGTGTCGGCACTCGGGGCAAAGGACCGCTCATGCGAGTTGCTTGGCGCCGGGGGTTGCGGCTGGGTCGTGGAGCAGTTGCAGTACGCGCCGCAGGTCGGGGCGCTTGCCGGTTCCTGCGCGGCTGACGGTGAAGATGGACCGGGAGACGGGGTGGAGCAAGGGGTGGAGGCCGGCCCCGGGGTGGTGCAGCGGGTGGCGCCGGTTTGTTCTGCTGTTGCAGAGCGATCCGGTGTAGCTGGTGCTACCGGTGTGCTGCTCGGTCCCGGGCGGGAACGACGACGGCGCCCTCCCGGTCCGGGGGCGCCGTGCGAGGGTGCGGCGGCGGTTCAGCCGGCCAGCCGGAGGGTGGGCCGAATCTCGGGGCCTGGTGATCAGGACGATAAGAGCCGTGTAACGGGAGACTGTTACGCACGGTTCTGCGAGGGCCGAGGGGTGAAATTCCCCTCGGCTACTCGGCGCAAGCAGCCTGCAGGGCCGCGGAGTTCTACTGCGTCATGCACGCACCCTGCCAGCACCCACCGACAACTCCCGCTCCCAGGGGGCGTATCGGGTTGCGAGCAGCGAGGACCTGCGCAGGCATGCTCGGCCGGCTGTTCACCGAGGGGTACGTCGACGAACACCGCCACCGCTCCGCCGAGTCGCGGGTGCCACGCTCGGAACCGGCCACCGCGCCGCGCGCGTCACAACGATCGCCCGCGCCCACCGGAACCCCGAACCGCCCGATCCGCGCTGCGTCGATCCAGAACAACCGGGACCGGCCCGGTACGACCCGAGGAGCCCCGTGAACGACACCGTCCACTCGCTGGCCTCCCGTCTCCACGACCTGCTCGTGGAGCATTCGCTCACACGGGTGTCCAGCGGCCCGCCCGCGCGACCCGGAGCGGTGATTGAAGAGCTCGCCCCGATCGCCGAGGGCGCCGGGCGCCTCGGACCGGATGCGAGGTGGATCATCGCGGTCATCTACTCCGCCTACGCCACCATCGGCCTGCGGAACAACATCCCGCGGCTGGCCCTCGTCAGCACGCAGATCGCGGTGCAGGCGGGCTACAACGACTGCCTCCAACTCGGCTCGGTCTCCATGAGCCCCCTGCACCACCACGACCAATTCCGGGCGCTCTACCAGCAGATACGCATCAGCGAGGCCGACCTCGACGAGCTCCGCTGGCAACACCGGGAGCTGCTGTTCATGGCGCGCGACCTCGAACGGGCGGGCACCGACAACATCACCCGCCGCGACACCCACACATCCCGCCTGCCACAGGCACCGATGCCCACCCGGGTACCCGACACGCCCGGCATCCTGGCCGCCCGCCTGGAAGTCCAGGCAGCGCAGAGCGCGCTCCAGAACTTCGCCATGAAGGCCGAGATGTCGCGGGCCGCGAACAACATGACCCTCAGCATGATGGACAGCTGGGACTACGGTCAGGCCCGACGCGACGCCTGGAGCGCCGACGCCATGGAGGCGCAAATCCGCAACGCCAGCGCAGCCCGCGCCTATCTCGAGTCGCCCGGCCTGAGCCACGCCGTCGTGCACTGCCCGCCACTCGGATCGTGAGTGGCCGGTCCGGCCGGTTGAGCGGGCGCCGGGCGGGCCGGGGGCCAGCGACTGCCGCTTGAGGCACGGACCGGGTGGTGATCAACCTGTAGGCTCCGCCCTCGCGGCCGCGCCTGATCCGGTAGATCGAGACGTGCCATGCGCGTCCGCGGGGCTGGCGGCGCGGCCTGTGACTGCCGCACCGCTCGCACACCGCGGCGAGACATCCCGCCCGGCCGCGTTGAGCACGACCTGCCCTGACCGCGTGCCGCGTCGCGGGGCTCAGCGCCGCGGGGTGGGCAGCTTACCAGGGTTCACCTCGACTCTCTCGATGTCGGTGGCCCCGGCCTTCTCCAGTTCGTCCCGCCGCCGGTCGGCGGAGACCTCGTCGTAGCCGACAGCGGAGGCGGGCAGTGCCGTCCGGGTCGGTCCAGGTGAAGCCGTAGCTGCGCATGGTGATCGTCATACCGTCATCATCGCTGGTGGCACTTACAGCAGCCCTCGGATGCGACCGGCGCCCGTCCGGCATACACCTGGGACTGTGCTGTCTCCTCCCCTCCAGCCGATGCTCGCCCAGGCCCACTCCGAGCTCCCGTCCGAGCGGGCCCTGCCGGGCGGGCTGGCCACGAGCCAGCGCGGAAGCGGTCATTGCTTCCGTGACGGGCCCGGTGGCCGCGCCGTCGACGCTGCTGCTGGGCCGCTACGACGAGGCGGGCCGCCTGCGGTTCATCGCGCGGACGGCACCCCTGTCCGCCACGGCACGGCGTGAGGTCGGCGGCCTGCTGTCCCCGGGCGGCACGGAGCATCCCTGGCAGCACCGCCGCTTCTCCGCCGGCTGGGGCACCCGCGAGACGATCGACCACCGGCCGGTCGTGCCTGACATCGTGGTCGAGTTCGCCGGGGACACCGCGGTGGACGATGGCCGCTACCGCCACCCGGTCCGCTACCTGCGCGTACGCGACGACCTGAGCCCCGCACAGCTGCCGCTCTCACCCGCGACACCCAGCTTGCCAGCGTGAAGATCGGCTCCCTGGCACCACTGCCAGCTCACCACCTGGCAGACCTTCCACCCCGGCCGGCAGCAGATGATGACCGCCCTTGGCCTCACCCCCGACACCACCCTCCTCACCTCAGCCCGCCGCGCCCGCCGCGCCCGCCGCGCCTTCGCCCAGACCGTCCAGCTCCTGGAACTCTCGCTGCGAAGGCCGCGCTCCCATCGCCCGCGAGACCATCCGCGTCGACGGGGAGCCCCGTCATTGCTGAGGCTGCCGGGCCCTCCGATAGAGCCCGGCAGCAGCCTCAGCACGAACGCTGGCCGTAATCTCCCGGTGACTTCCCCAGCCGCCACGCCTTCGGTTTGTAGCCGCGCGTGGAAGCCTCGGCGGCCGCGTCCGCCAGCTGCTCGCGCTGCGCCATGGCGGTCTCCCGCTCGGTCTTGGCCGCCTCGCGGTTCGCCGCGGTGTTGCCGGCTCGCGCCTGCGAGATGTGCCAGCAGACCAGGTGATAGATCATGAGGCCGCTTCTGACCATGGTTACGGCTTGACCAGCCTTGATGGACTTGCTGCAGCGAGCGCAGCGGCGGCCCCCCACGGCGTTTCCCTCCGAACAGACTGACTGTCTCGAAGAGCTTTTGTCACGGTGCACGTTCCCACCCCAATGAAGCCTCGTGCCCGACAGTGCAGCCTGACAGCGAGACAGTGTGCACGGTAGCCCCCGTAACGACCTTGGGAACGATTGAGGTCGGGCATGCTCGTGACGGGTCGGCTGGGGGTGATCAGCAGGCGGCCGCCTGTCGGGTGAGCACGAGTTCGGTGCCGGGCTTGCGTCGCGTGGGCCTGCGGGCGGAGCGGTCGGAGACCAGTCCGGCGATGGCGAGGTGAGTCTCCGTGTAGGTCTCGCGGCGGCCGGTGAACCGCTGCAGGGGCCGCCACTGTTTGTACTCGGCGTTGTTGTGCTCGACATGGATCCGTGCCGAGGACTGCTGGCGACGTCGCTCGCGCCAGGCGTGGTGCTCGCCCAGTGGGGCGTCGTCCTTGGGCTTCTTGGGTGGGGCGTCGACCTGGTCAGGAAACTCGTTGGCCAGCCCGCGATAGCCCTCGTCGCCCTTGGCCTTGACATCGGGGTACTGGCGGAACTGTTCGGCGATGCCCCCGCTGCGCACGGCGGTCTGGTCGTGCATGCGGCCGGGCCGGACCACACCGCTGAACAGGGTGCGGCCCTGGCCGTCGCTGAAGGTCGTGGTCTTGATCGTGTTCTGCTTCTTCTTGCCGGACACGAAGGCCTTGCGGCCCGGACGGCCGGCTTTCGGACGGCGGACCTGGACCTCGGTGCCGTCGATCCGCAGCTCGACGCCCTCGGCGTCGGCGTAGGCGAACAGGTCTTCCAGCGTGCGCAACCGGATGCCGGGGCGGTCGGGGACGGCGAAGCCGCGGGCCGTCAACAGCGGCCGGACCTCGCGGACCGCGTTCAGATGGGGGAGCGGTCCACCACGTACAGCTCGGCGAGGGCCGCATGCGGCAAACCGAGCCGCAGGTGCACCAGCGTAACCAGCAGCCGGTCCACGAAGACCAGCCGCCGCTTCGGTCCGGCACCTGCCGCCCGACGCCGGTCCTGGCCGCGCCGCTGGCGCAGCGCCGACTCATGCGCAGCCTCCCAACGCGGAGCAAGTTCTTCGAGCAACTCGCCGAAGTGTGCACGGGAGACTCCGGACAGGGCAGGATGGGACCAGGCCGCACGGCCCAGGCAAGCGTCACAACTCGTCTAACCCGTACGGTCCTTCTCGTGTCACGGGCAGACCGTGACCACAAGTCCTACGGCTGTGCTGGCCATACCACCGCTTGGGCGACGATGACTCTCTCACCGTTGAAAGTGACCGCAGGGCCTTCGTGCAGTTCGTAGCCAAGAGCTATCGCTTCGCTCACACGATGGCAGAACGCGGCGTCGTCCGGGCCGGTCAAGACTCGGTAGATAGGCAGTCCGCCTGGTGGTGTACTCATGAAAAGAAAGATCTCATGCGCACCCGTCCACCGAGCCAGGCGACCAGCCTTCCCAGGCCAATCGCTCCCAAGGTCGTTACTTGATGCGGACGTAGTAGCCGTCGCCGCCCAGGACGCGCTGGCTCTTGTGGAAGCCGCCGAGGCGGGCGCCGGCGCTGCGGTTGTCACCGGCGGAGATGATGCGGGTGCTGGCGCCGTCGGCGATGGTCGGGGTGCCGCGGCAGGCGCGGTCGACGCCGGACTCGGTGGACGCCCGACAGTCGTTGCGGCTGCCTGCAGGTTGGTCGAGTACCGATAGTTCTTGCTGGACGCGGCGATGCCGCGGTCGCGGGTGGGCACCAGGGTGCCGTCGACGATGTAGATGGCTTCGTGTTCCGGCCGGCCGTACCGCACGGGTAGGAGGCGCCCGTTACCCGTGCGGTACAAACGCTGCCCTACCGCGCTGGTTGCAGCTGAGGACCCACCCTTTGCTGTATGGATTGCGCGGGCTGAGTGCGAAACCGTGGCTGGGTCATCGCACCGCATGCGCGGGGATGAGCGGAGCCCCGGCGTGGTCTGGTCAAGGCAGCGGTGCTTGACGCCAAGCGCCCCATCGCGCTCGGAAAGGGAGAAAGAGTTGACACTGACAAAGACGATCTCGATGGCCGCCGGAACCGTGTTCATGGCAGGGCTGGCTCTCGGTATCTCGCCCATGGCCGCCCAGGCCGCGCCCATCCAGCCGGCACAGCAGGCCACCGTCGCGCAGACCGCAACACCCTCGTCCATCCACGCGGCAGCGTCGGCCCGCAGGGACCTTTGCTTCACCGGGGCCTGCGGTAGTGCAACAGTCAAGTTCCTCAGCAGGACCACGGCCTACGTCAGCATGTCCCTGAAGGACACCGCGTGTGATGCCAAGGGCCCCACGTTGCAGATGTTCGGCCTGCAGGATCACCACGGCAGCCCCTACACGTCCCACGGCACGAAGCACAAGAACACCAAGGGCTGCCACGGAGGGTACGCGCCCTGGCATGGCTACTACGGTCGTACCAACGGCGAAAACCTGCACGGCCTCAAGGTGCGTATCTGCAACGGCAGCCGCTGCGAGACCTCCACCTGGATGAACAACCCCTACCCGTGATGGGCGGTCCCGCCTGACGCCGGTCGTCCCGGCGCCAGGCGCTGACGGCTGGAGGTGGGCGGTTGGCTGCCGGCATACCGAGACGGCCTTGGGGACTCGGCGGGACCTGCTGAATGCCGGGTCTGGGTCCGTCCTCCGACCCCCATCAGGCCCGTGGACGGTGTCTGTACGGCGCCGTGCTCACCGAGGACCTGGAGCAGCCCCTGCCCGTCCAGGAGGTGCTGGGACCTCGTCGCCGTCCGGTTGGGTGCTGGCGAACGCCGGTGGCCGAGGTCCCGGCCAGGACAGTGTCGTGCACGCCGCGTCCGCTGCGAAAGGCTTCGGCAGGGGCGCCGGTGCTGCCGCTGGACCGGGCGCTGGACGCCGCCGAGCAGACGGGGGTTCGGCTGTGTTCGCTGTGCCACGCCGCTCCAACCGGTGGGCTGGCGCTGGCCGAGGATCTCGCGGACTGTTTGTCCCCGAGGGGCATCTTCCGAAGCCCCCCGGGCGGGGCTGGGCCGCTGCTAGTCTGCCGATATGGCCAGAGAGATTCAGGTACCGGTTGACGACGCGGCGTACGACGCCCTCGTTGAGGAGGCCGAGCGGACCGGCGTCACGGTGCCGGAACTGGCCGGACGGGTCCTCGAGCACGATGTCGCCCGGCGCCGGTTCGTCTCGGCCGTGGGCGGATTCGTCACCGCGTGGGGGCCGGCCTTCGACGAGGCGTTCGGCACGACCGGTGCCGGCGGTGCCGCCGCGTGATCCTGCACGTCGACCGCGCCTGGCTCCTCGACGCCGCGCAGCAGTACCTCCGGGCCGACCCGGACGTCACCGACTGGGGAGCCCTCGCGGCCGCCGTCGCCCGGCACGCCGACGAGGTCATGGGAACTCCCGTGTACCCGGAGGCGCACCACCGGGCCGCCGCGCTCCTTCACCTCCTCGTGCGGGTTCCGGCGCTGGAGTCGCGCAACGAGCTGTTCGGCGCGGCCGTCGCCGCGGCGTACCTGACCGCATCGGGCCTGACGGTCACCGTCGAGGCCAAGGAGGCCGTCGCCCTCGCCTCCCGGGTCCGTGACGGGCTCGGCGTGCGCGACCTGGCCGCCGAGATCCGCAGGGACTGGATCGCCTGACCCCTCAGAACGGGAGCTGACGCCATGGCCAGGTCCCTCCCCGAGATCTCCCCGCGCGGCTGGAAGAGCCTGAACATCGTGCTGCCTTCCCTTGCCGAGGTCCGGATCGCCCTGACCGGCGGCCGCGGCAACGCGAAGTTCCACGTCCCGCCGTCCGACCTGCGCCGCTACAACGGCGCCTGCCGGCACTCCAAGTCCGCCACCTACCCGCTGCTGGAGGTGTTCGACCGGGTCTGCAAGAAGTGCGACACCATCCTGCCGACCGCCTCCGACGCGCTGTGGCGCACGGCCGCGTTCGTCGCGCACCGCCGCGACCTCCTTAACCGAGACATGGCCGACCGTGAGCCGCGGACCTGGCTCGGCTACGCCCGCAACGCCGCCCGGCACTAACCCGGCGACGACGAGCAGGTCGAGCAGTGGCTTCAGCAGGCCCGCGCCGATGCCGCGCTCGCCGGGGACTCCGACACGCTCGCCGACGCCTGGCGCCGGCTCGTCGCCGACCACCAAGCCTTCCTGAACGCCTACGCCGCCGACTGCCCCGAGGTTGAGGCCTACAACGGGGCCCGGGACGCGGTCCGGTCGGCCGGGCGGCCGACCGGACCGCGCCCGCCGATCCGCCGGTGCTCCCGGTACCGGGCGTCACCGACCCGGCGGGCGGGCTCGCACCGCGCGATCCCGCCGTGCCCTCCGCCCTACGCTCTCCCCACAGCGCCAGGTGCTGGACGAGGTCAGCGCCGCGGTCGGCAAGGTCTCCCGCACCCGGGCATGCGAGCGGATGTACGGGGCGCCGTCGGAGCTGGACGCGGGTGCGCTGGTGTGGTCGGCCGCACGCTCACGCGGGCGCTCCCAGGCTGAGGCCGCGGACCTGGCGCAGGCGGCCGCCGCCGCAGAGCTGGCCGGTGCCCGCGTCGTCGACGTCACCCGGCTGCCCACCCCGCCGCGCACCGCGGGCAGCGCGCACGCAAGCCCGGCCGCCTGGGCGGACGCCGAGCTGGCCGTGTGGTGGCCGCAGGCGGTGAGGGCGCTGTGCGCCCGCCTGGAAAAGACCCGGCGGCCGGTGCCCGGACCGCCGGGGCAGCGAGGGCAGACTCCAGTGCCTCTGCCCCGGCTGTGGCCGCGGCGTCCGGTGACCCGCCTGGTGATGGTGTCGCAGGGCTACACCGTGGGCTTCGACGGCGCTGCTGCCGCTGCCTGGGCCGCAGACGCCGCAGCACGCTGCGGCACCGCCGTCTCCTCCGCGACCTCTGCGGAACGCCGACCGTCGCCGACCTGCACACGTACTATGTGCTGGCGGGCGGCGTGCCGGTCGTGGTCCATAATTCGTGTGGTCCGGATAATAAAACGTTTGCGACACGATCCGAAGCGAAGGCGGCGGCGTACAGTCGGGCAGGAATTCCATCTGATGCAGTTCCGGATGCGGCATGGACAGTTGGTGACGATGTGACCCAGCGCGGGATGCCTGGCTATAGGTTTGATTCAAATCCGGGTGCGCATGGGATCTACGGACAGTTCGAAACGGAAGGTGGCTCCAGCCTAATTGCCGAGCACACCAATGATCCGAATGCACCGTTCCCCCACTTCCATGCGGGACAGCCGAAGATTGACTCGACTCGTGAAGGTGTGAACTTCGGTTGGGATATGACTTCCGAGTTTGAGCGATATTCCCCGGTGGATGGCTCGCATCACATGTACTACGAATCGAGCGGGTGAGTTGT
>NZ_JBIBUK010000017.1:0-126433 GCF_043079345.1 Streptomyces sp. NPDC015220 | reverse complement strand
CTTGGATCTCGAAGCGCGTAGGTCGTTGCTGGAGTCGGCAGGTCTTGACGTCCTGGACAGTGCATGGTCGGGGGAAGCCCCGGAGCCCATGAGGGTGAGTTGTCTTGGATCTCGAAGCGCGTAGGTCGTTGCTGGAGTCGGCAGGTCTTGACGTCCTGGACAGTGCATGGTCGGGGGAAGCCCCGGAGCCCATGAGGGCGTGGCGTCCAATTATCAGTGGTGAGGCTAAGCCCGCAGCTCGGGTTCGCGTGCTAGAGGCGAATGGGCATCTTCGCGAGGTGCAGGATCAATGGGTGAGGCTTTCCGATGAAATTGGACTCTTCGGAGACCGAGGTGACTTTCTCATCAGTGTGGCTGGTGTAGGCACCGCGAATGCCTCGTGGGCTCGCGTTCGGTGTACCAGTTCGATGAGATTGGCTCAGCAGCTCGGTTCCGTTGAAGGGGAGCCGGAGTTTGTTGCGATTTCCCTCGATGGTCGCGTTTCATGCGGAGTGACAACTGAGGAATATGAGGTCTGGATTGTTACGGCGCTGATCGATTAAGGCTGCCGACGTTCTTCGCCGACCGTGATTTCAGGGGCGAATCGGCGTCACTGCCCCTCGGTGCCTATTCCGCCCCGACTGACCTCGCCGATGACGTCATCAGTTCGGTGAAGGTCCCGGCCGGCTGGCAGGTCACCCTCTTTGAACACGTTGAGCTTCAAAGAGAGTCCCTGGTCCTCACCTCAGACGCCGCCTACCTGGACGGTTTCAACGACAAGACGTCATCCATCCTGGTTGAAAAGCTCTGAGTGCCAGCCCTCTCGTGCCGCGCCACATGACAGTGAAGCTGAGTCGCTCTGTACGGTGGCAGGCCACGCCAGATGAGGAATGCAGTGCGGCTGCTGCTGACCGAGTTGCCGTCTCCAAACCCGCAGTCGTGCCCTGGCTACGGGCTGGCGGCATTACTGCGGTCGAGATGCAGGGCGTGTCGTCTGTGGGTGGGCATGGTCCCGGGTGCCGAACGGGGTGGTCCGGCCCAGTTGGTCCAGCGCGGTGGGCATAAGGGAAGATGAGGGTGCAGGCACGGACTCGCCAGGTGTTCACGGGACTTCGACACTCACATGATCACCGACCGTGCCTGCACTGCGTTTCTCTGTTCGAACCGGGACGCACGCCCCTACCTTGCGACGACTCCGGCGAACCAGGCGATCTTCGCGAGCGCGAGGCACGACTCGACGCCTTCCAGTGGCTGTCCCGCTACAACACCCGACGCCGTCACTCCCGGCTCGGCCAGCGAGCCCCGATCACCTGCGAGATCACCGTCCACCCAACATCAACTACCCTGGCCCGAGCCGCATAGACGTGTTCAAACTCCGGGGTCAAGGCCCCTTGTCGACCTGCTTGGTCGCACCCGCCACCTGGATCTGGGTGGTGATCGCCGTCAGGCGTTTGCGTGACCAGAAGCTCGGTCCGTGGTTGGTGCAGCTGGTTTTCGAGGTGCAGTTCAGGTCGACCGGCACGTCCGGCCAGTACGCCGCATTCGCTGCGGTGAACTGGCTGTCCGCGCACGTATTGCCCGACGGGGTGCCGGGGATGCATCGCTCAGCGGCGGCGTCGAACAGGATCTGCTCCGGCGCGGTGCCCGAGTAGACCGTCGAGTCGGTCATGCCGTAGTCGATGCGGGACAGGGGGCCGCCGCGGGTGTAGGCGACTGCGGTGTCCTTCATGGCCGCGCCGTAGTAGCCAGTCTCCGGGCTGTAGTACCAGGCGGTGGCGTTGCCGTGGGTGTCGACCGTGTAGTCCAGGTTGAAGCGGTAGCCCAGGGTGCAGGCGGTGGAGGCGAAGTCCGTGCTGTCCGGGCATTTCGACACACCGCTGTGCGCGTGGTAGACAGGCTCGGTCCACACGGACTTCGTTTCGTCTTTGCTGCTGGACCAGCCCGGCAGCTGGTTGAGCCCGAAGAAGGACTGTACGCCGTCTTCGGTGACCTTGAAGTATTCGCCGTTCGCCGTTCCGTTGGTGGCGCCGGTCAGGTTCTCGATCTTCATCGAGGAGTCGTTGTCTACCGCGTGGAAGGTCTTGGTGTTGTCGTCGTAGACGATTTCGGTGGATGTGCCGTTCAGCGACAAGGTCAGGATCTGACCCGCCCAGCACTCGTCTCCGTCGTTCTTCGGTGCGCCTGAGGACGAATCGTCGTCGCACGGCTTGTAGGTGCGTTCGATGTAGTTGTCCGTCGAGCTCCAGCCATCGCCAAGCCACGAGGACTGGTTGTTCGTCCCCTCTGTACGCGAGTCTTGGCTGGCGGAGTTGTAGGACAGTTCCACCTTCGGTGCCGCTCCGCCGATGGCTGCAGGCACTGTGATCGGATAGTTGTAGGTGAAGGAGCCGTTGTTTCCCGACGTGGACCAGGAGCCGCCGGGCGACAGACTGGTCGCCGAGTAATCGCCGGCCGAACCTGAGGCACTTGACGTCGCGGCCATGACAACCAACGGGTCCTGTGCAGCCGCAGCAGGGTGCGGCGAGCGAGTGACGACGGAAGCGATGGGAGCTTCAGCGGGCAGGGAGACCTGGGCGGACAGCGGGGCGCCAGGGGGCGCGCGCACCGGTGTCTGTGTCTGGCAACGTGCCAGCTTCGGGGTGGTCAGTGCACAGGCGGGGAGCTGGACAAGATGCAGGCGGGAGGCAAAGTCGCCGCCGAAGGCATAACGGAATGAGGAGTCGTCCACCTGTAGCGCGACCTTGCCGCTGCCCGGGCTTGTGCGCTGCAACGTGAACAGCACGCCGTGGACGCCGGCCGTGGACGCGGTCTTCTGGTCCAGCGTCGTCACCCGCACGCGCTGCGGTGCAGTGACGGCGACTGACGAGGCGTGGGCACGCGCTGCGGCGCCCAGCAGTACGGGCGTCTGGCCTGGCGCGTACAGGTGGGGCGGGTCCTGACTCAGCGCCGGACCCACACCACGGGCCCCGGGGGGTCTGCCATGACATCCCCGGGGCCCGGCATATGGAGTTGCGCTGACCAACGACGGCTCGCTCCCAGGGTCACGCGGCGGTGACAGGCACAGGAACTTGAGACCGACGCACAGCGGGACACGAATGCCCGTCAGGTAGGAGCCGGAAGCGGGAGATGGATCAGTGGGCGCGCCGGATCAAACAGCGGCTGGGCATGCCGTCGTGACCGGCCAGCGCGCGCGGACCCGCCACTGAGCTGTGTCATCGACAGGCCACTGGGCGATATGGGTAGAGGTGGAGGCGGGCGCTCGATGGAGGACGGGCTGGCCGCTGCGCTGGTGTGGCTTACCGTTCGCGAGAGTGACAGTGCCTGTCCTTCCCGGGCTTGTTGTGCGGGCGGCCAATACGAAGACCTCGAGACGTTCGGGATCTTCGAAAGGACCGCCGTTCCATGCGTTCTGCCCGCACTGCGGCCGTGGCCGCCGCTTTCGCCGCCCTGCTCGTCTCTACTGCCGCTCACGCGGCCGCCGCTCACAGTGTCGCCTCCTATGCGTCCACCGCACATAGCGCTGCGGCGCCGGCCGCACGGCAGGTACGCGCGCCCGGGGAGACGGTCACCCTCCCTGTACGCGACGCTCTGGCGCAGTTGCCGGTGAGGGAGGAGGACCGCGCCGGCTACGAGCGATCGAAGTTCAAGCACTGGATCGATGCGGACAAGGACGGCTGCAACACCCGCGCCGAGGTGCTGAAGGCCGAAGCGGTCATCGCGCCCGACCAGGGACCGCGTTGCGTATTGTCCGGTGGGGAGTGGCACTCGCCGTATGACGACCGGTACATCACCGGCCCGAGCGGCCTGGACATCGACCACCTGGTCCCGCTCGCCGAGGCCTGGGACTCGGGCGCCGGCACTTGGACGGCGAAGGAGCGGGAGGCTTACGCCAATGACCTCGGGGATGCGCGGGCGCTGATCGCGGTGTCGGCGGCGTCGAACCGGTCGAAGGCGGACCAGGACCCCACCACGTGGCTGCCGCCGGCCGTCGCCTATCGCTGCCAGTACGTCACCGACTGGGTGGCCGACAAGACCCGCTGGGGCCTGAGCATCGATGCGGCCGAACGGACCGCGTTGTCCGGAGAACGCAGGGGCCTCGGGGTGCCTCGACGTCGCGGGCGGCGGCAAGACGAATGGCACGCCTGTGCAGCGTATCGCCTGCAACAGCAGCGCGGCGCAGACGTGACAGCTGTGGGGTTCGCAGGACGGTGGCTACCGTCTGATGAACCCCAATGCGAACAGGTTGTAGAGACCGTCCAGGGGCGTCCACGCCAGTCCATGGTGTGTGCGTTGTAGCAGGTCAGGGTCTTGCGGTCCGGTGGCGTCGGCGTAGTTGGTGACAGACGTGTGACAGGGCCGGTGACAGACCGAGGCTCCGCATGGTTGCAGGAGCGCAATGGCGGGCTGACGCCGCAGAAGGCGACGCTGAGGGCGGCACCCATCTGGTCATCGTGTCGGGGCTGCGCGATGACGAACCGCCCACGGACGACGACGGGTTCGTGACGTACGTCAGGAAGAGGCTGCCGCATCCGCTCCTGCATCGGTGGCTGGACGGTCTTCTCCCGCTCGTCGTCGTAGAGCCGCGACGAGCACGGCCTGGTCCGCGGTGAGCTCGGCCTGCGCCCGCCGTCTGTTCCGGCGGCGGATCCAACGCGTTCGGCGCGGGATTCCATCTCCACGCTCACGTCACTCCGCCCCGGTGGGCAGAACCCACGCCGAACCCTACGGTTCGCACGGGGTCGCCCAGCTGATCAGAGAGGCCGGCGAGGTGCCGCGAGTACGTCCCTGAGTACCTTCTCGAGCGTGACGCGGGCCAGTTCGTGTCTCAGGGTCTCCTCGATGCCCTCGTAGATGTTCTGCAATGCCGGCTGGATGCCGTGACCCACCACGCACTCCTGGTGCGGGGTGGTGCGGTGCATTGCGAACAGGGGGCCGGGTTCCACTGCCTCGTACACGTCGAGCAGGGTCATCGACTCCAGCTCGCGAGCCAGCGACCAGCCCGCGCCCGCGCCCCGCCGGGACTCCACGAGCCCGGCCCTGCGCAGCTCGCCGAGCAGCCGCCTGATCACCACGGGGTTGGTGTTCGCGCTGGTCGCGATCTGCTCGGAGGTGGCGACCTCGTGGCCCTGGCGCTGATAGAGACCGATCCAGGCCAGTGCGTGGGCGGCAATGGTCAGCCTGCTGTTGGCGCTCATGACCCCTCCTTCGGTCGCAACGCTCCATGTTACGACAGCGCAGTCGCAACAGTGAAGGTTGCGACCATCTGATGTAACGATTATCGTTACGACAGCCGGGAAGGGTCGATCAAAGACAAGCGCGGATCGTGAGCGTGTTGCGAACTCGAAGGAGAACAGGAATGGAAAGTAACGAAAAGATCATTCGCGAGGCTTACCGGCTCGCGGAAGGGAACGTTCTCGACGGTGACGGTTTCCTGGCCTTGTTCACCGAGGACGGGTCGTTCAATGACATGTCGACCTCGCAGAGTTTCCGCGGAGAGCAGATTCCTCAGGTGATCGCGGGCCTCGCCCGCTCGTTCCCCGATGTACACCGTGAGCTGCTCGAGGTACATGCGTTCGGTGATGTCGTCGCCGTCGAGTTGCGAATCCAGGGCACGCATCTCGGAGGGTTTCCGACTCCGGTCGGCGAGATCCCGCCGACCGGGAACCGGATCGACGTGCCGGCGGCGGACCTCTGGTACCTCCGTGACGGAAAGATCGAAAGGTTCAATTGCTACAACTCGATGAGCGTGTGGCTTGATCAAATCGGGGTCCACCCTGACTTCAAGTCCGCAGTCGAAGCCACCGAGACAGCAGCCACGACGGCGTAACTCTGCCGGTCAGCGCCGAGTATGCGACAAGACACTCCCTTCTTCGGGCCGCATACCCGGCGCTGCTTCTTGAACAAAGTTGTTGTTCGCACCCAACCGCCGACACGACCCGGCAGGCCGACTCATCGAGTATCAGCAGCCCTGGCCGGCAGGTAGGGCAACGACCCACATCGAGTGACGTTCTCCGGGCACGCCTCCACGAGACACACGGCTGCGACGAGACCCCACCCCAAAGATCATCGAGGTACGCGGGGTCGGACTGCCCTTCCCCATGCCGCCAAGCCCTGCGCATCCGACGCTGACCGTGGACGAGTTCCACGCGTGCGCGGGCCGTGGAGGGCTCGGCCTGCCATGAGTCCGTGACGATCACGAGAACCGGCGCGGAGGTCGGCGTAAGAGACGGCACCACCCGCGCCCCTTGCTCCGCCCTCGGGCAGGACGACGACTCCAGTCTCAAACGGGCTCCGACCGATGGCCGGCCGCAGCTGGTCGACCTTGGCATGCCGGTTTTCACCGACCTCGCACCACTGCTTCAGCCAGGATCGGGAGAGCCCGGATACCGGCCCTGATCCTGTCACCGAGCGAGTTCGGCTTGGCGAAGACTGCGGAACACCTCCGGGGTCGTCCATCCGCGCAGCGTGGCGTAAATCGACGAGCGGAACGCGGTCTCGGCTGCGGTGGCGTCCAGGGCCCCGGCCAGTTCAAGAGTCACCAGCCCGTGCAGGGCGGCCCAGATCGACAGGGCGATCGCCGTTGCGTCGCCGGCGAGGACGGCCGCCGTCAAGGCGCGATCGATCGCCGCGAGGAGTGGACGGATCGGGTCACTGGCACCGGCCTCCCCCGACGGGTCGAAGGACTGCACCCCACCGAAGAGCACCGTGTACAGGTGGCTGTGTCCGCACCCCCAGCGACGGTAGGCGACGGCCAGCGCGTAGAGGTCGGCTAGAGGGTCCGCGGAGGTCTGCACCGCCGACACGTCCTGGAACAGGCCGGCGACGGCTCTGTCGCGCACCGCACCGATCAGCCCGTCCTTACCGCCGAACAGGGAGTACACCGCCGTCGTCGACGCCTCGGCGGCAGCGGCCACGGCGCGGACCGTGAGCGACTCCCGCGGACGGGTGGCGAGCATCTCGGTCGCGCACTCCACAAGCCGCTCTTTGACGGCCTCGTCGTTTGTTCTCGGCCTACCCACGACCAGCAGCCTACCCCCTCTGATAACGTCGTTTTGAAACAGTGTTCTGAAACTGTCGGAGGTCCACCGTGCCCATGTCCGCCATACGCCTCGTCCGCTTCACCGGACGCTTACTGCTGGCCCTGGCCGCCGTCACGATGCTGGTCGTCGTCTTTCTCGCACTGATCGCCTTCACAGATGGGGCAGGCTCGGGGCTCGCCGCATGGTTGACGACCCTTGGAGTCGGAGCTGTCCTCGCGCTGTGGCGGGGCCGGCACCGCACCTGGCCGGCGCGGCTCGTGCCGTTCCTGCCGGTGGTCGTCGCGGCGGCGTTGACAGCGACGGTCTGCATCCCGACCGTGCCGACGGCCCGGCGGTACCCGCACGCCCTACCCTTCGTAGCCACGCAGCACTGGAGCCTGGCCACAGGCAGCCGGGTAGCGGTGTACCACTACCCGGCCGCGGACCCCGGCACCCGGCACCCCATCCCGCTCGTGTACCTCAACGGCGGACCGGTCCGTGGCATCTCGGTGCTCGACCACCGGTTCCTGCAACTCCTGGCACGCCAGGACTACGACGTCTACGCCTACGAACAGGCCGGTGGCGGACGAAGCGACCTGCTCCCCATGGGCCAGTACACGATCTCCAGGTCGGTCCGCGACCTCGCCGCCTTCATCGACCGCCTGGACAAAGGCAAGGTCGACATCCTGGGATTCTCCTCAGGCGGGGCCGTGCTCACCCGAGCCCTGGCTGACCCGAGCGTCGCCGCACGCTTGCACCGGACGATCATCGCCGAGCCCGGCCCCATGGACGGCCCTACCGCACACATCGCCGGGCACAAGGGCCGCTCGCGCCGGCCCCGACCGGACCGCGATCGACGCACGTTCCCCGGTACGCCGTGGCATTCGGCCTCATGCGTCTCGGACTCCTCACCCCCGACACCGGACTGATCGGACAGGCCGAAGGCGTCAACGCCTTCACCGCCGCAGATCTCGGTAGCGACACCGCATCCGCATACTGCGCGCACGACGCGCACCGCATCCCCGCCGAGGACACCGCACAGAACTTCTCCTTCAGCCCCGCCGCCAGCCTCCGCATCCAGCAGACGGTCAAGGACTCACCCTCCATCGCACCGCAACTGAGGCGCTCCCGGACCCCCGCGATGCTGATGATCGCCGAGTGCTTCTCCCAGGTCCGTCAATGGGAGACCACGGTCCTTGCCAATGACCCCGCCATCCAGCGCACGCAGTACATGCCCGGAGTCGGACACCACATGTGGAACGGCCTCGACGACAACAACGACCGGGCCGTCGCCGTCATCACCGCGTTCCTTCAGAGCAAGCGAGCACCCCTGCCGAACTACCCGACCCGCGACGAGATCCCTGCCTTCCTGCGCGACCACAAATGAACACGGTTCAGCCGTAACCGGCAACGGCGGGCGAAACCTCGAAGCTGCCCCGGCCCTGCGGCAGGTACAGCCAAGGGCGATCTCTTAGTCCGGAAAAGGGCATCCGGACTCACCGAACTCCTGGCCCGCGAACTGCGCGCCCGCGGCCGCCAGGTCGACGTCGAACACCTCCACGTCCATCTCCCGCGCGTCCTCAAGGCGGCCGACACCAACACCGGAGCGAGCGCATGACGACCACCGGCCTGTACGACCTGGTGACCAGCGAGGGAGACGACGGCACCAGGCACCCCGCCGAACAGCTCTGGACGCCTGGCGAGGACGCGGTGGAGAACGGCTTCCTCGTCCATCGCGGCCTGCACGTCACCGGCATCGACGACCCCACCGACGATCATCTCTACCCGGTCGGCTTCGTCGTCCTCGGGCACCAGCGGTGGGCCGACATCATCGAGGCCGCCGCCGCGTACATGGCCGGATCCACGGCTGGCGCAACCTGCACCTCTACCCCGGCGACGACCCCTCGGTGCTCATCCCCCGCATCCCGCGCGCCGTCCTCACATACGGCGTCTTCTTACGGCACCCGCACCCTTGTGCATGAGCGGTCAGTGACCGGCTTCGAGCAGGGCAGTACGTCGAGGCTGAGTTGATGTACCGAGTCGCCCCATCGCGACGTGGCAGATCCACTGAGGGTGCGAGTGCGCGTGCCATCCGGTCGGGCCGTGGTGCGCTCGGCAGGGTGGTCACCGGACGGGCAACTTGAGGCGTCGCAGCCATGCCTCAACTTCGGTGTCGGCTTCTTTGACCTCTTCGCCGCGTACCGCGAGGCCCTTGGCGATAGTCGCACCGGGGCAGGAGGCGGCGTAGTCGCGTTCGGTGGTGCCCAGGCCGCTCATGGCGTAGGTGGTGACCGGGTGGACGGTCTTGCCGCGGAAGTCGAGGGCTTCAGTGAACGTCGTCATGATCATGGGTGCCCGGACGTTCCAGATCGGGCTGGCCAGGAGGATGGTGTCGTAGTCGTCGAGAGAGGGCAGGCGGCCTTCGATGACCGGGCGGGCGTCGGTGTCCTGCTCGCGGACGTTGCGCTGGACGGTCCCGTCGTAGTCGCGCGGGTAGGGGTCGGCGGCCTGGATGCGATAGGTGTCGCAGGCGATGCGGCTGCCGACCTTCTCGGCGAGCACCGCCGTGTTGCCGACCTTCAGGGCGGTACGGCCGCCGTAGGAGTAGTTCTCGCCCGGGCGGGAGAAGTAGGCCAGCAGGATTCGTTTCACGTTGCTTCCGCTCGGCGCGGCGGGCTGAGAGGCGGCGGGGGTGCCGGCCTGCGGTGAGGACGGTGAGCAGCCCGCCAAGGGGGTCGCACTCAAAGCGGCGGTTGCGGTCAGCAGCACACCGCGCAGAACGGTGCGCCGGCCCGGCAGGGCGCCGTGGCGCTGCGACGTGATCATGGTGGACGGCTCCCGGTGAACCGTGGACGCAGGGCGGGCGCCCCGGCATTCGCCGTGAGGGCACCCGCGGCCGGCGAGGGACAGGGGGTGAGGGGTTCAGCTCTCTAGGCGGCGCCCTGCGAGCCACGTGACCATCTTGGGGTCGTGGTGGTCGAAGAACAGGGAGCTGCCGGTGTCGAGGGTGGCGATCTGGGCCATCTGCTCGTCGGTGAGCTGGAAGTCGAAGACGTCGATGTTCTCGGCCATGCGCTCGGCGCGCACGGACTTGGGGATGGCGATGACGCCGCGCTGGGTGAGCCAGCGCAGCACGACCTGGGCGACGGACTTGCCGTATTCCTTGCCGATCTCGGCGAGGAGCGGGTTGGTGAACAGGTCGTTCTTGCCTTCGGCGAAGCCGCCCCAGGACTGGATCTGCACGCCGTGCTCGCGCATGAGGTCCTGGTAGTCGGCGCGCTGGAAGAAGGGGTGGGTCTCGATCTGGTTGACCTGCGGGGTGATCTCGTTGTTGATGATCAGGTCGAGCAGGCGGTCGGGGTAGAAGTTGGCGACGCCGATCGCCTTCGCGAGGCCGTCGCGGTTGAGGGCTTCCATCGCACGCCACTGGCCGTAGACGTCGCCGAAGGGCTGGTGCATCAGGTACAGGTCGAGGTGGTCCAGGCCCAGCTTGTTCAGGGACGTCTCGAAGGCGCGGCGGGTGTTGTCCTGGGCGGGGGCGTCCTGGACCCACAGCTTGGTGGTGACGAACAGCTCTTCACGCGGGATGCCGCTGGACTTGATGGCGCGGCCGACGGCTTCCTCGTTCTCGTAGGCGGCGGCGGTGTCGAGTAGGCGGTAGCCGGCGGCCAGGGCCTCGGAGACGGCGCGCTCGGTGTCCTCGGCGGGGATCTGGAAGACGCCGAAGCCGAGGAGCGGCATCTCGATTCCGCTGTTGAGGGTGACGTACTGCATGGGGAGTCCCTTCGGGGTGCGGGTGTTGTTCTGTCTGGCGGGCGTCTGGCGGTTCAGAGTTCCTGGCCGGCCGGGCGGAGCAGGATCTCGTTGATGGCCAGGTGGCGGGGGCGCTGGAGGGCGAAGGTGATGACCTCGGCGATGTCCTCGGCGGTGACCTGGGCGACGTCGTAGAGCTGCTGGGCGCCCTGGCGGGTGGCTTCGTGGGTGATGTGGGTGGGCAGCTCGGTGGCGACCACGCCCGGTTCGATCACGGTGACGCGGACGTCGGGCAGGAGTTCCTTGCGCAGCGACTCCGACCAGCCGTTGATGCCGAACTTGGTGGCCGCGTACACGCCGCTGCCGGGGCCGGCGACGCGGCCGGCGACGGAGGAGAGGTTGATCAGGTCGCCGCCGCCGTCCTTGAGCTGGTCGAGGAAGACCTCGGTGGCGGTGATCGCGCCGAGCAGGTTGACCTCGATCATCTTGCGGTAGTCGTCCGTCTGCTCGGCGGAGAACGGGCCCAGCAGCATGACGCCGGCGTTGTTCACGAGCACGTCCGTGCCGCCGAACTGCTGCTTGACCCGGTCGGCCGCGGCAAGAAGGGCGTCGCGGTCGGTGACGTCGGCGGAGACTGCGAGTGCACCGTCGCCGAGCTCGTCGGCCAGCACCTCGATGCGGTCGGTGCGGCGGGCGAGAAGCGCGACCCGGTAGCCCGCGGCGTGCAGGGAACGGGCGGTGGCGGCGCCGATGCCGGAGGAGGCTCCCGTGATGACGGCGACGGGTGCGGGCTTGTGGTCCTGAGCCATGAGTTTCACAGTCCTTGGTGGTGACGTTGGGCAGCCGGGGCCCTAGGAGGGGTGGGCGCTCAGTGGTTCGGGAAACCCGAATCGCCCCAACCGATTGCAGCACCGGCATCTCGACGGCGCGAGGGACGGCTTATACGTGTACTGGCAGTCACTCCTTCAGTCGCGAGCCGAGCCGTACGGTGGAGGCCATGGACAATCAGGCGGAAGTGCGGGACTTCCTGCGCACACGACGTGACCGGATCACCCCCGAGCAGGCGGGGATCGTCGGCGGCGGCGGCCGCCGCCGCCTGCCGGGTCTGCGCCGTGAGGAAGTCGCCATGCTCGCCGGGATGAGCAGCGACTACTACGCCAAGATGGAGCGTGGCAACCTCGCTGGCGTCTCCCCCGAAGTGCTCGACGCCCTCGCCCGGGCGCTGCGCCTGGATGACGCGGAGAGCGAGCACCTGCACGATCTCGCCCGGGCCGCGAACCCCTCACCGAGCCGCCGCCGCTCGCGCCCCGCCCCGTCGGCCATCCGCCCGTCACTGCAGCGGTTCCTCGACGCGATCACCGGGGCACCGGCATGGGTGGTCAACCAGCGGGCCGACATCATCGCCCTGAACTCCCTCGGCCGGGCGCTGCTCGCCCCGCTGCTCGAGGATCCGGACGCCCGCAACAACCAGGCCCGGTTCATCTTCCTCAGCCCCGCCGCGCGCACCTTCTACCCGCAGTGGGACGCCGCAGCGGACGCTGCCGCGGCCTCCCTGCGCACCGCGGCCGGCCGCAACCCGCGCGACACGCACCTGACCGACCTCATCGGCGAGCTCGTCACCCGCAGCGACGCCTTCAGCAACCGCTGGTCGGCCCACGACGTCCGCCTGCACAACAGCGGCACCAAACACATCCGCCACCGTGACGTCGGCGACCTCGAATTCGTCTACGAGGCCATGCAACTGCCCGACCACCCCGGATGGACACTGTTCGCCTACACCAGTGCCGCCGGATCGCCCACCGAAGAACGCATCCGGCTCCTCGGCAGCCTGGCTTCCACCCCGACCGAAGCACCGGCGCCCGCACCGGACACGCAGCGGACCGGCCTCCGGCGCGCCGAATGAGCCCCGCCCGGTTGTGGTGACCGGGAGCAGCGCGGCAGGTGCGGTTTTCAGGGGCGGAGGAGGGCCTTGAGGACCTGGCGGTCGGCCATGGCCCGGTAGGCGTCCGGTGCCCGGTCGAGGAGGAAGGTCTGGTCGAAGACGCGGCCGGGGGTGATGGTGCCGTCCAGGACGTCGGGCAGGAGTTCCGCGATGTAGGCGCGGGCGGGGCTGGCGCCGCCGGTCAGGGTGATGTTGCGCATGAACTCGGCCGGGCCGATCGGTCCCTGCTCGTACTGAGGGACGCCCAGGCGGCTGATGGTGCCGCCGTCCAGAACCGCGCCCAGCGCGGTGTCGAGGGCCGGACGGGTGCCGACGGCCTCGATGACCTTGTCCACGCCTCCCGTCAGCTCGCGGATGCGGGCGATGCCTTCCTCGTCCCGCTCGGCGACCACGTCGGTGGCGCCGAACTCGCGACCCAGACTGGTACGGGCCTCGTGGCGGCCGGCGAGCACGATCCGCTCAGCCCCCAGCCGCTTGGCGGCGATCACCGCGCACAGGCCGACCGCACCGTCCCCGACGACCAGCACCGTATCGCCGCGGCCGACGCCGGCGGTGACGGCGCCGTGGTGGCCGGTGGTCATCACGTCCGACAGCGCCAGCAGAGAGGGCAGCAGTTCGGAGTCGGCGGCCACCGGCAGCTTCACCAGGGTGCCCTCGGCGTAGGGGACGCGGACGGCTTCACCCTGACCGCCGTCCACGCCGTCGAAGCCGTACCGGCCGCCGTTGCGGCACGAGATGTGCAGGCCCTTGGCGCAGTAGTCGCAGGTGTTGTCGCTGTAGGTGAACGGGGCGACGACCAGATCACCGGTCTTCAGACCGGTCACCTCTGAGCCGGTCTCCTCCACGACGCCGAGGAACTCGTGGCCCATGGGGCGGCCGATGTCGGTGGCGGGCATGGACGCGTACGGCCACAGGTCGCTGCCGCACACGCACGCGGCCACCGTGCGTACCACCGCATCGGTGGGCTGGACGATCTTCGGGTCGGGCCGGTCCTCGACGCGGACGTCGCCGGCTCCGTACATCACTGCTGCACGCATCAGGGATTACTGCTCCAAACGGGGGGTCGTGCTGGGCGGTGCGGATGAATCAGCGTTCGAGCATCCGCGCCTGGGCCTCGTTGTGGGTGGCGCCGGCGGCGGGCGGCAGGCTGGAGAGCCTCTCGAGTTGCTCGGTGGTCAGCGTGACGGTGTCGGCGGCGGTGTTCTCCTCAACCCGGGTCACGCGCTTGGTGCCGGGGATCGGGGCGATGTCGTCGCCCTGGGCGAGCAGCCAGGCCAGCGCCACCTGACCGGGCGTGGCGCCGGCCTCGTCGGCCAGGGCCTTGACCTTGTCGGCCAGCATCAGGTTGTGCTGGAAGTTCTCGCCCGTGAAGCGGGGGTTGTCGCGGCGGAAGTCGTTCTCGTCGAACTGGTCGGTGGAGCGCACGGTGCCGGTCAGGACGCCGCGGCCCAGCGGGGAGAACGGCACCAGGCCGATGTTCAGCTCCCGCAGCACGGGCAGGACACGCTCCTCGATACCCCGGGTGAACAGGGAGTACTCGGACTGCACCGCGGTGACCGGCTGGACGGCGTGGGCCCGGCGGATGGTGTCCGGACCGGCCTCGGAGAGCCCGAAGGCACGCACCTTGCCCTCGGCGATCAGCTCGCCCACGGCGCCGGCGGTCTCCTCGATCGGCGTGTTCGGATCGACGCGGTGCTGGTAGTACAGGTCGATATGGTCCGTGCCCAGCCGCTTCAGGGAGCCCTCGACCGCGGTGCGGATGTTGGCCGGGCTGGAGTCCAGGTTCCCCGCGCCGCCGCCGGCGTGCGAGACCAGGCCGAACTTGGTGGCCAGCACCACCTGGTCCCGGCGGCCCTTCAGCGCCCGCCCGAGCAGTTCCTCATTGGTGCAGGGGCCGTAGATCTCGGCGGTGTCGATGAGCGTGACGCCCAGCTCCAGGGCCCGGTGCACGGTCCGGATCGACTCCGCGTCATCGGTGCCGGAACCGGTGTAGCCGTGGGACATGCCCATCGCACCCAGACCGATCCGGGAAACCTCCAGGTCACGCAGCTTGATGTACCGCATCTCGCCCTCTTCCGATCATGGGTCTCGCCTGGCCTCTCACCCTTGCCCCCGCCGGCGGGTCGTGCCCGTCGAAGTCCGGGAGCGAAGAGGTCGACGTCTTCCTCACTCACCTTCACCCGGATTGCTCCGGTGTGGCAGGGCGGTCTCTTCGGGGGTAATGACAGAGCCCCCCTCCCGCCCGCGCAGCGGGCGAGACTGGAGTCATGGCATCGACGAGCGCGCACAGCGAAGGCGCCGAGCTGGGCCGCTTCCTGCGCGCCCGCCGCACCCAGACCAGTCCCGAACACGTCGGCCTCACCATCGGCGCCGGCATCCGCCGCACCCCCGGCCTGCGCCGCGAGGAGCTGGCCACCCTCGCCGGGATCAGCATCGACTACTACGTGCGCCTGGAACGCGGCAAGGAGACCCGCCCCAGTCCCGCCGTCCTCGACTCGCTCGCCCGCGCCCTGCACATGGACGACCAGGAGCACCAGCACCTGCGCGAGCTCGCCGCCCGTGCTGCCCGCTACGCGCCCGAGCCGCCGCCGGCCCCGAGCCGCACCGTGCGCCCTCACCTGAAGCTGCTGCTGGAGTCGCTGCGGCCGAACCCCGCCTACGTGATCAGCCGCAGCATGGACATGCTGGCCTGGAACCCGGGCGGCCTTGCCCTGTACACGGGCTTGGACGACTGGCCGGCCAAGCACCGCAATCTCGCCCGCTACCTCTTCCTCCACCCCGCGGCCCGCGACCTTTTCACCGACTGGGACCGTCAGATCACTGGCTGCGTCGCCCGGCTGCGCGCTGTCGCCGGCACCGCCCCCGACGCCCCCGACCTGACCAACCTCGTCGGCGAGCTCCTCCTCAAAAGCCCCGACTTCGCCCGGCTGTGGGAACGCTATGAAGTGACCGGACGCAAACCTGCTCACAAGACGTTCCGGCACCCCCAAGTCGGAACGCTCACGCTCACCTCGCAGTCCCTGCACGTGGAAGGCACCCCCGGCCAGCGCATCGGCGTCTATACCGCCGAGCCTGGTAGCCCCGACCAGGATGCGCTGCTTCTGCTCGACATGACAGCGCCGCCTGCCGCCAGCCCCACGCAGCGGGACGCAGCGCCTCGGCAGAGCTGAGCGCGCCGCCCGTACTGCGGCAGGGGCGAGCAGTCGGCCGCTGACCGGTTAGGGTCCGCGGGTGTTGAGTAGACCCAGGTGGACGGTGCACTTCGTGAGCCGCGACTTGCCCGTGCCCACGACGACGTCTTCCTTCCGGGACGTGGCGCCCGGTGACCTGGTGGCGTGGCTGGATGAGGAAGGACTGCCGGACGGCCTGCCGTTCCTGCTCTCGCCGCGGTTCGAGTACGACGTCGCGCTCAACGCGTACTTCCTTCAGGCGAATCTGACGGCACCGTGGAACAGCAACGCCAATCGGGCCAGAGCCCTGGCCCGGTTCTTCACGTTCCTGCATACCGCGCGCGGTGGGAAATCGTGGAGGGCTGCAATTGAGGCAGATCACTTGGCGTTCCATCAGTGGCGCCGCCGGGATGAGACGGGACCTTGTGTCGGGGGCAGTACCTGGAATCACGAAGTGGCGCTGGTCAACCAGTTCTACGCGTGGGCAGTGCGGCAGGGACACGTCGCGGCGGTCCCGATCCCACATCGCGCCGCCCGCCCCGCGCCGACGGGGTCGGTCATCCGGCCTACCGGCCCCTCCACGGTTCCGGCAACCTACGCGCATGACGAGAACGGGGAGCGCATCCAGTGGATGCCGTCGGCGACCTACCGACTCTGGCGGGATGTGGGGCTTCGCGGCTACGGCCCGGACGGATTGTCTTCGGACCGGTTCCGCGGCCGGTGGGCGGCCCGCAACGCGACGTTCAGCGACCTCATGGTCCGCACGGGGCTGCGGCTGACTGAGCAGGCCAGCATCACCGTCTCCGAAGTCCCCACGAGCACTGCCCTCGGCGGATACCAGCGGTTCTGGCTGCCCGGGGTGATCGCGAAGAACGTCTCCGCCCGGTGGGTTTACGTCCCGCATAGCACCGTCCAGGAGGTGATCGCCTACGTGGGGTGGGACCGGGCCGAGGTGGTCGAGCAGGCCCGGGCAGCGGGCCGCTACCAGCGCATCCGCCGGCCCCTGGTCATCGCAGACCCGTCCCGCCCGCATGTGGTGCACCGGCTCAGCGCCGGTGGTGTCCATCGGATGCGGCTGCAAGACCTCTCGCCGACTGAGCGGCGACGGCTTCTGCGGGAGACCGAGGACGGCCTGGAACCTGCGATGCTCTGGCTGAACGAGAACGGGCTGCCGATGTCGGTCTCCGGCTGGCAGGCGATGTTCTCCACGGCCAATGACCGCTGCCATACGAGCCGGAGCCTCAGCTGTTGCCCAGGGTGCGGTCCAAAGAGAGGGAGCAGGTGGTCCCAGTGGGGCTTCAGCCCGGGGGCGCTGAAAGCGTCGGTGTCGGACATGGTGAAGCCGTGGATGGTGCCGGGGTAGACCTCGGAGGTGTAGCTGACAGCTGGGTGGCCCCGCTCAGCGGGGCCACCCCATCCAATTTCACTGAATAGCCAGAGCGGCCAAGTTCGTCAGTGTTTGTGCCATGCGCTTGTGCGGCTCACGCCCGGGCAGCGGGTGCGGTCAGGTGCGGGTACAGCAGGGCCGGGTCCTCGTTGAGCCTGGCCTTCCACTGTGTGGTCCTATCGTCGGCGAGGACCTCCAGGGAGCCGGCCTGAACGCCGTCCAGGGCTCGCTGGGCGATCACGTCGGGGTGCGACTTCTCGTCCTCGATGCCGGCCATCATGTCGGTGTCGACGCTGGCCATGACCAGCGCGGTGACCTGGGTGCCCTGGCCGACGAGTTCGTAGCGGATGCCGTTGGTGAGCGCCCAGGCCGCGGCCTTGGACGCCCCGTAGCTGTTGGAGTGCTTGTAGGCCATCCAGGCCATGACCGACAGCACGTTCAGCACGGCACCGCCGCCGTTGGCGGCCAGGACCGGCGCGAAGGCCCGCACCATCCGCAGGGGGCCGAAGTAGTTCGTCTCCATTTCCCGCCGGATGTCGTCCTCCGCGCCGTCGGTGAGCCTGGCGAAGGTCGACACCCCGGCGTTGTTGATGAGCAGTGTCGTGTCGGCGGCGACGGCCGCGGCTCGGGTCACGGACGTGTCGTCGGTGACGTCCAGCGCCAGTGGGACGATGCCCGGGAGGTCGGGGAGGGTTTCCGGCCTGCGGGCGGCCGCGTAGATCTTCTTGACGCCCCGGCGCCGCAGCTCGGCGACGAAGCTGTGTCCGATACCGCGGTTGGCGCCTGTGACCAGCGCAATCTCGTTTCGAATGTCCATGCCCGCTACGCTAAAACCTCACGCCGACGTGAGAGTCAAGCGCGGGAAGGGGAAATGGGGCGATGAAGATCGGCGAGGTCGCGCAGCGGGCCGGTGTGAGCGTGCGCGCGTTGCGCTACTACGAGGAACAAGGTCTGCTAAGCCCGGAGCGCACACCGTCGGGACAGCGCCGCTACACCGAGGACACCGTCGAGGTGGTACGCCTGTTCCAGCAGTTCTACGCGGCCGGCCTCAGCAGCCGGGCCATCGCGGCGCTGCTGCCCTGCGTGAACAACGGCCGCGCCACGGTCCCGCAGCGGCGCATGCTTCGCACCGAGCGTGACCGCCTCGCGGCCCGAGTCGAGGAGATGACGGCCACCCTCGTCCGGCTCGACCAGCTCATCACGGCCGCCGACAGCCACGGCGAAACGGTGTAGCGACCCGAGCGTCGCCGTGGAGTAGCCGCACGGATATGTCCCCTCGCGTTCGCGCAGTTCAGGCAGTGTTTCGACGATGGTGCGGCGGACGGCACTCAAGTCCTTGCGGGCCAACGGGGTCCCCGTCCCCGAGATCGCCCGCAAGCTCGTCATCACCTCGGGCAAGAACCAGGGCAAGCGCCCCTCGGTCGCCGCCGTCTACCGCATCCTCGCCGAAGAGGACGAAGGCACCGCGTAGTTCGGGTGCTCAGGGCTTCGAGATTCAACTCATCGCCCCTTTGACGCGTATCTGGGTCACACCCCCTGAGCGGACGGGGCGCGCCGACACGCTCCCGTCCGCATGACCAGCAGATCCTCCTCCCGCCGGGCCCGCCCGGCCACCGCCACGAACAACTCGGCCCGCTGCACCGGGGACCCGCCGGTTCCTGAACGCACCGGAACATGCGCAGATTCGGCTCCGACATGCATTGCATCCGCCAAGCTCACGGAGAGACTCCTCCGGCGCGCTCTTGAGCGGCGGTCATCGCCGCATCGATCCGCACGGTATGGAACTGTCCACGCGGCCAGCCGTGCTGATCACACTCATCGGACGGTTCAGCTCCACAGACTGAACAGGGCTGCGCGGTGATGAGGGCGGTGCGGTCCTCGCAAGCCAGCCACACTGTCCGCTGGGCTGCGGCCATTTTCTGGGCTGCGGCTTCCTGCTGCTCACGGTCGTAGCGTTGCGTCGCCTCCTCGGTGCAGTCTTCCAACGGGTCGTTCAAGAGCGAGCGCAAGTCGGCGTCGAGAGGGGGCTCGGGGACTGTGGGGGTGTAGAAGTTCGTGGCCTCGAGCACGAAAGATCTGGGTTCACTGACGGCGGCGAGGCTTCTTCGCGCCTTGTGAAGCGTGCGTGTGGCAAGGCCCCTTGGCGTGTTGCACAGGGACGCGGCAGGGGCCGAGCAATGAGGGCATCTGACGGAGAGGATCTTGATCAGGTTCATGCGAAGCCGCTCGGTGGCGTCTCGGCGTTGCTCTTCGGCCTGCCGCCTGCGCTCCTGTTCCGCTTCCTGGTGTTCCTGCTCGCGTTGCAGGGCCTCCGGCGTCGGGTGGTAGGGACAGGGCTCACTGGCCGTGTTCCAGCCGCACGGAAAGCCGTTCCTTTTGGGCAGTCCGCAAACGTGGGGGTTGTTCAGCCCCACGGCCTGCCCGAGACGCCAGCTGCCCATGTACGGTTCGCCGCACCCGTCACACTGCGGTGCGGCGTCGGGAGCCACGGGAACGACCGTGAAAGGAAACCCGCCCACGGTCACGGTCGGCCGGGGGTGGGCACACGAGCACGCCTGGCAGCAGGAAGAGGTATCGATCTCCACGTACTTGTAACTGCTCTTACGCCTTGAGGAAAGCGGACCCTGCGCCGCATCACCCACTCGGCTCAGCGCCGTCGGAGCGAAGAATGGCACGCCGGCTCACGCCCATGCCCGGCGCCAGGTTCCGTCGGCGCGACAGCCGGTCTTCATCTTCTGCTGGCTCCGCCAGAAGACCTGAGCCACCGCCAGACCCGCAACAGCGTGGGCCGCTCTCCCGACGAGGGAGGCGGCGGCATCCACCGCACGGCGGCCCGCGCACCCCACCCAACCCCACACACGCCAGGAACCGACATGCCCAAGCACGACCCCGCCGCCGACCACACCCCCGCCGTACCCGACAGCCCCCAGGCCGCCGACCACGCCCCGGCCGTCCCTGACAGCCCTCAGACCGCCATGACCCACCCCGAGCAGGTCCGGCACCTGCTCACCCTGCCCGCCGACCAGCGCCCCGACTGGCTCAACGAGTTCCTCGGCACCATGACCATCCCGCCGATCCCCGACACCAGCACCAACCCCCTCCTGGACGTCGCCATGGCCAACACCACCCACGGGCAGAAGAACGCCACCCTCCGCTTCCCCCTCGCCCGTGTCCTCGCCGCCGCCGAACACGCCGCCGCCGCGCCCGAGCACAAGCTCGGCTACGGGGAGACCGAAGCCACGCCCCGCCTGTGGTGGGTCAAGGACGACGGCACCTACCTGATGAGCAACGGCCGGTACCCCATCCCCGACAGCAACCGCCCGCCCACCGTCGTCTACGCCGACGGCTGGGGACCGGGCACCGACGCCCGCTCCATCCTCGGCGGCGACGACTTCCGCGAGTCCGTCGACCTCACCACCCCCCTCGACGACGGCCGCACCACCCTGCTCGACGTGCTCCGCGCCGCCACCGCCGAAGGCGCCACCCGCTTCCTGTTCGAGGTCACCTTCGACGACCACTACATGACCCTCAACTACCGCGCCGAGTAACCCGCCCCCTCCCACGGCCCCGCGCCCGGACACCCGTCCGGACGCGGGGCCGCCCTCGTGTTTCCCGTCCCGCGCTCCCGCCACCCCAACCCGTATCCCGCCCCCCGGCACCCGCACCCCCCACCCGCTCCCCGGCCCGCCTACCGTCCCAAACGAACCCGCCAGCCCAGGCCACCACCAGAAGGGGGGAGCGCCGTGAAACACGAGACCACCATCAACGAACTCGCCGCCTACGCAGGTCTCTTCAGCACCGTCGATCACATCACGGTCCCCGAGACCAACCCGGACACCAACATCACCGAGGAGGTCACCCTCCCCCCGCCGCTCATCCGCCGCACCCAGCGCCGCGACGACACCACCTGGTGGATCCCCACCCCACCCGGCATCCACGAACGGATCTTCGTCTCCGACCAGGCCCCCGTCACCGTCTACCTCAAGGACGTCGACCCCCACCGCTTCACCGGCCACATCCCCCAGCAGGCCGCCGCGCCCCAGCAGACCACCACACCGGCCGCCTGGCCTCAGCAGCAGGGGCCCGCCCCCCAGGCCGCCGCCCCGCAGCGCCCCGCCGCACCCTGGTCGAACCAACAGAGCTGACCCCAACCCCGGCCCCGGCCACCGCCCCGCGCGGCAGCCGGGGCCGCTCCATGCCCGCACCTACCGTCACCGTGACGACTCCGGCCACCCCGGCCGGGCCCCGCCCCCACCGCCCGGCGCCCCCGAAGGCCCCGCCGGCGCAGCGGTCGAGAAAACACCCGGAGCAGCGGACCGGACCGGAGCGGCCTCCGACGCCGGGGGAGCAGTCGGAGCCGTCACCGGGGGAGCGGCGACCGGAGCCGCACCCACCCCGCGCGGCCGGTCGCCCACCTGCCCCGGACCAGGACCACCACCCAGCTGCTGCTCCCCGCCCGGCCCGCCCTCCGACTCCCGCTGCGACGCCGCCGTCCTCCGCACGGCCACCGACTTCTCCGGACCGCCCGCCTTCCCCCTCTCCGGCGCCGCGCCCTCGCCGACCAGAACCTCGCGCCCCAGCCGCCGCAGCTCCTTGACCCGCTCCACCCCCACACCCAACCGCTGCCCGCACCCGGCCACCGTCTCCCCGGCCTCACCCATCGCCAGCACGACCCGCGCCGCCGCCGCCTTCGCCTCGTCGATCTGCACCTGGCCGCGCTCACGCACCCGCCGCACCTCCTCCTCCACCCTGGCGGCAGCCGCAGCTTCGTCCTCCACCGCCAGCTCGAAGTCGGCCACCAACTCGTCGAACCGCGCCTCCTTGCGCAGCCGCTGCGCCTCCACCTCCTCCGCCTCCCGCCGCTGCTCGGCCATCCGCTCCGCGGCCCGCGCCAGCGCCGCCTTCCGGCGCGCCAGCGTCACGCTGTTCTTCCCCGTGCCCTTGGTCCGGCTCGACGCCACCACAGCCACCTCCCAGCCATCCCGCGCCCACCCCTGTGGCAGGCCGCGCCCGGTCAGTCTCAGCCGCCCGCACCCCCGCCAGGGCGGCCAAGGCGCTCGCGTCCCAGGCCGTAGCACGCCCGTCGCTGCGCCCGGTCCCGCTCGCGGGACGCCCCCGCAACGGCAGGGGAGAGGACCCCGGACAGGGGGGGACCGGGGGGAGGGGTGGCGGCGGAACCGGGAATGTCGGTGGGTGCCGGTGGTATGCGGAAGGCCGGGGTGCTGGGTCGGTAGTCGGAGTCGCTGAGGGCGGGGGTGTGTGGTCGCCGGCCGGTGGCGGGTCGGTCCCTGTACACCTCTGGCACTTTTGACGCCTGCCCGTGCTCGCGGGGCGTTTTCCCGTCCGGCGGGACGCGTTCGAAGGTCGTTTTTCGAGCCCTGGGAGGTTCGGGGCCTCGGGCCGGTCTTCGCCCGCACCGGCCCTGTACGGGGTGATCTTCTGGCGTCGTGGGGATGACAGCGAACGCGTTCACCGCGGGGCGGGAGCGCTACTACCGGCTGGGCATCGCCTGCGGCGACGGCGCCCCGGGTGCCGAGCTGACGGTGTCCTCCAGCGTGCCCGGGGTGCCGCCCGGGGTGTGGCACGGGCAGGGAGCGCGCGCTCTGGGGCTGTCCGGGATCGTGACCGACGCGCAGATGCGGGCCCTGTTCGGGCTCGGCATGCACCCCGACGCCGAGGAGATCACCGCCCGCGAACTGGCCGCCGGGGCCTCGCGCAAGCGGGCCATGAAGGCCGCCAAACTCGGGCCGGCCGTGCCGAGCCTGGCCGATCTCTCCCCACTCGACCAGGAGATCGAGCAAGTCCTGGAGCACGTCAGCCAGCGGCTGTGCCGCCCGCTGACGAAGGCAGAGACGCGCGACGTGCGGATGCGGTGTGCGGCGCGCGCTTTCGAGGCCGAGTACCACCGCGCCCCTGCGGACGGCGCCGAGCTCGGCCGGTACCTGGCTGCCCGCAGCGGCCCGCAGCGCCGCGCCGTGACCGGATACGACCTGTGCTTCTCCAACGAGGAACTCTCGCTGCTGTTCGCGCTCGACGGCCCCGAGGTGCGCCGCATCGTCCTTCAGGTCCTGGCCCAGGCCCGCACCGAGGCCCTGGCCTGGATCGAGCACAACGCCCTCGCGGTGCGCACCGGGCCGGGCGGCGTGGCCCAGCAGCGGGCCGAACCCGGGCTCCTGGCCGCGGTCCACCTGCACTACGAGTCCCGCGCGGGCGATCCGATGCTGCACGAGCACGCGGTCATATCTCCGCGCGTGAAGGGCCCCGACGGGCGCTGGCGCAACCTGGACTCCCGCCTCCTGCTGCGCGACATCGTCGTCGCCAGCGAACTGTTCAACCAGCGCGCCCTCGAACTCGCCTGCGCCCGGCTGGGCGTTGCCACCGAAGAAGTCGAGGTCACCCCCGGCCAGCGACCGGTGATGCACATCATGGGCATCGACCGGCGGCTGCGCGCCGCGTTCGCGCAGCGCTCGCACGCCGTGCGCACCATGGCCGACTCCCTCTTCGACGCCTACCGGCGCCGTCACGGCCGCCAGCCCGCACGGCCGGCCAGGACCCGGCTGCAATGGCAGGCCACCGTGAAGACACGCCCGCCCAAGCGTCAGGCCCGTTCCCTGGACGAACTCCTCGCCGACTGGCGGGCCCGGGCGATCGCCGTCACCGACCGCACGACCGTCGACAACCTGCTCGCCACCGCCCGCGCCGCCGCAAAGGAGCGGCCCGCCCCGGCCGCGTTCGACCTTGCCGCGGCGGCCGACGAAGTCCTGGCCGCGGTGACCGGGCGGCGTACGACGTTCCGCCGCCGCCACGTGCTGGCCGAGGCGCGCCGCTACCTGATGCGGACCCTGGCCGGAGCCACCGCCGCGCCGCAGGCGGCCGAGGAGATCACCGAGAGGGTTCTTGCCCACGGCGACTGCCTGGACATCACCCCGCCCGAGATCAACCCGCCACACCCCGATCTGCAACGCCCCGACGGCACCAGCATCTACCGGCCCATCGGCTCAGCCACCTACACCACCCACTCCCTGCTCGCCGCCGAGAACCGGCTGCTGGCCGCCGCCCGCACCAGCGTGATCCCGCCGGTCGGACGGGGCACGTTCCACCGCGTCGCTGCTCTGGAGTGCGGCCCGATGGACGCCGGACAGCGCGCGCTCGCCGCCTCCTTCGTCCTGTCCGAGCAACTTCTGCTGGCCGGCCTTGGACCTGCGGGCGCCGGAAAGACGACGGCGATGAAGCTGGTGGCCCATGCCGTGGACGCGGCCGGCGGACGCCTGATCCCGCTCGCACCGTCCTCCCGAGCGGCGAAAGTACTCGGCAGCGACCTCGACCGGCGCGCCCACACCCTGCACTCCTGGCTGCACCAGCGCAGGCGCGCCGCCGAAGGCAAGACCGTCGCCGTGGACTTCCAGCTACGCCCCGGCGACGTCGTCCTCATCGACGAGGCGGGCATGGCCGGCACCCTCCTGCTCGACGAGATCCTCGCGGATGCCGCAGCTGCCGGGGCGGTGGTGCGCCTGCTCGGCGACCCGCACCAGCTCGCCGCCGTCGAGGCCGGGGGAGCCCTGCGGCTCATCTCCCGGGCCGGCGGCGCGGTCGAACTCGACCAGCTGCACCGCTTCCGTGTGCCCGGAGAGGCCGACGCCTCCCTGATCCTGCGCGACGGCGAGGACAACCGAGCGGTCTTCGACTGGTACCGCGACAAGGGCCGGATCGTCGCCGGAACGTATGAGGCGATGTGCGACATGGTCTTCAACGCCTGGGCCAAGGACCTGGACAAGGGGCTCACCTCGCTGATGACGGCCGCCGACACCGCGACGGTGACCGCGCTCAACGTGCGCGCCCAGGCGCATCACATCGCCGCCGGCACCGTCGACACCCGATGGGCCGCCCCCTTGCGCGCCGGGCAGCGCGCGCACGTCGGCGACATGATCGTCACCCGCCTCAACCGCCGCCGCATGACCGTGCGCGGCGGGCGGGACTTCGTGAAGAACGGCGACACCTGGACCGTCACCAAGATCCTCCCGGACGGGGACGTGGTGGTCCGCCACACCCAGCACCGCGGCCGCATCCGCCTGCCCGCCGACTACCTGGCCGCCCAGTGCGAGCTCGGCTACGCCTCCACCATCCACCGCTCCCAGGGCATGACCGTGGACACCTCCCACGCGATCGCCTCCGCACGCTCCCACCGCGAAGGCGTCTACGTTCAGATGACCCGGGGCGCGCGCACCAACCGCCTCTACGTCGGACTCGAGGACGGCGACCGCCTGGATGACATCCTCGCCCAGATTGCCGCCCGGCGCCACGGGAGCCCCTGAACGCCGGACGCCGTGGCGTCCAGGATCGAAGGCATCCGATCCGAAGGAGTTTCCATGAAGACGCTGATCGTCTATGCCCACCCGGAACCGAAGTCGCTCAACGGCTCGCTCAAGGACCTCGCGGTGTCCACGTTGGAGAACGCCGGGCACGAGGTGCGGGTGAGCGATCTGTACGCGATGAACTGGAAGGCGATCGTGGACGCCGCGGACTACGGCCCGAACGCCTCACGTCCGCTGACGGTCGCCCGTGACTCTGGCCGGGCCTTCGACGCCGGAACGCTCACCCGGGACGTGCTCGCCGAACAGGAGAAGCTGCTGTGGACCGACATGATCATCTTTCAGTTCCCGCTCTGGTGGTACTCGATGCCCGCGATCCTCAAAGGCTGGGTGGACCGGGTGTTCACCTTCCACTTCGCGTACGGCGTCGGTGAGCACAGCGACACCAAGTACGGCGAGCGGTTCGGCGAAGGCACCCTCGCGGGCAGGAGGGCTCTGCTGTCGGTGACCGCCGGCGGCCCCCAGTCGCATTACGCCGCTCGTGGGATCAACGGTCCCATCGACGACCTGCTGTTCCCGATCCACCACGGCATCCTCTACTATCCGGGCATCGAGGTGCTGCCGCCGTTCCTGCTGTATGGCACCGACCGGATGACCGCTGAACGGTACCCGGACGTCGCCAAGGCCTGGGAGCAGCGCCTGCTCACCCTGGAGTCGACCGAGCCGATCGCGTTCCGGCGGCAGAACTTCGGCGACTACGAGATCCCCTCGCTGCATCTGAAGGAGGGATTGGAGCCCGCGGGCCGCACGGGTTTCGGGCTGCACGTTCGCGGCTGACCGCGACGGACGGACGGAGTTGGGGGAGAGCGCCCGGGGGTCGTGACCTGGTCGGGCGGTGCTGCGGTGGTCGGGCAGTCGGTGGTCGAGGGCGTCGGGGAGGGGGGTGGTTGTGCGTTCTCATCGACTGACGCCGTCCGGCACTCTCTTTCTGGCGGGCGGCGGGCGTGAGGTCACGAGCCGCCTTGAGGAGAGTCTGCACCGCCCCAGCGACCGGTGGGGCGACTCCGAGACCCTGGGCGGCTGGGTCGCACTGCTGCAGCAGGGCGACCTCGAACAGCAGACCCTCGCCGTGCTCCACCGCGGCGTCACCCGCCGCCTGCGCCAGGACGGACGCCCGCCGGCGTTCCTCATCAACGGGCCCGTAACCCACAACCTCAACGCCGTCCGCAGCCAGCTGGCCATCAGCGCCAGCGCCGGCGGCCTGTCCGAGGCGATCCTGGAACTACCCACCCGCCACTTCACCGTAATCGCCCTGCGCCACCTGCTCGGCTACCCCACCAAGCGGATCGCCCGCTACATGGGCCTGGACACCCGCACCGTCGACTACCACGGCCGCAAGGGCAAGGAACGCCTGCGCGTCCGCCTGGGGTCTGCCGGTACCCGCGCCCAGGAACAAGAAACGAAGGTCACCCGGGGCGCCGGCAGTGCGGCCGCCGCACTCGCCATGGTCTTCAAGCTCGTCGAGTCCGCCCAACAGCGGTGGCGGGCCGTGAACGCACCCCACCTCGTCGCCCTCGTGCGCGCCGGGGCCCGATTCGAACGCGGAGTCCTGGTCGAGGGCACCGAAACCCTGGCCGCCTGAGGAGGACGACCGCGATGGCGCCGGACGGGCGGCCTGCGGCGGGCCTGGTCGCCGCAGGGATGTCAGTGGCATGGGGTTGACTGTCGGCCGTGGGAACCAATGCATTCGTCGACAGCGTCTGGCGCCTCATCAACGGGAATCCCCCCAATCTGGATGAACCCATCATCCTGGAGGCCCCGCCGGGCACGAACCTGCATGAACTCGTCGCGGAAATCGGCCGGTGGGCGGGGCAGCACCGGAACCTGGCAGCGGGCGGGTTCGTCGATCCGTCGCTCAGCGAACGCACCGGCCTGCCGCTGGCCGAGCCCTTCGGGGCTGGGGAATTGCTGGAAATGCGGGGCTGGGGCTACCGGAACCGCTGGGTCGGGTGCGGCCTGGTCGCGTCCCCGGACGGCCCACGGTCTGTCGCCGTGATCACCCACCGCCAGGACCCGGCGGCTGCCGGTTTCCCGCAAGGCGCCTCCTGGGCCGAGAAGCTGCGCATCCTCACCGGCTGGGAACCGATACCCGGGCCGCGCGTGGACTGGCCCGCCATAGAGGCCGACCTCGGCACACGGCTACCCAGCGACTACAAGGAGGTCGTCGACCTGTTCGGCGCCGGCAGCTTCGACGAGTACTTCGAGCTCGCCGTGCCCGGCGGCCCCGGCGCCGGCCGCAACCCGTGGAAAAGGTACGGCTACGGCCCCGACCTGGCATCCGGTGGACTCGTGCCTTGGGGCTGGTCAGAATACGAGCTCGGACTCATGTGGTCGATGGGCGCGACCGATCCTGACGAGTGGACCGTGGTCACGCAGTCGGAAGGCGACGACGAGCAGCAATTCGATTGCGAAGTTGGTGAGTTCATCCTGCGCATGCTCACAGATGTGCAGTTGGGATACCCCATGAGTCACGCCTCCGGGCACTTCTTCGTGAGCTATGGCCCGCTGCACTCCTGACAGCGATCGCCGAGCCGGGTGTTGTTCCGGGATCGGCTGGGCGAACTATCCACAATATTTGACTGTTGCTCCCCCCATCATGGCAGACAGGGCTGGGTGAGCGCTGTTGCGTCGCCGCCGGATGCCGGTACTGACACGCGGTCTTGTCCTGTACCACACCACCGAGTGACCGCGGCCACGAAGTCCCCTCAACGACGCCTGGTCGGCGCGTGGTCGGCCTGGGGGAGTGGTCAGTCGGTGAGGGCTTGGTCGAGGGTTTCGTGGCAGTCGATGACGGTGTCGACGCCGACGAGGGACAGGGTCCGCAGCACGACCTTGCCGGGTGCGGCCAGGCGGAGCGAGCCGCCGGCCTCGGTGAGGGCACGGTGGGCGGCGATGAGGACGTTGATGCCGCTGGAGTCGATGAAGGCCACCCGTTGCATGTCCACTACGACGCGGGGGCGGGGTGTGCCGGAGAGGTCCAGGGCCTGGCGGAGTGCCTCGCCGGTGTGGTGGTCGATCTCCCCGGCCACGGTGATCACGTGGACGCCGCTGGTGGTGGAGGCCTCTACGGACAGCTGGCCTGGCTGCACTACCTGTTCGGTGCCCGTCATTTTTTCCTCAGCCATGTCGGTGATCCTGGCACAGCCAGACGTCCTCCAAAACTGCTGCCCCGCAGGTGGTAGATGATGCCCAGATGTGATGGAGCCGACAGAGGGTCGTCAGGCGTCATCCATCCATGCGTGGGTATGCGCGCGCGGGGGACGTACGGGGGTACGGGGCAGAAGGCGGTTGGAATGGAATCGGTTCCCGTGGGCGAGGACGGCGTCACACCGGGCGAGAAGGCTCTAAAGGCCACGGTGGCCCTGGACGGGGGCGGCGCGGACATCGCCCAGGCCCGCCATCGGGCGGCCGGTTTTCTCGCCCGGGTGCAGGCCGAGCACGGGCTGCCGGTCTCGCAGCGTGCGGTGGATGTGACGCAGTTGGTGGTCAGTGAGCTGGTCACCAACGCCCGCAAGTACGCTCCCGGTCCGGCGCTGTTGGACCTGCGGATCACCGGCGACACGGTCGAGGTCGTGGTGTGGGACTCCGATCCGGTGCTGCCGATCGCGCGGGCCGCGGACGCCGGCCGGGTCGGGCAGCACGGTCTGGAGATCGTGATGGCCGTCTGCCAGGGCTTCGAAGCGCAGCGCGAGCCGGTCGGCAAACGCATCACCGCCCGCATCGCCCTGCTGGACGATCCGGGCGGTGCGGTCGCCGGACGCCGGCCCCTGTAACAGCCGGGCGGCGCAGAGAAGGTGCTCGGGTCTTTCACGCGAGCGGACCGCTGTCCGGCTACGGCGCGGGCATCCGTAAGTGGTTGCCTGCCGAAAGGGAGCCCGCCACCGTGGTCATCGTCGCCTGCCTGCTGCTGCCCTCCGTGGCCCTGCTGCTGTACGGCATGGACCGCATCGAGAACCGGCTGACCCGCACCCCCCAACGACCCCGCCACGCCCACCCCCGGCACCTGCGCCTGATCCAGGGCGGCGGGCGGGGGCCCGTCGCGCGTCCGCGGACCGGCCGGCGGCACTCCGACGCCGCCTGAGCACCCGCCCGCACGGGCCGGGCGGGACATCACGGAGGAGACCAACCGCATGGAGCGCACCACCCACGTCAGCAGTGACGGCCGCCGACGCGTCGATGCTCTCGGCCCGTCCGTGGTCCCGGGATGGGATCTGGTTTACGACCATCCCGAGGACAACGCCCAGGTGATCCGCGGGGAAGAGAGCACCTACGCGCTGGCGTGCACGCTGCACCGGCATGCCAAGGCCCTGTCCACGCAGAACGAGGAACGCCCGTGGTGCGAGAGCGGCGGCTGGTGCCCCGGGTGCGTGGCCGGACTCCCCCCGGTCGCCGGCGAGACGGCGTGACCGTACGGTGGCGGTCCCGGCACGGCCGCAGCCGTGGAACGGAAGGGAAGGGCGCACCATGCGCGAGGACGCGTGGCTGGAGGCATCCGATAGCACAGCAGCGTGATGACGCTGAATCACTTGACCGCAACGAAGGGCAAGCCTCCGGTTGCCACGGGGCTGTCGCTTGTCCCTGGGGCGCTGCGCTGCGGGACATGCCTTGATCTGGGTAGTTGGTGTTCTGGGGGTTTGTCAGGGGTGGTGTGGGCGGTCGTTGCCCGGTGTGTGAGTCACGGTCCGGGCAGGCACCGATGTCGAACTCGCCCGGCGCGTCGTGATCTCGCGCGTGCAGTACGGCGCGATGGCCGACACGCCCACGGCGAGGGTGGTGGCCCATTCCGGCGAGACGAACCCGACATATCGGGCCTACAGTCGATGGCCTGACGCCACCTCCGTGAACGTGCCGAGTGCCGCGACGGCGTTGGCGCCGGCGAGGCCGAAGGGGGCGCCGCGGTGATGGCCCCGGCCGGCCGGTCGCGGCGGTGATCTGGGGGTGAGGGCGGGGAAGGAGTAGTGGGCGATGCCCCAGCTCACGATCTGCGTGGCGCAGAGGGCGGGCAGGGCGGCGCGGGGCTGCGGCCGGTCCTCCGACGGTCGCGGCCCCGCGAGTTAATGCGCCCAGGCTGGTCATGAGCCGCAGCAGCCGCCTGCCGGGGGCTGATCGGCAGCCGTCCCGGCTGCGGCGGGGGCGCCGAGCTGGAGGAGCTGCGGCGCGGGAGCGCAGCAACCGCCGCCGTCGCTATCACCCTCCTGGGCGTCGGGAGCGTCGAACAGGCCGGCGCCCAGACTCCCGTCTCGGGCAGGGTCAGTTCCACGCGGTCGGCCGCGTGGAGGTCGCCGGCGATCGCGGCGGCGACGGAGCGGACCTGCTCGTAGCCGGTCATGGCGAGGAAGGTCGGGGCGCGGCCGTAGGACTTCATCCCGACCAGGTAGACGCCCTGCTCGGGGTGGGAGAGTTCGCGGTGGTCGTGGGGGCAGACGGTGCCGCAGGAGTGCTGGTTGGGGTCGATCAGCGGAGCCAGGGCGAGGGGTGCCTGGAGGCGCTCGTCGAGGCCCAGGCGCAGCTCGTTCAGGAAGGTCAGGTCGGGGCGGAAGCCGGTCAGCACGATCACTTCGTCGACCGGGTCCAGGCGGCGGCCGTCCTCGCCGACCAGGATCAGACGGCCGTCGTCCGCCCGCTCGATCGCCTCGGTGCGGAAGCCGGTGACCGCGTCCGCGTGGCCCTCGTCGACGGCGGCCTTCGCCGCCAGGCCCAGGGCGCCGCGGGCGGGTGGCTGATCTGCGGTGCCACCGCCGAAGGTGGAGCCCGAGATGCCCCGGCGCAGGATCCACACCTCCTTCGTCCCCGCGCCGTCGCCGGACTTGGCGAGGTAGGCGAGGGCGGTGAAGGCGGAGGCGCCGGAGCCGATCACGGCGGTGCGCTTGCCCGCGTACCGGGCGCGGGCGGCGTGCGCGTCGCGGGCCCGGGCGGCGAGCAACGCCACGGAGCGCCGGACGTCGTCCATCGCCGCGCGCAGCCCGGCCGTCATCTCCCGGGCCTGGGCGGTCGACAACGGCGGCCGCGCCGGTTCGGCGACGTGCTCCTGGTTCTGGTCGTGCTCGCCCACGACTTCATCGTCCTCTGTCCTCCTGGCCGGCGGGCGGTACCAGGGCGGGCGCGGAAGCACTGATGCCAGCTTCACCTCTCAGGCTCACAGCCTCATAGGCATGGCGTCTACCGCGGCCAGCCGTAATTGATCATCTTCCAGGCCCGAACACTTCAGGGCCAGAGTCGCACGGTGAAAGTCCAGCCATGCCTCCAGCATGGCGCGCTCGTCGGCATGCGCGGGCGGGACAGGCCGTCCATCCGGTGTCGTATTGCAGCGGCCGTGGACTTCAACACGCTCCCGTACCAGAACCGCACCCCGGCCCTGGACAGCTTCTACCGTGCCAGTGCCCCGCCGGGCGGAGGCATCGGCAGGTTCTACGAAGCCGACCACGACAACCCCGCGTACTGGACCCAGCCGGAGCCGGACTGTGTCGTGGGCACCGACACGAGCTGCCGGACCGGTGAGGCGACCCTTGTCAACCTGTCGCCGCTGCCCGCCGACAAGCGCAACAGCAAGATCGACTACATCTTCTTCTCGGAGACCACCGCCCACGCCACGCTCAGCGGTGACGCCATCCCCATGTACCTCAAGGACGCCGCGGGCACGGTGTTCACGGACCGCGAAACGGAGGCCGCCCGGGACGCCGACGGCAAGTACCTGAAGGTGTCGGATCACGCCTTCTACCGGGGGACGGTCACGGTGAGCGCCTCCCCCTCCCGAACCCTGATGTCGGGTCAGCCCCAACCGCGACCTGACCAACGGCCTGTGTCACACCACGTGCACGGACCGTCCGTCGGGCACCCACGGCCGCCGGGCCCTTCGAACTACCGGGCCCGGCACGCGGCGGTGACGGCCGTCCGGAACGATGACCATGACACTGCGACCCTGCGCAACGACCGCGGCCGCTTCGTCGACGACCAGTCCTGGGGCCACCGCCGCAGGGGCCACCACTGACCCGCACACCATGGGACGAACTGACGCTCAGCCAGCGCCGGCGTCAGCTGCGGGGCCACCGCTGATCGGGGTGGCCCCACAGGCGTGAAGCAGTCCGCCCGGGCCGCCGAGCGATGCCGGGGGAGTGGAGGGAGCGTTCGCCCAACGGCGCGCACCGGCTCTTCCGGATCCTGATCCGCACCGACTGGTTGGAACTGCTGTCCCCTCAGAACTGCATCGGCGTACTGCGAGAAGAGTTCGTCGCCTTCGTGCGGAGTGTTCTGCCGGGCCGGCGGGTGCGCACCCACCTCCCCTTCCCCCGGCACCGCGACAGCCCTGATGCCCGGACTGCCCCCCGGGGCAGCCGACTGGGCGGTCAAGGTCGACGCGTAGTGCGAGATCCGTGACCACCTGCGCAGACGCGGTGTCCGCGCCGTGATCCCGGAACGTGCGACTCCGGCGTGGGTGCGGTCGCGCTGGGCGCGGTCGTGCTCGGTGAATGGCCCACCACGTCGCAACCGGCCGGCTGTGGCCTCATCCTGGTCAGCGCCTACCGCGCAGCCGTCCGCGAGATCCGCCGCCACCGGCCGGACCGTCTGAGCCGCACAGACGGCAGTGCTTCGAGGCCGGAGGGGGCATCGGAGCAGGAAACGGTCCGAGGCGGGCGACGACACTCCGCATCCACCTGCATGGACAGGTGTACACGGCACAGGACTCGACTCGGCCCCAGTCGCACAAGTGGCCTAGATCGCTTCGATTTCTGGAGTCCTTTGAACCTCGCTTGTGCCGCGTTGTTACATTACCTACTCTTTTATGTCTCGTTACCTTCGCATGAGCACCACATGGGTGGTGCATGACAATCTGAAGAGAACGAGGATTCATGACGACCCATCTGCCCACTCCGGAGGACCGGAGTCGGCCTTGGTCGGGAAGGAGCCTCCGCTGCATGGCGGGCGGCCTTGCCCTGGCCTTATCCGTTTCGCTGCTCAGCGTCACGAGTACGGCGGTCGCTGCTGATGCCGACCGGTCACAGGAGAGGCCGGAGCCCGCGGTGACGCAGGCTGCCGACATCCCGTCCGCCAGAGTGGCCGCGCGTTTGGGGGCAGGCGGGTCGAGGCACTCTCCGAGCGCACCGAGACCTCGACGACGTGGGCGAACGAGGACGGCTCGCTCACCACGGAGCTCACTGCCGGTCCGGTCCGCTTCCAGGAGGACGGCAAGTGGCGTCCGGTGGACCTGACCCTGACCAGACAGACCGGCGGTCCGGTGGAGCCCGTCGGTCACCCCAACGGGCTGCGGCTGAACCCCGGCGGCGGCTCCAAGGTCCGCTCGCTGAAGGAAACGGCCACCGCCGCGGCGCAGGACCTGGTGACCCTGGGGGAGGGCGATGAGCAGATCACGCTGCAGTGGAAGGGCGGCCTGCCCGAACCGCAACTGAACGGCACCCGTGCCGCCTACGTGAACGCGGTACCCGGCGCCGACGTCGTCGTCGAGGCGACCCGCACCGGCTACGAGCAATACGTCGACATCCGTCAGCGTCCGGCCGTGGACGGCTACTCCTACACGCTACCGCTGAAGGCCAAGGGCCTGACGGTCAGGCAGCAGGAGGACGGCAGCCTCCTCTTCACCGACAAGAAGAACAAGAAGCGGGCCGTCATGCCCGCCCCGGTGATGTGGGACGCGACGACCGACAGGGTGTCCGGCGAGCACAGTCACCGCGCCAAGGTCGGCCTGAAGGTCATCCAGCACAAGGGCTCGGTCGACCTGGTCGTCACCCCGGACGCACAGTTCCTCGCCGACCCGAAGACCAAGTACCCGGTGACGGTTGACCCGTCCACCTCCTCACTGAGTAACGTCTTCGACACCTACGTTCAGCAGGGCGAGACGGTCGACTGGTCCGCTGACACCGAGCTGGACCTGGGCAATCCGGGCACGAAGAACGCTGACGGCACCTTCCGCACGGCCCGTTCGTTCATCACCTGGAACACCGCGCCGATCGCCGACGCGTTGGTGACGGACGCCAAGCTGTCGCTGTGGAATTTCCACTCCGGCAACTACACGGGAACCTCGTGCCCCACACAGCCGTGGGAGGTGTGGGCCACCGGAGCCGCGTCGACCTCCTCACGGTGGTCGGCGCAGCCGGCGTGGACCGCCGAAAGGGCCACCTCCTCTGAGACCAGGGGCAATGCCTCCTGCAGTGCGCAACCGGATGGGTGGATCAACGCCAACGTCACCACTCTGGTCCAGGAATGGGCCTCGGCGAAGGCAGCCCGGTCTCACATGGGTCTGCGCGCCTCCGACGAGAGCGTTACGGGGCAGTGGAAGCGCGTCAACTCCGCGAACGCGGCGTCCAATCCGCCGAAGCTGGTCGTCACCTACAACTACCGGCCGCGCACGGGGACGAAGCAGGAAGCGGGTCCGCCGTTCTTCTCCTACGGCGGCGCCTACGTGGTCAACACCACGACCCCGACCCTGCGGGACACGTTCGTCGACCCCAACGGTGACAAGGTCAACGGCACCTTCCAGATCTTCGACACCGCCACCAACACCCAGGTCGGGAACGTCATCGTCTCGCCGTGGGTGAACTCGGGACAGGTCGCCTCCGTGACCGTTCCGGCCGGTGTGCTGGCCGGCGGCAAGACGTACAAGTTCCGCACCTCGCCGTACGACGGCGCCCACTACAATCTCGGCTGGTCCGAGTGGAAGACCTTCACGGTCGACACCACCGCTCCCTCCGCCCCCACCTCGGTCACGTCCACGGACTACCCGTCCGCCGCCTGGGTCAAGGGCGCGGGCCAGACCGGCACCTTCACCGTCACCCCCAACGGCACCGATCACAACTGGCTCGAGTGGTCGCTGGACGGCGTGACGTGGACGAAGGTCTCCACCGGTGGTTCCACCGCCGCCAAGGCCCTCGGCATCGCCCCGCCCAAGGACGGCACCCACACCTTGCAGGTCCGGCAGGTCGACAAGGGCGACAACAAGTCCGAGGCCGTCGACTACACCTTCCACGCCGGGCCGGGCGGCTTCGTTCAGCCCGACGAGGGCGAGCGCACCGCCCGACGCCTGCCGCTCGTCGCCGAGGCCGACGGATCGAAGTACGACAAGGTCTCCTTCTCCTGGCGCCGCTCGGAGGCCGATCCGTGGGTGCAGATTCCCGCGGGTCACGTCACTTCCGCCGGCACGCCGCTGACCGCCTGGCCCGTGGCCCTCACCGCAGGCAGGAACGACCGGCTGGTATGGGACGCGACCAGGACGGTGGACCCGGACGGCACCGCCCAGATCAAGGCCGATTTCACCGGGCCGAACAACGCGTCGGGCGGCACGCAGCCGCTGACCGTGGTCGTCGACCGCACCGCTTCCGGCGCCGCGACCGACGAGGTCGGTCCCGGTTCGCTGAACCTGCTCACCGGTGACTACGCCCTGTCCGCCACCGATACCACGCACTTCGACCTGTCGGTGACCCGCACCGCGTCCTCCCGCAAGCCGGACGCCGGGGCGCAGCAGGCGGGCCAGGTGGCCATCTTCGGTAAGGAGTGGGTGTCGGGCACCGTCGCCGAGGCCACCGACTCCGACTACTCGCACCTGCAGAGGATCTCCGACACGGCCGTGGCCGTGGTGGACCTGGAGGGTGAGGAGATCTCCTTCACCGCGAATGCGGCGAGGACCGGCTGGATACCGGAGCCCGGCTCCGAGGAGCTGACGCTCACCGGCAGCGTGACCGGCAGTTTCACTCTCTCTGACACTGAGGGCACGGTCACCGAGTTCACCAAGCCGGATCCGGCCGCGGCGACCTGGCAGGTTTCCAGCGCATTGATGGACGGCCTCGCCCAGACGTCGACGACCGTGGTCTCCGAGACGGTCAACATCGGCGGCAAAACACTGGCCCGTCCCAAGCGCGTCATCGCGCCGACGTCGGCCGCGTCCGCCGCGACATGCACGGCCACGCCGGCCACCAAGGGCTGCCGTGCGCTGGAGTTCGTCTACGCCACGACCACCACGGCGACCCCGTCCGCGCTCGGTGACTTCGCCGGCCAGGTCAAGGAGATCCGTCTCTGGTCGACCGAGCCCGCAGCCGCCGCGGCGACCTCCAAGGCGGTGCAGACCTACCAGTACGATGACGCGGGCCGCCTCACCGAGACGTGGAACCCGCTGACCAGCCCGGTGCTGAAGACGCAGTACGCCTACGACACCGCAGGCCGCGTCACTCAGGTCACGCCGCCCGGTCAGCTCCCGTGGACGTTCACCTACGGCAAGGCCGGTTCGAGCAGCGCGGCCGGTGACGGCATGCTGCTGAAGGCGTCGCGGCCCGCGCTGCGGCAGGGCACCCTCGACGTGGTCGAGGGGACGGCCGCCACCAGCGTCGTCTACGACGTGCCGCTGACCGGCACCACGGCCCCGTACAAGATGGGCGCCGCCGACGTGAAAGCCTGGGGCCAGACGGACACGCCGACCGACGCGACCGCCGTGTTCCCCGCCGACGCCGTTCCGGCGTCGAACGCGGGCAGCGCCCTGTCCGCCACGTCCTACCAGCGCGCGGACGTCACATACATGGGCGCCTCGGGCCGCGCGGTGAACGCCGCGACACCCGGCGGGCACATCACGACGACCGAGTACGACCGCTTCGGCAACAGCGTCCGTGAGCTGACGGCGGCCAACCGGGCCGTAGCACTCGGTGCGACCACCGCGGACCGGGCCACGCAGGCCGAACTGGGCATCGCCTCGCTGTCCTCGTCCGAGCGCGCCGACCTGCTCACCACGAGGTCCCTCTACAACGACAACGGCACCCGGGAGCTGGAGGAGTTCGGCCCGCTGCGGCGCGTCGACCTCACCGCGGACCTGAAGTCCGGCACCACCACCCTGGTGGCGGCCGGCTCGCCCGTCACCGCCCGCAGTTGGACCGTCAACGCCTACGACCAGGGCCGGCCGACCGACGGCACGGCCAAGGTGAAGGACCAGGTCACCCAGGTCACCACCGGTGCCCAGGTCCGTGAGCATCCCGGCGTGCACGGTGAGACCCGGGTCGTGCAGACCGTGTACGACTGGGCCAAGGGCCTGCCGGTGAAGTCCGTCCAGGACCCGGCCGGCCTGGCGATCACAACCACCACCGAGTACGACTCGCTGGGCCGCGTGGTCAAGACGTACAACACCGGCAGCACCGGGGCGGACGCGGGAACCGTCGTGACCACGTACTGGTCCGCGACGGGCACCGGCACGTGCGCCGGTCGCCCGGAGTGGGCCGACCTGGTGTGCTCCACCGGACCCGGTGGAGCGATCACCGGCGGCGGCAGCAATCCGACCCAGTTGCCGGCCACCACCACCGAGTACGACTGGTGGGGCAACGCCACGGTCGGCACCGATACGGCCAACGGCGTCACACGGACCACGACCACCACGTACGACGCGGCGGGCCGCCCCGTCACCGTGAAGGTCACCGGCGGCAGCGGTCAGGCCGTCCCGGACGCCACGACCGAGTACGACCCGGCCACCGGCAGGGAGAGCCGCACGACGTCGCCGACCGGCGGCACCATCACGCGGGTCCACGACAGGCTCGGCCGGCTCGTCTCGTACACGGACGCCGACGGCGGGAAGACCACGACCGAGTACGACCTGCTGGACCGCCCGGTCAAGGTCGGCGACACCGTCCCGTCCAGCGTCACCTTCACCTACGACCACGGCGTCGAGCCGCGAGGCCTGGCGACGAAGGCGACGGACAGCGTCGCCGGAGTCTTCCAGGCGACGTACGACGCGGATGGCTCGGTCGCCACGGAGAAGCTGCCCGGCGGCTACACCCTCACCCAGACCGAGGACACCACCGGCGCCGCGGTCGGCCGGACCTATACGCGTGACAGCGACGGCACCGTCGTGATGTCCGACGCCGTCACCGAGTCCGTGCAGGGCCAGACGACCGGCCACGCCGGCTGGTCGGACCAGACCTACCGCTACGACGCCGCCGGCCGCCTGAACCAGGTCGACGACACCGTGGAGACGGTCTGCACGCGGCGGATCTACGGGTTCGACAAGCACGCCAACCGTACGTCCCTGACCACGGCCGCCTCCGCGCCAGGCGTGGACTGCCCCACCACCGGAGGAACCAGCAAGACCTCGACGTTCGACAGCGCCGACCGCATCACCGACGCGGGCTACGCCTACGACGCGTTCGGCCGCACCACCACCCTGCCGGGGGGCGTGAGCGTCGGCTACTACGCCAACGACCTCGCCTACCAGCAGACCAGCGGCACCAAGCGGCAGACCTGGAGCCTCGACGCCGCTCAGCGCTTCCGCGGCTGGACGGTGGAGAGCAACAGCGGCGGCAGCTGGTCGCCGACCGAGAACAAACTCAACCACTACGACGGCGACAACGACAACCCGCGCTGGATCGTCGAGAACACCGCCACGGGCGCCCTCACCCGCAACGTGGACTCCCTGTCCGGGAACCTCGGCGCGGTCACCAGCGCAACCGGGGACACAGTGCTGCAGTTCACCGACATCCACGGTGACGTGGCACTCCAGCTCCCGCTCAACGCGGGCGAGGCGCCGATCGTCCTCGACACCGACGAGTACGGCAACCCGCGCGACAAGCAGCAGGCCGTGCGCTATGGCTGGCTGGGCGGCAAGCAGCGCTCCAGCGAGACGGTGGCCGGCTACACCCTCATGGGCGTACGCCAGTACAACCCCGCCACCGGCCGGTTCCTGTCCCTCGACCCGCAGCGCGGGGGCAACGCCAACGCCTACGAGTACTGTTCGGCCGATCCGGTCAACTGCTTCGACCTCGACGGCAAGTGGGGCTGGAAGAAGTTCGTCAAGAAGGCCAAGCGGTGGGCCTGGCGCAACAAGTGGGACATCGCGCTCACCGCGGCCGGCTTCGTCCCCGGCCTCGGCGCCGCCGCCTGGGGTTACCGGGCCTACCGCGGTTACCGCGCCCTGCGGGCCGCACGGACCATCGGCCGCAGCTGCCGGTGGAACTCCTTCCTGCCCGAGACGCCGGTCGTCATGGCCGACGGCAGCACCCTGCCGATCAGCCAGGTGGAGGTCGGAGACCTGGTCCAGGCGGTGGACGAGATCACCGGTGAGATCACCCTCTCCCCGGTCAGCGACGTGATCATCGGACACGGCACCAAGGATCTCGTCACCCTGTCCGTGGACGCGGACGGAGACGGCCGGTCGAAGAAGATCACTGCGACCGCCAACCACCCCTTCTTCGTCCAGGGCCGAGGCTGGACCGAGGCGTTCCGACTGACGCCGGGCTCGCGTCTGTCGAACCCGAGCGGGCTGGCGCCGGAGGTTACGGCCACCAGTCGCACGCAGGCGGTCCGCACCGTCTTCAACCTGACCGTCGCCGGCAGCCACACCTACTTCGTGGTCACCGACGGCCGGTCGGCGCTGGTCCACAACTGCGCCAGGTACATCCCGAAGAAGCGCAACGTACTGAACTGGTGGCACCCCACCCGGTTCAGCAGCAAGAGCGCCGCAATCCGCCAGGCCAAGCAGGTCGCGCGGACCGGAGGCCGCTGCCGCTACCGCGGTCCGTGCGGCTCCGGCAACCACGTCCACGTCGACTTCATCAACCGGTTCGGACGGATCTTCCGCACGAACCACTACAGGTGGTGAACCCCGGCAGGGGATCGAGGAAGGTGACATGAACGTCGGGGCGGTCAGGAATTCCTGACCGCCCCGACGCACGCCATCTGTACAGGGTCAGCAGAACTCCTCGACGTACAGCAGCACCCGGCCGTCCTTCGAGCGAAAGTCGTACGCCTGGTAGGTGCCGGACTCGGGAGCGTCCAGCCGGTCCTTGATCAGCAACCATGCAGTCTCACGCTCCTCGACCGGCACCGGCCTCAGCACCTCCCCGGCGCCCTCCCCGATGATCATCTCGTCCGCGCCGCGCACGAGTCGCCTGGCCACTCGGGCGTCCAGCGGCCCCTGGCTCTTCACCCAGAGACAGCCCTGACCGTCGACGAGTTCACCCGCGCTCGCGGGGGAGAGGTCACCGGTGGCCGGATCGGACCCTTCCACATGCTCCAGGGAGGCCATCACCTCGGCGAAAGTCTTGTCGGGCGTTCGCTTCTTCGGCATGAATCCAGTCTCGCAGGAACCACCCCCCACCGGCCACACGCGTCTCTTGCCGCCCGGCAGCCAATGGGCGACGGCGAGACCGGAGCCGAGCCCGTAGCCGGGGCTGTCGTCCAGCCCACCCACGGCCGGGCCGTGGTTCCGCTCGCTCGACCCGTTGCGCGGGCGTCGCCCCCTCGCCGGCCGGCCGGCACTCGAGGGGCCGGACAGGCGCTCCGCCCGTGCCCCTTCCCCGCCTTGCCCTGCCCGGCTGTTACAGGGGCCGGCGTCCGGCGACCGCACCGCCCGGATCGTCCAGCAGGGCGATGCGGGCGGTGATGCGTTTGCCGACCGGCTCGCGCTGCGCTTCGAAGCCCTGGCAGACGGCCATCACGATCTCCAGACCGTGCTGCCCGACCCGGCCGGCGTCCGCGGCCCGCGCGATCGGCAGCACCGGATCGGAGTCCCACACCACGACCTCGACCGTGTCGCCGGTGATCCGCAGGTCCAACAGCGCCGGGCCGGGAGCGTACTTGCGGGCGTTGGTGACCAGCTCGCTGACCACCAACTGCGTCACATCCATCGCGCGCTGCGAGACCGGCAGCCCGTGCTCGGCCTGCACCCGGGCGAGAAAACCGGCCGCCCGATGGCGGGCCTGGGCGATGTCCGTGCCACCCCCGTGCAGGGTCACGGGCCTTGATCCCGGATCTTGGACACCAGAGACACTTGGATCTTGAGGATCTGAGGACTGGAGTTTTGTACTGATGGCGATGAAGCACTACCCAGCCGAGTTCAAGGCGGACGCGGTCGCGTTGTACCGGTCCCGGCCCGGGGCGACGATCAAGTCGGTCGCCGCGGACCTGGGCGTGAACACCGAGACACTGCGGAACTGGATACGCGCGGCCGACGGCCGGCGCACGGGCGGCCACACCGTGCCGCGCCCGGCCGCGGCGGTGGCGGCCGGGGGGATGGAGGCTGAGCTCGTCGCCCTGCGCAGGCGGGTGCGTGAGCTGTTATGTCGCCGAGCGGCTCGGCGCGCCCGACGGTGTCCTCATCGTCGATGACACCGGCTTCATCAAGAAGGGCGTCGTCTCCGCAGGAGTGCAGCGCCAATACTCGGGAACTGCGGGGCGCACGGAGAACTGCCAGATCGGCGTCTTCGCGGCCTGTGCCTCCGACAAGGGTCGGGCCCTGGTGGATCGCGAGCTGTATCTGCCCAAGTCCTGGACCGATGACCCGGAGCGGTGCCGGGCCGCGAGGATCCCCGATCAGCGCAGCTTCGCGACCAAGCCGGAACTGGCTCGCGGCCTGGTGTTGCGGGCGTTGTCCTCGGCGCTGCCGATCGCATGGGTAACCGCGGACGCCGCCTACGGTCAGGAGTTGCGTTTCCGGCGGATGCTCGAGGAGGCCCAGGTCGGATACGTGCTGGCGGTCCCGAAGTCCCAGCAGGTGCCCTCGTTCGGGCGGATCGACCACGTCCTGGCCGGCGCCCCGGACGAGGCCTGGGAGCGGATCTCGTGCGGTGCGGGTTCCAAGGGCCCGCGGGTCTACGACTGGGCCGCGGCCCGGCTTCCCGCCGTCGTTGAGTTCGACGGTGAGGATCCGGCACACCACCGCTGGGTCCTGGCCCGCCGCAGCCTGGCCCGGCCCGACGAGGTCGCCTACTACCTGGCCTATGCCCCGGCCGGCACGACCGTCACTGAGCTCGTCCGCGTCGCCGGCGCCCGCTGGGCGATCGAGGAGTGCTTCCAGGCCGCGAAGAACGAGTGCGGCCTGGACGAGTACGAGGTCCGCCGTTACGTCGGCTGGTACCGGCACATCACGCTCGCCATGCTCGCCCACGCCTTCCTTGCCGCGATGGCAGCCCGTGCGCTCGAAAGGGGGGACGAAGAAACGCTCCCACCAGCATCGTTCCCCTCACAGTGGCAGAGATCCGACGGCTCATGGACGCTCTTCGTCCCCCACCCCGGCCCACAGCGCGAACGGCCCGTCCTCTCGACTGGTCGAACTGGCGCCGCCGGCACCAGGCCATCGCCCGCCACTGCCACTACCAACGCCGAACGCGTCCCGATCGAGTGAGTCACGAACCGCAACCAACATGACAGACCGTCAGCTTAGTAGACTCAAAAACAGGCCGCTGACCAGGACAAATGAAGAACCGCAACTGCAGTACTAAGTCCGTTTCTGGTAGCGGCCTCGTCCGGGTTGGGTGAGGAAGCCTTGTCGGGTGAGGCGGCCCAGCCGACTGCGGGTGATGTTGACGGATGCCTCACCGGTGGGCATGCCGAGGAGTTCGTGCAGCTCACGGGCTCGAAACTCCTGGTCGGGGTGCTGGCTGAAGGCGTTCACGATGGCCTGGTAGGCGGTGCCGACCTCGGGTGGGTCGGGTTCGGCTCCTACAGGAGCAAGCTCCGTGATGACCTTGCGGGTGGTGGCCAGTTGCGTGAGTCGCGCTTCGGTCTCGGCCAGGGCAGCGGTGAGGTGCTCGATCTGGCTCCGTAGCTCTGCGGCCCGGGCGGTGGCCTCGTCCTGCTGGGCCTGAAGGCCGGCCAAGAGTTCGGAGACGTTCACGCGGCCAACTTGAGGGTGTCACGCCAGGCCGGGGTCGGGGTGGTGAGGCGGCGGGCCATGTTCGCGGTGGAGGCCCAGTAGACGCGTGAGGCGGAGGTGTCGGGCCGGTGGTCGTACTCACGGGTGAGACGCCGGTGCAGCATCAACGTGCCGTTCGTCTGCTCCACCACCCATCGCTTCGGCTGCGGGACAAAACCTTTGCCCTGGTCAGCAGGGTTGCGGCGGACGACCTCGACGTCGATGTCCAGCAGGGCGCCGTGAATGACGACTTCGTCCTTGAAGCCCTGGTCCACCAGGGCCTTCTCCAGACGCATCCCGCACCGCTCGGCGGCCTGGTCGAGCAGGACGGTGCCGGCGGCGTTGTCATGCGCGGAAGCGGCCAGGACAGCGACGCCGATGATCAGCCCGAGAATGTCGACGGCCAGTCCCCGCTTGCGCCCCGACACCTTCTTGTTCGAGTCCAGCCCCGTCGTGGTCTTCGGGACACCCGCCGCGGCGCGGACCGACTGGGTGTCGATGATCACGAGGGACGGGTCCTCTAATCGGCGGGCCTTCTCCCGCACCTGGCAGCGCAGGAGTTCCTGGATCCGCTGGTCGAGCCCGTCCTCACGCCACAGGCTGAAGTAGTAGAACACCGCCGACCACGCCGGGAAGTCATGCGGCAGGAGACGCCACTGGCAGCCCGTCCGGTTCTGATAGAAAATCGCGTTCACGACCTCCCTCAGGTCGCAGGACCCGGCCTCTCCGGTCGCCGACCGCGCCACCCTGTCCTGCTTCCAGGCAGTGATCATCGGCTCGATCAACGCCCACTGCTCATCCGATAAATCGCTGAGGTACGGCTCTCTCTTCACGCCCCGTATCCCAGTATGGACATGCTCACCAGGCCGCCCGCACGGCGATCGTTACCACGATCGAGCGATCACGAACTGAGGAAGATCGGACTTAACGCCCACTGAGACTCGCTCGTGTACGCCGTGCGCCTCACGCCGAGGCCGACCCGTGCCGGAAGGCCGGACACGCGCATGCGAAGGGAAGACCGGCCCGAATCAAGTGTGGGGCCGGAGCCGGTCGTTGAGCGCGGCACCGACGTCGGGGCAGTTCTTCCGGATGGTGTCGAGGAAGGCGCGCAGCACCGGGGAGTGATCGCGGGCCGCGAAGGACAGGACGAGATCGGGCAGGGGCGTGCGCGGGGTCACTTCACAGAACCGCACTCCCGGACGCGGGACCACCCTCATGCGGGACGGCCCCAGGCCGACGCCCACGCCCGAGGCGGCGAGGCCGATGATCGTGTGCACATCCCTCGCGACGGTCGCGCCGCCGAGAGCCGATGAGTCCGCGCCCAGCAGGGTGCGCAGTCCGGCGACCACAGCGGGCTCGTCCTCGCCGGCCGACACGATCAGCGGCTGTCGCCGCAACTGATCGGCACTTACCGACTGATGGCCCGCGTACGGGTGCACCGTACTTACCACAGCGATCACGTGGTCGCGTCCGATCGGGACGGACACGAGATGCTCGGCTCCGGCACCCCGTGGCGGGCCCAGGGTGATGGCCACGTCCAGCTCCCCGGCGACGAGAGCCGGGCTGCTGCGGCTGGTCGCCATCTCGTGCAGTTCCAGTCTCACATCGGGCCGTTCGCGGCCGAACCGGCTCAGGACGCCCGGCAGCGGATCGAGCAGTGCCGAGGCGATGAAGCCGAGGCGCAGACGTCCCGTCTCGCCGCGCGCGGCCCGGCCCGCGTCGACCGTGGCCGCCGCGATCTCGTCGAGCGCCCGGCGGGCCCGCGCGAGGAACGCCTCGCCAGCGGCGGTCGGGAACACCCCCTGACGTGTGCGGTCGAACAGCCGGGCCCCGACCTCGCGCTCCAGGTCGGCGATCTGCTTGGACAGCGGCGGCTGCGCGATGCCCAGCTCGCCGGCCGCCCGGCCGAAGTGTTCGTGCTCGGCGAGAGCAACCGCGTACCGCAGGTGCCGCGCTTCCATGACCCGCCCTCCATCCCATCGGCTGGTGGCAATACCTCAAAGATATTGCCATGCCACTTACCAGATCTATGAATGGATAGCACTGTAATTCCTGTCTGCAATGGAGCCATGAGGAACGTATCTCTGACCGACACCGTCTTCGTTTTCGTGCACGGCGCCTGGCACAGCTCCGGACAGTGGGCGGCGACGCAGCGCGCGCTAGCCGGACTGGGCGCTGCAAGCGTGGCCATCGACATGCCGGGGCACGGCTTCGACGCACCCCTGCCCACCGGATACCTGCTGCCCGGCCAGCCGGGCCTGCTGACCGAGAAGTCACAGCTCGCCACCCTGACGATGGACGACTGCGCCGAGGCAGTACTGAGCGTCCTGCGCCAGGTGCGTCACCATCGCACGGTCGTGCTCGTCGCGCACAGCGCGGGCGGCGGTCCCGCGTCCCTGGCCGCGGAGCGGGCGCCCGAGCTGGTGGACCGGATCGTCTACCTGTCCGCTTTCGTCCCGGGCGGGCGGCCGCGGTTCTTCGACTATCTGGGCTCACCCGAGAACGCCTCTGCGCTGGGCCATAACCTGAACCTCGGCGACCCCGAGACCCTGGGCGCCGTACGGATCAATCCGCTCTCACCGGATCCCGCCTACCTTGACGAACTGCGGGAAACCCACTACCACGACACCCCCCTGGACCGCTTTGACCGGTGGCGGTCCGCGCTGAGCCCTGATCTGCCCCTGGCGATCCCGACGGCTCCGGTCACCCTGACCGCAGCACGGTGGGGACGAATTCCACGAACCTTCCTGCGCTGCGCCGAGGACCGGGCGCTGGCACCGGCCGCGCAGGACCTGATGATCGCGGAAGCCGACCGGGCCTTCCCCGGTAACCCGTTCACTGTGCATACCCTGCCCGGCAGCCACAGCCCGTTCGCCGCCCGGCCGGGCGAGCTCGCCGCGGTCCTCGCCTCGTGAACCGGCATCGGCCCATGAAGGGTTCCCCGTCCCTGAGCGGGGGACGGCTCGCGGCCGGTGGCGGCGGGCGGCTCGTACTGCCGGTCGTGCTGAGCGCGACATTCGTGCAGTTGCTCAACGTCACCGTCGCGCAGATCGCCGCCCCGGCGATCCGGGCCGACCTGGGTGCCGGCTCAGGTGCCGTGCAGCTGATCCTGGCCGGGTACACCCTGACCTACGCCTGCTTGCTTATCACGGCCGCGCGCCTCGGCGACCGGTACGGCTACCACCGGCTGTTCGTGCTGGGCACCGTCGTCTTCATGGCCGGTTCAGTAGCGGCCGCGTGTGCTCCCGATGCCACGTTCCTCATCGCGGCCCGGTTGGTCCAGGGCGCGGGCAGCGGCTTGGTCGCCCCGCAGGTTCTGTCGATCATCCAGGTCGCCGTCCCCGCTGCCCGACGCCCACGGGCTCTCGGCCTGTTCGGTGCCACGATGGGAGTGGCGTCGCTGGCCGGGCCGCTGATTGGCGGACTTCTCGTCGGCGCCGACCTCTTCGGTCTCGGCTGGCGCTCGGTGTTCCTGGTCACGGTGCCGGTGGCACTCGTCTCGCTCGCGGGCGCGACCGTACTGCCTCACACGCGAGGCGCGGCCGGACAGCGCGTGGACGGGGTGGGCATGTTGCTGACTACCGTGGGCTTCGGTGCGCTGGTGCTGCCGCTCGCGCTGGGAGGGGAAGCCGGCTGGCCCTGGTGGACATGGGCCACGCTGGCCGTGTCCGTGGCAGTTCTCGGCTGCTTCGCCCTGACTCTCCCGCACCGGCCGGATCCCCTGGTGCATCCGTCGCTGTTCCGCGACCGGAGGGCGCGTGCGGGGGTGCTGCTGGTGTTTGTGTTCAACTCCGGGGTGCCATCCTTCACGTATCTGCTGTTCCTGCATCTGCAGTCGGCCATCGGGTATCCCGCCCTCACGGCCGCGCTGACGTCGGCTCCCTTCGCGGCCGCGGCCGTGCTGGGCAGCCGTGGCGCACCCGCGCTGGCCCGCCGACACGGGGCGGCCGTGCTCACGGTTTCGGCGCTGGTATTGGCGGGGACGGCCCTGGCTCTCGCGTCGCTCATCGGCACGGCGGCCGGACGCTGGGCGGCCTTGCCGGTCCTGGCTCTCGGCGGCGCCGCGTTCGGCTCGTTCACCGCCTCGGTGTTCGCGTCGGTGCTGGCGAGGGTGGACGGCTCCGCGGCCGGTTCTGTGTCCGGGCTGTTGCCCACGGCTCAGCAGCTGGGCGGGTCGATCGGGGTGGCTGCGGCGGGGCTCGTCTACTTCGCACCCGCCGCCGGCCCGGGCGCCGCGTTTCGGCACGCCATGATCTACGAGGCCGCCGTCTTCGCCGTCACCGCGCTGATCAGCCTTCGGATGCGCGATCGGAACCGACCAGCCGCGCCACGGGCAGGCGCGACGCGTGCTGCGGGGCCCGCAACTGCTCCCCGCGCCCGCGGGGATGGCCCCGACCCGGCCGCCCTCACCTCCCGCCCGGTCACCTGCTCCCCGCGCCCGCGGGGATGGCCCCTGGTAGCCGAATGTGGGCGGCACGGTGCCGTTCTGCTCCCCGCGCCCGCGGGGATGGCCCCTGCGCATGGCGGAGCGGTTCCTCGAGGAACACCTGCTCCCCGCGCCCGCGGGGATGGCCCCAACACCACGAACTGAGCGAGCCGCCATGCCCTCTGCTCCCCGCGCCCGCGGGGATGGCCCCTGGTGGGTGACCATGTAGTCGTCCGACCAGGACTGCTCCCCGCGCCCGCGGGGATGGCCCCGCGCTCCCACCTGCGGAAACAGTGATCCGTTCCTGCTCCCCGCGCCCGCGGGGATGGCCCCCACTCCATCGCGGAGGGCCGCCGCCGTCACATCTGCTCCCCGCGCCCGCGGGGATGGTCCCTCGCCGGTCACCTCGTCCACACTGATGCCGACCTGCTCCCCGCGCCTGCGGGGATGGTCCCCACGGGGCGGTACGACGGTCGCTCATCGCTCGCTGCTCCCAGCGCCCGCGGGGATGGTCCCCGGAGGACGAAGTGCGCGTAGTCCCGGCCGCCCTGCTCCCCGCGCCCGCGGGGATGGTCCCCGCACACGACGGGAAGGAACCCCGCTCATGACCTGTTCCCCGCGCCGGGGGATGGTCCCGCGGTGAGTAGCTTCGTCGACTGCCGGCACCACGGATGCGGCTGTGTAAGCCGGTCTTTGGGGCGTCGTTGGTGTTCGGTCCGCTTCCGCCCAGCGCGTGGGTGGCTGGGCGGAAGCGGGGCGGTCCCCTTCGGTGGTTCTTCAGCACAAGAAGGCCGCGCGGCACGATAGGCCTGCTCAGCTACAGCGGCGGCAACTACCAGACGCCGGCTGCGCACTGCTGAACCAGAGCCCCGCAGGCCCCGTCTACCAAGGCGGGGCCTTCCCCCTCCCGGCCCCGCACTCCTCGATATGACCACGCAAGGAACCGCGCCGTGTTTACCGCCATCTTCCAACACCATGTCGGCTATCTGGCCGTGTGCACATTGATCGGCCTCGTTCTCGGCGGCACAGCATGGACGCTCGCCCGCAAGCGGGGGAACTCTTACGGGGCATGGTGGTCCGGGCTCGCCTTCACTCTCACCGGCGTCCTCGGCGTCACTTTCATGGGCGGTGGCTCGGCCGGCCGCGTGTGCGTGCTCAACCATCGGTTTGCCGAGCCCTTCCACACCACGCAAGGGGTGTGGAACCTCGCCATGATGGTGCCCGTTGGTGCCTGTGCGCTCCTGGCCATCCGCCGCCCGCTGCCTGTCCTCGTCGGCGTCATCGCGCTGCCCCTGGCCATCGAATTCACCCAGGCCACCGTCAACGGCCTGGGGCGCGTGTGTGACAGCTCGGACGCCGAGATGAACATCATCGGCGGGATGATCGGGCTCACCGTTGTCGCGGTTGCGCTCACGATCCGCCACTCGCTCGCCTGGCAGGCGGGAACCAAGGGCGCCCTGATCACTTGCGCGGCGCTGCTCCTCCTGGGCTTGGGAGTGGCGCGTCCGATGCTCGACTTCACGAACGTGGATGGCAGCAGCCTTGCCGACGCAAGTTCCGGCCAGAAGCGGGCCGTTGAGGCCGCCGTCAAGGAGGCGTTCGGCGACCGATACAAGATTGGCAAGCAGTACGAGCAGCCGTGTGGTGACTCCCCATGCACCAACATCATCTTCATCCTGCTCAGCCGTGAAAAGGGGCACGCGCAAGACTTTGGTACCGGCAGCCTTTCCTGGCCGGACAAGAAGCACCTCAGCGTACAGCTGGAGAACAGCGACCACCCTACTGTCATGGGATACCCGGTGGGAGGCGCGAAAGCCCCGTCTACCGATGCAGCAGCCTCTCGAATCGCGAAGTCGTACGCCCAGCGACAGTATCCGTGGGCGATGAGCGCGACCATGTACGAAACGTTTCCCGTGGGCGCAAAGGCCGAACTCGGCTGGGCTACGAACTGGAGGTGGACTTACAACGACGTTCTGATGCCCAGGATGCTGGACGTCCAGGTGGACAGGGCTGGTCGTGTATCTCAGATTGACGTCACCCTTGGTCCGACCCAGGTGAAGCTTCCCGAATCCAAGCTTGACGCCGGGCAGGCCGAAAAGGCAGTGAACAAGACGGTAACGGCACAACTACAGGCCAATGGAAACGCTGGCGTAGAATTCCACACCAAAGCAGTCACTGTAAAAGCGGTCGAACAAGACGGTAATTGGCAGCCGAACTGGCTCGTGAACGTGACAGTGCCCGGCAACGGAAAGAGCGATGATTCGCAGGAGCAGGAAGCAGTTACGATCTACCGCGTGAGCGCCGTGACTGGGCAGGTATACGACGAAGCCGGGCAGCCCCTCCCAGCCGGCTGACACCCACCATCGGCGTGTTGCGATCCTGGGCCGTGGCGGAAGGCCCGCGCGGTGCACGATCCGGAGTCTGAGGAACATCCGTGTCAGATCGTGCGCTTATCGCTCGGCGCTGCGGCAGTGGCGGGTGCGGGGAGGGAGTGGTTCGGCTTCTTGCGCTATGGCCGGGCAGGTGCCGGAGCGCCGACGCCGCGGTGCAGGCGCAGCAGCACGTCGGATGCTTGGCGGATGAGTTCGTTTTCCTAGAGGCTGTCCCGTAACTGCTGGTCAGAGGTGAGATGATCTTGCCGTGGCTGGTGTGATCACGGCGTCGGAGCCCTCGTGGATAGGTCCGTTCACCGGGCTGAGCCCGCGGCAGTTCGCCAAGCTGATCACCGCGCTGCGCCGTGAGGGAGCCGACCCGGTCCGCAAGGGCCGGCCGTGGTCACTTCCGTTGGAGGACCGGGCGCTGTTGGTGGCCGCGTACTGGCGCACCAACCTCACCCTGCGCCAGCTCGCCCCGCTGTTCGGCGTCTCAAAGTCGGCGGCCGACCGGATCGTCGACCACCTCGGACCGGCTCTCGCGCTCCAGCCGCGGCGGCGGTTCCGCAAGGACACCGTGCTCATCGTGGACGGCACGCTGGTCCCCACCCGCGACCGGGCCGTGGCCGCCTCCAGCAGGAACTATCGCTACTCCACTAACCACCAGGTCGTCATCGACGCCGACACCCGCCTGGTCGTCGCCGTCGGCAAGCCGCTGCCCGGCAACCGGAACGACTGCCGGGCCTGGCAGGAGTCCGGCGCCAAGGCTGCCGTCGGCGCGACCCCCACGGTGATCGCCGACGGCGGCTACCGGGGCACCGGTCTGACCATCCCGCCCTACCGCCGGCACAAGGACGAGGAACTGCCGGCCTGGAAGCAGGATCACAACGCCCGGGCTCGACCCCCAGGTGTGGATGCGCTTCGATGAGCGCGGTCACCTGGGCCGGGTCGGGTCGAGCTGGGCTGCGAAAAAAGCCGAGGCCGTCCGCAGGGCCTCGTTCGCCCGCTTGAGCTGGGCATTCTCCTTCCGCAGAGCGGCCAGCTCCTCACGCTTGGCGGTGGTGAGGATGTCGCCTCGCTCGCCGGCATCGGCCTCGGCCTGACGGATCCAGTTGCGCAGAGCCTCATGGTGCACGCCGAGTTCCTCGGCCATGCGGCGGATCACGGGCCTCGGCTCAGCAGTTCGGTACATCCGAACTGCACGCTCACGCAACTCCAGCGGGTACTTCCTCGGGGCAGGCATCGTTTGGGCTTCTCTGACCCCCTGTCACCCATGCCCGCATCTCGGGGGAACCTCAGGCGGAGCCGAAAACAGATCATTGACCGTTAAATGGGAGCGGACGAAGTTCCTAACACCACGGCCGCCCGGAATGTCGTAGGCCGGGGAAGACTGCGTGATCACGCGCCGCCGACCCCGCCCGGAAGGAACCGCCGCTACCTCACCGGATCGGTCAGAACCTACGCCCGGCCTCAGGCCCACCCACGCCTGTGCGCCGGTTGACCAGGTGCATGCCGAGGACGAGCAGGAGCTGGTGTCCGGCCTGGTTGAACCGCTGCTGGAGGGTGGGTTCGCGAAAGAGACCGGCGAGCTGTCCGGCTTCGGCGGCGAGGTCAGCGCGCACGGCGAGGTAGTCGGCGGTGGAAGCACGGTAGACGGCCCGGCCCCGTTCCAGCAGCGCACCGTCCACCTTCCCGTCCAGGGTGCGGCACAGCGCCGTGCGCAGGGCCTCGACGTGGGTCACGACAGTGTCGACGGTCATCGACGCCCCCGCGGGGCCCAGCGCGCGGACAAGGCCGCTGGCGGCGAACACCGTCTCCGGCTCCATCACGTCCCGTACGGCGTCCAGCAGTTCGGCCCGCCCGCGCACCGTCAGCGCCTTGCCGTTGCCCAGCTCGGTGATGTTCCGCACGAACCGGGCCCGCGCCGTCGGCGTGGCCAGCTGATGCCCGACCTGCTCCAGCAGACCGACCGCGCCCTCACGCGCCACCTCCTGACTACGCCGGCCGCGCCCCACCCACGTCACCCACGCCCGCTGCGCCTGCCGGGTGGATACGTAGCCGTCCCACCACAGCCACGTGGCCAGCGGCACCTGCGCAAGCGCGTTCAGGTGCGCGACCTGCTGGCGCTTGTCCAGCAGGAGGAGCAGAAGCCGGCGCTGGTTGGCGCTGTGCTCGGCCTTGTCCGAGCCACGCCGCCGGGTACGCAGACGCGGCTGGTCCAGCAGCCCCTTCGCGATCCAGTCGTGGATCCGCCGCACGGTCATGAGCACCACAGCCAGAGGGGTTTCGGGTCGCGGTCGCCCGGCAGGTGCTCGGCCTTCAGCCGGATCAACGTGCCGTGGAGGAGGGGAAGTTCCTCGTGGGCATGGTCGAGCCAGGGGCCGCGGTGGGTGAGTCTGGGGTGCATCCGGTCCCAGGCCGTCGCCTCGGCGGTGCCGTATCGGGTGGTGCTGGTGGAGGTGGTGACGTCGGGGGTGTGCCAGGTGTCGGGCTTGGCGAGGGTGAGGACACCGCCGTGCCGACGGGGGCGTCCGCCGCGCGGTCCGGAGCGGGCGGGGCCGGCATCGCGGAGCATGACGCGGTCCGAGCGCAGACGTCCGACCAGCACCACCGGGAGGTCCGCCAGGGCGTGGGTGAGGTAGGCGGTGTCGTAGCCGGAGTCCATGACGATCAGGATCTCGGCATCGCCCGGCCGCCAGTGCCCGGCCGCGATCAACCGGACGACTGTGTCGCGGAGTTGGCGGGCGGTGACCTGAGTGGCGTCATCGGTATGGGGTGGCTGCGGCCCGGGCAGAGGTCGGGGGGACGCCACCCACAGGCCGCCCCAAGCCGGGTTCCCCGGGGCGGCGGGTGGGTGCGCAGTGGCCGACCGGACGTCAGGAGGCGACATCCACCAGGACCTTGCCGACCGCGCGGCTCTCGACCGCTCGGTGCGCGTCGGCGGTGCGATCGAGCGGGAAGCGGAGCAGCGGCAGGCCGTGCTTCTCGCCGACTGGCAGCGCGCCGTCGCGCACCGCGGCGGCGACGTCCTGGACGGCCGCGGTGCGAGCCTTCGGACCGGCCGTGTAGAGCACCAGGAACTGGAAGCGTGTGTTCAGCACCATGTTCTGCGGCACGTTCAGTTCGACCGGCTTGCCGCCGTCGTTGGCGTAGGTCGAGATCGTGCCGCGGGTTCGCAGCACGGCCAGGTCCAGGGCGAGGTTTGCGCCCAGGGCCACCTCGGCGACGATGTCGACGCCGTCCGGGGCGATTTTGCGGATCTCGGCGGCCGGGTCGCCCTCGCGGTAGTTGATCACGTGGTGGGCTCCGGCGGCAGTGGCCAGCCGGGCTTTCTCCGGGCTGCTGACTGTGCTGAGCACGGTGGCGCCGGCCCATCGGGCGAGCTGGATCACCGCGTGCCCGACCGCTCCGGCCCCACCCGCGGCGAGCACCACCTTCCCGTCAAGTGCCCCGGGATGCAGCCGGCGCGGCCCGTCCTCGGCGACGGTGAGCGCGCGGTGCGCGGTCAGCGCGGGGACGCCGAGTGCGGCGCCGACGTCGAAGCCGGCCTCGTCGGGCAGCGGCACGGCCTGTTCGGCGGGCACGACGGTGAACTCGGCGGCGGTGCCGGTGGGCCGTCCGGCGGCGGCCATGAACAGCCAGACGCGCTGACCGACCCGGCTCCGGTCGACGCCCTCACCGACGGCGTCGATCGTGCCGGCGCCGTCGAGGTGCGGGGTGACCTCAAGGAAGTGCTTGGGGTGGCCGGCGCCGGAGCGCGCCTGCCAGTCGGTCGGGTTGACCCCGGACACGGCGACCCGGACGCGAACCTCGCCGGGGCCGGGCTCGGGCAGGTCACGGTCGACGAACTGGAGAACGTCGGGGGCGCCGTTGTCGCGGTAGATGATGGCCTTCATGATCCGTCCTTGGAGCCTGGTAGAGCGGGGTTTCCCGGCGTGGCCTGGCGGTTCGTCAGGTGGCCGGCGTGGGTGTGGTCGCGACCCGAACGTTGGTTCCGGTCAGCCGATGGGGACTTCGTTGGAGCGGGACTGGATGCCGTCGAGGGTGGCGAGGGTCTCGGCGTCGAGGGTGATCTCGCTGACCGCGATGTTGGCCTCCAGGTGGGCGGTGTTGGCGGTGCCGGGGATGAGCAGCACGTTCGGGGCGTGGTGCAGCAGCCAGGCGAGGCCGACCTGGGCGGGTGCGGCGCCCAGGGACTGGGCCACGGCGTGCACCGCCGGCTCGTCGGTCGCTTTGGGCAGGCCCGGGAAGGCCCCGCCGAGCGGGAAGAACGGCACCCAGGCGATGCCCTCGGCCGCGCAAAGTTGCAGCATGTCCTCGTCGTCGCGGGAGACGAGACTGTAGGCGTTTTGCACGCAGACGACGCCGGCGGGCAGGGCGCGGCGCAGGCCGTCGAGGGTGACACTGCTCAGGCCGATCGCGCCGATCTTGCCCTCGTCGCGCAGGGCGGTCATCACCGCGAGCTGGTCGTCGAGGTCGACGACCTGGTCCCCCTCGGGACGCAGCCCGGGGCCGGTGTCCAGGCGGCGCAGGTTGACCACCTCGAGCCGGTCGACGCCGAGGCTGCGCAGGTTGTCCTCGACGCTGGCGCGCAGTTGTTCGGGCCGCTGGGCCAGACGCAGCGGCAGGTGCCCGCCGGGGTTGGGGTCGGCCCCCACCTTGGTTACGACCAGGACGTCATCCTCGGGGCGCAGTGCCTCGCGGATCACGTCGTTGGCGAATCCGAAGCCGTAGAACTCGGCGGTGTCCACGTGGTCGACCCCCAGCTCGACCGCGCGGCGCAGCAGGGCGACGGCCTCGCCGCGGCGGTCATGCAGGCGCTCGAGCTGCAAGGCGCCGTAGCCGATCCGGAAGACGGTGCGGTCGGCGAACGAAGCAGTCGCGGTGGTCATGACGCTGTCTCCTCGGTGGGTGTGCGCAAGGCGGTGTACAGCAGTTCGGCCTGGTAGAGCCCCATGACCCGGTGGGCGATTGGGGCGGCGTGCTCCCGGGCTTGGGGCGGCTCGTGGTGCTCGACCTTGACGAGCCAGGCCGTGACGCAGTCGTGCAGCATCGCGCGCATCCGGTCGGTCGCGTCGACGACGATGTCGTGGACGGCCGGGTCGGTGGTCGCCTCGCTCCAGGTCTGTACAGCGACCCGGGCCTGAGCGGGGTCGATTGCGGCGGTCAGCCGGGAGAGCAGTTCGTCGGGGTCGGGCGGGACGTCGGCCGCAGCGAACTCCCCGATGGTGTCCGCACGTTGATGGAGCATCTGGCGGGCGGCGGCGCGGACCAGGTCGGCCTTGTTGCGGTAGTGCGCATAGATCGAGCCGACCGAGAGGCCGGACTCGGCGGTGATGTCGGCGATCGAGGTCCGCTCCAGGCCGTTGCGGCTGAAGCAGCGCACGGCGGCCTCGGCGATCTGAGTACGCCGGAGTTCCTTGCGCGCGTCGGTGAGCCGGGGCACCACACCTCCCATAAAAAGAATCTTTGTTCTGCTTATGGGAGACGCTACCAGAACTCTGGTTCTGTTTGTGGGAGGTGCGCCTGAACATGCGAGCTCACCAGTCCCGAGGGCCGTACGGACGCCTTCCTGTGGGGGTGGATCGAAGGGCGAAGGCCCGATGGCGTTGCGCCTGAGATCGCGGCAGTCATCGAACGTCATGCCGGGTCGCCGCTGTCCTGGACGGGTTCCACCATCGGCTGCTGTCGGAGAACAAGCGGACGCCGTTTCCAGTCGCCGAACTCAACCGTGCTGCGGGAGCCTGAGGGAATGCCTGGTCATGCTCCTTCGTCCTGTGGGCCGAGCTTGGCGAAGTCGACATCGAGGTGTTGCTCGTACGCCTCCGGGGCCGGGTCGAGTTCGTGGGTGGAGTACTCGCCGAACCGCATGATCTTCTCGGTGAGGTAGGGCGAGACCTCCGCCAGGTCCTCGGGCTCCACCTTCCAGCCCTCGGCCTGCAGCTCGCGCACCGCCTGGGCGATGTCCAGGGTGTTGTGGAAGATCAGGCAGTTGCTGAGCAGGGCGTTGAACTTGACCGCCTTCTCCTGCTCGGCCGGGTCGTTGTCGGTGATGACGCCCCGGTTGCCGAAGCGCACCCACTCGGAGAACCCGTTATACGCCTCGACCTTGTTGGTCGCGGCCGTCACCCGCCGGCGCATCTGCGGGTCCGTCAGGTAGCGCAGCAGCTGGATGGTGCGGATCACCCGGCCCACCTCGCGGAACGCCGCGTAGTGGGCGTTCTTGCGCGACCCGGAGCGCAGACGCCGCAGCAGCAGCACGGAGGACACCTTGCCCTCGCGCACCGACAGGGCGACCCGCATCAGGTCCTTGAAGTGTTGCTCGATCAGGTCCCAGTCGATGACGTTGCGCCCCGCCTCGCCGAACAGCGCGTCGATGTGCACGTAGGAGGTCTGCCGGGTGGGCCGGAAGAACACCAGGTCCTTCCAGTTGCGGATCCTGGGCATCAGCTCGAATCCGAGCAGGTGGGCGAGGCTGAACACCGGGTAGCTCTTTATGTGGACAGTTCAAGTTGATCTTCCTTTGGCTTGTCGCTCGGGTCGTTGGCGGTGTTGGTGCGGGCCGGAGAAGCCGCGCGCATAGAGTGAGAGCTTCGATGGAGTGGCAGGGGTGGAGGCCGTGGTAATCACCGTCCAGTGGATACGGACGTCATGGACGAAGCAGTCCCGCGGAGGAGAGGCCGCCGCCCGTAGGAACGCGGTCCCGGTCGGCTTCACTGTCCCGTCAATGCCGCCCTCGTTTGCCCACGTGGTCCGCATGCATGAGCGAGACGGCTTCGAGCCCCATGGCGTCGAGGAAGACCTGCGCAAGGTCGACGTCCAGCTTCGCGAGGCCGACGGCCGACTGCGCGTCCTTCCCCGAGTGCAGCCCCTGTTCGCCATCCCACCTCGGCCGCGACGGCCCCCAGCCGTGCGCCTTGCCTCCGGCCAGTGGGTCCGCTGGCAGCTCAACTACCGTTTCAGCAGCGCGGCGGGTGTGCGGGACTGGTCGTACTGGCTGGACACGTTCAACATCGCCTATGGCCCGGTGGATGCCGACGTGTTCTTGTCGGATCCCACTGTCCACGTTGACGAGCAAGGGCCGCTCCGGTAGCTCCGCCATGGGCTGATCACGCACTGGAGCCGTCCTCCTCCTCTTCCGCGTTGACCGGCTGACTGAGGTCGGCCAGGAGTCTTTCGATACGTTCGCTGGTGCAGCGGTGGCGTTCGACCTCGCGATCCCAGCCGCGTTCGGCCGCGTCGCGGGCGAGGGCCAGCTCGACCTCGCGCCGTGCCCGCAGTCGTGGTGCGTACTCGGGCGTGGTGACGAACTTCGCTCAGGTCAGGTAGAGGTCGCATTCGCACGGGCCTTCGGTGGGAAGCCGGAGGCAGCGGCCGAGTTCGAGTTCGGTCTTGAAGAAGTTCGTCTTGAGCCAGTCGACCGACGCATCCGGCAGCGTGCCGCTGCGCAGTTCGTCGGCGGCAGGGCCGGCGATGGTGGCGCCGGGGCCGAGCACGGCCTGGTAGTCGCGCAGGACTTCCTGGTCGCTGATCTGCGCATAGACGAGCGCCATGTTCACGGAGGTATGCCCGAGGACCTTCATGATGGTGTGGAGCTTCGCGCCGCGTTCGGCGAGCTGGGTGCCGACGGTGTGGCGGAAACGGTGTGCCGAGACGGTGCCCCGGCCGGTGCCGCCGCGTCCGCCGGGGCGGACGAGGCCGACGGCCTTGCAGGCGGCCTGGATCGGGGTCTCGAACAGGTAGTACGTCGACATCAGCTTGCCGTGGCTCATGAACAGGTAGCGGATCTCCTCACCGGTCCGCTCATCGGTGAACGGCCTCTCCGGTGCGTTTCTGCGCAGGTCGATGACCTTCTGCAGGGCCTCGGCGGCGTCCTCGTGCAAGGGGACGACACGCTCCTTGTAGGTCTTGCGGCCGGACAGGCGGAGCCGCGCGGTGCCGTCGGGATAGCGGTCCAGGCAGTCCAGCGGCAGGCGCTGGATCTCGGTGCGTCGGGCTCCGGACCAGCGGGCCACCAGCAGGGCGGCCCGCTGGAACGGGCAGGCGATCGCGTCGATGGCGGGCATCAGCCGGTCGAGGTCCTGGTCGGGGATGAACCGCGGCATCTTCTGCGGGTACTTCGGTGCATCGCCGGCGCCGATGAGGGTGTGGCCGGGCACGTCGTCGTACTGCCAGAGCGCGGTGTCCCGGAAGAACTGCGACAGCCCGGAGATCCGCTGGATCCGCGACATGACGCCCAGCGGTTTGCCCGTGGTCGGGGCCGGTGCCTCGGCGATGTGGCCGATCCAGTCCAGGCAGTGCTGACGTGTGACGTCGGCGAAGGTCGTGATGTCGGGATGGTGTTCGCCGAGCCACTGCCCGAAGACCCGCACCGCGAGCTCCAGCTTCTCCACCGTCGAGGGCGCGTCGGTCAGTCTGCGGGCCGCGAGCCACTTCTCCGCGGCGGCCTGCATCCGGGGAGGCAGGGCCAGGGGCGGTTTCCACGACGGCATCAGCTTGCGTGGCTGGACGGTGACCTGGCCTCGGTGGAAGAGCACCACCTCCAGCTGGTGCAGGTGCGTGATCCAGCACTTGGCCGGGCCCTTGTAGAACTGCTCAGTCGAGGGGTAGAAGGCCGCGAACTCCGGGTCCTGGGGAAAGAGCCGGATCGCTTCCAGGACTTCGCCGATGTGCTCGCCGGTGATGCCGGCGACGTCGGTGAGGCCGTTGCGGAGCACGATCCGGGCCACCGACCAGTGCATCGCCTGCTTCGCCGCCGGGCTGCTGTAGCCGAGCGCGATCGCCTCCTGGACCAGCTTCGTGGTGCCCAGGTCGATCCCGGCGAGCTCGGCCTGGTCGTGGACGCGCAGCTGGCCGACGGCGAACATCCACCGGTAGTCGAACGTCGCGTATCCGCGCAGGCCGAAGTAGGTCAGGTAGGGCCGGGCCTTGTGCGAGGCGGGGAACGACGGGTTGTGGAAGGACTCGCCGGGCAGCCGGCCCACCCGCGCGGCCAGCGGCTCGGCGAACCACGCGGCCAGGTCCGGCCACCTTTCGCGAAAGGCCCGGTAGTAGCGCAGTTTGGCGTTGAGGTAGTGGTGGTTGAAGCCGTCCTGGCTGCGGACGAACCTCACGTACTCCTGCTCGGGGCAATGCCGGGGACGCTGCCGGCGGATCGGGCCCGGGCTGGCGGTCATGGCTGCAGTGGAGGTCGGGCCGCCCCTCATGAGGTGGCCTTACGCGGCTTGCCCAGGGCGTCCAGGGCCTGGCAGTAGTCGGCGACGACGGCAGGGTCGGAGACCCGGGTGTAAAGACGAGTCGACTCCGGCGAAGCGTGACCAAGTCGCTTCTGCAGCGTCAGCTCCCGCATCCCGCCCTCCCACATGCGGGTCGCGTGAGTATGGCGCAAGGCGTGCGGGGTCACCCAGGGCTCACGGATACCGGCCCGGGAGAACATCCTCACCAGCCCGTCGTAGCCGAGCGGCTCCAGCCGACGGGTGCCGCGGCCGCCGATCAGGAACACCAGCCGGCTGTCGGCGTCCTGCGGCCGCTCGTTCATCACGTAGGCGCTGACGGTGGCCAGGGTCTCCACCTCGTGCAGGTCCACGACTCGCTCCTGGCGGGACTTCGACCGGGCGCCCTTGGGATGGTCGTCACGATGCCGGACCACCACGCGCCGCCGTCCGTAGGCCAGATCGTCGAGGTGCAGGCCGAGAACTTCGCCGGGCCGCAGTCCACCGTGGAGCATCAGCAGCACGATCGCCCGGTCGCGCAGCCCTCGAAGCTGCGTGAGCAGCAACTGGATCTGTTCATCGTCCAGCGGACGGGGCACCCGCTGGACCGTCTTGACACGTACGGCCCGGCGGACGGGACGCTGTCGGCTGGCCCGGCCCATGAACGGGCGGTGACGGTCGGAGACGCGCTGCAGAGCGGGGTCCGGGCGCTTCTCGATCGGGTTAGCCCGCTCCAGCAACCCGGCCAGAATCGCGTACTCGTAGAACGAGGAAACCGCCGCCAGGATCCGGTTGACCGTGCTCGCCGCGAGCTTGGTCGCCGGGCCGTCGGCGTCCAAGGTCACCACCGACAGCGTCATCCGGCGGCGCGGACGACGGGACGGCACCGACCGCAAGTACTCCAGCAGCGCGATCGCGTCCGGCGGACCGAACCGCTCCCAACTCAGGTGCCGGTTCTCGAAGAACCGCCACAGGTGCCGGAGGTCGTAGGCATAGGAGACGAGCGTGTTCGGCGAACAGTCCCGGGCCTTGAGGAAGCGCAAGAATCCCCCAACGACCTCGACCGGTACCCCGTCCTCGTCGAGCAGCTCGACAACGGTCGAGCCGTCTTCCAGACACCGCTGCTGAACTCGCACGGACACCCCCGTAGCCATCGCACCCGACGGCCCCGACGGCCGCCCCCAACTCCCAACGGAGGCTGAGGTGTCCAGGTAACTAAATGGCCCTGGGTGTCCGCGTGGATCGTGGTCGGCTGGATCTCTGACTCGTTCTTCAGCAGCCCCTCGATGATGTAGACCGCCTCCCACCCCCCGCAGGGGATGAAGTGGGTGAACAGCGCGATGTAGGTGTCGGCGACGTGGTGGTAGGCGATGCCGCCGGGCCGGCCGTAGCGGATCGAGGTCTCGGCGACCAGGTTGTTCAGGTAGGTGTCCATGTGGGGGCCGTCGGCTGCCACTGCTGTGCCGTCGCCCCAGGCCCGGGACATGTCCAGCCGGCCGTGGGCGTTGACCACGTCGGTGATCGCCTGGTTCAGCTTGGGAACAGAGAAGTGCCGGTTCGCGGTGGCGGACAGCTCGTGCCCGCTCACGCCGTTGATGTGCCGGGCCGCCTCGTAGGGGCCCATGTTGGTGCCGTTGACGAATGTCGTAATGACGTACCGGCCGAAGGCGTCCTTGAGCTTCGGGTCGTGGCCGGAGGCCGGGCCGAAGCGCCGCCACCACTCGATCCAGTACCCGGTGCGCGCCAGCACCCCGAGCAGGGACCGCTCGGGCAGGCGGGACTTGATGGCCTGCTCAAGCTTCACCGCGCTCGGGCGCCGCTCGTCCGCCTTGTACTTCTCCAGCGTGGGCACCCCGCTCTTCGGGTCGATAAACAGGCCCTCGTTCTCCGGATAGCCGGAGTCCGCTGCGGCCGCGGCTTCGGTGAGCCGGTCCTGCAGCTGGGTGCGGAAGGCGCTCGCGTCGAACGGCGTCTCGTCGCCGGGCTCCCGGAAACCGACCTCGACCAGGTAGGCCGGTAGCCTCTCCTCCACTTCCCGCCATCCCAGCAGCTGCTGGCTCCAGTCGGCGTACTCCTCCGAGCCGGTGACCGCGATGTCGCCGCACCGCAGCTCCTCGGCGAGGTTGAAGAACACCATCGCCTCGAAGTGCCGACGCACGTACGAGCCCGGCCGGGTGCGGTCTCGCACGATCTTCTGCCAGTTCTGGGTGGCGAAGCGGATGTCCACCACCCCGGTGTCCCGGCCCTCGTCGTCCTGGCCGCGCACCGGGATGTAGTCGCGGGAGTTGCGAAACCGCAGCAGGTGCTTGAACGCATCCAGCACCCGGCTGTCCTCGCTGGTGGCCACCAGGCCCAGGCTCTCCAGCAGGTTCAGCATCACCGGGCGGTCGGCCTTCAGGTGCCCGTGCATCAGCACCTCCCAGTTGTCCCCGTGGTGGGCGGAGACCTTCTCGATCTGGGAGTACTGGGCGTCGAACCCGCCGAAGCCGTCCACCGCCGAGGTCACGCTGAACAGGCCGTTGGACTGCACCATCAGCCCTTCGGCCAGCTTCAGGAACGCCGCCGCGACCTGCCGCTTCAAACGCCGGTTCACCTCCAAGGCCCCGGCCGCCTCGTCCAGGCCCTCCAGCGCGTCCAGGGTCTCCTTGGTCAGCGCGCCAGCATTGGCCCGGGCGGTCTGCGCCGGCCCGTCCGCGTCCACCTGCCGCAGCAGGGTGCGGTAGTTGCCGATCAATCCCTCCACGATCGCCTGCTGCTGGCTGCGGATCTCCTCGTCCGCTCGATCGACGTCATGTCCCACTGACCGCCCAACTCCGATGCCAACACGACCACGGGCGAACACCCGCGCGGTGGGCATCGTCATCGAAGATCGACAGCCAGGGGCCAGAACACCCCAAGCCAGCACATGACAGGCCATCAGATGATATTGATCCGCTCACAGCGATCCCGGCCTGCGGATCAAGGCTTCAAGATCATCTTAATGTGGGTTTTGCAGGCACCTTGGCCGGACCCCGCGTTCGGTCCCCCGGGGCCGCGATCGTGTCGGGGGCGAGGTTCCCGGGGGGACACCGGGGAAGCGCCGCGATGGCGCCGGCATCCGTGGCCGGTGCTGCCCGACGGGTACGCCGCAGCAGCCTCCCGGCGGAGGCTGAACCCCGGGGGCGGGACGGACCAGTCCTTGCGATCGATGGTGTGCCAGACCCGCAGGGTCTCCAGGGCGGGCGGCGAGTCATCGACGTGTCTTCTGAACTCATGATCCACCTTCTCGCCTCGCGTGTTCGATTTTCTGTTCGATAATGTGGCGGGGGAGGTGGTGACCGTGTTGACAGCACAGTGGGAACGGGCGCGCGGGGTGCCGGTGATGCATGTGCGCTGCCCGGACCACCTGTCCGAGGATGCCTACCCGCAGAGTCTCGAGCAGCTGGCCGAGCTGTCCCCGGTCGGGCAGGCAGTGCCGCCGTCGGCGGCGCTGGTGGAGCTGAAGGGCGCGCTGCGCTACCACGGCACGGACACCCGCCGGCTGGGAGATGTGCTGCGGATCCGCACCCTGTCCCGCCTCGGCGTCGACGTCCGAGTCGGCATCGGCCCCACCATCACGGTGGCGGCCACCGCCTCCGCCCGGATCCCGCTGCCCGGCGGCGTTCTCGCCGTCGCCCCCGACCAGGCCGACGCCTGGCTCGCACCCCTGCCGGTGGAAGCCCTGCACGGCATCGGCCCGCGGCAGGCCGACATCCTGCACGACTACGGCATCCACACCGTCGGCCTGCTCGCCGCCGTCCCCGCCGCGACCGTGCAGCGCCTTCTCGGCGGCAGGGCCGGACGCCTGGCCGCCGACCGCGCCCGCGGCACCGACCCCCGCCCGGTCGTCCCCCGCGCTCTGCCCCGGGCCGCGAGCGTCCGACGCAGGTTCGCCCGGCACGCCCTCGACGGCGCCGCCGTCCGCTCCACGCTCCTCGACCTGCTCGTCCAGCTCGGCCGCCTGATGCGCGGGCGCGGCCAGGCCGCCCGCGCCCTCACCCTGACCCTGAGGTTCGCCAGCGGCGCAGCGTGGGAGAAGACCCGCCGCCTGCCCGAGGCATCCGGGCACGACGAGGACCTGCGCACGGTGGCGTACCAGCTGATGGACGCGGCCGGACTGCAGCGCGGCCGCCTGACCGGCCTCGCCCTGAAAGCGGAGGACCTCGTCGACGCAGGCCAGACGGCTGAGCAGATCAGCCTCGACCACGCCCGCGAAGCCCGCCTGGTCGCCGAGGAGGCCATGGACCGCATCCGCGACAAGTTCGGCCCCGGCATCATCGGCCCCGCCGCTGTTCTCCGCCGCGCCTCCTGACACGCCCGCGGGCCGGTGACGCCAGGCGACCTGTGGTCCGACCGGCGTATCCGGCGCGCGCGGCCACCGGCAGGGATTTAACCTCCAAGAGCCTGGCGCTGACAGGACGTCAAGGCACTTCGGGCGGCCCCGCACTCCTATGCGGCCTGGAGCGGGGGCCGCCCCATGGCTCTTGCCCACGAGGATGCGGATCCCGGCGGCCGGTGCCAAACTCCGCTGCGGCCAGGGTCGCAAGGCGGCACGGGGTATGAGGGGAGACAGCCGACGCAGGTTCAGCGGACGTCTGTGCCGGGGCCCACGCTGCTGAGATCGACTGCCGCCCGCAGACACGGCGGCGGGTCCTGGACAGCTTCGACGAGGCAGACGGCGCCCGCTCCGCGAGGGCCCGCAGGACTACAAGCGTCGCGGCACCATCGAACGGGACTGGCTCATCGAGCAGTACATCCACCGCCGTCGACCCCTGCCGGGCCTCGCCCGCGAAACCGGCGTGAGCACCGCGAACATGGCCCGCTGGGCTCACACACACAACATCCCCCTCCGCCCCCGCGGCGGAGCCCGCCACGACACCGCCCTCCGCACCGCCGACGAAGCCGACACCCTCCCCGTGATACTCCGCAAGGCCCTTACCGGTTTATTCGCATGGCAGCGGCTCTCGCGGTTCGTGGCGGCCCGGTCCTACCCCACCCTCGCCGACGCAGCCCGACACCTCGGCATCCACCAGTCCGCTCTGGTGACCGAGATCAACCGCCTGGAGCGGGACCTCGGGCAAGCACTGTTCGAACGCGCCGAGCGCGGTCGGTTATGAAACTGACCCCCTTCGGCGAGACAGTCACGGCAGCGGCAAGCACCGTCATCATTGACCGGTGACCACATGGATGCGCTGCTACTGGGACGAGGAAGACACCTGGTTCTACTTCGAGGTCGACGCCGAAGACTGGGTGATCCGGCAGGTCGAACTCGAAGGCCCTGAGCTGACCCCGATTGCAGCTGCCTCCCTCGCCGAGTGGCAGCGGTCCTACGACGCAGGCCGCCTCGACGAGTACGACAGCAGGTTCGGGATCACAGCCGAACAGCCCGTCTCCGAGTGGGAAGGCCACGATCCGGAGCAGTTGACCTCCGACGAGTTCGAGGAAGTCTGGAACTCCGCCCGTCGGCAGATCGCAGCCCGGCCGTCATGAGATCGGACGAGTGGAGGAGGAACTACGAAAGCTGTTGATCGCAGGCTCCCGGCGGCCAACCGGCCCACCAGCACGACCAGGCTGCGCCCCTCCCAGGGCTCACCGACGTCCATCCGGTAGTCGGTCAGCCACAGTGACAGTCCCTCGTCGGGCAGCCCGCTCTCGTCCGCCAGCATGGTCAGCGGGCGTCAGCCGGCATCGGCGTCACGGCGACGAGCCTGCTGCGGGCCTCGTGGACCCCCTCCAGCCCTGCCAGTACGGCAGCAGCCGAGTTGAGGTTCCCCCGAGATGCGGGCATGAGGACAGGGGGTCAGATGGGTCTCACGAGAGGAGCCCAAACGATGCCTGCCCCGAGGAAGTACCCGCTGGGGTTGCGTGAGCGTGCAGTTCGGATGTACCGAACTGCTGAGCCGAGGCCCGTGATCCGCCGCATGGCCGAGGAACTCGGCGTGCACCATGAGGCTCTGCGCAACTGGATCCGTCAGGCCGAGGCCGATGCCGGCGAGCGAGGCGACATCCTCACCACTGCCGAGCGTGAGGAGCTGGCCGCTCTGCGGAAGGAGAATGCCCAGCTCAAGCGGGCGAACGAGGTCCTGCGGACGGCCTCGGCTTTTTTCGCAGCCCAGCTCGACCCGACCCGGCCCAGGTGACCGCGCTCCTCGATGCGCATCCACACCTGGGGGTCGAGCCCGTACTCCGGGAACTTTCCATCCCCTCCTCCACCTACTACCGCTGGCGCCAGGCCGAGAAGGAACCGTGCGAGCGACGCCGCCAGGTTGCCGAGCTCACAGGGAAGATCCGGCAGGTCCACGCTGACTCCGGCGGGATCTACGGCTCACCCCGCGTGCACGCCGTCCTCCAGCGTGAAGGCGTGCATGTGGGCCGCAAACGCGTTGAACGGCTCATGCGCCAGGCCGGCCTGGCCGGGATCAGTCCCCGGCAGGGCAAGGGCTTCACCCGGCGTGACCCGGACGCAGATCTGGCCCCTGACCTGGTGCAACGTGACTTCACCGCGAACATGCCGAACCGTCTGTGGGTCACCGACCTCACCATGATCGCGACCGACGAGGGCCCGCTGTGGCTGTCTGCGATCCGCGACGCGTTCTCCCGCCGGGTGGTGGCCTGGGAGACCTCCGACCGCGCGGACGCCGACCTGGTCCTGACCACGCTGGAGTATGCCCTGGCCAGCCGCGAAGTCGCCCCCGGTGAGCTCGTTCACCACGCCGACCACGGCTGTCAATACACGTCCGTGAAGCTCACGACACGCCTGCTCAGGGCAGGTATCCAGGCGTCCATGGGCTCGGTCGGCGACTCGTTCGACAACGCCCTGGCGGAGAACCTGTGGATGGTCATCAAGACCGAGTGCATCCGCGGCCGCGTCTTCGCCACCAGATCCGAAGCGAACCTCACGCTCTTCGAGTACATCGACGGCTTCTATAACCCCCGCCGCATCCAGAAACGACTCGGCTACCTCAGCCCGATCGAGTACGAGGAGAAGCACTACGCCAACCAGGCAACGACCGAACAAGTGAACCTGAAGCCACGTCAAACCGCCCTGACCAGCTAGTCAGCCACCCCCGCACAGCGGGGGAACCTCACACGGCCACGAAGGCTGTCTTCGGTCTGGACTCGGCCACCTACCGTGACGTGACCGGCACGGCCTCTCTTGTCGTGAACCGGCAGGACTTCAGCGTACGGACCGCACCGTCCGGGCAGACCGCTGTTGTGGACAGCTCCATGACCCCTGAAGGGGCCATCAGCGCCGCGAATCCCCGCTTCGTGGACCTGGCCTGGAAGGCGTACTCGCCCAAGGCCCGCTACACGGTGCTCCGCGGCGACACCGTGCTCGCGGAGCTCCCGGCGGGATCAACCAGCTTCCGTGACACCACGGCGAGGCCGGGAGCTGCATATCAGTACCGGATCGTGCCGCAGCTGGTCGGCGACGCCTCGCAGGCACGCACCTTCGGACTGAACGTGAGCGTCCCCGCTCCCGAAAAGGGGCAGTCGGATCTCGTGGCGATGCGCACATCCGCCACGGCCCGCGCCAAAGCCGCCGCAGCGGCGACCACCACGACCCTGACGTGGATGACGTTCATCGCACAGAAGCGCCTGGACGCCCCGCTGGCCGCCGGAAAGGCAGTCTGCACCTACGGCAAGGGCTATACCTTCGGTGGCGACAACCACGGCTTCGACTGGCGCAGCTCCAGCTACCGCACAACCGCCAACGCCGTGATCACCTGGAAGAGCAAGAAGGTCGACGGATACACGAGCATCGGGGCCACGCACGTGTACAACAAGAAGACCGGCAAGCTCGTAGCCAAGCGGACCGCGTCCGGCAGCAAAATGCAGGTCCGCAAGCTCGGCAGCGGATCGGGCTACGTCGACATCCGAATGGTGACGCACGCCACCAACCCGTTCTGCAGCAAGAAGCTGCCCAACGCGATCGACGGAGCCCTGCAGTTCAAGATCCGCTCGAACGGCAACTGGGACATCCGTTCTGGTAACCATCGGCAGATGCCCAGCCACTACATCTACGTCTACAACGGCGGCCGGGTGACCGACGTGTACAAGGCCAAGGCCGCCAGCCCCTGGTGCCTGTCCGGGTCGGGACCGGCCGGATGCCAGCTGGCGAACCTGACCGGCTACTACGGCCACTACAAGTAGGAACCGGCTTCAGCCCGCCCTCCCCGGCGGCCCTCGCGCAAGCTCGCGAGGGCCGCCCGTGCGGGAAGAACCCCGAAGTCCGCGTACCGTCGGGAAAGGAGGACACTGACCATGGAAGCGGATCACCGCACAGGGTGCTCCATTGGCCTACGAACGGAAGAGCGTGACATGACCGTCACCTGGCGCAACGCCGTCACCTATGCGCTGACCGTTGTCATCGGCTCCTGGATGATCGGAGCTGTGGTCGACCTCGCCTGGTCAGCGGCGGCAGGCAGTCTCGGGTCTTGGGTATCGCAGTGGCCGACGAACTCCCTGTCCTACGTGTTCCTGGCCGCCGCCACGCTCACCCTGACCCTGACGCGCCGTTTCACCCCTGCCGCACCGCAGTGGCGCATCCCGCTGGTCGACGGAGGCGCCTACCTGCTGATCCTCCTGCTGTGGGCAGGCCTCACCGCCTGGCAGGACGGAGCCGCAGTGCCGGCCGACGACGCTTTCGCAACAGCGGGTTTCGCTCTGCTCACCCTTCAGCTGCCGGCTGCTTGGCTGCTGAGCACCTGGCGCGCCCGGCACCTCGATGTTGCGGTGCGCCAGTGCAGCAAAAGCGCCATGGCGCCCAGCTGGGGTCCGTCTTCAGAGATCATCTAGTGGTGGGTCATGGTGGGGTGTTGCGCCGTCATGAACTCACCGATCAGGAGTGGAAGTTACTCGCTCCGCTGATACCGCGGGCCGCTACTGGGCGGCCGCGTGTGTCGGACCGGTAGGTCGTCAATGGGATGGTCTACAAGATCCGGACCGGGATCTCCTGGCGTGACCTGCCGGAACGCTACGGGCCGTGGAAGACCGTTTACACCCGCTTCCGTCGCTACGCCCTGACGGGCGTGTTCACCCGGGCTCTGCAGAAGATCCAGTCCCGTGCGGACGCGGCCGGTGACATCGACTGGCTCGTCCAGATCGACTCCACCATCGTCCGCGCTCACCAGCACGCCGCCGCCACCGGCCGAAAAGGGGGGCCCATCAGCCGGACGAACCGGGCGATCACGCTCTTGGCCGATCCCGAGGAGGACTGACCACAAAGATCCACCGGGCCTGCGACGGCCGCGGACGCGCCCTTGCCATCCTGCTGACTCCAGGCCAGCGCCACGACGGCATCTGCGCACGGCCCCTCCTGGAGCGCATCCGCGTCCCCCGCTCCGGCCCCGGCCGTCCCCGCTGCCGGCCGGACCAAATCGTGGCCGACAGGGCCGACAGCTCCCGCGGCTTCCGCGCCTACCTCCGCCGACGGGGCATCGCGCACACCATCCCCGAGAAGAGCGATCAGCAGCGCCACCGCCGCGACAGGGGCCGTCGCGGCGGCCGGCCTCCCGCCTTCGACCGGCAGCTCTACCGTCGCCGTAACACCGTCGAGCGCTGCTTCAACCGACTCAAGGGCTTCCGCGGCATCGCCACCCGGTACGACAAGACCGCCACCTCCTACGAAGCAGCGGTCAGCCTGGCGTCGTTCCTGCTCTGGGCAAGATCCGTTTGAAGACACCCTAAGCGTTGTCCCGTAACTCGAGGCGAAGGCTGATAGTCATCAAAGCCGGACCGACTTGCCCGGTTCCGCCCCGACTCGTGGCCTCAACGGGATCCCGGCCAAGCAGGTCGAACCGGACACCGGCAAGCGCGCTCCAGAGTTGCGGGACAACGCTTAGATGATCTTTGAAGACGGACCCTAGTTGCTGCGGCCGGCGGGGTTGTGGGTGATGCTGTCGCGGCCCTCGCCTCCGTGGGCCGGGACCGCGCCGGCGGAACCGGTCCGGGCGGCCCGGTCTCCGTGCCCGGGCCACCAGGCCGCGTGCCCGATGAGCGCGGTGAGGCTGGGTGTGAAGAACATCGACATCACGAAGGCGGCGACCACGATGCCGAAGGAGACGGCGAAACCCATTTCCGTGAGCAGTGAGTTGCCCGCCAGCATCATCGTGGCGAAGGTGGCGGCCAGGATGAAGCCGGCCGCGGCGACGGTCGGCCCGGCGTGCCGCAGTGCCATGCCGGCGGCCTCGCGCGGCTCGCGGCCCTCGCGGGCTTCCTCGCGCAGCCGGGCGATCATGAGGATGTTGTAGTCCGTGCCGATGGCGACCACGAAGAGATACATGATCACCGGCAGCATGAACATCAGGCCCGAATGGCCCTGGCCGTTCTGGAAGATCCACACGGTGGCACCGAGGGTGGCGCCGAAGCCCAGGCCCACGGAGGCCATCAGGTACCAGGGCGCGACCACACTGCGCAGCAGCAGCCCGAGAATGATCATGATGAGGATCGCGGCGACGGGGAAGACCGTGCGGTAGTCGTGGTTGACCGCGGCGTCGATGTCCTTGAAGATCGAGGACATGCCGCCGACCAGGGCCTCGGTGCCGTCGGGGGCGTCGGTGTGGGCGACGACGCGCACCCGGCCCACGGCGTCGATGGCTTTGTCCGTCGATGCCTCGTACTTCAGCGTGACTGTGAAGTCCGCGGTGGTGCCGGCCTTGTTGAGCTGGGTCATCCGGGCGTCCGCGACCCCGTCCACGGCGCCGAGCTTGCGCGCGTAGGAGTCGAGCGCGCCCCGGTCCAGCGGCTTGCCGTCGGTGCTGGACAGGTAGACGTCGGTGGGAGCGGCCGCGCCCGCCGAGTACGCCTTCTGCATCTCGTCCTGGGCGACCATGGACTCCTTGGTCTTGGGCATGGACCCGGATGCCAGGTCGAAGGTGGCGTTGAAGTTGAGGATGCCCAGCGACAGCACGACCAGGACGAGTCCGGACAGCCCGGCGGTCAGCGCCGGGCGGCGCCGCACCCCGCGGCCGAGGGCGGCGAAGCGGGCGTTCTCCGGTTCCCGCTGCCAGGACTTGGAGGGCCAGAAGACTTTCGGCCCGATGAGCGAGACCACGGCCGGGATCAGGGTCAGGCCCGCGACCAGCGTGGCGGCGACCGCGATGGCGAGTGCCGGTCCCATCTGCTTGAGGAAGCCGAGCGTGGACAGCACCAGCGCGAGGAAGGCGATGATGACTGCCCCGGCGGCCGAGGCGATGGCCTCACCGACCCGGTCGACCGCGTTGACCATGGCCTGCTTCGGTTCGTCGCCGGCGCGCAGGCGTTCGCGGTAGCGGAACATCAGGAACAGGAAGTAGTCCGTGCCCACGCCGAAGAGCACGACGATCAGGATCGACGAGATCGAGCTGTTGGCCTGGAGGTCGAACAGCTTGGTGGCGTAGGCGATCAGCCCGTTGGCGATGGCGGACACCAGGCCGATCAGGACCAGCGGCAGGATGGCGAGGATCGGCGCCCGGAAGATGATCAGTAGCGTCACCAGGATGATGACGAAGGTGCCGATGCCGATCAGTGCCTGTCCGCGTTTGGAGGAGTCCTGTTGGTCGAGTGCCTGGGCCGCGGAGCCGCCCAGTTTGACCTCCAGGTGCGTGCCTTTGGCGAGTTGCCTGACGTCGTCGCGCAAGGTCTTGGCCGCGTCGGCCTGTTCGGGCTGGCCGGCCTTCTTGCTGTCCATCTGGACCAGGGTCATGGTGTACCTGCCGTCCTTGGACGGCTGGCCGGGGACGACCTTCTGCACCTGGTCGATGTGCTTCTTGCCCAGCTCGGTGGTGATCCGGGCGACGTCCTTCTTGTCGGCGTCGGTCAGCCGGCCGCCGTCGGTGCGCTGGTACAGCGCGATCGCGGACGGCGTGAAGGCGCTGGGGAACGCCTTCTGCTGCAGATTTGCCGCTCTGATGGATTCGTAACTCTTCGGCAGGAAGCTGCTCTCGTCACTGTTCGAAGGCAGGCCGGGAGCGGTGGCGACGATCGCCACCGCGGCGATCAGCCAGGCCACGATCGTCCAGACGGGATGTCGGACGACAGCATTGCCTATTCGTCGGAACATGCGGGGGGTCCTCCTGGCCAGGAAGATCACCGCAGCCCGGGGAGCGGTCCCTGGCATCGGCGACCCCGGCCGACGCGCGTCCAACGCACCGGCCGAATGGTTGTCTTGGGGCCACATGGTAGTGACCTCGCGACGGGATCATTCCAGCAGGCGCGCCCCGGCACGAGGGGATATCGGGCGGCCGCCGCCGGCGGGCCGCGAGGAGCACCGGACGCCCCCCTGCGGCCCCGCCACCGCTGCCTTTCGGATCCTGGCCACCCCAGCCACCCTCGCAGTGGAGGGCGGCATGGACCACGCGGCTGTGCTACCGGATGTCTCCAGCCACGCGTCCTCGCGTATGGTGCGCCTTGCCTTGCGTTCCCACGACCGCGGTCGTGCCGAGACCGCCACCGCGCGGTCACGCCGCCTCGCCGGCGACCGGGGCGGCCGGTCGGCCGTCCTGCGGGGGGCCTGCATCCCCTTCGGGGCGGGAGGCCACCAGTGCATCGGCGAGTTGTTCGCCCGGGCGGAGATGATGGCGACGGTCGTGGCCGTGGTGAACCAGTGGCGCCTTCTACCCGTCCTGGCGAGGCAGGGCCGGGGAGTCATGACCTCCACCCGCCATCCGCGCGGCCTCGTCATGGCCGCGTGGCCGCGCACGAGGGTGGCGCGTCCCCAGGGGTGACTACGGACATCTCTGACGTGACGACGGAGTTCTGGATCGTCAGGTGGCATCCCGCCCGGGGTGCCCGCTACCGCGCGGGGCGCGTCTCGGCCGCCGGGTTCTCGTCCGGCTGCCGGGCCGCCTGCCGCCGGTCCAGCAACGTCAGTACGGGAGCCGTCATCACCGTGGTGACCAGGGCGACGATGACCAGGACGCCGAAGAGGGCCGGCGAGGCGATGCCCGCGCTGAGGCCGACGTTGATGGCGATGAGCTGCATCAGCCCGCGCGCGTTCATCAGCGCGCCCACCCGCTGGGCGATCTCCGGCGGCTCGCCCAGCATTCGCGCCACCGCCCAGCAGGCGCCGAACTTGCCGGTGATCGCCACCGCCACGCAGGCGACGGTGAACAGGATCAGATTGTTGCCGGACAGCAGCGTGAAGTCCGTGTTGAGTCCCGAGTAGGTGAAGAACAGGGGCAGGAACACGATGCGGCTGATCGGTGCGATGGCCGCCACGGCGCGGGTCACCACCGGGTCGCGGGGGAAGACCACGCCGAGGCTGAAGGCGCCGAACACGGCGTACAGGCCGATGCGGTCGGTGTACCAGGCGGCGAGGAACAGCAGGAGCACGGTGACCAGCAGCATGTGCTCCTCGGTGAGCCGTCGCGCCCGCTCCAGAACCCTGGCCCGGACGCGGAGGAAGGCGCCGAGGAACACGGCGAGCCCGATCGCGCCGCCCACGGCCAGCAGGAAGGTGTCCGCGTTGCCGCCCGCCATGCTCAGCACCATCGCCAGCAGCACCCATGCCACGGCGTCGTCCATCGCGCCGGAGGCCAGCGCGACCGAGCCGAAACGGGTGTCGGTCAGGCCGCGTTCGGTGATGATCCGGGCCAGCATCGGGAACGCGGTGATGGCCACGGTGACCCCGACGAACAGCGCGCCCACCGTGGGCGAGACACCGTCCGGGTAGAGGTCCACCGCACCGTGCGCCGCCCAGGCCAGCCCGGAGCCGAGCAGGAAGGGCACCACGATGCCGGCCGCCGAGACGGGCACCGCCGTGCGGCCCACCGACCGGAGCCGGTCGGTCCGGAACTCGTAGCCGGACAGGAACATGAAGACGACGAGACCGACCTGCCCGGCCACGTACAGCATGGGTCGTATCTCGTCCGGGAACAGGGATTTCTCCAGGCCGGGGGAGAGGAGGCCGAGAACGGACGGGCCGAGGGCCACCCCGGCGACCATCTCCCCGACCACGGGCGGCTGGCCGAGGCGGCGCAGGAGCAGACTGACGAGACGGCAGACGGTGAGGATGACGGCCACGGCCAGGAAGAACGCCGGGCCCATCTCGGTGGTGGACAACGATGACTCCTGGGGGAGGGGGCCTTGGGAGACCCATGGAGGCCGGTGCGGACCTGGGGACGTCCACGAGGGTCTGCGGGGATGATGCCTTCACGCCCTCCGGCCCGGGTACGGGCAGGCCGTCGCGCCGTGCTCCCGTCCCGCCCCGGTGCCCGGCGTACCGTGGCCGGCGCCCAGTGGGCGGCCCTCGGTGTCGTACCGGGCGAAGTACGTCGTGGCGGGCCTGGTGCGGCGGGCGTCCAGCACCATCCAGGTGCCCAGGACCAGTTGCAGCAGGCTGCGTCCGACGTCCTCGGCCCGGTCGCGAACGGCCAGCGCCGTGCGCAGCGCGAGCCTGGTGGCCCGGGAGGCGGGCCGCTCGCGGGGCAGCAGCAGACAGGGAGCACGGTGGGGGATGGAACGGGTGTGCCCGACCGGTGAGTCGAGCACGTAGAGGGCCAGCACCTCCCGGGTCGCGGCGCGCATCACGACCGGTGCGAGGCGCCAGGCGGGACAGGGCCGGTTGGCGGCGACGCCGAAGGGGATGTGGTGGGCGTTCTTCGCGGACAGCGTCGCCCAGCGCTCCGGATCGAAGCGCTCGGGATCGGTGTGACCGGTGGCGTGGTAGTCGGGGTAGCTGAAGGTGAGGACGGAGCCCGCCGGGATCGTGGGCAGGCCGTCGAGCGCGATGTCGGCGGTGGTGATGCGATGCGCCACTCCGAACAGCGGGAACACCCGGAGCGTCTCGTTCATGACGTACGACAAGTAGCGGTCGTCGTCGCAGGTGTCCGCCGCCCTCCGCTGTACGTCCGGGTGCTGGGCCAGGGCCAGCAGGAGATGGGCCATCGCCTCGGACATCTGGACCACGGCGGTGTTGAAGAAGGTGCCTTGCAGGTAGAACGCCTGCTGGCGGCGGGTCAGACAGCCGGGCAGTTCGTGCGGCACGTCACCGGCGGCCAGCCGGCGCAGCAGATAGCGGGTCAGCCGGTTCCTGCGGCGCATGTGGCGCGGCCGGGTGCACTTGAGGGCGTCGACCACGTCGGTGGCGTTGCCGACGATCAGCTGCCGGGCCTCGGCCGGGCAGGGTTCCCGGAAGACCAGTTCGTAGAAGAACTCGGCCCACACCGGCATCATCAGGTCGCGCAGCCGCACGGACCGGATCCGACCGGTGTCCGCCGTCTCCAGGACGCGCCGGGTGGCCCTCGCCGCGGCGGCGTACAGCTCGGCCGACGGGCCGGAGAGGATGGCGAGCGTCCGCCGGGCCACCTCCTCGTAGCGGGGACCGGCCTCCAGATGCTCCTGGTGGACGTCGGCGCCGGGTGCGAGCCAGTACCAGAACAGGTCGGACAGTGCCGCGCCCTTGCTGCGGCCCCCGGCGGCGGGGTGGCCGTAGACCTCCTGGAAGCGGTCGGCGCCGAAGACGGCGCTGGGCAGCGGTATGCCCTCGTCGCCGTTGACGCGGGCGAAGACCTTCATCCGCAGGGCGACGACCCGGCCGGGCAGCCAGGCGGGCAGGGACAGCAGCAGTGCGCCGCCCAGTGCCGTCGCCGCTGTCGTCCTCCGGCTCACCATGCTCGTTCCCCGTTCGGCCGGTGGCGCGGGAGTCCGCGTGCGACGACTTGGTCGGCCGTGAGGTCCCCTGGCCGGTGCCCGCCGCAGAGGGCGAGCGCCTGGGCGAAGTCCGCGCGCAGCGCGCTCAGCAGCTCCCTCACCCCGTCCTCGCCGGCCGTCGCCAGCGCCCACAGCACCGGCCGCCCCACGCCGGCGGCGACCGCTCCCAGGGCCAGGGCGAGCGCGATGTCGGTGCCGCGGCGCACCCCGCCGTCCATGAGGACCGGTATCCGTCCCGCGACGGCCTCGGCGACGGCCGGGAGCGCCTCGAGCGCCGCCGGGGCGGCGTCGAGCTGCCGTCCCCCGTGGTTGGACACGAGCAGCGCGTCCATGCCCTGCTCGACCGCGACCCGCGCGTCCGCCGGATGCAGCACGCCCTTGAGGACGAGGGGCAGGTCGGTCAGGTCGCGCAGCCGCCGCAGATCGTCCCAGCCCGCCGGCCACATGGCGATGTCGCGGGTGCCGCCGGGCGCGGCACCGGGCAGGTCCCGCATGTTCTCGGCCGCGAGTCCGGGCGGCAGGTCGTGGAAGCCGTTGCGCAGGTCCCGGGTGCGGCTCCCGAACACGGGGGAGTCGACGGTGACCACGAGGGCGGAGCAGCCCGCCCGCTCGGCCCGGCGCACGAGTTCGGCGGTGACCTCGTGTTCCGGCTGGAGGTACAGCTGGAACCAGACGACGGCCTCCGGGTCCCTCGCGCGGGCCGCCGCGACGACGTCCGCGACGGAGGTGGTGGCGGCCATGCCGGTGACCAGCGGGGTCCCGGTCGCGGCGGCGGCACGCGCGGTGGCCAGTTCGCCGTCGGGATGCGCGAGACGGTGGAAGGCGGTCGGCGAGACGAAGAGCGGTGCCGGCCACTCCCGGTCCAGCACCCGCACGCGGGTGCCGGGGCCGGGGCCGCCGCGCAGCACCCGCGGGAGCAGAGCCAGCCGGGCGAAGGCGTCTTCGTTCTCCCGCAGTGCCGTCTCCTCGCCCGCCCCGCCGGCGATGAAGTCGTAGCGCTCCGGCCGCAGTTCCGCGCGGGCCCGGCGTGCCAGTGCGGCCGGATCGTACGCCGGGCCCGTCCGGAGGCCGGTCACGGCCTGGGCGCGGCGGCTGCTTTGCCGGCCGGGAGGCCGTCCCCGGCGGACAGCCGGGAGGCGAGGAAGGAGCCGAGCGGGCCGACGTGGACGCCGGGGTCGTCCCACTCGTTCTCCAGGTTCTCCGTGAGGTGGTGTTCCGCGACCGGCTTGCCGGTGCCGTCCGGCAGGAACTGCCGTACCACCGGGTGGAGATAGCGGGCGTCGAGGCCACCGGTGTCCCGCTGGGGCGTCCTTGCGACGGTGACGTCGAAGGGGTCGACCTGGTCGTGGTCGGCGCCGTACTCCAGGGTGACGGCGAAGTAGCCGGCCAGGTCCCCGAACTCGCCCCGGGCGGCGGCCTCGTGCAGATGCGCCACCGGGACCTCCTCGCAGTACCGGGCCCCGCCGTCGGTGCCGAGCAGCACCGCGTCGCCGAGGAACCCGAACATCTGCCACAGGGCGGAGGTGCGATTGACCCGCGCGGTGATCGCGTCGCTCACCGCATCCGCGGTGACGGGCAGGTCGGTGTGCGGCCAGTCCCGGTCGTGGTAACGGCGTTCGAGTATGCGGCTGAGCGCCTTCACCCCGTACCGGAAACCATGGATGAAACCACTGGTGGACTTCTTGAAGTCGAGGGACTGGGTGATCGTCCCGGCGAAATACAGATCGGGTACGTTCACGGATTCCCACGCGCTGGTGAGCTGCGGGAATCGGTCCTTGACGACGAGGTCGGGACGGCAGTCGTCGTCGAATATCGAGGCGTCGAAGCGGAATCCGGTGGCCAGGATCACCCGGTCGTACGGGATGTCTTTCACCACTTCCTCGACGCGTGCGAATCTGACGCTCACCAGATAAGTGCCGTCCGGCTGCCGTGCTATGCGCAGGATGTCGCCGTCCAGTACAGCGTTCTGGGACTTGAGCTGATAGGTGTCGAGGAAGTTGTTGTTGACCGCGCGGAGATGTCCGACGAAGTGCGTCCGCCAGGCGAGTTTGAGGGAGCCGGGTCCGGCGACGTGGATGACGGCGGCGGTCTCGATGAGATTGTCGGCGGTCTCGAAGGCGGAATTGCCGCGCCCGATGACGAGGACGCGCTGGTCGGTGAAGGCCGCGGGGTCGACGGTCACCGTGTCGTAGCGTTCGGCCTCCTCGACGCCCTCGATGGCCGGCACGTACGGCCGGGAGACGCCCGTGGCGACGATGATCCGGCGCGCTCGGATAACGTTGCCATTCTGGTCCGTCGCCGTGAAGAGGCCGTCCGCGGGCCGGGTGACGCGGGTGACCCGGGTGTCGAGGCGGATGCGCAGCCCCTGGGTCCGCGCGAAGTCCGCCAGGTAGCGGACCATGTCGTCGGCCGGCGGGAAGTAGCGCGGGGAGTAGGCGGTGAAGAGCGGTCCGTCGTCCGAGAGGAGGGAATTCCAGTCGACGCGCAGGCGCATTTCCGGATCGCTCCAGCCGGTGTGCACCTTGTTGGACGAGATAAGCGTTCTATGCCGGGGAAAACGCGTGAAGAAGGCGCCGGGGGTGTCGCTCTCCTCCACGATGAGGTAATCCCGGCCGTTCTTTTCTAGGAAGTACCCGGCCTGGAGGCCCGCGGGGCCGCCGCCGATGACGAGATAGTCAACCTGCGATAAAGCAGACATGGATTCGTCCTGCCTTCCGTGGGGGCGGGAAGGATCTTACTTGATGGTTAAAGCACTGATCCAGACCGCCTCTGTGTGACGTAGGTCACTCGCTGCTCTGGTCGGTGAATTCTTTCCGTCGGTTAACGTGAGGCGTGTTTGGCGGTCCAAGTGAGCCCATTCGCCGTTCGGCATGGTCGCTTTCCAGACAATCACGCCGTCTTTGTGCCGGCTGCTTCCGGTCCAGAATGGAGACGAAGTGGACGAAAAGCCCGGGGGTCTCTTTCCGCAGGCGTTCGTCGACGCCTTCCGCGACGCCCCCGACCTGCCCGCCTTCGAACACGGGGCACGCACGGTCACCCGGGGAGAGGTGCTCGACCTGACCGCCGGCTTCGTCCGGGGACTGCGCACCGCCGGCCTGGCTCCGGGAGCCCGCGTGGCCCTCGACACCGGCGTCACACCGGAGGCGTTCGCGGTGCGCGTCGCGGCCCACCTCGTCGGCTGCCAGGTGGTCGGGCTGCGTCCCGGACTGACCCGTGAGCACCTGCGCGACATCCTCGTCCGTGACATCGACGCGGTGGTGACGGACGACGCCGCGAGCCGCCCCGAACTGACCGCCGCGGCGAGCCGGTCCGGACTCCTGGAGACCGGCGGCGCGCTGCGGCCCCCGAAGGGCTTCACCGCCGCACCCGGCGACCTCACCCCCCGCGGCGACCGCGACGGCGTCGGCGTCATCCACCTCACCAGCGGCAGCACCGGCCGGCCCAAGGGCACGATGGTGACCTACCGGGCCCTCTCGGAGCACTGGGCCCTTCAGCCCGCCCGCTGGACCGACCGCGTCCGGCGCCTCGCGGCGCGTTATGAACGGTTCCTGCTCTTCGGCACCCTCACCAGCGCCGTCATGTTCGAGCACCTGGGCCTCGCCCTGCTGGCCGGGGGCACCGCGGTCATACCGCACCGGCCCCTGGTCTTCCCCGACGTCTTCGCCGACCTGCGCGTCACCGCCTGCATGACCACGGTGCCGCGCCTGTACGGCATTCTCGACGCAGTGCGCGACGCGGGCGCGGACACCAGCGGTCTGCGCGCCCTCGTCGTGGCCGGGTCCCCTCTTGCCCCGCACCGGCTGACCGAGGCGGCCGAACTGCTCGGACCCGTGGCCCACCACGCCTACGGGCAGACCGAGACGGGCATGCTCACCCTCCTCGAACCCGAGGAACTCGCCGCGGACCCCCGCCTCGCCGACACGGTGGGACGCCCGCTCGACACGGTCGAGATGACCGTGCGCGACGAGGCCGGCCGCGACCTGCCGTTGGGCGGCACGGGCGAGGTGTGGGTACGGGCGGCGGACGCGTTCTGCGGCTACTGGGAGGACCCGCGGGAGACCGCGGACGTCCTGCGCGACGGCTGGGTCCGCACCCGGGACCTCGGCCGGCTCGACGCGGGCGGATACCTCCGGCTGACCGGACGCGCGCGCGACGTCGTCATCGTCAACGCCATCGTGCACTACGCGGGCCCCATCGAGCGCGTCCTCGCCTCCCACCCCGAAGTGGACCAGGCCTACGTCGTCGGGATCCCGGACGAGCGGACGGGCGAGGCCATCCACGCCTTCGTGGTCCCGCAACCGGGCCGCGCACCGCAGGAGGCGGCGCTGCTCGAACTGGTGGCACGGGCCCTGGGCGACGCCAGCGTCCCGGCGGGCGTCAGCACCCTCACCGACGTCCCCCTCGCGGCGAGCGGCAAGCCCGACAAGGCCGCCCTGCGCGCCCTGCTGACACGCCCCTGAACGGACCCGCGCCGCAAGGGCGGACGGTCGCGGGTCACCCGGCACGACCCTCCCCGCCGCGACGGACCGCGACACCATCCGTCACGGCGGGCCGGGCCCGCGGGTGGGCCGGGGTCAGCCGGTGACGCTGGCCCGGCCGGTCTCGAGGTGGCCGGTGAACCGCTGCGACCAGAGGCGGTCGCGTCCGCCGTGACGGTCACGTCGTACCAGCCGCCCGCAGATCAGCAGGTCGGGTGACAGGCGAGGTCGAACGTCAAGTCAAGGCGCCGTTTCAGTTGGCCGGGCGGGCGGTGTGCGCCACGACGAACAGTGCCGCTCCGCACGCTGCGGCGGTGATCCAGCCGGGGTGGGAGGCGCGGGCGAGCTGCGCGGGCCCCTGGCCGGCGACGAGGCCGCCGGCCACCGCGACGCCGATCCCTGCTCCGATCTGCCGGGCGGTCGAGGTGATGGCGCCGGCGACACCGGCGCGCTCGCGTGGCAGGCCGCTGACCGCGGTGTTGGTGATCGGTGCGTTGGCGAACCCCACCCCGGTGCCGATGAGCAGGTAGGCGCCGAGCAGCAGGGCAAGCGGCGTGTGGTCGCTGAGGCCGGCGAGGGCCAGGGTGCCGGTGGTCAAGGCCGTGGCGGCGATGAGCAGCGGCCGGCGGGCTCCGTGGCGGCCGACCATGGTCCCGGCCATGGGTGCGCACACGGTGGCAGCCAGTGCCATGGGAAGGGTGGCGCAGCCGGCGAGGAGTGCGGAGAGTCCGCGGGTGTGCTGCAGGTAGTAGGTGTTCAGCAGCAGGGTCAGGTTCAGTGCGGTGAAGACGGCCACGGCGCCGAGGACGGCGGCGCTGAAGGCTGGTGTGCGGAAGAGTGTGAGGTCCATCAGCGGTTCAGGGCGGCGGCGTTCGACGGTGACGAAGGCGACGGCCGACGCGGCGGCCGTCAGGTAGCCGGTCACTGCCAGGGGTGAGGCCCAGCCCAGGCGCGGGCCCTCGATGAGGATCGCGACGGTGAGGCCGACGACGAGTGTGAGCAGGGCCTGGCCGGGCAGGTCGAGCGCGCGGTGCCGCGGGGCGCGGGACTCCGGGACGAACAGTCCGCTGAGGACGAGCGCGGCGACGATTACCGGGGCGTTGACCCAGAACAGCGACCGCCAGCCGAAGGCGGCGAGGAGGGCCCCGCCGGTGACGGGGCCGGCGGCCATGCTCAGCCCGAAGACCGATGCCCACACCCCGATGGCGCGGGCGCGCTCTCGGGCGTCCGGCATGGCGTTGACCACGATCGCCAGGGCCACCGGGCTCAGCATCGAGGCGCCGACGCCCTGCACGGACCGTGCCGCGATCAGGACACCGGCGGACGGGGCGAACGCCCCTGCCAGCGTGGCTGCGCCGAAGAGGGTCAGGCCGAGCTGGAACACACGGCGCCGTCCGAAGCGGTCGGCCAGGGCACCGGAGGTGGTCAGCAGGCTCGCCAGGACGACGGTGTAGGCGTCGACGACCCACTCCAGGTGACGGGTGCTCGCTCCCAGGCCGCTGCCGATCGCGGGCAGACCCACGTTGACGATGGTCGTGTCCAGGCCGACCAGGAACATGCTCAGTGCGCAGATCGCCAGTACCGCCCAGCGCCGGCGGGCACTGAGGGCGGGCACGGCTCGGGCGGTGACGGGCGGAGTGGTCGTGGTCACGGGCAGCACCTCTCGGTCGATGGCTGTCGGTGACGACAGAGTCCGCCGGACGCCCCCTGGTGCCCCACCACTTTTGCGAAGGCCGCAAAATGGTGGGTGTGGACGACATACCCGCCCTCCTCGACAGGATCGGGCCGCGACTGCGTGCCCTGCGCCGCGACCGCGGCCTCACCCTGGAGTCCCTGGCCGAGACGACCGGGATCTCGGTGAGCACTCTGTCGCGGCTCGAGTCCGGCATCCGCCGCCCCACCCTCGACCTCCTGATCCCCCTTGCGCGAGCCCACCGGGTCGCCTTGGACCAGCTCATCGCGGCTCCCGCCACAGGCGACCCCCGCGTGCACCTGACCCCGCGCCGCCGCAAGGGCGGCGGTGTGATCGTGCCGCTGACGGAGTATCCCGGCCGGCTCCAGGTGTTCAAGCAGATCCTGGCCCCGCGCGAACCGAAGCTCGTCACACACAACGGCTACGAGTGGCTGTACGTCCTGTCCGGTCGGCTCCGCCTGATCATCGGCGAACGGGATCTGCGACTCGGTCCTGGTGAAGTCGCCGAGTTCGACACCACCGAGCCGCATTGGTTCGGGCCCGCCGACACGACGAGTGTCGAAGTCCTCCACCTGTTCGGCCCGCAGGGACAGCAGGCCAGACCCCGCGCTTGAGGGAATCTGCGGGAAGCCATGACGGTGATCGAGTGGCTTTGGCGAAGATACGAGCTGCCCGCGGTGGACGGGCTCTGTTTCGCCGGCGGCAGCGCTGCACCGAGGCCGGGCTGTGAAACTGCGGTGCTCAGGCGAGATGTGCTCCCGCTGCCCGCTGCGGGTCAGCCCAGTACATGGGCCGTCCAGTCATGCTGGTCGGTCCCGAGCAGGGTGAACCGCTTCAGCCACGTCGTGAAGCCGCCCACGGCGCGGCAGGCGTCCACGCCGTTCAGCGACTGGGTGCAGAGTTCGAGGCCGTGCTCCCGGATGCAGGTCGGCCTGGTCAGGGCAGTCTTGGGGTCCGCGTCGGCTGAGCTCTTGACGGACTCGGGCAGGTCCGGCTCGATCGTGGTGGCGATGTACATCCCGCGCGTGCGGGAGAGGGGGCTGGTGATGCCGGCCCGGTGGGGGCCGGCGGGGGCTTGGGCAGCGAAGCGCCCGGTGTGGGTCTGTCCGGGGTTTCCGCACGGATCCGGACAGATCCGGGGGCCCGGGGGCGCGGTCGTCGTCGCGGAGGCTGCTGATGAACGGGAGGGCCGGGCCCAAGTGGTGTCAATTTCTGGCCAGAATTTATTCCTTGTTTCGTTTGTTGAATGCAATTAACTTAATTTTATGGTCAAAATGTTCGGCAGTGTGTGCTTGCCGTGAGCAGGGGGGTAACCATGAACGGCGGCCGGCCAGACAGGGGTGCCCCGGGTGGCGAGAATCCGTCCACCGGGCCCTGTGACATCGATGCGTGGGTGGCCGGGCTGGGCGACTTCGTCTTCGCGCCTCTGGGCAGGCGGGACCAGCGGATCCAGGCCGAGCGCTACACGCGCGGGCTGCTGAGCGCCACCGGGCGCAAGACCTTCCGTAACATCGCGGACCAGGTCGGCGGAGAGGCCGCGCACCAGAGCACCCATCACTTCATCAGTGGCTCGTCGTGGGAGTGGACCCGGATCCGGCGTGCCCTCGCCGCCGCGATCGAGCGAATGACCGAACCGCGTGCCCTGGTGGTGCTGCCGACCGTGGTCGAGCGGGTCGGTACCCGCTCGGTGGGGGTGGAGGAGCAGTTCGTCCCTCATCTGCGGCAGACCGTCGTCGGCCAGCAGTCGTACGGAGCGTGGCTGGCGTCGGCCGAGGCCGCGGTGCCGGTGAACTGGCGGCTGGCGCTGCCCCCGGGCTGGGCGGAGGACACCTTGCGGCGGCGCATGGCGAGCATTCCGGAGGAGATCCGGCAGGAGACCCTGGAGGCGTGTGCGAGCGAGGTCGCCCTCGAACCGGTGCGCGACTGGGGCATGTCCCCCTGGCCGGTGGTCCTCGACAGTGAGGGGCTGGACGTCGCGGAGTGTTTCGGGCACTTCGACCGGGCCGGGGCGACCCTCGTCATGCGGGTCTGTCCGTCGACGCCGCTGCGGATCGACTGCACGGCCCTGCAGGGCTACAGCGACCGGGAGATCCAGGCCGAGCAGCTCGTCGAGTCGATGAAGCGGATGCGTCGGCCCCTGGAGTGCCAGGACGCGTGGGGCCGGCCGCTGCAGGACGCCGTGGTGTCGGTCATCCCGGTCGTGCCGGCGCAGCTGCCCGACGCCCGGCGCGAGGGGGACCGGCAGCTGTTGCTGATGGCCCACTGGCAGGGCCGGGAGCGCCGGCCGGCCAAGATATGGCTCACCAACGCCGTGGACCTTCCGCCGGCCGACGTGATCGAGCTGGCCGAGCTCGCGGCCACGGTCACCCGCGAGTTCCTGCCGATCGCCGAGGGCGTTGGCCTGCGGGATTTCGGCGGCCGCTCCTTCCAGGGCTGGCACCGGCACATCACGATGGCCTCGGTGGCCCACCTCGCGGCCGTGCTCGCCGGCCCCCGGGCCTTCCCGGCGACCCGCGCGGCCGCGCGGGTCGCGGCACCTACCGGCTGACGTCGGGTCGTGCCGGCCGGTGCCGGGACCGTACCGGCACGCCGCCCGCCGGCGGCGCGTCCCGGGGCCCGGCCGGACCGGCCCGGCCCCGGGCTGGATCCTCCTTCGACCGCCCGTCGAGCCCCGGAGCCGACTCTGGGCACCGTCAAACGTGCTTCGAGCAGACGGTTCTATGGAGGAACAATGGCCGAGCGGCAGCGGCGGGTGGCAGTGGTGACCGGGGCGACCAGCGGGATCGGCCTCGCCGTGGCCACGCAGTTGGCCCGCGGCGGTGCCCGCGTCTTCGTGTGCGGGCGGGACGGGGACCGGCTGGCCGGGACCGTCAAGTATCTGCGCGAGGAGGGCCTGGAGGTCGACGGGGCCCGCTGCGACGTCACCGACAAGGAGGAGGTCCGCGGCTTCGTCCGCGCGGCGGTGGAGCGGTACGGCACCATCGACATCCTCGTGAACAATGCCGGGCGCAACGGCGGCGGCGCGGTCGCCGAGATGACCGACGAGCTCTGGTACGACGTCATCGACACCAATCTGAACAGTGTCTTCCTGGTGACCCGCGAGGTCCTGTCCGGTGGCGGCATGCTCGGCAAGGAGTGGGGCCGGATCGTCAACATCGCCTCCACGGCCGGCAAGCAGGGCGCGGTCACCGCGGCCCCCTACTCCGCCTCGAAGCACGGGGTGGTCGGTTTCACCAAGGCGCTGGGCCTGGACCTCGCCAGGACCGGCATCACCGTCAACGCGGTCTGCCCCGGCTTCGTCGAGACCCCGATGGCCGAGCGGGTCCGCCGCCACTACGCGGACATGTGGGACATCACCGAGGACGAGGCCGCCGAGAAGGTCACCACCCGCGTGCCGATCGGCCGCTACGTGGACGTCACGGAGGTCGCCGCGATGGTGGACTACCTCGTCGCCGACACGGCCGGGGCCGTCACCGCGCAGGCCATGAACGTCTGCGGAGCCCTCGGCACCTACTGATCCGCGCCCCTGCCTCTGCGTACCCAGGAGCACCCGTGAGTGAGACGACAGGCACGCCGGCGGCGGACGGCACCGCAACCGCGCGGACGGTCGCGGTGATCGGCGCCGGCACCATCGGCCTCGGCTGGATCGCCCTCTTCGCCGCGGCGGGCATGGCGGTCCGCGTCAACAGCCGCCGCCCCGACGCGGAACACCACGTGCGCGCGGCCCTCGGCCGGTACGCGGCCACCCTGCCCGGCGGGCCGCGGGACCCGCAGGAGCTGGCCGCCCGGCTGCGGTTCGAGCCGGACCTCGCCCGGGCGGTCGAGGGCGCGCACGTCGTGCAGGAGAACACCCCCGAGGACCTCGCGCTCAAGCGGGACCTCTTCGCGCGTGCCGGTGCCGCAGCCGGCCCCCGCGCGCTGCTGCTGTCATCGACGTCCACGCTGTCACCCGACGACCTCGGCTCGGCGATGGACGATCCGTCCCGGCTGCTCGTGGCCCACCCCTTCAACCCGCCGCACATCGTGCCGCTGGTCGAGGTCGTCGCCGGGGAGCGGACCGACCCGGCGGCCGTGGACGACACGGTCTCCTTCTACCGAGGCCTGGGCAAGACGCCCGTGGTGCTGCGCAGGACCGTCCCCGGGTTCGTCGCCAACCGGCTCCAGTCGGCCCTGCTGCGCGAGAGCATCCACCTGGTCCGCGAAGGGGTGGTGTCGGTGGCCGAGCTGGACGGGATCGTGACCGCGTCCATCGGACCGCGCTGGGCGGCCGTCGGCCCCTTCCGGGCCTTCCACCTCGGCGGCGGGCCGGGCGGGCTGCGCCACTGGTTCCGGCACCTCGGCGTCGGCCTGGAGCGCGGCTGGGCGGAGCTGGGCACGCCGCCCGTCGACGAGGTAACCGTCGGCACGGTGATCGCCCAGGCCGACGAGGCGTTCGGCGCCCGCTCCTACGAGGAGCTCGCGGCGGATCGCGACACGGTCCAGAACGCCGTCATCGAGGCGGTCGCCCGAACCCGGGCCGGCGCCCCGGACACCGCCGGGGGCCGGGCGGACGACGCGGCGGCGGGAGGCCCGCTCGAAGCCCGCTCGAAGCCCGCTCGAAGCCCGCTCGAAGCCCGCTCGAGTCCCGCTCGTGAACAACTCCCCTCCTGACCAGCCCAATTGACCTCAACCGCAGTCGAGGTTGCACGATGGGGTCACGGGTGCGCCGGAGATCTCCGGCGCACCCGTGACCCCGTTCGCAGGAGGAAGGAACCCCCATGCTGGCAGCAGCCATCCGCGCCTTCGGCGCCCCCGAGGCGATCGAGGTGACGGAGCTCGACACCCCCCGTCCGTCCCCCGGCGAGGTGCGGGTGCGGGTGAAGGCGGCCGGAGTCCAGGCGTACGACTGCGCCGTCCGGGCCGGCTGGACCCCGCCCGGCATGACCGTGACCTTCCCCCAGGTCCTCGGCAACGACTTCGCCGGTGTCGTCGACGAACTCGGCGAGGGCGTCACCGGCTTCTCCGCGGGCGAGGAGGTCCTGGGCTGGGCCGTGCTGTCCTGCTACGCCGAGTACCTGGTCGTCCCGGCCGACCAGATCGTGCCCAAGCCCGCGAACATGCCGTGGGAGCAGGCCGGAGCCTTCTCCGCCTCCGCGCAGACCGCCCACACCGCCCTCAGGGCGCTTCAGGTCGGCCCCGGAGACACCCTGCTCGTGCACGCCGCCGCCGGCGGCGTCGGCACGGTCGCCGTCCAGCTCGCCAAGGAGTGGGGCGCCACGGTCATCGGCACCGCCAGCGAGCGGAACCACGACTACCTCCGCTCCCTCGGCGCGATCCCCGTCACCTACGGCGACGGACTCGCCGGCCGGGTCCGCGAACTCGCCCCCGACGGGGTGAGCGCCGCCCTCGACGGCATCGGCGGCCAGGCTCTCGACGTCTGCGTCGAACTGGTCAAGGACCGCGACCGCATCGGCACCCTCGTCGACTTCGCCCGCGTCGAGGAACTCGGCGTCCGGGCCATCTTCAGCCAGCGGTCCGCCGAGCGCCTGCGCGAACTCACCGAGATCTACGCCCAGAACCGGCTCCACATCGAGGTCTCCCGGGTCTTCCCCCTGGCCGCCGCCCCCCAGGCGCATCACGAGGTCGAGACCGGACACGTGCGCGGCAAGATCGTCCTGTCGATCGACTGACCACCGAGGGAAACCGCCCGCACGCCACCGAGGAGACCCCCGTGAAGATCGAGATTTTCTCCGACATCCTCTGCCCCTGGTGCTACGTCGGCAAGCGCCGTATCCAGACCGCCCTCGACCTCTTCGGCCACCAGGACGAGGCCGAGGTCCTCTGGCGCAGCTACGAACTCGGCCCCGAGGCCGAGCGCGAGCCCGGTCCGACGGCCGCGAAGATCATGGAGACCTGGATGGACCCCGCCGCCGTCCCGGCCCGTGTAGCCCAGATCAAGGGGCACGGCCGCCAGGAGGGGCTGGAGCTCAACATGCACCTCTCCCGGCCGGTCAACTCCTTCGACGCCCACCGGCTCACCCACCTCGCGGCCGCGCGCGGCGTCGCCGGGGAGATGGTGGAGAGGCTGCTCCGCGCCTACCACACCGAGGCGTTGATCATCACCGACCACGACGTGCTGGTCCGCCTCGCCGAGGAGGCCGGTCTCGACGCCGCCGAAACGCGCGAGGTCCTCGCCGGGGACGCCTACGCCGACGACGTCCGCGCCGACCAGAGGCGGGCGCGTGAACTCGGCGTCTGCGGTGTCCCGTCCGTCGTGATCGACGGCCGGCCCCCGGTCTCCGGGGTGATGGACCCCGCCGCGCTGGCAGAACTCCTGGAGAGCGCCAGATCCCACGCCGCGCACGCCGGGACGGCCGCAGGGGCGTGACGCGGCGCCTGGACGCGGTCTCGATCGCGGCTCCAGCCAGAGCGATCAGATTGGGCCAAGCACGCCCGGAGCGTCCAGGCGCGAAGAACAGGGGAACACAGTGCAGACGAACTGGAAGAAGGCAGCCGGCCTCCTCGCCTCGGCGGGCATGGCCGTCACGGGTGTCGTGGCATCGGGCGGCTCCGCCTCGGCGGCGCCCAGCGGCACCGCCACCACGACCACGACCACGCTGCCCTACGTGTGCCAGACCCGCGTGTCGGGCTCGTGGATCCCGGTGGACTACTCCCGTACGTTCACCGTGACGGCGCCGGCCACCGTCGCCCCGTACAAGACCTTCAAGGTCACGTTCGACTCGGCGCCCATCAACGCGGTCGCCGCCTACAACAAGACGCTGACCGACGTGAGGATCGCGTACCGGGTGCCGGCCGGCACCACCGTGCTGGACTACCGGCTGACCGGCGGCAGCTCCAACCTCGGCGGCGGCCAGTGGATCGAGCGGCACGGCGACACCCTGGTCGTCCGGTCCGACGACGCCTTCCAGGGCGGTGTGGAGTACGACCTGCCGAACCTGGAGGTCGTCATGCGCGCCCCCGGCTCCGGCACGCTGACCACCACCGCCGGCGGCACCGGCTTCGACGACCCGTCGTTCTACTGGTACCGCCTCCAGCCCACCACCAACGAGTGGGACCCCTTCCAGTGCTACGCCGACCCGGCCCAGCCGGTGACCTTCTCCACCACCAAGGTCCAGCCCTGACGGGCTGGAACAGCTGATCGCGCACGGCTGCCGGAGCACCGCTCCGGCAGCCGCCGCCGGACGCCCGGCGACGGCCCACCCACCGACCACGACGGGTGAGACATGAGCACCGCACCGGACCGCCCCGCCCCGCGCACGGTCGCCGTCCTCGGGGCCGGCACCATCGGACTCTCCTGGACCGCCCTCTTTTTGGCCCACGGACTGCGCGTCCGGCTCCACAGCCGGCGCGCCGGGGCACACGGGACCGTCACCGCCGCCCTGCGGGACATGGCCCCCGGGCTGCCGGGCGGCGGCCGCGACCCGCGCGAACTCGCCCGCCGGCTGGAGATCGAGCCCGACCTCGACCGGGCCGTCCGCGACGCCGACGTCGTCCAGGAGAACCTCCCCGACGACCTGGAACTCAAGCGGGACCTCTTTTGCCGCGTCGGCGCCGCCGCGCCCCCGGCGGCGCTGCTGCTCTCCTCCACCTCCCGGCTGCTGCCCGACGCCATGGGCGCCACGATGGCCGACCCCGGACGGCTGGTCGTCGGCCACCCCCTCAACCCGCCCCACGTCATCCCGCTCGTGGAGGTCCTCGGCGGCAACCGGACCGACCCGGCGACGGTCCAGGCGTGCGCCGCCTTCTACCGGTCGGTGGGCCGCACCCCGGTCGTGCTGCGCAAACCGGTGCCGCGGTTCGTCGCCAACCGGCTCCAGGCCGCCATCCTCCAAGAGAGCGTCCACCTCCTTGAGGAGGGCGTCGTCACCATGGCCGAGCTCGACACCGTGGTCTCCCGGGCCCTCGGGGTGCGCTGGGCCGCCGTGGGCCCCTTCCAGGCCTTCCACCTCGGCGGCGGCGAGGGCGGCCTGCGCCGCTGGCTGGCGGCCGCCGGACCCGGGATGGACGACGCATGGCGGGACCTCGGCCGCCCCCGCATGACGGCGCGGACCATCGACCGCCTCGCCGACATGGCCGAACAGACCTACGGGCGGGACGGCCACGCGCACCGTGCCGCCGTCCGCGACGCCCGGCAGAACGCCGTCCTGGAGGCACTGGCCCGCGCCGGCGCCCCCGACGACGGCCCCGACACAGCAGAGACAGAAGAAAGGCACCCCATGGACACCACCGAGACCGGCGCGGACACCGTCGACTTCTGGTTCGACCCGCTCTGCCCCTGGGCGTGGATCACCTCCCGCTGGATCACCGAGGTCGCTGCGCTCCGCCCGCTCACCGTGCGCTGGCACGAGATGAGCCTCGCCCTGCTCAACAGCGGCACGCAGATGTCCGAACAGCGACGCAGGATGCTGGACGCCTACTGGGGGCCCATACGCGTGGTGGCCGCCGCACGGCACGCCCACGGCGACGACGTCGTCGGCCCCCTCTACACCGCCCTGGGCGGCCGCCTGCACGCCCCCGACGGCATCTTCGCCCCCGTGCGCGATGCCACCGCGGACACCTGGCAGCAGGTGATGACCGAGGCGATGAGCGGGACCGGCGCCGTCGTCGAGGCCGCGCTCCAGGACATCGGCCTCCCCCTCGACCTGGCGAAGGAGGCGGACTCCGAGCGCTGGGACGAGGCGCTGCGGGCCTCCCACGCCCGGGTGCCCTCCGACGGCCTCGGCCAGAGCCTCATCGGCGTCCCCGCCCTCTCCGTCAACGGCCGCACCGCGCAGTTCGGACCGGTCCTCAGCGAGATCCCCACCGGCGAGCGCGCCCTGCGGCTGTGGGACGCGCTGCGCACCCTCGCCACCGATCCGGGCTTCTTCGAGCTCAAGCGCTGCGCGGACCGCCCCGAGCCCCGCACCGTGCGCTGACCGGACCTCCGCGCGCCTCTCGATTCGTTCCCGAGCTGTCCCCGAGCCGTGCTCAAGCCCGGCTCGGGAGGCTGATCCCGGCGACGACGACCGGAGGAAAAGATGCGCACCGTCCGTATCCACACGTTCGGAGGCCCGGAGGTCCTGCGGGTCGAGGAGACCCCCGTGCCGAGCCCCGGCCCGGGACAGGTGCTCATCGCCGTCGAGGCGGTGAGCGTGGGATTCGCCCAGACCCAGATGCGGCGGGACGTCTTCCCCGCCCCCGTGTGGCAGCCGGTCTTCCCGATCGTGCTGGGCGGCGACGTCGTCGGGACGGTCGCCGCCCTCGGCGAGGGAGTGACCGCAATCCGCGCGGGCGACCGCGTGGGTGCCTTCACCCTGCACGGCGCGTACGCCGAGTACGTCGCAGTGGACGCGGACACCGTCCTGCCGGTCCCGGCCGGGATGGACGCGGCACAGGCCACCGCCTTGCCCGGCTCCGGCCCCATCGCCATGGGCGTCCTGGCCACCGCCTCCCTGCGGCCGGCCGAGACCGTCCTGGTGCATGCCGCCTCCGGAGGCATCGGCCACCTCGCCGTCCAGGCGGCCAGGGCGGCCGGCGCGGGCCGGATCATCGCCACCTCCGGCTCCACCCGCAAGCTCGACTTCGTGCGGGAGCTCGGCGCCGACGTCCTCGTCGACTACTCCCGCGACGACTGGCCGGACCGGGTCCGGCAGGCCACCGGCCACCAGGGCGTCGACATCGTCCTCGACAGCGTCGGCGGCGACGTGCTGCGGACCGGGATCGGCCTCCTCGCCCCCTTCGGCCGGCTCGTCTTCTACGGCTCCTCCGCCGGCGGCCGCGCCGTCCCCGCCGTCTCGCCCGTGGAACTCATCGGCATGCGGTCCCTCACCTGCTTCGCCCTGGGACAGTGGCGGACCAGCCGCCGCCAGGCGTACCTGGACCACCACGACACGCTGGTCCGCCACCTCACCGAGGGAACGGTCCGGCACGTGATCCACAGCACGCTCCCCCTCGAAGAGGCCGCCAAGGCCCACGAGATCGTCGAGTCCCGCGCCCACACCGGCCGGGTGGTCCTGCTGACGGGCCGGGCCGGCTGAGCGGCGCCGTCCGCCGCCCCCGCCCCCGCCCCGCACTCCGCTCGCGCCTTCGGGCCCGGCCGCCCACCCCACGCTAGGAGCACACCCATGCCGACCGCAGCACCCGTCCGCCTGGCCGTCATCGTCGGCAGCACCCGCCAGGGCCGCATCGGCCCCGTGGTCGCCGACTGGTTCGCCCGCCAGGCCCGGGCCCGCGACGACTTCGCCGTCGACGTCGTCGACATCGCCGAGGCCCGGCTGCCCACCGTCCTGACGCCGCCCGACGAGCACGGCCGCCACGCCTCGCCCGAGGTGCGCGCCTACGCCGAGCGCATCGCCGCGGCCGACGTCTTCGTCGTCGTCACCCCCGAGTACAACCGCGGCTACCCCGCCGCCCTCAAACACGCCGTCGACTGCCTCTTCACGCAGTGGCAGGCCAAGCCCGCGGCCTTCGTCGGCTACGCCGGCGGCATGTCCGGCGGCATGCGCGCCATCGAGCAGCTGCGGTCCGTCTTCGCCGAACTGCACGCCGTGCCGCTGCGCGACAGCGTCAACTTCCCGCACGTGTACACCCGGTTCGACGAGGACGGCGAACCGCTGGACGCGCAGGAGGTCAACGCGGCCGCCAAGAAACTCCTCGACCAGCTCCTGTGGTGGGCGCAGGCACTCCGCGAGGCCCGCGCCCGGCGGCCGTACGTCGCCTGATCGCGCACCGCCCGCACCGGGCCCGGTGATCCGGTTTCGAGTCGTGTTCTAGGCCCTGTCCGCAGGGTGTGAGAAGCCGACGGCGGTTCCCCCTCCCCACGGGAGCGGCTGGCCGAACCCGCCGTGCAAGACGAGAGGAAGAGACGCGATGTTCTGCTGCAGGCACGGCGAATCCCGGGCGACCGGCCGTTCGGGGAGCCTCCGATGAGCCGCCGCGTGGTGATCACCGGCATCGGGGTCCGCGCACCCGGCGGGTCCGGCACGAAGGCGTTCTGGGACCTGCTCACCGCCGGGCGCACCGCCACCCGGCGCATCTCCTTCTTCGACGCGACCCCGTTCCGGTCCCAGGTGGCCGGCGAGGTCGACTTCCGCCCCGAGGACGAGGGCCTGACCCCGCGCGAGATCCGCCGGATGGACCGGGCCACCCAGTTCGCGGTCGCCTGCGCCCGGGAGGCGGTGGCCGACAGCGGGCTGGAGTTCGGCGGCGTGGACCCGCACCGGGTCGGCGTCAGCCTCGGCAGCGCGGTCGCCTCCGCGACCAGCCTGGAGAACGAGTACCTGGTCATGTCCGACCGGGGACGCCAGTGGCGGGTCGACCCCGGCTACCTGTCCCCCCACATGTTCGACTACCTCAGCCCCGGGGTGATGCCGGCAGAGATCGCGTGGGTGGCCGGTGCCGAGGGCCCGGTGACCATGGTCTCCGACGGCTGCACCTCCGGCCTCGACGCCGTCGGCCACGCGGTGCAGCTCATCCGCGAGGGCGACGCCGACGTCATGGTCGCCGGTGCCGCCGACACCCCCATCTCCCCGATCGTGCTGGCCTGCTTCGACGCCATCAAAGCCACCACGACCCGCAACGACGACCCCGAGCACGCCTCCCGCCCGTTCGACGCCTCCCGCGACGGCTTCGTCCTCGCCGAGGGCGCCGCCGTCTTCGTCGTGGAGGAGTACGGCACCGCGCTGGCCCGCGGCGCGCGGATCTACGCCGAGGTCACCGGCTACGCCACACGCTGCAACGCCTACCACATGACCGGTCTGAAGCGGGACGGCCGCGAGATGGCCGAAGCGATCCGGGTCGCGCTCGACGAGGCCCACATCGACCCGACGCGCATCGACTACGTCAACGCGCACGGCTCCGGCACCAAGCAGAACGACCGCCACGAGACCGCCGCGTTCAAGCGCAGCCTCGGCGACCACGCGTACCGCGTGCCGATCAGCTCCATCAAGTCGATGGTCGGGCACTCCCTCGGCGCGATCGGCTCCCTGGAGATCGCCGCCTGCGCCCTCGCCATCCGCGACAACGTCGTGCCCCCCACGGCCAACCTGCACGCCCCGGACGCCGAGTGCGACCTCGACTACGTGCCGCTGACCGCGCGCGAGCAGCGGGTGGACACCGTGCTGACCGTCGGGAGCGGCTTCGGCGGCTTCCAGAGCGCGATGGTGCTGCGCGCCCCGGAAGGAGCCGCCGCATGACCGCCAGGACGGTGATCACCGGAATCGGCGTCACAGCCCCCAACGGCCTGGGCACCGAGACCTACTGGAAGTCGGTCCTCGCGGGCCACAGCGGCATCGGCCGGGTCACCCGCTTCGACGTCTCCGGCTACCCCGCCACCCTCGCCGGGCAGATCGACGACTTCGACGCCGCCGAGCACCTGCCGAGCCGACTGCTCCCGCAGACCGACCACTCCACCCGGCTCGGGCTCACCGCCGCCGCCTGGGCCCTCACCGACGCCGCTGTCTGCCCGGGCGACCTGGCCGACTACGACATGGGCGTCGTCACCTCCAACGCGCTGGGCGGCTTCGACTTCACCCACCGCGAGTTCGCCAAACTCTGGGGCAAGGGACCCGAGTTCGTCAGCGTGTACGAGTCCTTCGCCTGGTTCTACGCCGTCAACACCGGCCAGATATCCATCCGGCACGGCATGCGCGGCCCCGGCGTCGCGCTCGTCGGCGAGCAGGCCGGCGGACTCGACGCCCTCGGCTACGCCCGCCGCGGCATCCGCCGCGGCACCCCCCTCATGCTCGCCGGAGGCGTCGACTCCGCCCTCGACCCGTGGGGGTACGTCTCCCAGCTGTCCGACGGCCGCGTCACCGGCGAGTCCGACCCCGCCCGCGCCTACCTTCCCTTCGACAGCCTGGCCTCCGGACACGTGCCCGGCGAAGGAGGCGCGATGTTCGTCCTGGAGGACGAGGACCGCGCCCGCGCCCGCGGCGCCGAGCGGGTGCACGCCGCGCTGACCGGCTACAGCGCCACCTTCGATCCCGCGCCCGGTTCCGGCCGCCCGCCGGGACTGCGCCGCGCCGCCGAGAACGCGATCGTCGACGCGGGGCTGGTCCCCGCCGACATCGACGCGGTCTTCGCCGACGGAGCCGGCGTCCCCGAGCTCGACGCCGCCGAAGCCGAGGCCCTCAGCGGGCTGTTCGGCACAGGCGGCGTGCCCGTCACCGCGCCCAAGGCCCTCACCGGACGCCTGTACGCGGGCGGCGGCCCGCTCGACGTCGTCACTGCGACCCTGGCCATCCGCGACGGGGTCGTACCGCCCACCCCCGCGGCGGGCATCGTCCCCGACGCCTACGGCATCGACGTCGTCCGCGGCGAGCCCCGCGAGCGGCGCGTCCGCAACGCCCTCGTCCTCGCCCGGGGCCGCTGGGGCTTCAACTCGGCCGTGGTGGTCAGCGACGCCGACGAGCGGTAGCCCCCGCCCCGCCCCCCGCGGGACCCCCGCACGAACCAAGGAGAGAGAACACCCATGGCACAGATCACCATCGACGACATCCGCCGCATCCTCCTCGCCTGCGCGGGCGGCATGGAGGGCATCGGCCCCGACACCGACATCACCGACCTCACCTTCGAGGAGCTGGGCTACGACTCCCTGGCCCTGATGGAGAGCGCCGCGCAGATCAAACAGGACTTCGGCGTGGACGTGTCGGACGACGAGATCAACGAGGCCACGACCCCCAAGGAACTCGCCGACCTGGTCAATGGCCTCGTGGCCCGTGCCGCCTGACCCCCCACTCCACGACCTCGCCCGAGGAGCGCGACCGCATGACACCGCGACGGCACACCGCCGAGCACACCCTGGACGTGTCCGCCCGCCCCGAGGAACTGTACGACCTGGTGGCCGACGCGGCCGCCTGGCCGGCCGTCTTCGGCCCGACCGTGCACGTGCGGCACCTGGAACGCGGCGACCGCGCCGAACGGTTCCGGATCTGGGCGACCGTGAACGGCACGGTCTCCGACTGGACCTCGCGGCGCACCCTGGACCCGGAGGAAGGGCGCATCACCTTCCGGCAGGAACGCAGCCGCTCCCCGATCGCCGCCATGGGCGGGGAGTGGCGCTTCGAGGCACGCCCGGGCGGCGGTACCCGCCTGGTGCTGCTGCACGACTTCGCCGCCGAGGACGACGACCCCAAGACGGTGAAGTGGATCCACGAGGCGCTCGACCGCAACAGCGCCGAGGAACTGCGCGCCCTGGCCCGGGTGGCCGAACTAGGCCACCCCGCCCGGGACGTGGTCCTCACCTTCACCGACACCCTGGAGTTCTGCGGGGCGGCCTTCGACGCGTACGCCTTCGTGCACCGCGCTGACCTGTGGGCGCAGCGGCTGCCGCACGTCAGCCGGGTCCAGCTGACCGAGGAGCCGCCCGGCGTCCAGGACCTGCAGATGGACACCGTCACAGCGGACGGCTCCACACACACCACCCGCTCGGTGCGCGTCTGCGAGGCGCCGTCGTGGATCGCGTACAAGCAGCGGGTCACCCCGCGCCTGCTGCTCGGGCACAGCGGCCTGTGGGAGTTCGCCCCCGGCGAGGGCGGGACCACCGTCGCCACCGCCCGGCACACCGTGCTCCTCGACCCGGCCGCGGTGCCCGAAGTCCTCGGCGCGGGCCGCACCCTCGCCGACGCCCGCGCCCACGTCCGCGACGCGCTCGGCCGCAACAGCCTCGCCACCATGCGGCACGCCGCCGCGTTCGCCGAGGCCGGGACCGGCGCCCCGGCCTGACGATCCCTACCCGAGGAGATCCCTTGAGCACCACCGCAGATGCCGCCTCCCTCGCCGAACTCCACTGTCTGGTGCAGCACTTCTACGCCCACCAGATGCACCACCTGGACGAGCGCAGGTTCGAGGAGTACGCCGCCACCTTCACCGAGGACGGCGAGTTCCAGCACTCCCCGGGCGTCGAGCCCGCTCGGGGCCGGGCCGGGATCGTCCGCGAACTCACCGAGTTCCACAAGAAGTTCGACGGCGACCCGGTGCGCCGCCGGCACTGGTTCAACCAGATCGCCCTGGACCCGCGCCCCGACGGCACCGTCCACTGCACCGTCTACGCCCTGGTCGTCACCGTCCGCCCGGGCGGCAAGCCGGAGATCAGCCCCAGCTGCACGGTCCACGACGTGCTGGTCATCGACGAGGGGAAGCCGGCGCTCAAGTCCCGGACCATCAGCCATGACCAGGTGTTCTGACGCCGGCGGGACGGCCCCGGCGGGCCCCGGGGCCCGGCCGGCCGCTCTGGAGCGCGCGCTCGGCGCGCCGGGCGACGACGGCCGGCACGGGACTGCGCCCGCCCGCGCGGCCACGCTCGCCGCCCGGGGGTATCACCGCGCGTTCGCGCCGGCCGCCCCCGGCGGCCGGCCGACCCGCCTGGACACGGCCGCCGTCGCGCGCGCGGCCGCCCGCCGGGACCTCCCGCCGGCCCTCCTCGACGGTGCCGCTGCGGACCCGCGCCTTGCCGCCCGCGCGACGACGGCCGCGGGCTTCGCCGACAGCGCGGCGGCACCTGGGCCGGTGTCCTGCTGCGGCGCATGACCACCGACGGGTACGCCTTGCTGTACGGCCACGCTGACGACTGGCGGACGGCCGACGGCCGCACCGCCTCAGGGGCCTTCCTCGCCCACGCCGCCGCGGCCGTGCTGCGGGTCGATCCCGACGTGCCGGAACGCGCCCGCGAGCCGGGCGGGAAGCCCTGCCCGCGGGGCTGTCCCGGCCTGGAACTGGGCCTCAGCCACTCTGGCGCCGTTCTCGCTGCCGGCCCTCAGCCGCCTCGGCCGGATCGGCGTCGACACCGAGGCGACGGACCGCCCGGTGTACGGACGACCCGCGGCCCGGTAGGTGTTCACCACGCCGGAGCGCGCCGCGCTGCGCCGCCTGCCCGAGGGCGAGCGGAACGCGGCGGAGGTACGCCTGCGGACCCTCAAGGAGGCGTACGGCAAGGCGTGGGGGCGGGGGCCGGCACTGCCCGCCCGGCCCTCCGGCTTCTCCATCCCCGCCACCGCCGCCGCCGTCCTGCTGCACCGGCCGGACGGCACACCGCTCACCGACCGGGGCCGGCGGTTCGTCACCCACCGGACGCCCTTGCTGCTGGACCGTCGGCGCGGGGTTCGCGGGCGTCGGCCCGGACCGCCCGGCCGTACGACACGAGCCGCGGCCCGTGTCCTCGGCGCCGGCCCCCCCCGAACCCCGCGCCCTCGAACCCCGTTCCGTCGCTCCGCGCGGCACCGCCGTCCGCGCGGGGACCATCCACACCCCAGGGAGTCAGCAGTGACCACCCGTTCCACCGGCCCTTCGGCTGCCCGGCTCCAGGAGATCGCGGAGGGCGTCTTCGCCTACGTGCAGCCCGACGGCGGATGGTGCCTCAACAACGCCGGGCTCGTCGTCTCGGACGGCCAGGCGGCGCTGGTCGACACCGCCGCCACCCGGGCCCGGGCGCAGGCCCTCAAGGAAGCCGCCGCCCGGGTGTCGCCGCGGCCGCCGCGCTACGTGGTCAACACCCACTCGCACGGCGACCACACCTTCGGCAACCAGCTGTTCGCCGACGACGCCGTGATCGTCGCCCACGAGGGCGCCCGGGTGGAGATGGAGGCGACAGGCCTCCACCTGACCGGGCTGTGGCCCGGCGTCGAGTGGGGCGAGCTGACCGTGACCCTGCCGGACCTCACCTTCCGGGACCGGCTCACCCTGCACGTCGGCCGGACCCGCGCCGAACTCGTCCACCTGGGACCCGCGCACACCGCGAGCGACACCGTCGTCTGGCTCCCCGAACGGAGGGTGCTGTACGCCGGGGACCTCGTCATGTCCGGGACGACCCCGTTCTGCCTGATGGGATCCGTCGCGGGCACCATAGATGTCATGGAGCGGCTGAGGGCGTTCGGGGCCGAGACCGTCGTGCCGGGACACGGTCCCGTGGGCGGCCCCGAACTGCTCGACGTCACCGAGGGATACCTGCGGCGGGTCCAGAAGCTGGCGGCGGAGGGTATCAGGGCCAAGATCAGCCCGCTGGAGGCGGCGCGCGAGGCGGACCTCGGCCCGTACGCCGGACTGCTCGACTCCGAGCGGATCGTCCCCAACCTGCACCGGGCGTACGCCGAGGCGCGGGGCGCGAGCCCCGGCGAACCGATGGACGTCGGCCTGCTGTTCTCCGAGATGGTCACCCACCACGGCGGGCTCCCCGCCTGTCACGCGTGACCGCCTGAACCGCGCTCGGAGCCCGCTTCGAGCGGAACCCCCAGTCCCAGGAGACGCGGACCGGCACCGCCCCGGTGCGGTCCGGCGGCCGAACCCCCTTCAGAACGGGCACGCGTGAGCATCGTCGAGGACACCCCGCAGACCGGCCGGACGGAACCGGCATCGCGCCGGCCCCCGCCGCCGCAACCCGGCCCGGCGGCGGGGGCCGCGCTCGCGCTCGGAGGAACCGCGGGACCTGCGCCCGCGGCCGGGCGACCGCTTCCGGCCCGGGCTGGAAATCCCGACAGATGGAAGAACGGCCGGATCCCGCAATCCCTGGCGCATTTCATACCCCCGGTCGGAGAGACATGACATTTTGCTCCCGCGGGACTTCGGTGTCGCGCCGGCTGATCTACTGTGGAGTTGTTGGCAGAAGACTGAATGGCATGGTCGGCTGAACGACACCAGGGGGGTAATCCAATGCGGTTCAACCTAATCGGTCCATTCGAGATAATCACCGATGAAGGCCGCTCCTATCTACCGAGCACGCCGAAAGTGTGTCAGTCCCTGGCCCTGCTCCTCACCAGGCCGAATGAGACGGTGAGCTCGGACTTGCTCATCCGGGAAATCTGGGGCGAAGCACCTCCGAAAAGCGCGCTGACAACCCTTCAGACCTATATCTACCACGCGCGTAAATTGTTTGTCAGCGAAGGGGTGCTGGCGCCTGAGCGCACTCTTCTCGTAACGCGCGCGCCCGGATACGTCATTCAGGTGGAAGATGCCGAGGTGGACGTCAAGATATTCGAGAATCTCATCACTCGCGGACAGGACGCGCTTCATTCGGGCGAACCGGAACACGCCGTCGGACTCCTGCGCCAGGCACTGGCCCTGTGGCGGGGTCCCGCCCTCTCCAACATCCCCGCGGGGGACGTGCTCACCGGCCGCATCGTCCACCTGGAGGAGCTGCGCATCCGGGCCCTCCAGCTCCGCATCGAGGCCGAGACCCAGCTCGGCCGGCAGCGCGACGCGATCCCGGAACTGTCCGTGCTCGTCAACGAGTACCCGCTCAACGAGTGGTTCCACGGCCAGCTCATCTCCGCCCTCAACCAGTCCGGCCGCCGCGCCGAGGCGCTCCAGGCCTACCGCACCCTGCACCGCATCCTCGACCGGGAGCTGGGCCTGGAACCCTCGCCGGAACTCCAGCGGCTCCAGCTCGCGGTGCTGAACCCCTCGTCGTCCCCCCACCCCTCCCCGGTGCGCCGGGTCCCCTCCCCGCGGGACCACCGCACGGCCTCCGCCGTATGAGACGCACCACCGGCCTGGCGCCGGGTGTGGGGGGGGGGGGGGGGGGGGGGCCCCCCCCCGGGGGGGGGGGCCCCCCCGCCCCCCCCCCCCCCCCCCCCCCCCCGCCCCCCCCCCCCCCCCCCCCCGGGGGGCCCGCCCCCCCGGCGCGGGGGGGGGGGGGCCCCCGGCCGCGGCCCCCCCCCCGGGGGGGGCCCCCCGGCGCCCGGCGCCACACCCGGGACCGGGACTCTCAGCGACGCGGCCCCGCGGCCAGCCGCGCGTACGCGCTCGCCGCGGGGGCCCACTGGAGCCCGCTGTGCCCCGCACCGCAGTTCACGTCGCGCCAGTGCCGCTGCAAGGCCTCCGCCTCGGCCTGGCCCCGGGTGCCGGCGGTGCGCAGCAGCCCGTCCACCACCGTGGCCAGCCGCTCGGCCGCCAGCGCGCAGTCCCGCGCGTTCCTCGCCGTCTCCAGGCCGGACACCCCGCCCCGGTCGACGACGCCCGCCGCCCGGCCGAGCAGCAGCTCCACCGCGTCGAGCTCGCCCTCCGCCCGCGCGAGCGCCTGCTCGTAGGGGCCGGGATCGGGCCCGCCGGAGATCGCCCCGCCCGGCGCCGCGAGCTTCGCCGCGGTCAGCTCCTGCCAGCGCCGCAACGCGCCGCGGGCCGCGCCCAGGAGGGGAGCCGCGAGCGTCAGCCCGTTGCCGGCCTTGAGCGGCACCCGGTGGCAGGGCGCGGACGTCCCCTCCGCCTCGCCCCGGAGCACCGAGGCCAACGGCACCGACCGCTCGTCCGGCACGACGACGTCGTCCAGCACCACCGTGTGGCTGCCGGTACCGCGCATGCCGACCACGGACCACGCGTCGACGACGGCGTGATCGGCCCGGGGCACCGCGAGCACCCGCACGGTCGGATGCCCCGCCTCCCGCGTCCGCGCCGCGACCAGGGTCCAGTCGGCGAAGTCGACCCCGCTGACGTAGGCCCACTCGCCCCTGACCCGCCAGCCCCCCGGGACCCGCTCCGCCGTCCCGGCCGGCATCAGCCCGGCCGCCACCACCGTGCCGGCGCCCTTCTCCCACACGGCGGCCCGGCCCTCCGGCGGCAGGTACGCCGTCATCCGGCCCGCGCTCGCGGTGACCGAGGCGACCCACGCCGCCGACGCGCATTCCTCGCCGAGGACGGCCACGGCCTCCAGGAGCTCGGTGAACGTGCCGGGGGAGCGGCCGGGCAGGCCGGGGGCGAAGTGGTGCGGGAATCCCGCGTCGGCCAGCGCCTTTGCCACCGCGGGGTGCAGCCGGCGCCGTTCCTCCGCGGCCGGTGCGTGGGCGGCGGCGAGCGGCGCCATGCCGCGGGCCGCCGTGGTCAGGGCCGACTGGTGTGCCTGGAGCATGGTGGACCTTTCTGCCGCGACGTCGCGGCCCGGCGCGGTCGTCAGGAGTTCTTCATCGCGTAGTCGCGGACGGACTCGGCGATGTAGCGGACCATCTCCTCGGTCAGGCCCGGGTAGACCCCGACCCAGAAGGTGTGCCCGGCGACGATGTCGCTGTTGGTGAGCGCGCCGCTGATGCGGTGCGGCCGGTCGAGGTACGCCGGGTGGCGGGTGAGATTCCCGGCGAAGAAGCGCCGGGTGCCGATCCTGCGGCTCTCCAGGAAGGCCACGAGGCCCTCCCGGGTGTAGCCGGCGTCGGGCTCGACGGTCAGCGCGAAGCCGAACCAGCTCGGATCGCTGTCCTCGGTGGCGCGCGGGAGGAGCAGTCCCGGCACGCCGTCCAGCGCCTCCCGAAGGAACCGCCAGTTGGCACGGCGGGCGGCGCCGAACGCGTCCAGCCGCGACAGCTGGCTCAGCCCGAGCGCGGCCTGGAGGTCGGTGGACTTCAGGTTGTAACCGACGTGCGAGAAGATGTACTTGTGGTCGTAGCCGTGCGGCAGCGTGCCCATCTGGTAGTCGAACCGCTTGAAGCAGCGGTTGTCCTCGCCCGGTTCGCACCAGCAGTCGCGGCCCCAGTCGCGCATCGACTCCACGATGCGGGCCAGCGCCAGGTTGTCGGTCAGGACGCAGCCGCCCTCGCCCATCGCGATGTGGTGGGCCGGGTAGAAACTCGTGGTCGAGATGTCGCCGAAGGTGCCGGTGAGCCGGCCGCGGTAGGTCGAGCCCACCGCGTCGCAGTTGTCCTCGATCAGGAACAGGCCGTGCTCCTCGGCGAGCCGGGCGACCTCCTCGGCGGCGAAGGGGTTGCCGAGCGCGTGCGCGACCATGATTGCCCTGGTACGGGGGCCGATGGCCTCCGCGATCCGCTCGACCGTGGTGTTGTAGGTGCCCAGCTCCACGTCGACGAAGACCGGCACCATCCCGTTCTGGATGATCGGGTTCACGGTGGTCGGGAACCCGGCCGCGACCGTGATCACCTCGTCGCCGGGCCGCATCCTGCGGTCCTCCAGCTGCGGCGAGGTGAACGCCGACAGCGCCAGCAGGTTCGCCGACGAACCGGAGTTGGCCAGATGGGCCTTGCGCAGCCGGAAGTAGCGGGCGAACTCCCGCTCGAACCGTCGCGAGCTGACACCGGCCGCGATCCGCATGTCCAGCGCGGCCTCCACCAGGGCGACGCGGTCCTCCGCGTCGAACACCGCTCCCGAGGGCCACACCGCGGTCACGCCCGGCTCGAACTCCTTCTTCTGCGAACCGTGGTAATCGCGCACCTGCTCCAGGATGCGGGCCTTGGCGTCCTTCATCGGTCCTCGCCTTCCACGGCGTCTCGCGCCGGTCGTGGAGCGGGCCGCGCGCCGCGGCTCCCGCTCCGATGGACATCTGCGATCAGCTCCGCCTGCCGGACGATCGCGTCGCCGGTCGTGCCGGCCCCCGCCGCGACGGCCCGTACGAAGGCGTCGACGGTGCCGGCGCACTGGTCGAAGGGCTTCAGCTCCAGCCGCTCCGTGCCGTCGCGGCGCTCCACGACCAGGGTCGGCCGGTGGTCCGCCGGCGGGGTGAAGGCCCGGTCGACGACAAGCCGTCCGGCGCTGCCCACCACCTCGTACCGGGACGTGTAGTGGTGCTCCATGCCGAAGTACACCTGCGCGGTCACCCCGCCGGCCCCGGACAGCAGCGCCGTGCCGGACACGTCGACCCCCCGCGCGCCGTCGGTCCGCAAAGTCGCGCCGACCACCTCCAGCCCGTCCCCGAGCAGGAAGCGGGCGGCGTGCAGCGGATACGACCCGACGTCGAGGAGCGCGCCGCCGCCGAGCTCCGGCCGGTAGCGGATGTCGTCCGCGGGCCGGGGCGGGATCGCGAACGCCGCGATCACCGCGCGCGGTTCGCCGATCGCGCCCTCCCGCAGGAGCCGCCGCGCGTGATGGTGCTGGGGGTGGTGGACGAACATGACGTTCTCGCGCAGCACCAGGCCCGCCGCACGGGCCGCGGCGACCAGCCGCACGGTGTCCGCCACCCGCGTCGTCAGCGGTTTCTCCGCCAGCACGTGCTTGCCGGCCGCCAGTGCCCGCTCCACCCACGGCGCGTGCAGCGCGGCCGGCAGCGGGACGTACACCGCGTCCACGTCGGGGCGGGCGAGGAGCGCCTCGTACCCCTCCAGCGCATCGCCGCCGAACACCCCGGTGACGCGGGCGGCCCGGGCGCCGATCCGGCTGGCCACCGCCGCCAGGCGCACCCCCGGCACGCCGGCCAGGGCCGGCAGCACCCGGCGGACCGCGATGTCGGCGCACCCCAGCACGCCCAGACGCACCGGTCGGCCGGTCACGGCCGCCCCCCTCACCGCAGGTACCTCAGGCACGTCAGCAGGTTCCGGGCCTCGACGTTCACCTGGCCGCCGTGCCGCACCAGGGCGCCAAGCTGTTCGGGCGTCATCCAGACGAAGCCGCCCCCCGGGTCCAGCGGGACGCCGTCCGCCTCCACCGCCATGTAGCGGTTCTCGGCGTGGTGGAAGCGGCCGCCCTCCTCGGAGTGGACGACGTCCAGCGTGACGCGGGACGGCGGGGCGGACAGCACGTCGTCGAGGAAGCGAGGCCGCAGTCCGGCGGCCAGCCGTCGGTAGTTCTCCGGGGCGCACTGCACGGTCGGGCCCAGCTCCAGCACGTCGCGGGAACCCGCCTCGGTCCTGGCCTGCACCAGGACGTGCGGCACGCCGTCGACGGCGCGTGTGAGGAAGGCGACGACGCCCCGGGAGGCGGGCGCGAGCATCGGCTGCGACCAGCGGCTCACCTCGCGCCCCTCCGCCTCCACGTCCACGCCGACCACCGAGAAGTAGAGGCCCTCCTCGTGCACCACGCGCCCGCCGCTGACGGACCAGCCCTCCACCGCGCGGAGCGGCAGGCGGCGGCGCTCCAGCCGGCGCGTCACCTTCTCCTCGGTGAACCAGCTGAGCAGTTCCGCCATTCGGTGCAGCCCGCGCTCCTCGGCCCCCTCGGGACCGAACCGTCCCCCGTACGCTCCGGGCAGGCCGGACAGGACGGTCCGGGTGTCCATGTTGACCAGGTTGTCCACCCGCAGCAGCCCGCCGATCTGCTCCAGCGTCAGCCAGCAGAAGTCGTCCCGCGCAGGGACGTCCTCCGTCGTCTCCACGATCATGTTGCGGTTCCGCTTGCCCAGGAACCACGAGCCCTGCTCGGACTGGAGGGAGTCGAAGACGATCCGGCCGCGGCGCGGCGACAGGAAGTGGTCCAGATACGGGACCAAGCCGCCGCGGTGGACCCGGGTGAAGTTGCTCCGGGTCGCCTGCACCGTCGGCGACAGCTGGAGCAGGTTGACGTTCCCCGGCTCCATCTTGGCCTGGAGCAGGAAGTGCGGGACGCCCCCGAACTCCTTGACCAGGATGCCCAGAATGCCGGACTCCGGCTGCACGATGATCGGCTGCTGCCACGATCCGACCTCCCGGTGGTCGGTCTCCACCTGGAGCCCCTCGACGGTGAAGAACCGTCCGCTGGCGTGCCGCAGGTCGTTCGTGACCGGGTCGAAGGACCAGCCCTCGAGGCGGTCCAGCCGCGTGAGGGCGACCACGTGCCGCTGGGCCCGCCGGCGATCGGCGAACCAGCCGTGGACTTCGGACAAGTGCCGGAACACGGCAGCCTCCTCGAAGGTGGGATGCGTTCTCGTGAAGGGGCGGCCGGGCGGCGGCCCACGGCTCCCTCGGTCCGGCCCAGGGTTCGCCACGGCCTTCGAGAACCGCTCGAAGACCCGTGCGCCCCCCGATCGCGCGCCCCTCGCGGAGGGGCGGCTTCGAGCGAGCCTCGAAGGACGGAGCCGACGATGCGCCCATGAAGATTCTTTTCGTGGGAGGCAACGGAGCCGGGACGATCTTCCCGGACGTGCCGCTGGCCCAGGCGGCCCGGAACGCGGGCCACGAAGTGATCATGACGGGCCCCGAGATCACCATGACCGCCATCCTCCACTCGGGCATCCCCGCGGTCTCCGTCACCGAGCGCACGATCCAGGACTGCCGGGTGAACCGGGAGGGCGTCCTCGTCCCGACGCCGGCCGGCGGCCCGGAACGCAACATCGCCATCGGACGCATGTTCGGAAGGCTCGCGGCGCACTCGCTCGACGCTCTGCTCGAACTGGCGGGCCGCTGGCGCCCCGACCTCGTGGTCAGCAACGTCCTCGCATACGCCGGCCCCCTCGTCGCCCACCACATGGACGTCCCCTGGGTACGCTTCGCCACCGACATCGGCGAACCCCTCTCCATCGACCTCGCCGCCGCCGCCGAACTGGCCCCCGAGATGGAGCGCCTCGGCCTGACCGCCACACCGCCGCCGGCCTTCTCCGTCACCGTCATGCCGGAGAGCGTGCGCCCGCCCACCGCCCCCGTGGCCCTGCCGCTGCGCCACATCCCGTGCAGCACGCAAAGCGCCCTCGAACCCTGGATGTACACCAAGGGCGACCGGCCCCGCGTCCTGGTGAGCGCGGGCAGCCGAGTCACCCCCGACGACGACCTCGAACTGCTCAGCGGCCTCGTCGAGAAGGTGGCGCCGCTCGACATCGAGCTGCTGATCGCCACCCCCGACGACGTCGCCGCCCGGCTCGACCTCCCCGCGGGCGCGCGCGCCGGCTGGCTGCCGGTCGACGTCCTCGCCCCGACCTGCGACGTGATGGTCCACCACGCCGGCGGCAACATCACCCTCACCTGCCTGGCCAACGGGGTGCCGCAGGTGTTCGTCCCGTACCTGCCGGGCCTGGAGGAGCACAGCGCCCGCATCGCGGACCGGGGCGCCGCGCGGCTGGTCGACCCCGCCGACCACAGCGCGGCCGACATCGCCGGCGCCGTTCGCGCCCTCCTGGAGGACCCGTCGTACCGGACCGAGGCCCTGCGGCTGCGTGACGAGACGGCCCAGATGCCCGTCCCCGCCCAGGTGGTGGGCGACCTGGAGCGACTGGCCGCCGCCCACCGGGAATCCACGGCCGCGAAGTGAGGTGGCCCCATCGTGCGTGTCGCGGAGACGGCCGTTCCCGGTGCCTACGTCATCACCCCCGAACAACTGGCCGACGAGCGGGGGACGTTCTACGAGTCGCTGCGGACCGACCTGCTCGCGAAGGCGATCGGCCGTCCCTTCCTGCCCCGGCAGATCAACTACTCGGTCTCCCACCGGAACGTCCTGCGCGGACTGCACGGCGTCGCCGTCCCGCCCGGCCAGGCCAAGTACGTCTCGTGCGTGCGCGGCGCGCTGCGGGACGTCATCGTCGACCTGCGGACCGGCTCGCCCGCCTTCGGCACCCACGCGGTGACGGAACTGGACGCCGACTCCGGCCGCTGCCTCTTCATCCCCGAGGGGGTGGCCCACGGCTTCCTCAGCCTCGCGGACGACACCTGCATCTGCTACGTCGTCTCCACCACGTACGTCCCGGGAACACAGATCAACATCGACCCCCTCGACCCGGACATGGACCTGCCGTGGGGCTTCACCGAGCCGCCGCTGATCTCCGACCGGGACGCCGGAGCGGCGTCGCTGCGGGAGACGCTCGCCGCGGGCGTCCTGACCGAGTGGCGGGGGTGAGCCGGTGACGGGCACCTCGGTCGTCGTCCTCGGCGCCACCGGCTTCCTCGGACGGCACCTCTGCGACGCGTTCGAAACCGCGGGGGCACGGGTGACAGCGGTCTCCCGGGGGCTCTGCGGCGGCTCCGCCCCGCCGTCCGCGCAGCGCCGGGAGCACCTGGACCCGCTGCGCGAACCGCCGGACCGGCTCACCCGGCTCCTCGACGACGTCGCGGCCGACACGGTGGTGAACGCCGCGGGACAGCTCTGGGGCGCCACCCCGGAACAGCAGGAGGCCGCCAACGCGGACCTCGTCGGACTGCTCCTGGACGCGGTCGCCGCCGCACCCCGGCGCCCCCGCCTCGTCCAGCTCGGCACGGTCCACGAGTACGGCCCGGGAACCGACCGCCGACCGTTCGCCGAGGACCACCCACCGCAGCCCGACACCACCTACGGGCGGACCAAGCTGCGCGCCGCCCGGACCGTGCTGGACGCCGTCGAGGCCTCCGGCACCGACGGGGTGGTCCTGCGGATCTCCAACGTCTGCGGTGCCGGCGCGCCCGCCGGCAGCCTGCTCGGCTTCCTCGCCGCCCGGCTCACCGCGCACCGGGGACGGCCGGGCCCGATGGAGCTGGATTTGCCCCCGGCGACCGCCTGGCGGGACTTCGTCGACGCCCGGGACGTCGCCGACGCGGTCGTCGCCTGCGCCCGGGCCCCCCGCGCGCGCGTGGCCGGCCGGGTCGTCAACGTGGGCAGCGGACGGGCCGTCCTCGTGGAGGACGTGGTGAACCGCCTGGTGGAGCTGAGCGGCGTCCAGGTCCGCCGGACGGCCGCCGCGGCACCGGTGCCCAGCGCCGGGCGCGGCGGCTCCGCCAACTCCGCCGCCGCCTGGCAGGCCCTGGACGTCACCCTCGCCGAGCAGCTCCTCCAATGGCGGCCCCGCCGCGGTCTGGACGACTCGCTGCGCTCCCTGCTCGCCGGGGTCTGACAAAGACGCGGGAGGCCCGTGCCGTTCCGCGCCTCCCGCGTCTTTGGCCCATCACACGTCCACCCCGCACCGCCGGGCCGCCGTCAGGAACACCTCGGCGGTCTCCGGCAGCCTCGCAAGCGTGTCGCGGTAGCCGGTCCGGGCTGCGGCGAGCCGGTCCCGCACGCCCTCGTCGTCGTACAGCACGGCCGACAGCCCGGCGACCACCGACTCCTCGTCGAGGAGTTCGGCGCGCAGCGCGGTCGTGGTCAGCGGGTTGTCCTCCAGCAGGCGGCTCACGACCGCGTTCCACTGCAGCGGCCACATGTGGAACGGCGGCACCGGCCCGGGGAAGGCGGCCAGCCAGGAACGGACGGCCGGGGTGACGCCGCCGAAGGCGTCGGCCAGCCGGCGCGTCCCCGGCTCGCCGTCGACATCGAAGGTGTTGACGGTGAACAGGCCCGGCACGTCGGCCAGGACCGCCCTCTCCAGCGCGAAGGAGGGGAGGAACAGGCCGAGCACCGCGTCGGCCGCCCCGAGCAGCGACGTGTACCGCCCGGCGGTGTACGTCTCCTCGACGTGCAGCCGGTCCACCGGCAGCCCGAAGCCGTCGAGGTACGGCCCGACCGACAGGAACCGGGTGTCCGACGGCAGCCGGCGCAGGTAGTGGCCGACCAGCTCCGGCACCCGGACGGCCAGTTCGCGGGTGCGCGGTCCCGCCTGGGTCTGCATGATCCGCTGCCACGGCAGGGTGGGGAGCATCAACAGCCGCTCCCCGTCCCGGACCCCCAGCGACCGGCGCAGCTCCCGGCGGAGGGCGTCGGAGGGCGGCGTCAGGGCCCGGTCGGCCCGGTAGGGCAGGCCCCGACCGCCGGTGGCGTCCGGCCGGTTGGCGGGCACCGGCAGCAGGTGGGCGGGCGCGGTCAGGATGCGGTCGCTGACCCGGGTGGTCCGGCCGAGCACCTCCACTTCGAGATCGGTGCCCTCCAGGTGCACCGAGTCGATGGAGATGACGGGCAGATCGAAGTCGTCGACGAACCACGGGTCGATCTCGTAGTTGACGACGTGGGTCAGCCAGTGGGCCATGTAGTCGCTCAGGACGATCGCGTCCGGCCGCGACTCCCGAACTGCGCGGGCGACGACCTCACGCACCCCGGGCCCCATGGAGGTGTCCACGAGGGTGTACGGGTGCCCGGCGGCGGCCAGCTGCCCCTCGTTGTACCGGTCGACGACGAAGTGGGCCCCGATCCCGGCGTCCTTCAGCTGCGCGGCCAGGTCGAGCCCGAGGGTCACCTCGTGCAAGGTCTGTCCGAGCGTCGCCATGAAGAGCAGGTGCATGTCCTTCTCCCGTGTCCCTTCCACCGGCCGCTCAGGCGATGCCTGCGGCGTGGCCGCGCTCCGCCACGGCCGCGCGCAGCCGCCGGGCGACCGTGCGGACGTCGTCGTCGTCCAGCCCGTGGTGCAGGGGCAGGCACAGGGTCTCGCCGGCCGCCCGGTCGGTGGCGGGCAGCACCCGGTCGGAGCCGTAGGTCGGCACCTTGTGCAGCGGCGCGTACCGGAAGGTGGTGTAGACGCCGGCGGCGAGCAGGTCGGCGGCGACGCCGTCGCGGATCGCGGCGTCCATCTGCACCCAGTAGAAGTAGTGCGAGGACGTGTGGTGGTCCGGCAACGGCGGCGGCAGCCGCAGCCCCGGCACGTCGGCGAGCTCGTGGTCGTACCGCTCGACGACCTCCCGCCGGCGGGCCATGAACTCCGGCAGCCGGCGCAGCTGCACCGCCCCGATCGCGGCAGTCAGGTCGTTGCCGATGACGCGCCGCCCGATCTCCGGCACCTCCAGCTCCCACCACCGGTGGGACACCTTGGCGTAGCCGAAGCCGGTGGCCTGCATCAGGCCGTGGTAGGCCAGCCGCCGCATCCGTGCGGCCTGCCCGGCGTCCCGGACGTACAGCAGGCCGCCGTCCCCCGTGGTCAGGATCTTCGCCGCGTCCAGGGACCACATGGCCAGGTCCCCGAAGGTGCCCACGGCCCGGCCCCCCACCGTCGAGGCGATCGAGCAGGCCGAGTCCTCGATCAGGGCCAGGCCCCGCTCGCGGCAGAGTTCGGCGATCTCCGCCACGTGTCCGGGCTGGCCGCCGTAGTGCAGCAGCAGCACCGCCCGGGTACGGGTCGTGAGGGCCGCCTCGACGTCCTCCCGGCTCGGGTTCATGGTCCGCGGGTCGACGTCGCAGAAGACGGGCCGGCCGCCGGCCGCCAGCACGGCGTTGGCCGCGGCGAGGAAACTCATCGACGGCATGACCACCTCCTCACCCGCGGCCAGGCCGAGGGACTCGGCGATGAGGAAGAGGCCGGCAGTGCCGGAGGCCAGGAAGACGACTCGGTCCGGTTCGACGCCGAGGTGCTCGGCGAACGCTGCCTCGAACGCCTTGGTCCGAGGACCGTGGCCGAGCCACTTGTCGCGGAACACGCCGGCGACGGCGGCGAGCTCCTCGTCGCCGACGGCGGGCTGGAACAGATTGATCACGTGAGTGCCTTTCTCGCCCTCTTGAGCCTTGAAGTCGTGGCCCCGGACCGCCGGAACATCACCGTCCGGGGACCGCCAGCCGTTCGATCGCCGTCACGACCTCGGCCGCCCCGGGCAGCCCAGCCACCTCGTCGGCCAGCGCCCGCGCCCGCTCCCGGTAGGACGGCGTGGCGAGCATCTCCGCGCAGACCCGCGCGATCGTCTCGGCGGAGTCGTCCGCGGGATCGACCATCCGCGCCGCACCGTGGCCGCTCAGCCGCCTGCTGTAGTCGACGCAGTAGGGCAGGTACGGGACGAGGACCTGGGGCACGCCGTAGGACACGTACCCCATGGTGGTGTTGCCGCCCGCGTGGTGGACCACGAGGTCGCAGGTGAGAGCCGCCAGGTGCAGCGGGATCCAGCCGGCCCGCACGTGCGCCGCAAGCGGCCGCAGCTTCTGCGCCACGGCCTCCGGGGCGGCGATGAGCAGCTCCACGTCCAGCTTCCCGACCTTGTCCACCAGCCCGCTCAGGATGTCGAAGTCCGACTCGGGGGTGACGCGGCTGCCGGCCGACACCAGGACCCTCGGCCGGCCGCCCTTGGCCAGCATCCAGGGCTCGACCCTCTTCTGCGTCGCGTACGGCACGTAGCGCATCATCTGCGCGGGCGGCGCGTCCCCCGGGCGGAGGCTGGGCGGGCAGATGTCGATGAACAGATCGGCGCGCGGCATGTCGTACAGGCCCAGCCGTTCCAGTTCGGGTCCGAGTTCGGCGGCGGCGCCCAGATCGATGGTGCGAGGCTCGCCCATGTCGATGGCCTGCTTGACGTAGGGCACGCCCGCGTACGCGGCGACCAACGGCGCGGCGAAGGCCAGCGCCCCCCCGACCACCACGTCGGGCCGCCACCGGTCGACCAGCTCCAGCAGCCCGTCCAGGCAGGAGGCCGCGTACCGGCCGAAGGTGCGGCCGTTGAAGATGTACCGTTCGTGCAGGTCCTCCGGGATGGGCACCCGGACGCCCCGGCGGTCGACGAGCGCGTCGTGCATCACCTTCGACGAGACGGCGACGCCGGGGACGCCCGCCTGGGTGATCGCGGGCATCACGTTCTCCGGAGCGGCCATGAAGACCTCGTGTCCGGCATTGCGGGCGGCCTGAGCCAGCGGGACGATCCCGAAGATCACTCCGGAGGTGCCGCCCGCCACAAAGAGAATCCTCATGCGTCGGATCGTCCGGAACGGGCCTCGAACACCGCTCGACACCCGCTGGACCCGCCCGTCCGGCGCCGGACCCGGTTCAGGAGACCGGCCTGCGCGCGGTCGTGATGACGTACCCGAGGAGATCGCGTTCGAGCTCCGAGATCTTGCCGATCATGGCCTTGAACTCCTCGGCGAACTCCAGGCCGCCCTTCTCCACGACCTTCGGGTAGTTGTCGGCGACGAGCCGGTCGATCCGGGCGGCCGACCGGCGCAGGTGCGCCGTGGCGTCCTCGTGGCGCACGATCTCCAGGCCCGCCTCGCCGATCATGCCGGTGTACGCGTCGGCCGTCGGCAGCGAGCCGACGGTGAAGCCCTCGGTGAGGACCGCCCGCCACTCCTCGGTCAGGACCCCGGTCTCGGTGTAGTCGGCCAGGACGAACACCCCGCCCGGGGCGAGCACCCGGGCGATCTCCCGCAGCGCGGCCTGCCGGTCGGAGAGGTACATCAGCGTCTCGACCGCCCAGACGGCGTCGAACGACCCGTCCTCATAAGGCAGTTCCATGGCGTCGACCCGCTCAAAACGGACCCGGTCGGCGACGCCCGCCTCCCGCGCGAACCGGGTGCCCGCCTCGACCTGGTCGGCGCTCACCGTGATGCCCAGCGCGTCGCAGCCGGTGGCCTGCGCGAGCCGGATCGCCGGCCGCCCCTGGCCGCAGCCGACGTCGAGCAGTCTCTGCCCCGGGCCGAGCGCCACCTGCTCCACGAGCACGTCGGTCAGCCGGTCCTTGGGATCGACCTCCGGATCGACGTCGTCCCAGTAACCGATGTGCAGGTTCTGCCCCATGAAGATTTCCCAGAGCCATCCCCGGTCGTCGTAGAACTCGCCGACCTCGTCGGGGGTCAGGGCCTTCTCCGCCATCGACTCTGCTCCTTGTCGTCCGGTGCCTGATGCCACGGACGCTGTCAGGCGGAATTCGACGGTGGCTCGAACCGGAGTCGAGTGGGGGACCGGAGGTTGTCCCTGACCGCATCTCCGATCGAGAACCGCTGGGAAGCCCATGAAAGCGCTCGTACTGTCCGGAGGCGAGGGGACGCGCTTACGTCCCTTCACGTACTCGATGGCGAAACAACTGGTTCCCGTGGCCAACAAGCCCGTCCTGGTGCACTGCCTGGAGAACCTGCGCGATATCGGAGTGAAGGAGACAGGAATCGTCGTCGGGGGCCACGGCGCGCAGATCGAGGAGACGATCGGCGACGGTTCCCGCTTCGGCATGCGGATCACGTACCTCAGGCAGGAGGCGCCGCTGGGACTCGCGCACTGCGTGACGCTCGCCGAGGAATTCCTCGGCGAGGAGGACTTCGTGATGTATCTCGGTGACAACGTCCTCGCCGAGGGCATCGCGGACGCGGCGGAGGAATTCCGCCACCGCCGCCCCGCCGCGCAGCTCCTGGTCACCAAGGTCCCCGACCCCCGGCAGTACGGCGTGGCGGAGGTCGGCACCGACGGCGTAGTGCTCACCCTGGCGGAGAAGCCCGCCGAACCGCGGGGCGACCTGGCGGTCATCGGCGTGTACTTCTTCACCTCGGCGGTCCACGCGGCCACCCGGGCCATCACACCCAGCGCCCGCGGCGAGCTGGAGATCACCGACGCCCTCCAGTACCTCATCGAGGACGGCCGGACGGTCACCGCCCGCCAGTACGACGGGTACTGGAAGGACACCGGGAAGATCGACGACCTGCTGGAATGCAACAGGGCGCTGCTGGAGCGCCTGGGCGCCGACGCCGCCCCCGCGGCCGCCGGCGCGATCGACGCCGCGACGGTCGTGCAGGGCCGGGTGATCGTCGAGCCCGGCGCCCGCGTCATCGGTTCGCACATCACCGGCCCCGTGGTGATCGGGGCAGGCAGCGTCGTCCGGGACTGCCGGATCGGCCCGGACGTGGCCGTCGGACGGGACTGCGTCCTGGACTCGGCCGGCATCGGGAACTCCATCATCCTGGAGGGCGCCACCATCATGGACGTCCCCGAACTGCGCGGCTGCGTGATCGGCCGCTGGGCCCAGGTCCGCGCCCGCGACGGCGGCACGCACAACCGGTTGATCATCGGAGACCACACACAGGCGGAGGTGCCGGTATGAGAATCCTCGTCACAGGCGGGGCCGGGTTCATCGGCTCCCACTACGTGCGCACCCTGCTCGCGGGCGGGTACGAGGGCTACGAGGACGCACAGGTCACCGTCGTCGACAAACTCACCTACGCGGGCAACACGGAGAACCTGCCGATGGGCCACCACCGGCTGGCCTTCACCCACGGCGACGTCTGCGACCAGGAGCTGATGCGGCGCGTGCTGCCCGGCCACGACGCCGTCGTGCACTTCGCCGCCGAGTCCCACGTCGACCGGTCCGTGGACGGCTCCATCGCCTTCGTCCACAGCAACGTGCTCGGTACCCAGAGCGTCCTCGACGCCTGCCTGCACACCGGCGTGCCCACCGTCGTACACGTCTCCACCGACGAGGTGTACGGATCGATCGCTGAGGGCGCCTGGACCGAGGAATCCCCCCTGCTGCCCAACTCGCCGTACTCGGCGTCCAAGGCGGGCAGCGACCTGCTGGCCCGCGCCTACCACCGCACCCACGGCCTCGACGTGCGCGTCACCCGCTGCTCCAACAACTACGGCACCCACCAGCACGTGGAGAAGCTGATCCCGCTGTTCGTCACCAACCTGCTGCGCGGCATCCCCGTGCCGCTGTACGGCGAAGGAACCAACGTGCGGGAGTGGCTGCACGTCGACGACCACTGCCGGGCCATCCAGCTCGTCCTGGACGCGGGCCGGGCCGGCGAGACCTACAACATCGGCGGCGCCACCAGCCTCACCAACCGCGAGATGACCGGGCGGCTCCTCGAACTGTGCGGCGCCGACCGGTCGATGGTCCGCCACGTCGAGGACCGCAAGGGACACGACCTGCGCTACGCCATCGACGACGGCAAGATCCGCGCCGAGCTGGGGTACGCCCCGCGCCGGACGCTGGACGACGGGCTGCGGGACGTCGTCGCCTGGTACCGCGACAACCCGGGGTGGTGGAAACCCCTGCTGGACGCCTGAACGGACCGGACGAGGACTGCTGGAGAGCGGCTCGACCCCCCGTCGTGACCGCCACCCACGCGATTGACCTGAACCACGCTTGAGGTTGCACGATGGTGATCACGACGACACCGAGTCGCCCCCTCCGGCATCCTCGCTTCAAGGAGACCACCATGGCCTTACCCGACTCCACCCCCCGCCCCGCGCCGCCCACGCCCCACCGGTCCATGCTGCTCGTCCTGCTGCTCGCCTCCACCCTCACACTGATGGCCGGCGCCGTCATCGCCCCCGTCGTCGGCGTCATCCGCGACGACCTCGGAGTGAGCGGCACCGGCGCCGGCCTGATCCTCACCGCGCACGGCCTCTCGCTCGCCCTCGTCAGCCCGCTCGTGGGCTGGGCCATCGACCGCTTCGGCCTGCGCACCCCGCTCGTCGGCGGACTCCTGCTGTACGGCGTCGCCGGCGGCGCCGGCCTGGTCACGCAGTCGTACGCGGCCCTGATCATCAGCCGGTTCGTGTTCGGGATCGGCGCGGCGGCGGTGTTCGTCGGGACCACCGTGGCCCTCCTCGCGCTCTACCAGGGCGAGCAGCGCGACCGGGTCGCCGGCTGGCGCTCGGCCGCCCTCAGCGTCGGCGGCATCATCTGGCCGCTGATCGGCGGCGCGCTCGGCGGCCTGTCCTGGCACGCCCCCTTCGCCGTCTACCTGCTAGGCGTCCCGGTCGGCCTCCTGACGCTCTTCGTGATGCCCGCCCTGCCCGCCGAGGGCCGGGCCAAGGGCGGCGGCGTCGTGAACCTGCTGCGCCACCACCCGGGCCTCCTGGCCTTCTACGCCTTCTCCTTCTTCGCCTCCTTCCTCCTCTACGTGCTGGCCGTCTTCCTGCCACAGCGCCTCACCGAGGTCGCCGTCGAAGAACCCTTCCTGATCGCGCTCATCACCGTCAGCACCTCCGTCGGCGGCAGCCTCATCGGCCTGTTCTACGCCAAGCTCAAGGCCCGCCTCGGCTACGTGAGCCTGCTGCGGACCGCCACGGTGGCCTGGGCGCTGTCCTTCCTGCTGATCGGCCTGAGCAGCCAGTGGATCTTCCTCACCCTGGCCGCCTTCGTCTTCGGCCTCGGCAGCGGCGTCGTGGTGCCCGCGCTTGCGATGATGATCGGCGAGACCGCGCCGGCGGCCCAGCGCGGCCAGGCGATGTCCCTGTCCGGAACGGCCAACTTCACGGGCCAGTTCGTCGCCCCCCTCATCCTGGGCCCGGTCATCGGCGCGACCACCATCGGCACCGGCTTCCTCATCGGCGCCGGCCTGGCCGCCCTGGTCTTCCTCGTCCTCCTCGCCTTCCCGCTCATGGCTCCGCGCCCCCCCGAGGAGGCCCCGGTCACCGTCGCCTCCACCCCCTGACCACCGGCCGCCCGCCCCACCCGGGCCACGACGGGGACGGTGTTCCTCGGGCGGTGTTCACCGGACGGTCACGTTCCGCCCGGCAGGGGTTCGGCTCGGACTCATACCCATAACGGGTCTGGACCAAGGAGGCCCGCTCCGTCACCCCCGCCGTCGCAGGAGGGCCCCGCTCGTGAAGGGAAAGCCCCTGTGGATCGCCGATCCCTCCTCACCACCGCCACCGGAGCGGCGGGGATGCTGGCCGTCGGGAGGCCCGCGGCCGCCGCGGCCGCCGGTCCCTCGCCAGCCGGTCCCCCCGCGCACGGACACGAGCGGCAGGAACGCCCGGCCGCCACGTTCAACGTCATCAGCGACATCCAGGGCGACCTGCACGACCTGGGCGTGGCCATGGAGGACATGAGCACCACCAACCCCGGCAGTGCAGGCCTTGCCGTCGCCGGCGACCTCACACCGCGCGGTCACGACTTCGAGTACGCGGCGCTGACCGCCGAGTTCCGAAAGCACACGCGGCCGTCGGCCGTCGCCTGGGCAATCGGCAACCACGAGTTCTACGTGCCGAAGTACCACGACCCCGATACCCTCGCCCAGGCCACGTGGCCGAACGGCACCACAGAGGACTCCCTCTTCCGCAGCTTCTACCGCTTCGCGGGCCGCGACAAGGTCTACACCGAGCACTCCTTCGGCGGCATACCCGTGCTGAGCATCGGCACCGAGAAGTACATGCACTACCACGACCCCGAACTGCGGGACGAGGTCTGGCTGAGCGACACCCAGTTCGCCTGGCTGGAGGACCGCCTCGCCCACTGGGCGCGCCGCCGCCGGCCCGTCATGGTGATCACCCACCACCCACTGCCGAACACGGTCTCCGGCAGCCACAACAAGCTGTATGCGCGGGACTACCTCCAGGCCGGACGCCTGCTCGGCATCCTCGGCCGGCACCGCGACGCGTTCCTCTTCTGCGGGCACACGCACTGGGACCTGGCGCTCTCCGACTGGTACGTCCGCCGAGTCGTCCCGGGCACCGGCAACCTGGACGGCTTCAACGTCCTCAACACCGGTGCCATCCAGACCGGTTACACGGATGACGGCAGCGGCGGCGAGACGGCCGTCTCCGGCACCTTCAACCAGGGCCTCCAGGTCTCCGTGTACCGGGACCGGGTGAAGATCTCCGCCCGCGACTTCGCCACGGGCACGTGGACCAAGCAGGTCACCATCCCCCTGAACACGCACCTGTAACCGCCCCGCGCACTTCGCGCCCCACTGGGCGGACGGCGCAGGCCGGGCCGGTCAGCACACCGAGTGCCGCCCCGCCCGGCCTGCGCGCAGGTCACACGGCGTTCACGGTGATCGTCTGGCTGACTTCCGATCCGTAGGAGCGGTGCGCGCCGTCGGTGAACCGCAGGGTGAGGGTGTGCCGCCCCGGGGAAAGCCTGATGTCGGCCTCGCTCTGGGCTTTGCTGTAGTGGATCGAGCGCTCGCTGACTGGCGCGACGTTCCCCAGGGGAATCGGCCTGCCGTCGATGAGCAGGCAGTGGCGGCCGGCGGGCCTGCGGCGGTGTCGCGCGGGCGGTGGGCCGCGGGGAGGAGGGGGCCGCGGACCACGGGCGCCCTGGTGTCGTTGGAGCGGAAGCTGCGCGCCGGCGAGGTGCCCTTGCGGCCGCGGGAACACCGTGCGATGCGCGATCTGGTCGGGCAGCGGCTGCGCAGGACCCGGCACCGTGGCGGCACGGGTCTTCCTGGCAGTGCTCCTGACTGTCGCCGCCCGGTATGTCGGTCGCACACCGTCACCGCTCGGCTCCCCGCACGAATGAGAAGTCCCGGTACTGCCGTGCCCGTCTGTCATCCGGTGGCGCGGTGAAGGCGCGGGCGCTGCCTCAGCCGGAGGGCGCGACGGGCCGCACCCTGGCGCGCCGGGAGCCGGTGGGCGTCCTCGCGGCCGTCATCCCCTGGAACGCCCCGCACCAGTCCACGCTGGTCAAGATCGTCCCGGCGCTCCTGGCAGGCTGCACCGTCGTGCTGAAAACCTCACCCGAGAACGCCCTGGTCACCCTGATGCTCGGAGAAATCCTCACGGCGGCGGGCGTGCCGGAAGACGTGGTCAGCATCCTGCCCGCCGACCGCGAGACCAGCGAGTACCTCGTCTCACACCCCGGCATCGACAAGATCGCCTTCACTGGCTCGACGGGCGCGGGACGCACCATCGCGGCCATCGCCGGCCGGCAGCTGAAGCGGGTGAGCCTGAAGCTCGGAGGAAAGTCCGCCGCCATCGTCCTGGAGGACGCCGACCTCGACGCCATGGTGGAGGGCCTGAAGTTCCTCTCCTTCGCCAACAACGGCGAGGCCTGCGGCGCCCACACCCGGATCCTGGTGCACCGCGGCCGCTTAAGACCAGGCCGTGGCCAAGCTGAAGGACCTCGTCGAATCGCTGACCGTCGGCGACCCCATGAACCCCGACACCTTCATCGTGGCGCAGGAGCCTGACGGCGACATCGCGGTGCAGATGCCGGTCACAGGCGGACCACACCTCACCCATACCGCCCCGGCCGAGCAGCCGCGTCAGCTCGTACCTGCCCGCGATGAGAGCGCCCCGCTCCACCCGCCACCTCCCGCAATCGCTACCGGCGCCAGCATGACGGATCACGCCGGGTTACGGCAGCCGGTTCCCGGCGCTCCCCGACCTCGGCTGGTAAAGGGGGGCGACCCGCACCACCGGACGCCTCGCATGCCAGTCCCCGAACGGCATGTTCCCCCGGCCCTCAGGCTCGGCGCGCGAGCAGGTCTCCTCGACGCCCCGGGCCCCGATCACGACGTCGTGGCCGAGTGCGCTCAGACGGTCAGCGAGGGCACGGCCGACCCCGCCCGTGCCGAGAAGCGCCCAGCACACTCACACCCACAACGACACCGACGAGTTGACCAGCTACGACACCGACTCCGGCTTCACCCACGACGGCACCGACAACGAGACCGGCGCCGCGAGCCCCACCGGCACCCGCACGGCCGAGTCCTGGACACCCTCCACCCAGCTCGCCGCCTACACCCAGTCCGGCGCCACCACCCACCAGACCTACGCCGGCACCGACAACACCCAGCGCCTGACCCGCGACGCGACCACCTTCACCAACGCCGCGGTCGGCATCACCGGCCAGAGCATGACAGGCACGGCCACCAGTTTCGTCCACGAACCCTCGGGCACGCTGGTGGCCATGAGGACCGGCGGGAACAGCCAGTACCACCTGACCGACGCCCACAACACCGTCATCGGCCTCCTCGACACCACCGGCAAGCGCACCGCCGCCTACACCTACGGCCCCTACGGCGAACAGCGCACCAACACCAGCACCCAACAGCCCTTCCGCTACACAAGCGCCTACCCCACCCCCTCCAAGCCGTACAAGACGGGCGCCCGCTACAACGACCCGGGCCTCGGCCGCTTCACCCAACCCGACCCCAGCGGCACGGAACCGAACACCTACTTGTACGGCACAGCCCATCCCGTCAACTACACCCGCCCAGCCGGAACAAGCGTGCTCGGCTGTATCGCAGGAGACCTCTCGGTCGCAGGCGAGGCTCTCTCACTCGGGGCAGGAACAGCCGGCCCGATCGGTAGCGGCGGACTCAGCACACCCCCGTCACTGGCTGCCATCCGCGCCGGCCTCGGCTTCATTGGATCAGGACTGGCGATGCACGATTCGCGCACATCATGACGGCACCCGGGAAGCAGAGACTGCTCACATGGCTCGTAAGGATAGGCATCGCCCTAGGCCTGATCGGAGTGCTGCTCTACTTGATCGATACTTCGCTGAGTAGCTGAGGCACGCACCGAGCACCGATGCCTTCGACACGACCGTAGGAGAGCTTGCTCGGCCGGCGGACGTGACTGACGGCTGGAACAGGAAGTAACTGCCCCCCGACCAGCGAGTGGGAAGCGTGAGTCGACCCGCGGGCGCGGGAAACACGACCGAATACCGGAGCGGAACCGGCAGCGCGTGGGATCATCCCCGCGGTGACACCGGAACTCCGTGGAACGGAGCGTGCTCCCCGCGCCCGCGGGGATGGCCCCTCGGAGGGGCGCCTGTGCTGGTTTCGGACCCATGGTTGGGCTCATGGTTGGAGGGCAGGCGGCCGTGGTCGGGCTCATGGCCGGGTCCCGGCGATGACACAGCCGGCTCCGTGGTCGGGGTGCGCGGCGACGCCGACGCCCTACTGGAGGGCCCACTTCTACGGTGCCGGGTACCGGTTCCAGCCCACGCGCCTGCCGGAGTCCTGGACGGGACGCCAAAACAGGCTGGGCGGGACCGCCACGGAGCAGGTCGGCCAGCGGCACCGCGGGCACTTCGTGCAGCAAGGCGGCCACCACAGGGCCCGCAGCGGCCGCGCGCAGCGCGTTGACCCAGGTGTCGGCGCCGACGGGCCCGGTGCCGTCCAGCACGAACAGCACCCGCGGAAACAGCGGACAGCGACGCCGCCCACTCCCCTCCCGCACGGCCGGCTGCCGACGCGTCCCTGGAGGGTGCGGACACGTACTGGTGAAGGCAGGCGTAGGCGGTGAGCTTGACGGCGAGGCGTTCGGGGCCCATGCCGGCCCGGCCGACTTCCACGAAAGCCCGGAGCATCGCGCCCTGACCATCTTCGTGGCCGCGTCGGCAGAACAGCAGGGCGTCGGGGACGACCTGCCACTGCGACATCCAGGGTTCATCACCGCCCAGACCAGACGGCGTTCGCGCTTCGGCGGAACCTACGTCGCTGCCCTGGCGTCCCATTCCGCGACGTACGGTTTTCCGCGACGTACGGTTGCCGATCACCCAGGAGAGCACGTGGCGAAGAAGGACCAGACGACGGACGCGGTGAGGGCGAAGGACCGCGAAAAATGGATGGCGCGTTTCCAGGTACGGCTGGCCATGCAGCCGGGCGTGGACCGGGCAGTCGTGCTCCAGGCGGTCAAGGAAGTCACGACGCACTGCGCGGATACGGGAGAGCTCCCGCGGACTGCCTTCGGCGACCCGGACGCCTGCGCGGTGCAGGTCGCCGCGCGGCTGGTGCCGGCGGACCGGGCGGCGCGCGGCAGACGGCACAACGCCATGGTGGACGCGCTGGACACGCTCAATAGGGCCGGGGACGTCGCCGGCCTGTGACCCATCGGAGCGATATCCGCACGGCACAGGGCCGCGGAGCCGTCCACCAGCCCAAGACGAGCTGCCGACCGGGCTGGTGGACAGGGCAATGTCGCCTGGCGGTGGAGTTAGCTGCAATACCAGTGACTTTGTCATGTTCTGGCCGCTGGGTGCGTTCAGAAACGCCCCGGGCGCAGGCAGCGTACGCTGCACCGTGTCAGACACGACAACCAGTCAAGGCCTACGCCGCCCATTGGAGTCCGAGTGCGGCGAACGCTGCCAGCTCGTCGCCGTGAGCCTGGCGCGCCTGCTCTTGCTGTTGCTCAGAAATACCCCCAGTCGGACGCCGGTCCCATCAGGAAGAACCTCTACGTGGGCGCGACAGTGCCGGTGCGCGCCTCGTACTGCGCGAGGGCGGCAATGCCTCGCTCGAAGGTGCTCACAGCCGTGCTGGAGGGCTTGGCGGATGCTTCCGGCTCCGGTGACTCTGGCACGACGCCGATGGCCCCCAGGAGCCCGCGCTGACCTCCCGCCAGAGTGGCCCAGACCTCCGCCTTGCGTTGCCGGGCCAGCCACTTGCGACGTCCATGCCGTGGACGGTGACGCCGGGCAGCACGTGGGTCTGGCCCTCTTCGCGCACCAGCTCGCGTAGTGCGGCGTAGTGGCGTTGCCAGGCGGCCGGCCAGTCGGGGCTCCAATACGGGTCGACGGCCTCCAGGGCGGTCTTCCACTCGGGTGTCCGTCCAGCGCGCCGGGCCGCCGCAGGTTGGACAGCCATTGCCCGACCGGCCGGTCCAGTGCCGTGGCGGGCCTCGGCACGCACAGTGTCCAGTGCTCGGCATAGTACGCCTTCGCGGCCTGAAGGTTTTCCTGGAACCTTTCATCCGCTACTGACCAGACCATGCCGAGCCGTTCCAGGCGCTGCGCGCGCTGTCCGCTCATCTCCCCGGCCGCGTAGGCCCGCCGCTGCTCCGCCACCCACTGTCCAAGAGGTGTCGCACCCTCCCGGTGGCCGTAGGGCACTCTCGCGTTCCCGACCCGCTCGACGTACCGCTTGAGCGCGGACCATCCGCGCGCCCAGTCCCGCTTCTCGGTGTCGATCACGTTGAACGACACCCAGTCCGCGACCATCACAGAGTCCCTCGGGGCGGCGAACCGCAGCAGCAGCCGCGATTCCTCCTCGCCCTCCCCGGGCGGCGTACCGATCCACTCGGAGGGCTGCACCGCCTCTTTCTGCGGCTCCTGCGGAATGGCCGGCAATTCCACAGCTTCCTCGTCGTGAGCGCGCAAGGGCCTTTACCTAAGGGCTTGCAGATCATCAAAGTGTTGCTTCCCGTCCTGTGGCTCGTTGGTGTGGTATGCGCATTCCGGACGAGATCTGTATCCAACTCGCTGTGAAGTTCACGGTGTTGTCTCCGCATCTGGACGAGCGGCAGCGACGGCTGCTGATGGCCGCGGAAGCCCGTGTCCTGGGACACGGTGGTGTTCGGGCCGTCGCGCGGGCGGCCTCGGTGAGCGAGAGCACAATCCGCAAGGGCGTGTTCGAGCTGGAGACCGGCGAGGAGCCTCTGGGGCGGGTGCGGCGGCCGGGCGGAGGCCGCAAGAGGGTCGCAGATCTCGATCCGGGGCTGCGGCCGGCGCTGCTGGCGCTGGTCGAGCCGGACGAGCGCGGTGATCCGATGTCGCCACTTCGGTGGACGGTCAAGTCGACCCGCAACCTCGCGCGGGAGCTGGCCCGGGCCGGGCACAAGGTCAGTGCGGACACCGTCGCCGACCTGCTGCGGGAGGAAGGCTTCAGCCTGCAGGCCAACGCCAAGACCATCGAGGGAAGCCAGCATCCGGACCGGGATGCCCAGTTCCGCTATCTCAACGAGCAGGCCCGCGATCACCGGGACGCCGGCCAGCCGGTGATCAGCGTGGACACCAAGAAGAAGGAGCTCGTCGGCGAGTTCAAGAACAACGGCCGCCAGTGGCGGCCTGCGGCTGGTCCGGTGCCGGTGAACGTCCATGACTTCGCCGACCCATAGCTGGGCAAGGCCGTCCCGTACGGGATCTACGATCTCGCGGCGAACACCGGCTGGGTCAACGTGGGCACCGATCACGACACCGCCGCGTTCGCAGTGGAATCCATCCGCCGCTGGTGGTGCGGCCAGGGCCGGGCCGCCTACCCGCAAGCGACACGACTGCTCATCACCGCCGACGCCGGCGGCTCCAACGGCTACCGCACCCGGGCCTGGAAGCTCGAACTCGCCCGGCTCGCGGCCGAAACAGGACTGACGATCACCGTCTGCCACCTACCGCCAGGCACATCGAAGTGGAACAAGATCGAGCACCGGCTCTTCTCGCACATCACCATGAACTGGCGCGGCCGCCCGCTGACCAGCCACGAAGTCATCGTCCAGTCCATCGCCGCGACCACCACCCGCACTGGACTGCGGGTCATGGCCGAGCTGGACACCAATATCTACCCCACCGGGGTCCAGATCGGCGACGCGGAGATGGCGGCTCTGCCACTGACCCGACACGCCTTCCACGGCGACTGGAACTATGCCGTGCATCCCCATCCGTCCCCTGCCATCCCAGCACCCCGGACTCCGCAAAAGCCGGCCCGGAGTGGGACCGTGCTCTGCTGTCCGATCCTGCCCTGACCAGCATGCCCCGGCAGCAACTGAGCGATCTCACCCACACTTTGGCCGTCAATGGCGACGTCAAGCGCGGACGCCCGCCCCGGCTCGCCTTCCCCGACCAGGTCCTGGCGGCCGTCCTTCACCTGCGGGTCGCCCTGGCCGCGGAACCCCTCGCCGTCCTGTTCGACAGCAGCCGGACCGCCATGCACCGCACCCTGCTGAAGATCAGGACACTGCTGAAGGCGCACAGCATCGCCATCCCGCCGGCAGCCACCCCGCCCTCCGCCCTCACGCCCCTCCAGGCTCGGGTCCAAGCCCTGAGCGGCGACCCCAGCACCATGATCAAGACAACGTGTTAATGATCTGCAAGCCCTTAGGGCGCGAGAGGCGAGCTGCTCGACGAGTCGTTCATCATGACTGCGGAGGCCCTGGAGCACAGCGACCAACCCAGCATACGAGGCGGAGGCGACCATGTCGGTCGGGTCCCCGCCGGGCTGGAGGAACACCGGCACGATGATGCGTGCGACCTTCGTGGTGCCGTCGCGGTTGATCCGGAGAGCCCGGCCGATGTTCTGCACGATCTCGACCTGGGAGCCGCGGGTGTCGGCGAAGCACACGGCCTCCACGCCCCGCTCGCCGGTGATGTCCACGCCTTCCCCGAGGACGCGACAGCTTGCCAGGAATGCCCGGTGAACGCGCCGGCCCGCGGCATCGATCCCGTTGGCGAATTGCCGGATCACCTCGCGGCGTTCGGTGACGAGGTGGTCGCCGCACAGCCACGCCGACCAAACCCGGTCTGGCGGGACCTGGCGGCCTGCCTCGAGCTCGTAGAAGGTCGCGTCGATCGACGACTTCGGCAGCTCCTCCGCGGCCGCCAGGTCCCCGTCCGAGGCGTCATTAACGTACAGCGCCGCTGCCGTCTGCGGCATGTTCTCCGCGAACGCGGCGGCCTCTTCGACCTTCTGGTGGGAGGTCATGACCGTACGCAGGTTGTACGCCGCCGCGTGCTCCAAAAGTGCGGTCTGCAGCAGCGCCAGGCGCCGCCGGCCCCGCTGCGCCTCCTCCGACTCCCCGAGGACCGCTGAGGGATCGCGGATCTCAAGGACGTCGATCTCGAACCCGGCGAGGATGCCCCGCTCGATTGCTTCCGAGAGCCCGAGCTCGGCGAGCCAGGGACCGTAGGTTTCGGAGTCCTGGCCCATCGACGCGAGCTCCAGCTCCTGGCCGCCCGCGCCTTTCTGCGGCCGGGGGCGGCGAGGATGCGCGGGGTCGCGGTCAGGTACAGGCGGAAGTCGGCGGGGATCCGCTGGTTGTCGTGGATCGCCGCCCATGGCCGGCCGAGATCACCGGCGGTTCCGTGGGCCTCGTCCACGATGGCGAGGTCGAAGCCGTCCATCTGCTGTCCGTACAGCCGCTCCCCGCCCGCCAGAGCGGCCTCCAGCGGCCCGCGAACCTTCCGCTGGTCCATCGGTTCTCCAGCGAGCACACCGCGACCATGGGGGAGCGGTGGCCCACCAGGCGCCACGCCTGGGCGGTCTGCACGAGCAGGTCCAGGGCTGGCACGGTCACGAGGACCCGGCCGCCCGGGAAGCACTCCAGCGCGCACGCGGCGGCCGTGATCGTCTTACCCGACCCGGTCGCGGACACGATCGTGCCCCGTGCCCCCTCCGGAGGCACAGATGACCTTGCAGGAAATCCCACCCACTTACGGAAAGCCGACTTCTGGTCGACCTGGTGTTCCCGAAGCTGAATATGGCGCATTTCTCCCAACCTCCCCTAACTAATTCAAGCACCGTTTCGGGAATCACCGAGACGGTATAAAAGGCGGGACCGATACCGTACCGTCCTCACCCACCACGACCCGCTCGGCAAGCTGCGCCAGAACCTCGGCCAGCCCAAGCCCCGCCCGGCCGCGGCCGCGCGCACCAGTCGGTCCGGCCCGGCGGCCAGTCACAGCTCCGCACGCACTCGGCCGGCGCCTCCCGCCGCCGCTCCTCGAACTCCGCGCGGGACTTCACCGCCGTATCACGCAGCTCCTCGCGAGCCCTGGGCATCCCGATCAGCCCTGTAGACCCTCCCAACCAGACCCCCGCATCAGGTTCCTGACGCGCCGCCACTCAAGTGCTTGGCCGCCCATACCGCCGCCAGCCGCTCCGGATCAGGTGCACCCAGCTCGTACTGCGCAGGCCGCCTCGCCCGGGCCTCCCCTGCCCGGGCAGCAGCCTCGGCAACCGGCACCTAAGTCCAGCCCTTCTGCCTGATTCCGGACTGAAGTCCGAGTCACGTCCTCAGTGCTCCACATAAAACCGCCCTCTTCCGGCGTCACGTTATGGCCCACAATGAGTTAGGGGACGTCTCGTGTTTCCGCCAATGGTACATGCTGCATCAACTTGAGCAGCGATTACACTAGAACCCGATACGAACGAGCGACCCCCTGTCTTGTGACCGCCACCCGGCCAGCCGACACAACCCAGCCCGCCACTCGCCCGCCCGTCAGCCACCTCCCCCTCCTGCTGCCCGCCAGGGCGGCGCGGAGCATGCCCGTCACCTCACCCGTTGTGCGATGTGACGGCTGGAGCGTAGCGGAGGCCGCCCCTTCGGCAGACTGGCAGGCATGGACGAACGAACGCGTAGGTGGTCCCTGACAGCCGACGGGGAAAGCTTTGAGGTCAGTGAGCGTCCCGACGAACCAGGAACATACGACTTCACGTGGCTGACCGGACCAAATCCCGGATACGGCTTCACCACCCATGTCCACGGAAAGGATTCCCTGCCACAAGCCCAGCTGCGCCAGACAGCACGGGACTTCCTCAAGCAAGTGGACCCTGGCACAGGACACATTGAGTGACACGCTAACCCCCGCCTCTACTGCTGCCGATACGGGCCGCGCGGAGCGTGGCCCGTTGCCGCGCACGCAGTGCGAGGCAGTTGCGGCCGGAGCGCAGCGGAGGGAGCGTCAACCTGCGGGCTGCGCCCGCAGGTTAGGCGGGGAGCGCAGCGGACCGCCGGCGCTCCCGCGGAGCGGGAGCGTAATTCCCCGCGCGCAGCGCGGGGAATCGCTGCTCCGCGCGCAGCGCGGAGGGACCCGCTCCGCGGG
>NZ_JBIBUK010000016.1:0-188712 GCF_043079345.1 Streptomyces sp. NPDC015220 | reverse complement strand
CCGCTCGCGTTCGACCTGGAGCGGCAGCGGTTCGCTCGCGGTGACCAGCTCCCGCAGCGGGTACCGCGCGAGCACCGCGTCCACCTCCGGCGTCAGCACCGCCGCCAGCCGCGTCATCACCGGCAGCGAGTCGTCCTCCAGCACCCGGACGGCGCGGAGCAGGGTCCCGCGTTCCGGTTCGGGCGCCCCGGCCGCCGCCCTGGTGTGCAGCTCGGCGCCCTCCTCCAGCACCAGCCCGGCGTCGATCCCCGCCGGGATCTTGACGCGGGCCGTGCGGCGCCAGGTGGCGACGGGGTCGCTCCAGGCCTCCACGTGGTAGGTCCAGCGCCCGGGCGAACCCGGCGTCACCTCGGCGCCCCAGCGGTCGGTGCCGGGCACCGGTTCGCGCATCGGCGTCCAGGGGCCGGTGCGGCCCTGAGGGTCCGTCAGCACGACAGCGGCCGCCACCGCGTCGTGGCCCTCGCGGAACACGGTGGCGGTGACCTGGAACGGCTCGCCCGGCACCGCCTTGGCCGGGCGCCGGCCGTACTCCACGGCCGGGCGGACGTCCCGCACCGGAATGCGGCCGATGACCGGGGTCGGACTCGGGGTCGAACTCATGGTGTCACCTCCACCGTGCTTGCGGCCGGGCTCACGCCCGGCCGGTAACCGGATCCTGCTGCTGCCGGGAGGGCGTGGGCCCTACGTCCCGGCGGGGGAACGCGTGTCCCCGGAGCGGGCGTCCTGGGCCCGTGTCTTCTTCGCCCTGCGCCGCCCCCGGCCCGCGACGGCGCCCACGTGCGGCCGGGGGGCGTTCTGTTCCCGCAGGTAGGCGACCAGGCTGGTGCGCAGGTAGCGCTCCGCGGCGTCCGCGGCCTCCCGGGCGCAGCGCTTGCCCATCAGCACGCACAGGGTGTAGCCCGCGTCCTCGAACGTGGCACGCACCCTGCGGTCCTCTGGAGACGCGAGCATCGCGCGTTCCCACGCCCGGTAGCGCCGCAGATGCCGGGCGACTTCGGTCTTGGCGGGTAGCAGCATGGCGCCGTTCACCTTTCGGAAGCGCTCGATGGGCACGTTTCCCCGACGGTCGGGGCGAGACCGCGCACGCGGAGGCACGGGCCCCGTTCACGGCGCTCGAGACTTTCACTCATGGTGCACGTTCAACGACTCACCGTCCTGTTGGTGCTTCAACCAGCCCCGGCCCTCGTTCGCCCCGGTCGGCGTCGCTCGTGTTGCACGAATGGCGTAGTGGCCGCAGTGTGGATCCGACTCAGAGGCAACACATGCTCACGCTTCGTGCTCGGGGATTCGCCCGCAGGGGCTGAACGGGGCGCGGGCCTCGCCGGTGAGGAGCCAACGACGATGAAGACCGCAGTGCCCTGCTACTACCACCTCGACGTGGAAGTCAGCCCGGAACGGGTCGGACGGGTCAGGCGCATCCTGGCCGCGCACCTTCGGTTCTGGGATCTGGAGGATCTCGTCGAACCCGTGTGCGACGGCGCCGAGATGCTGCTCAAGGCCATCGACGAGCACGCGAGGGACAAGCGCACATCCATCGAGATGTGGTGGACCGGCCAGCACCTCATCACCGCGGTCGCGGAGAACAACCACGACCTGCGCCCCGACCAGGACCTGCGGAGCTGTCTGGCCCGCATCGCGGCGACGAGCGACGGCTGGGGCTGCTGCGCCTCGGCGACCGGCCACAAGGTCATCTGGTTCTCGCAGCGCGCCCGCGCCGGGGTGCGCGTCCCGCTGGTCCCGAAGGCTCCGGCCCCCACCCTCACCGAGGGCCTGCGGACGCCCCGCGAGCTGCCGGTCACGGCGCTGGCCTCGCCGGCCGGCGGGGCGCACGCCGTCCTGGAGGGGGCCCGGTGACAGGGCGCTCACGCCGCAGGGGAGTGCCCGTTCCCGTGTGGAGCGGGTACCCCTACCCGCTGGGCGCCGCGTACGACGGGAAGGGCACCAACTTCGCGCTGTTCAGCGAGGTCGCCGACCATGTCGAAGTCGTCCTCGTCGACGACGCGGGCGCCCACCGCCGGGTGGCGCTGACCGAGGCCGACGGCTTCGTGTGGCACGGCTACCTGCCCGGTGTCGGGCCGGGCCAGCGCTACGGCTACCGGGTGCACGGCCCCTGGCACCCGGCCGCCGGCCACCGCTGCAACCCGAGGAAGCTGCTCCTGGACCCCTACGCCAGGGCGGTCGACGGCCGTGTCGTGGACCACGCCTCGCTCTACGAACGCGCCCCGCACGGTCCGGACCCCGCGGACAGCGCCGGGCACACCGTGCTCGGCGTGGTCACCGACCCGGCCTTCGACTGGGGCGACGACCGGCCGCCGCGGCGGGCCTACTCCGACAGCGTGATCTACGAGGCGCACGTGCGCGGCATGACCCGCACCCACCCCGACGTCCCGCCCGAACTGCGCGGCACCTACGCAGGGCTGGCCCACCCCGCGGTGATCGAGCACCTGACCTCGCTGGGCGTGACGGCCGTCGAGCTGATGCCGGTGCACCAGTTCGTGCACGACGGGGTGCTCCAGGGCCGGGGCCTCACCAACTACTGGGGCTACAACACCATCGGCTTCTTCGCACCGCACAACGAGTACGCCGCCCGCGGCACGCGCGGTCAGCAGGTCGCCGAGTTCAAGACGATGGTCAAGGCGCTGCACGCGGCCGGCCTCGAGGTGATCCTCGACGTGGTCTACAACCACACCGCCGAGGGCAACCAGAAGGGCCCGACGCTGTCCTTCCGGGGGATCGACAACTCCTCGTACTACCGGCTCGTGGACGGCGACTGGGCGCACTACTACGACACCACCGGAACCGGCAACAGCCTGCTGATGCGGCACCCCTACGTGCTGCAGCTGATCATGGACTCGCTGCGCTACTGGGTCACCGAGATGCACGTCGACGGCTTCCGCTTCGACCTCGCGGCCACCCTGGCCCGGCAGTTCCACGAGGTGGACCGGCTGTCGGCGTTCTTCGACCTGATCCAGCAGGACCCGGTGATCAGCAGGGTCAAGCTGATCGCCGAGCCCTGGGACGTCGGCGAGGGCGGCTACCAGGTGGGCAACTTCCCGCCGCTGTGGTCGGAGTGGAACGGCCTGTACCGGGACGCGGTACGGGACTTCTGGCGCGGCGAGGAGCACACGCTGGGCGACTTCGCCTCCCGGCTGACCGGCTCCGCCGACCTCTACGCCCACAACCGGCGCCGCCCGCGCGCCAGCGTCAACTTCGTGACCGCGCACGACGGTTTCACCCTGCGCGACCTGGTCTCGTACAACGACAAGCACAACGAGGCCAACGGCGAGGGCGACCGGGACGGCGAGAACGACAACCGGTCCTGGAACTGCGGCGCCGAGGGGGACACCAGGGACCCCGCCGTCCTGGCGCTGCGCGCCCGCCAGCAGCGCAACTTCCTCGCCACGCTGCTGCTCTCCCAGGGCATCCCGATGATCTGTCACGGCGACGAACTCGGCCGCACCCAGCGCGGCAACAACAACGCCTACTGCCAGGACAACGAGGTCTCCTGGATCGACTGGCGGCTCACCGACGAGCAGCGGGAACTCACGGACTTCACCCGGTACGTCATCGGACTGCGCACCGCCCACCCCGTGCTGCGCCGCCGCCGCTTCTTCCGGGGCGAGACGGCGACCCGTGACGACCAGCCGCTGCCCGACCTGGTGTGGCTGCTGCCGGACGGCCACGAGATGGCCGAGGAGGACTGGCGGCGCTCCGACGCGCACTCGTTGATGGTCTTCCTCAACGGCGACGCGATCGCGGAGCCCGACCCGCGGGGCCGGCCCGTGGTCGACGACTCGTTCCTGCTGCTGCTCAACGGCTACTGGGAACCGGTCGGCTTCCGGCTGCCCGGCCCCGCCTACGGCGACCGCTGGACGACCGTCCTGGACACCGCCGAACCGCAGGGCCCCCCGGGCGAGTCGGAACACAAGCCCCGCGGCGACCTCCGCCTGGAGCCCCGCAGCCTGGTCCTCCTCTCCCGTCCGCCGAGAACGGCCGGGTGACGACAGGAGGACGGCCGGAGGGTCAGCGGGCCCGGGGCTCCAGGCTTCGCTCGCCGGGTTCAGGCTTCGCTGCGGGACGTCACCGTGAACTGCGCCCCGTCGGCGTCGCGCAGTACCGCCTCCTCGGAACCCTCCCGCAGCACGCTGCCGCCGTGGCGCTCGGCCGCCCGGCAGCAGGCGGCGACGTCGGCGACCCGGAAGTGGATCTGCCAGTGCGGCCGGATCGTGGGGTCCGGCGCCGCCCCCAGCGCCCCCGACTCGATGCGCGCCACGATCTCGCCGTGGCTGCGCAGCACGACCTCGTCGCCCTCGTAGCGCACCTCGACGCAGCCCGGCCGCTCCGAGGCCCAGTCCAGGACCTCGCCGTAGAAGATGGCGGCGTCGAAGGCGTCGCGGGTGTGCAGCCGGATGAAGGCCGGCGCCGCCTTGCGCCAGGTCTCCCAGTCGGTGAAGAGCTCGCCCTCCCAGATGCCGAAGGTGGCGCCGTCCCGGTCGGCCAGCAGGGCGGCCCGGCCGGGCGGCAGCGAGATGGGACCGACCGCCGCGGTGCCGCCGCGCTCCTGCACCCGGGAGACGGCGTCGTCGGCGCTCGGCACGGCGAAGTACGGCGTCCAGGCCACAGCCATCTGCCACATGGAGGCCACCGCCGCGATCCCCGCGACCGGCGCGCCGTCGACGAGCGCGATGCGGAAGCGGTCGCCGAGCTTGGCCGAGCGCCACTCCCAGCCCAGCACGGCCCGGTAGAACTCCTCCGTGGCCTGAAGGTCGCGGCTGGTCAGGCTGACCCAGCAGGGCGCCCCGCACACCGTGCGCGTGGAAGGGCCGGCGGTCGTAGGCGGGGAGGGTCTCGTGTCGTGGTTCATTGGCACGTCCTGGTCTCGTCGGCCGGCGGTCACCGGCCTCACATCAGTGTCCGGCCGGAACCCCCGAGGGCGCCTGCCGAGTACCCTCCGGATGCCCCCGAAACGGCGACCGGCCCGCGCCGGCTCCAGGCCGGGTCCGGCGCGGGCCGGCCCGGCCGGGTCAGCCCGTCTCGGCGAGCAGCTCCTCGCGGAGCTGGGCGAAGCAGCCGCTGAGCAGCCGCGAGACGTGCATCTGCGAGATGCCGAGCTGCTGCGCGATCCGGCTCTGCGTCATCCCGCGGAAGAAGCGAAGGTAGAGGATCATGCGCTCGCGTTCCGGCAGCGCCTCCAGGCAGGGCCTGACCGCCACCCGGTCCACCACGAGGTCGTAGCGCGGATCGGCCTCGCCCAGGCCGTCGCCGAGCGCGTAACCGTCGGTGCCGGGGACCTCGGCCTCCAGCGACAGCGCGGCGAAGCAGTCCAGGGCCTCCATGCCGGTGCGGACGTCGCTCACGCTCAGCTGCGTGTACTCGGCTATCTCGGCGACGGTCGGCGGCCGGCCCGGCGTCGTCTGGGCCAGCTCCTTCGCGGCCCGCCGCACCCGGTTGCGCAGGTCCTGGACCCGGCGCGGCACGTGCAGCGTCCACATGTGGTCCCGGAAGTGCCGCTTGATCTCGCCGGTCACGGTCGGCACCGCGTACGCCTCGAAGGCGTAGCCGCGCGCCGGATCGTAGTGGTCGACGGCCTTGACCAGACCGAGCGCCGCGACCTGGTACAGGTCCTCCAGGGCCTCGCCGCGCCCGCGGAAGCGGACCGCGATCCGCTCGGCCATGGGCAGCCACACCTGGACCAGCTCGTCCCTGAGCGCCTTGCGCTCGGGACCGTCGGACAGTGCCGCGAGCCGCTCGAACGCCGCCGCGGTGTCGGGGGCGTCGTCGTGCGGGTGGGCCTTGGTTCTGCCGGTGGTACGCATACGCTGCGCCTCCCTCAGCAGGTGCTGCATGGGCGGACACCACGGGAGGCGGGCACGGGCCCTCGGGGGGATACGTCGGGGCCCCGGCGCGCCGGCTCCCACGGACGTGCCTCCGGTCCGAAGCACTTGATTGCGGAATCCCGAAGTCGGCGATCTGAAAAAAATTCCGGTAACGCGGTGACGGTTCGAGACCGCATGAATCTCAATTGTCGGCCAGTGGTCGATGAATTGCCACCGCGCGGTAAATGCCGTGCATTTCGATCGCCGGGACAGGCCGGGCCCGGGCGTGCTTCGCCGGGCCCGGCCGGCCTTCCGTGCGGGAGTTCTTGACCTGCTCTTGGAATGGATACCTCTGCTACAGAGGTACCTTCGGAGCGTGGAGCCGGAGACCGGGACGGACGAGACCCATGCCGAGGAGCTGGCCGACGCACTCGTCGGCGTGCAGCGGCTGATCCGCCGCAGGCTGCGCGCCGGCCTCACCGTGGGGCGGCTGCGCGGCGCCGAGGTGGAACTGCTGCGCCTGGTGGAGTCCCGGCCCGGCATCGGCGTCTCCGAGGCCGCCAGGGAACTGCGTCTCGCGGGCAACTCCGTCTCGACACTGGTCAACCAGCTGGTCCGGGACGGCCAGCTGGTCCGGGAGACGGACCCGGCGGACCGGCGGGCCGCCCGCCTGCTGCTCACCGAGGCGGCCGGGGCGCGACTGCGCGACTGGCGCGAGCGGCGCGCGGCCCTCGTCCGGCGTCAGCTGGACCGGCTCGGCCGGGCCGACCGGGACGCCCTGCGCGCGGCGGTCCCCGCCCTGCGCAGGCTCGCCGAGAACCTGCACGAGGAGGCCGACAGACCATGACCCCGGATCCCGCCGAGACCACCGCCGGCCCGGCCCCCGGCACCGCCGACCCGGCTCGCTCCGCCGTCACCTGCACCGGGCTCGCGTACTCCTTCGGCGGGACGAAGGCCGTCGACGGCCTCGACCTGTCCGTGCGACAGGGCGAGGTGTTCGGGCTGCTCGGTCCCAACGGCGCCGGGAAGACCACGGCGATCCGCTGTGTCACCACCCTCCTGCCGGTCCCCTCGGGCATGGTCCGGGTCTTCGGCCACGACCCGGCCGACGACCGGATGGCGGTACGCCGCCTGCTGGGCTACGTGCCCCAGCAGCTGTCCGCCGACGCCGCCCTCACCGGCCGGGAGAACGTCACGCTGTTCGCCCGCGTCTTCGACGTCCCGCGCCGCGAACGGGCCGCCCGGGTCGCCCAGGCACTGGCCGCGGTCGACCTCACGGAGGCCGCCGACCGGCTGGCGAAGACGTACTCCGGCGGCATGATCCGCCGCCTGGAACTGGCTCAGGCCCTGGTCAGCGCGCCCCGCCTGCTGATCCTCGACGAGCCGACGATCGGCCTGGACCCGATCGCCCGCACCGGCGTGTGGGAGCACATCAACGCCGTACGCACCGCCACCGGGATGACGGTGCTCGTCACCACCCACTACATGGACGAGGCCGACCAGTACTGCGACCGGGTCGGCCTGATGCACCGAGGCCGCATCCGGGCCCTCGGCACCCCGGCCGAGCTGCGCCGGGGACTCGGCGAACGGCGCCGTGCCCGGGGCGGCCCCGACGCGCAGACGCCCCCCACGCTGGAGGACGTCTTCCGTGACGTGGCCGGCAGCGGCCTGGAGAGCACGTCAGGAGATTTCCGCGATGTCCGAAGCACCCGCCGCACCGCCCACCGGGTCGGCTGACCCCGGCCTCGCGGGCGGCATCGGCCTCCTGGTGCAGCCGCCGCGGCCCCGCGCCGGCTGGCGGTTGCCGCCCGCCCGGGTCGTCGCCATGTGCGCGGTCGAACTGCAGAAGCTGCGCCACGACCGCACCGAGCTCTACACCCGGGCCGTCCAGCCCGCCCTGTGGCTGCTGATCTTCGGTCAGACGTTCACCCGCATCCGGGCGATCCCCACCGGCGGCACGCCGTACATCGACTTCATGGCCCCCGGCGTCATCGCCCAGTCCGCCATGTTCATCGCCATCTTCTACGGCATCCAGATCATCTGGGAGCGGGACGCAGGCGTCCTCGACAAGCTGCTGGTCACCCCGACCCCGCGCTCGGCCCTGGTCACCGGGAAGGCGTTCGCGGCCGGAGTGAAGTCGCTGATCCAGGCCGTCGTGGTCGTCCTCATCGCCGCCCTGCTCGGCGTGGCGCTGACCTGGAACCCGCTGCGGCTGCTCGGCGTCGCCGCCGCGGTGATCCTCGGCTCCGCGTTCTTCTCCTGCCTGTCCATGACCATCGCCGGCATCGTGCTCAGCCGCGACCGGCTGATGGGCATCGGCCAGGCGGTCACGATGCCGCTGTTCTTCGGCTCCAACGCCCTGTATCCCGTTGCCGTGATGCCCGGCTGGCTCCAGGCCGTCAGCAGGGTCAACCCGCTCAGCTACCAGGTCGACGCCCTGCGCGGCCTGCTGCTCGGCACCCCGGCGCACCTCGCCGCCGATTTCGCGGTGCTGGCGGTGGCGGCGGCGCTCGGTGTCACGGCCGCCTCCGGTCTGCTGGGCCGGCTGGCCCGGTGACCCGGGCGGCCGCCCGCCGGCCCGCCGGCGTGACGGGTCGGCCGCCCTGTCGCGGGCGGCGCCCGACGTGATGTGCGGCACGCCCGAGAGGGGCGCCGAAAGGCCCGGATCGCGGATAGTTCCAGCGCAGGGCTTGATCATCGATCAAAGGAGCAGAATTCCCAGGACACGGCGCATTCCGTGCATTTGACAGTGCGCTCGGCACACAGATAGGAAGCAGCTCTGAAGTCGAGAGGTTGCATTGTGTACGAGCCGAACGTGGTCGGGGACTGGCACGAGTACGACGAGCATGCCGGCCTGCGTGTCCGCGTCCACCGTCTGGAGCAGGCGGAGCCGCCGCGCGGACGCGACGACGCCGCCGAAGGGCTGACGTACTTCCGCCTCCGGGTCACCGTCGAGAACCGAGGCTCGGGGCCCTTCGGCATCCACCTCGAGGACGGCCAGATCGACGTGCGGATCGGCCCGGACGGCGAGGGCGCCTTCGTCGACTGGCGCAACTCGCAGTTCATCGAGGGCTACGACGTCCATCCGCTGCGCCGGGCCACGGCCGTGCTGTACGCGGCGGCCCCGGAGGCCTCCCTCTCCCAGGTCGACGTCCAGGTCCAGCTCCGCGTCGACGACGAGTGGACCGGCCGCCGGCTGTGGTCCGGCGGTATCGGTGTGCACGAGGGGTCCGTCGGCGCGGGCGCCTCCTGCTGCGGTGCCCAGGGCGGGCTGGCGCACCAGATCAGCAACTTCCTGCGCGACCAGGCCGGACCGGGCGCCGCCGGCTGATACGGCCCGCGCCGCCCGGACGCGGCGGTGGCACCCCGCGGCCCCGGCTGACACGCCTTTGCCGCACGGCCCGTTCTCCCGGTGGCGGGGCAGGCCGCTCCGCGGGTGCTCGGCCGACCGGGTGATGGCCCGGACGACGGGGCCGGGCCTACCGCGACGGCGCGTGGCCGTGGCTCAGTGCGGGATGCCGTCGATGATCTCGCGGGCGCCCTGGCGCAGCAGGGCCACGGCGACCGACGTGCCGAGCGTCGCGGCGTCCAGGCGGCCGGCCCACTCGTGGGCGTTCAGCCGGACCTTGCCGTCGGGGGTGAACACGCACGCCCGCAGGGACAGCTCCCCGCTCCGGTCGACCTGCGCGTACCCGGCGATCGGGCTGTTGCAGTGTCCCTGGAGGACGTGCAGGAACATGCGCTCCGCGTCGGCCGCGCGATGGGTGTCGCCGTCGCCGAGAGCGCTGACCGCCTCGATGAGATCGTCGTCGCCCTCGCGGCACTGCAGGGCGAGGATGCCCGCGCCGATGGGCGGCATCATCGTGTCGGTGGACAGCACCTCGCTGATCACGTCCTGCCGCCCGATGCGCTCCAGACCGGACGCGGCCAGCAGCAGCGCGTCCGCCTCGCCGGCCGCCAGTTTCTCCAGCCGCCGGTTGGCGTTGCCGCGGAACGGCACGCAGGTCAGGTGCGGGTGGGTCGCGGCGAGCTGGGCGATCCGGCGCACCGCGGAGGTGCCGATCCGGGTGCCCGCCGGAAGCTCGTCGAGGGTGAGTCCGCCGGGGTGGACGAGCGCGTCGCGGATGTCGTCCCGCTTGAGCAACGCGGCGAAGGTGGTGCCCGCGGGCAGCGGCCGGTCGGCGGGCACGTCCTTCAGGCAGTGCACGGCGAGATCCGCCTCACCGGCCAGCAGCGCGGCGTCCACCTCCTTGGTGAACGCCCCCTTGCCCTCGACCTTCGACAGGTCGCCCAGCCACTTGTCGCCGGTGGTCTTCACCGGGACCACCTCGGTGCGCACACCGGGATGCAGGGCGGCCAGCTCGGCGCGGACCCGCTCCACCTGGGCGAGCGCCATGGGCGAGTCACGGGAGACGATACGGATCAGTTCGGGCACCGGCATGCGGGACACGATAGACCTTCGCCGACGGCCCCGGCGACGCACACCCGTACCGCGCGGACTCCGCCACACCCCGTGCCCGGCCGGCGCTCACACCGGCGTGTCGTCGTCGGGCAGTCGTGCCGCCGACTCCTCGGGAGCGAGGTCCGGGCGCAGCCGCAGCCACGACGGCTGGCGCAGCATGCCCGCCCGGGTGCGGACGCTGTAGCGCACCTCGCCGACCAGCCGGGGCAGCACCCAGTGGGCCCCGCGCGCCGCCGGTACGGGGTCGAACGGGCACACGTCGGTCGCCAGGGCCGCGAGCAGCCCGGCGAGCTCGGAGCGCTCGGCCTCGCTCCAGCCGGTGCCGACGCTTCCGACACAGCGCAGCCGTCCACCCCCGTACTGGCCCACCAGCACGGCGCCCGGCAGCCCGGTCAGCCGGCCTCTGCCGGGCAGCCAGCCGCCGACGACGACGTCCTCGCTGACCATGTTGCGGATCTTGATCCAGGCCCGGGACCGCACCCCCGGCTCGTACACCGAGTCCAGCCGCTTGCAGACCAGGCCCTCCAGGCCGTGCTCGCGGGTGGCGGCCAGGGCCTTAGCGCCGTGGCCCACGATGGCCCGCGGCGTCGACCAGTACGGCCCGTCGAGACCGAGCGCCTCCAGCCGCTCCCGGCGACGGACGTAGGGCAGCGCGAGCAGTGAGTCCGTCCCGAGGTGCAGCACGTCGAACAGCACGACGTGGACGGGGACCCGCGCCGCCCGCCGGGCGGCGAGCGCGGGGGAGTGCGCCAGGCCCATCCGGCCCTGGAGGAGCTGGAAACTCGCCCGGCCCTCGGCGTCCAGGGCCAGGATCTCGCCGTCCAGGACGGCGGGCGTGGCGCCGAGGACCGGGCCGAGCGGCCCCAGCTCCGGATAGGCGGCCGTGATGTCCTCGCCCGAACGGGCCCGCAGCAGCACGGAGCCGTCGCCCGCCAGATAGGCCACCACCCGCTGGCCGTCCTGCTTCGTCTCGTACGCCCAGCGCGCGTCCTGCGCGGCCGGCGGCAGGGCGCCGGGCGTGGCGAGCATGGGCGGGATGAGCGGCAGGGTCACGGCTGAGGTCTCGACGCACCGTCCCGCGGCCAAGCCCGCGCCGGACCGTTTTCCTCCGAACGGATGCCGCCCCGGCCGTACCTACCGTCCAGTAGGATTTCGCGCCGCAGATCATCGGAGGAGGAACCGTGTCCCGGTCCGAACGCTCGTCCCTGCTGCTCGCCGGCCTGCTGGCCGCGGCGGGCGTCGCCCACTTCGCATCACCCCGGCAGTTCGACGCGATCGTCCCGCGCGCCCTGCCGGGCTCCCCCCGCACCTGGACCTACGCGAGCGGCGCCGCCGAACTCGCGCTGGCCGCGGGCGTCGCCCTGCCCCGCACCCGCAAGGCGGCCGCGCTGGCGACGGCCGCCTTCTTCGCCGGTGTCTTCCCGGCCAACGTGAAGATGGCGGTGGACTGGCGCGACCGCCCCGCCCCGCAGAAGGCGGCGGCCCTCGGCCGGCTGCCCCTTCAGGTGCCCCTGGTGCTGTGGGCCCGCGGCGTCGCCAGGAGCGCGAAGAGCGGGTCGTGACGGCCCGGTGAGGGGCCGCGGACGCCCACGGGGGAGTGCGCCGGGTCGGACGGGACGGGCAGGACGATCCGGTGCGGGCGGCGGCCGCTCGTCCGCCGGGGGCTCTCCGCCCGGCTCAGAGGCGGCGGAGAGCCCCCGGCGGGTTCACTCCTCGCCGCCCTCCGCGGCGACCTGGGCGAGGGTCCGGCCGGTGCGCACCGAGCGGGCCCGGCGCGGGTCGGGGGTGCCGTGCCCGCCCGTCCGGCCCGGCCCCTTGCGCACGAGCAGCCAGGCCTCCTCCGCGTCGTCGCCCCGGCCGCCCCGGAAGCGGGTGAGGGCGTACTCGCCGTGCAGTTTCGACCCGTGCAGCCGGAACGTCGCGTGCCCGCGCTCCAGCGACTCGGCGAAGGCGACGGGCCGCCCCCCGCGGTCGTGGCTCAGCGGTTCGTAGGTGCCCCGGTCCCAGACGATCACCGTGCCGCCGCCGTACTCGCCCGCCGGGATCACCCCCTCGAAGTGCTCGTACTCCAGCGGATGGTCCTCGGTGGGCACCGCGAGCCGCTTGTCGTGCGGGTCGTCCGACGGACCCTTGGGCACCGACCAGGACTTCAGCACGTCGTCGACCTGGAGCCGGAAGTCGAAGTGCATCCTGCGCGCGTCGTGGATCTGCACCACGAACCGGGGCCCGGCGCCGGCCGGGGCCCGCCGCCCCGACGGCTCCCGGGTCCGTCCGAAGTCGCGCTTGCCGCGGTACTCCCGCAGCCGGTCCTCCGCGCCCACCGCGGGCCTCCTTCCGTCGCCGCGCGTGCTTCGCGCCCGGGTACCCCGGGGACGGGGGCCGACGCGGACGGGGCGCGGGGAGAGGCCCGCCGGCACGGCGGCGACGGGGGCGCTGTCGCCCCGGACGTGAATCGCTGCCACGATCCCTTTGGAAGTCACGCACGACGCAGCGGACCACCGAAGCGACGACCATCGGAGCGCGGATGACGACGGGCACGGGACGCCGAGGAGCGGGATCGACGGCGGGAGACGACCGGCCGGCCGGCGGGATCGAGGTGAGGCCCGTCGCCGGGCACATCGGAGCGGAGATCGACGGAGTGGATCTGGCCGGGGAACTGGACGACGCCGTGGTGGCGGAGATCCGCGCGGCGGTGCTGCGCTGGAAGGTGGTGTTCTTCCGCGGGCAACGGCTGGACCACGAGCGGCACGTCGCCTTCGCGCGCCGTTTCGGCACACCCGTGGTCCCGAGGCGGCGGGGCGGCGCGTCGCCGCGGGACGTCCCGGAGGTGGAGACCACCGCCGACCGGCTGGAACTGGGCGGCCGGTTCGGCATGGACCACGAGGAGTGGCTGCGGCGCCGCAGGCACACACTGCTGCGCGGCTGGCACTGCGACCACGGCGCCCGCGTCGACCCGCCCGCCGCGACGATCCTGCGCGCCGAGGCCGTTCCGCCGTACGGCGGCGACACCACCTGGTCCAACCTGGCCGCCGCCTACGCCGGGCTGTCGGCCCCGGTGCGCGCCTTCGTCGACGCCCTGCGCGCCGAGCACCGGCTCGGCGTCGGCTACCAGCCGCGCCCCGGCGACGACGCCTACGTCCGTCACCTGCTGGACCATCAGATCGCCACCGTGCACCCGCTGGTGCGCGTCCACCCCGAGACGGGGGAGCGGGTGCTGTTCGTCAACGGCTACTACGTCGAGCGGATCGAGGGAGTCTCCCGCGCCGAGAGCGCGGCGATCCTGGAGATGCTGCTGGAGCAGGCCGTCCGGCCCGAGTACACGGTCCGGTTCCGCTGGGAGCCCGGCAGCGTGGCCTTCTGGGACAACCGGGCCACCATTCACCTGGCTCCCGGCGACAGCGCCCACCTCGGCTTCCCGCGGGTCATGCACCGGGTGATGCTCCGCGGCGAGGTGCCGGCCGGGGTGGACGGCAGGCCGTCCACCCCGATCACGGGCAGCGCGCCGGACCGCTGGTGACACCCGCCGGTCGGGCGAGGGGAATGGTCACCTCGTCCTCGACCGGCGGCTCGACCTCCTGTGCCCGGTTCCCCGTGGCCGCGAAGCAGCGCAGCCGCACCGCCTCGGCGGTGACGTCCAGCCGCAGGAACGACTTGAAGAACGGCGGGCTGTAGGTGGCCGAACCGGGGGAGAAGAGCTGGGTGTAGACCTTGCGCACCGGGAGGCGGAGGCGGCGCCGGCGTTCCGGACGGCGGCCGGCCCCGAGCAGGCTCGCGACCAGGCGCATGCGCCGGGTGACACGGACGGGACCGCCGGGGTCGCGCACGGGCGGGACGCCGAGCCGTTCGGCGACGACTGCCATCGCCTCCGCCTCGGTGAGCGCGAAGAAGCGGGGCAGCCGCAGCCGGCGGCCGTAGAGGCCGCTGTAGAACGCGAGTGAGTCGCCGCGCAGCGGATAGCAGCGGAAGTCGCTCTCCGTGACGTTCGCGACCGACACGCGCGGGATGGTGTGGGTGGCGTGCATGAACGCGCCGCCGCCCCCGGAGACGACGTACTGGATGGTGCGTCCGCCCACGTCCACCGGATAGCGCTGGTAGTTGTGGATGTCGCCGCCGATCGCCGCCACGTAGTGGTGGGCCGGGTCGCGGACGACGTCGTCGACGGTGCCGCCGCCCTCGATGGCGCAGGGGTGGTGCTCGCCGTCGACGTACAGCGGGGAACCGGTCACGAGGATCTTCGGGCGGGGCCCCTTGGAGACCTCCCGCAGCCACTCTCCCTGCTCGGCGTCGAGCGTGCCGAGCAGTCCGGTGTCGATGCCGACGATCCGCACCGGCCCGGCGTCGATCGCCCAGTACGGACCCGGCTGGACGGCCTGTTGCTCCGGAGCCGACCTCAGCTTCCGCGCCTCGGCCAGAGCCCGCTCGTCGGCCGGCCGCGGCCGGTGCCACAGCAGCGCACGCCACCAGGCGCCGCTCAGCGGGCGGGGCGCGGGCTCCGGCGGCAGCGGCGGCGCGTCGTCGCAGAAGACGCGCATGAAACCGCCGAGGTCCTCGTACCAGTCGTGGTTGCCGGGCACGGCGTAGACCGGCGCCGGGTAGTCCTGGTAGGGACGGAAGAACTTGGTGCCGTAGTCGTCCGTGCTGCCCACCGGATAGATCACGTCACTGGCTATCACGGCGAAGGACGTGCCCCGACCGGCTCTCAGGAACCCGGGGACGACGGCGTACTGGGACTCGTCGCCCTCCCCGGGGTCACCGATGACCATGAAGGAGAAGTCGTCCGTCTCCGGGCGGCGGATCACCTTGTCGGCCGGGGCGCCGGCCGCCGCCCGCTGGGCCACCCAGCGGCTGCGGGTGCGGCCGGTGGGGTCCCCGAACCAGGACGCGGCCACGCCGTTGCGGGCGGCCCACAGCGTCCGGGGGTTCAGCCACGACAGCTTCTCGACCCGGCCGGGCAGGAGCTGCCGGTAGGCGCCGCGTTCGGCGGAGCTCCAGCCGGCGCCTTCGACGGTATCGCGTGAGGAGTCAGACACGCGGTGCACCGTAACAACGCAGTCGGCCCCCGCACGAGGCGGGTCGCGCCAACTCCCCCGCGTGGTACGGCTACTGAGCCCAGGCGGCCTCACAGGGCGCGCCGCGGAAGGTCCGGCGGCGCCGTCCGGTGCCGTTCGCCGGCCTCCCGGTACCACGCGTCCGTGCCGCCCGCGTGGAACCGTGCGCCGAGCCGGTTGCGCATCTCACGGCGGGCGCCCGCCGCGAGGTGCGCAACCGGCTCCGGACCGGTCCCTCACTCGAAGCGCGAGGTGTCGCCCGCTCCCCGGCGCACGATCTCGGCCTCCCCGCCGGAGAAGTCGACGACCGTGGTGGGCTCGGTGCCGCAGTCACCCGAGTCGACGACCGCGTCCAGCACGTGGTCGAGCCGGTCCTTGATCTCCCAGCCCTGCGTCATCGGCTCCTCCTCGTCGGGCAGCAGCAGGGTGCTGGACAGCAGCGGTTCACCGAGTTCCGCAACCAGCGCCCGGGCGACCACGTGGTCGGGGATGCGCACCCCCACCGTCTTCTTCTTCGGATGCTGCAACATGCGCGGCACCTCCCGCGTGGCCGGGAGGATGAAGGTGTAACTGCCGGGCGTGGACGCCTTGATCGCGCGGAACACGTCGTTGTCGATCCGCACGAATTGGCCGAGCTGCGCGAAGTCCTCGCACACCAGCGTGAAGTGGTGCCGGTCGTCCAGGCGGCGGATCGCACGGATCCGGTCGATGCCGTCCCGGCTGCCCAGCCGGCAGCCCAGGGCGTAGCAGGAGTCGGTCGGATACGCGATCAACGCGTCCTCGCGCAGGCCCTCCACGACCTGACGGAGGGCGCGCGGCTGGGGGTTGTCCGGGTGCACGTCGAAGTACTTCGCCATCCACCGAGCCTATGCCGCGCACCCGGCGCGCGCCGCGCAGGCTGCGAGCGGACCTCCGCTCGGCGTGCCGGGCGCACCCCCGGTCGCGCCGCCCGGGAGCGCGCCGACGGCCCCCGCGCGAAACCGGTCACGATTCGACGGGCATACCCGGCCGATCCCGGGGAACCAGAGCTGTGCAGCGTCGGGAGCTGTCCCCCCGGCCCCCGACGCGCGGCTTCGCCGGCCGCTCACCTCCCCCCGTGACCCGTCGGCGAAGCCGCCGGCCTCGCCCGCCGGGCCGGGGAGGACGGCGAGTGCCCGGCCCGCCTCGGCGGCGACCGCCACTGGTAACGTCCCCGCCGGAAACACCGAGGTCATCGCGGTGTTCGAGGAGCGGGAGGAGAGGGCCGACATGGCCGGCCGAGAGGATGGGGCCTTCCCGGCGCACGGCCGGGGGATCGGGCCGGCGACATGGGCGGAGGAACTCCTCGACCAACTGCGGCCGACCGGATGGGACGTGCGCAAGGTGGTGGCCTGGCTCGCCGGCGCGGCGCACGGCACCGCCTGCCTCCTGGACGGCGCCGGCGCCCTTGTCGCCGGCGAGCCCGTGCCCTCGGCGGACGACCTGGTCGCGGACGTCCTCGCCGGCCGGTTCGCCTCCGCGGCGTTCCAGGACCGGGACCGCCACGTCCACCTGGTGCGCGTGGGAGGCCCGCACGCGCCCCCGGCCGGGGTGCTGGCCGTCGCCCGCGCCGCCCCCTTCGACCGGCAGGCCGCCGAGATGCTGAGCCGCACCGTCGGCGTGGTCGAACTGCTGCTGCGGGCCCACGAGACCGGCGCGGCCGGACGCCGGCTCGAACGGGCCACGTCCGCACTGCGGCTGGCGATCCTGCAACTGCTCATGGTGGAGGACACCGTCTCGGCCCGGCGGGTGGCCGCCGGTCTGTGGCCCGGGCTGCTCGACACGGACACCGCCACCGTCTACGTCGTGGAGACCCACCGCGACGAACGCGAGCGGCTGACCGCCGAGTGCCTGGCGGCCACCGGCCACCGGGCCCTGGTCGTACGCTGCCCGGCGGTGGACGGCCACGTCATCGTCGTCGCCCCCGCGGACGGCGCCGGCCGGGCCCTGCGCTCGCTGGTCGGCGAACGCCCGCACACGTACCTCGGCGGCAGCACCCGGCAGGGCCTGGCGCGGACCGCGACGGCCTACGGGCAGGCCGTGAGCGCCCTCGCGCTCGCCCGGGTCCGTCCGGACGGCACGGCCGTGTACGCCGAGCGCACCCATCCCGAACGCCTGATGGACACCGAGGCCCTGCGCGCCTGGTCGGTCCGGCTGCTGCGGCCGCTGGACACCCTGCCCCACCACACCCGCGCCGAGCTGGTCGCCACCACGCGGCTGGGGCTGGAGTTCACCGCCGTGAGCGCCGCGCGGATCCTCGGCGTGAGCCGCAACACCGTCCGCGCCCGGATGGAACGGACGGAACGGCTCCTCGGCACGGACTTCTCGCATCTGACCGTCCGGGCCGCCGTCCACCTGGCCCTGAACACCCAGGCGGGCCTCGCCCCCGCGCCGGCCGCCGCCCCCGCGCCGCCGGTCCCCGCCGCACGCCTGCGCGACCTGCTGGCCGGCCCGGCGCTGCGCACCTGGGCGCAGGAACTGCTCGGCAGGCTGGCGGCGGACACCCGGGACCTGCGCGGGACGCTGCGCGCCTGGATCGCCGCCGGAGGCAACGCCGAACGCGCCGCACACCTGCTCGGCGTCCACGCGCAGACCGTACGGGAGCACGTACGCGGCGTGGAGCCCGTCCTCGAACGCCGGCTCCTCGCCGTCGGCAGCGACCTGTACGAGGTCGTCCTGGCCCATCTGGTGGTGGGCGACCTCGAACAGCCCGCCCTCGACGGGCACGAATGAGGGCATCGCGGACTCAACTGTGCACGGCTGAGCCCTCGCGCTGCCCGAAGGGGCACCGGCGCGGTACCGACGCCTCCGGATGACACGTAGGTTCGACGGACCGCGGGCGCAGCCGCGGGCCGCGCGCGGGCGGGACCGGAACGGGGGACCGGTCCCGCCCGTGCCCGGCTAGGAGGCGCAGGTCACAGCGCCGCCGGTCGCGCCCGCCTGTGAGGAACACCACCACACCGCCGACCTCCGTGCTCCGTAAGCCGGTTGAGGCGCGCGCCGGCCGGTGGGAGACCGGTCGCACAGCGACTCGCCCAGGGCGTCTGTGAGGATGGGCAGCCGCTGTGCCCGGCCACGTCTCACCGTCGAGCCGCCCAGGGCGGCACAGCACGGCAAGCCGTTCGGCCCCTCACGCAAAGCGACCTTCCGTGGCCTCACCCTCCTCTGCCTCTCCGGCCCCGCCCGCGACCGCGGGGCGCCGCCCGTCCCCGCCCTCGTTCCGCCGTCCGGACCGCCGGACCGCGACGGGGGAGGACCGCGCCCCGTGGCGGGCGCTGCGCCACCCCGCCATGCGCTGGTGGTCGGCGGCCAACCTGGTGTCCAACGCGGGCACCTGGATGCAGCTGACCGCCCAGAACCTGCTGGTGCTGCACCTCACCGGATCCGCCGCCGCGACCGGTCTGTCACTGTCCGCACAGGCCGCGCCCGGCCTGCTGCTCGGCCTTCTCGGCGGAGCCGCCGTCGACGCCTGGCCGCGCCGGCTGACCGCCACGGTCAGCCAGGCACTGCTCGCCCTCGTCGGCTTCCTCACCGCGGCGCTGGTCCTCACCGACCACCTGTCGGTGCCGGTCCTCATGGCGCTCGCGGCCGTCACCGGGCTGATCGCGACCGTCGACGCGCCCGCCTGCGCGCTGCTCGGCAACGACCTCGTGCCGCCCGAGAACGTGCCCTCCTCCATCGCGCTGGGCTCGATGGTGAGCGGCGCCGGCCGCGTGGGCGGCACCGCCCTGGCCGGCGTGGTCGTCGGCCTGTGGGGCCCCGGCGCGGCGTACGCCGCGAACGGCCTGTCCTTCCTGGCGGTCGCGGCGGTGATCCCCTTCCTGCGCCCGCACCCCGGCGCCGGACGGCAACGGCCGGCCGAGGCGGTCCGGCCGCGCGCGGCCGCCCCCGCTGCGGCGCCCGCCCCCGCGTCGGCGCGGCGCGGCACCGGAGCACGCGAGGGCCTCGCCTTCTTCCTGCGCCGCCCGCGGCTCGTCGCCCTGGCCGGCATCACCGCGATCAGCAGCGTCTTCGGCCGCAACTACGCCCTGACCCTCGCCGTGCTGGTCACCGGCCCGCTGGGCGGCGCCGCCGGAGCCTTCGGCACGGTCTCCACCGTCCTGGCCGTGGGCGGCGTGGCCGGCGCGGTGCTGGCCGGACGCCTGCGCAGCCCCTCGGTACGCATGGTCGGCGCGCTCGCCGCGACCGGAGCCGTGCTGCAGATCGGCGCCGGCCTGTCGCCGAGCCTGTGGGTCCTGCTGCTGCTCGTCGCCCCGATGGCCGTGGTGGAGTCCGTCTCCGACACCGCCGGCACCACGGTCCTGCAGACCGACCCCCCGCCGCACCTGCGGGGCCGGGTCCTCGGCGTGTGGCGCACCGTGAGCACCGGCTGGAGCCTGGTCGGGCCGCCACTGCTGGGGCTGCTGATGCAGGTCGCGGGCGCCCGGGGGGCCCTGGTGATCGGCGGTGTCCTCATCGCCGGCCCGATCGCCGCCGGCGCCGTCCTGCGCGCCCGGCGCACTCGCCGCGCCTCCGTGGCCGCGGTCCCCCCGGAGCCCGCCGCCGTCGCCTGGGCGCCGCTGCCCGTGGCGCGCCCGGCGTCTCCCGCGCCCGTCGGCTGCGTGGTCCCCGGGCACGGCGAGCTCTGCGCCGCGGGGTGCGCCACGGCTGTCTGAGTCGCGGCCCACTCCCCTCCCACGGGCGGGCACGGCGCGCACACGTCGCGGCCGTGCCCGCCCGGCCGTACCCGCCCTCCCCGCACACGGAGGCGGGGCGCGTCCGCGTCGCGGGCGGCTCGCCGCGCCGCCCACCCCCCCGGCGTGGGCCGCGAGTCAGCGGCCGTTCGGCGGGCAGGGCGTCAGGACGAGCATCGTCACGTCGTCGCGGACGGTCCCGCAGTGCGCGAGGAGATCGGCCAGCACGCGGTCGGCGAGGGCGGCCGGGTCGTGGTCGGCGATGCGGGGCAGCCGGTCCAGCAGGGGGTAGAACGCGCCCTGGGCGTCGCGGGCCTCGGTGACGCCGTCGGAGGCCAGGAACAGCACGTCGTCGCGGCGCAGCAGCACGGTGCGCCCGTCCTGCCGCGGGACGCCGTCGGACAGGCCGAGCCCCAGCGGGGTGCACGGTACGACCTCGACCTCCGCGGCCTTCCCGTCCCGCAGCAGGATCGGCGGCGGATGCCCGCACGTCACCACGCGCACCGAGCGCGCGTCGGCGGAGAACTCCAGCAGCACGGCGGTCGCGAACAGCTCCGCGTGCCGCACCTCGGCCGAGTCCACCACCAGCCGGCGGTCCAGGGCGCCGGCGACCGCCGTCAGATCCCGCCGGTCGAGCACCGCCTCCCGGAAGCTCCCCAGCAGCGCGGCGACCGTGGACACCGCCGCCAGTCCGTGTCCCTGCACATCTCCCATGACCGCCCGTACGCCCTGTGGGCCGCGCCGCACGTCGAAGAAGTCCCCGCCCACCAGCGTCCCGCGCTGCGCGGCCCGGTAGAGGCCCACGCAGCACACCGGTCCCACCCGCTCGGGCAGCGGCGGGACGACCGCCCGCTGCGCGGCCTCGGCGACCGTGCGCTCGAGGTCGAGCTGCGCGTCGCGGCGGCTGCGCACGAAGGACAGCAGGACGCTCAGCACGGCGACGAAGCAGACCGTCTCCAGGTCGGTGTTGCCCGGGTGGCCGAGACGGAAGACCGGCACGCTCAGCAGGGCCACCACCACGCAGCCCAGCAACGCGGTCGCCAGCGGCCCGTACGACAGCACGGCCAGCGGCGGAATGGCTCCCAGCAGGAAGCCGATGTCGAGCGGGTAGGGGCTGGCCAGCGTGGCCACGCACACGGCCGCGACCAGCGCGACCGGCAGCACCCGCACCCAGCGGGGCGGCGGCGCACCGCGCAGCCAGCCCCGCCGGTGGGGATCCCTGCGCGGCGCCGGGACAGGCAGCTTCAGCACACCACCACGCTGCTCCCTTCGAACCCGTCCCGCACGCCGGACGCCCGGCCCGCCGCCGTCCGGAGAGCGACGCCCCGCCAGGTCCGGTCCGGTCCGGCCCCATCCGGCGCATCCCGGCTCGGCGTCGGCTTCCGGCTCGGCATCGGCGTCGGTTTCCGGCCCCGGTCGCGCGTTCGGCGCCCGCGGGTCCGCGGGCGCCGAGGGGGCTACAGGGCGGCCTCGGCCGCCGCGAGGATCTCGGTGACCCGCAGGGCGAACGCGGCGTCGCACGGGTGCGGGCGTCCGTCGCGGGCGGTGGCGAGCAGCGCGTCCGCCGCCCGTGCGAAGGCGGAGACCGCTGCCTCGGTGCTGTCCGGCAGGACGCTCACCCCGGCCTCGCCCCTCAGCTCCACGACGGCGCCGGCCGCCGCCGGGGGAGCGGTGAGGCTCAGCGTCAGGGTGCTGGAGGCGCCGCCGACGTGGTCGAGAACGACGTGCACGGTGTCCCCCGGGCCGTGCGCGGCGGCGGTCACGGCCCGGACGTCGCCCAGGACGGGCAGCAGCACCGACAGCGCGTGCGGGCCCACGTCCCACAGCGCGCCCTTCTCCCGCCGCCACGGCGAGGCGGCGAACGGGCTCTGTCCGCCGAAGACCGCGCCGAGCCACTCGGCCCGTGCCGTGAACCACCCGCCCCGGCCCGCCTGCTCGGTGATCCAGGACTCCGGGCCGGTCTGGAACCGGGTGGTGAAGAAGACCACCGAGGCCACCCCGGTCTCCCGGACGGCCTCGGCCACGGCGCGGCCCCGCTCGGCCGTGGCCGCCAGTGGCTTGTCGAGCAGCAGGTGGCACCCGGCGTGCGCGGCGCGCACCGCGAGCTCGGCCTGGACGTCCGGCGGCAGGGCGACGGCGACCGCGTCCACGTCCGCGAACAGCGCGTCCACGTCGTCGTAGGCGCGCGTGCCGTGCTCCGCGGCGAGTTCCCCGGCGGCCGCCGCACGCCGCCCCCAGACACCGGCGAAGTCCAGCTCGCCGTGCCCGCTCAGGGCGGGAGCGTGGACCATCCGGGCCCAGGGGCCGGTGCCGAGCAGTCCGATGCGCATGCCGATGCCTCTCCACTTGCCGGACACGGTGGGACCGGACCCCGGTGGGCCGGTCAGGCCCGAGCGTGTCATGGCGGCCGGGTGACGGGACAGGCGGGGGCGGGACGGGACCGTGCGGGCGCGAGGACGGGGATCGGATGCCCGGACCCGGCGGCGCGGGAAGCGGGCGCCCAGGCCGCGTGAGGTCGGCGGCGGCCTCGGCGGGACGTGACGCCGAGGACCGTCGGACGTCCCGGGGCCGGGACGTCCGACGGCTCAGGCCGCTCGCCGCCGTTCCTGCGGCGAGCCCTCGCGCGAGTACGCCGGCTCCGTTCCGGTGTCCCGCCGGCCGCCCGGGATCAGCCGCAGGTGCCTGCGGTGCCCGGCGTGCCGGCCCCGCTCGGCAGCGGACCGGAACACACGCTGCTCCACGCGGTCCATGACCATGAGGAGCACGGACACGAGCGGCAGCAACAGCACTGCGACGAATACCACGACGCCCCCTTGTCCGGTTCAGGGAGCGGGTGCTCCGAACCGCGTCGTTGATGGGCACGCCGGCGTGAAGGATTCGTGAGGATCGTGGCGGGTCCCGGGGAAGTCACCAACTCCCGTTGCTCCTGGGCTGGTTCGGGCTGATCGGAGTTCCATAGGATGTAATCTCCATCGGACCGGCCGGGCGGTCGGCCCGGTGGATCCGGCGAATCTGGGGGAACGGTGCCTGCGGAGAACCAGCTGTCCACGACGATCGACCAGAAGGTGCCGACCGCCGCACGCATGTACGACCACTACCTGGGCGGCAAGGACAACTACGCGGCCGACCGCGCGGCGTGCGAGGAGCTCGACAAGGTCGTCCCCAGCACCCGCCGACTGGCCCTGAACAACCGCCGTTTCCTCCAGCGGGCCGTGCGGACGCTCGCCGAGGAACACGGCATACGGCAGTTCCTGGACCACGGCTCCGGCCTGCCCACCCAGGACAACGTCCACCAGGTGGCCCAGCGCGTCGACCCCCGGGCACACGTGGTCTACGTGGACAACGACCCCATGGTGCTGGTCCACGGCAGGGCCCTGCTCCAGCAGGACGAGCGCACCGCGGTCGTCCACGCCGACATGCGCGACACCGACGGGATCCTCACCCACCCCGACACCGAACGGCTCATCGACCTCTCCCAGCCGGTGGCCGTGCTGTTCAACTCGGTTTTCCACTGCATCCCGGACAGTGACACCGACGGTCCGCTCGCACTCGTGCGGCGGGTCCGGGAGCGGCTCGCGCCCGGCAGCGTCATGCTCATGTGCCAACTGGTCAGCGAGGACGCCGAGGTGCGTGACTTCGTCACGGACTTCATGGACCAGGCCACCCAGGGCCATTGGGGCCGGGTGCGTCAGGAGAAGGACGTGGCCGAGTGGTTCGAGGGCCTGGACATCCTCGATCCGGGGCTGGTGGAGGTGTCCACCTGGCGGCCGGACACGGAGGTGGCGCCGCGTCAGCTCACTCACGAGTGGGTGGAGTACGGCGGTGTGGGGGTGCTGCGCTAGGACCGGCCACCGGGGCGGCAAGACCCTCCGGGACCAGCGACAGTGGTTCCGGCGGCCGCAGGTGGAGGTGGCCGCCGCGTCCGTGCCGGAGAGCGTGTCAAGGTGCGGGCTCAGGGCGCCGGGTAGCGGTCCTTCATGGTCTTGCGCAGCAACGCCAGGGACTCCGCCGGAGTCAGCGCCTCGTCGGCGAGCCGGTCCAGGGCGACCCGGTACTCCTCGGTCTCGTCGCGGTCCTCGAGGAAGTTGGCACTCCTGATGTGCTCGAGGTAGACGACGTCGGGCAGGTCGAGTCCGCCGAAGCGGAGGTAGGTGACGGGTATGGCGGGCGCGGACGCGTTCGTCGCGTCCAACGGCACGATCTGCACGGTCACGTTGGGGCGCTGGGCCATCTCGACCAGGCGCGCGAGCTGTTCCCGCATGACCTCCCGGCTGCCCAGCACCCGCAGAAGTACCGATTCGTCGACGACCGCCCACAGTTGCGGGGCGTCCTGCCGTGTCAGCAACTCGGTGCGGCGGGTGCGCAGTTCGACACGGCGCTGCACCTCACCGGCGGAGGCGGTCGGCAGGCCGCGCTCCACCACCGCCCGGGCGTAGGCCGGGGTCTGCAGCAGACCGGGAACGTACTGGATCTCGAAGGTGCGGATCGCCGCTGCCGCCTCCTGCAACCCGACCAGCCGGTCGAACCACTCGGGCATCAGCCGCTTGTCGTAACGCTGCCACCAGCCCGGCTCGCCGGCGCGCCGCAACAGCTTGAGCAGGACGGAGGACTCGTACTCGTCGGTTCCGTACAGCCGCAGCAGGGCGCGTACGTCTCCCTCGGCCGGAGGGCGGCGGCCCTTGCCCGACTCGATGCGCGACAACTTCGCCGCGCTGAAGCCGAGTTCGCGGGCCGCCTGCTCCTGGGACATCCGGGCGTCGTCGCGGAACCCCGCCAGTTGGACGCCGACCAGCATCTTCAGCAGTGTGGGGGCCGGCTCGGACCGGTCGAGGTAGGGCTCGAGGCGGGAGAGGCGATGCGGCTCGGCGGACATCATGACTCCCCAGTGGACCGGCAGACTTGAGGCCTACACTATCGTACCGGTCCGCCGCGCCGGGTACCCCTCGGGCGAGCCGGTGAGTCCGTCGCGCGGTCCGTCGCGCCCGGGGCGGACGGGCCGGCCGAGCCCGGGCGGCGGCCGGACGCGCGGCTCCGGAGCCCGCTCCGGACGGGCACGGGGCGGTCGCGCCCCGCCGGTGACGTCGGGCGGTCGTGCGAGCGGTCACGCGGGACCGGTCACAGCAGGTGGTCGAACTCGCCGTCCTTGGCGCCGGCCAGGAACGCCGCCACCTCCGCCGGCGTGTAGACCAGCGCGGGGCCGTCCGGATCGCGGGAGTTGCGTACCGCGATGCCGCCGCCGGCCAGGGCCGCGACCTCCACGCAGTTGCCCTCGGCGTTGCTGTGCCTGCTCTTGATCCAGCGGACCTCCAACGAGCTGGCCCGCACTCCGTTGCGCACTGGTGGCACCGCACTCTCCCTGCTGTTCCCGTTCCGTCGTGAGGCCGCCCGGACCGGGTCGGAGACCGGCCGTGTCCGACTGGACCCACGCGGTTCCCGCGCACATTCACGAGAAATTTCGCGTGCAATTGCACGCGGACGCTGACAGGGTGGATAATAGCGAGGGCGTCAACCTCGCGGTAGACGCCAGTGAGTGACAAAGCGTCAGGTCACAGCAGGGAGATGCCGTGCGCTCACCCGCGAGCCCGACGACCGGAACGCCTGTCACGGCCGAGGCGGTCGTGACGTGGACGGACCGGCGGGCGCGTCCGGGTCCGCGCACGGAGCACGAACCGCCCTGTCGAGCACCATGCCCCGCCGGGAGCCGGACGCGTCCCGCGTCCGCGCCCCACGGGCCGTGAGTCCCGCACCCGTCTTCCGGCCCCCCACCGAGCCGCCGTCCCCCCATACGACCGCCGCGGAAAGGCCCCACGTCATGCCCACCGCACCGACGGAGCAGCCGAGCACCCAGCGCACCGACCGCGCGACCCCCCCGACCGGCGTGGCCGCCACCACGCCACTCGCGGCCCTGGGGCAGGTGCCCTGGAGCGACATCAGGGACTCCACCGGCTCCGCCGCCGACATCCCGCGGTTGCTCCGCGGGGTGGCCCGCGGCGACGCCCGGACCGCCCGGGCGGCGCTGGACGAACTGCGCGGGCGCATCTGCCAGTACGGCTTCGTCGTGGAACAGGCGACCGCCGCCACGGTCCCGTTCCTGTGGGAACTCGCCCAACTGCCGCACGTGACTTGCCGGGCGCAGATCATCCAGCTGCTCAGGAGCATCGCCGACGCCCGGCAGTGGGAGTCCGTCGCCGCCGTCTATCCCAAACTCCTCAACCACCGGGAGAACCCGGCGGTCTGGGAGCGGCGGGCACGGCAGGCGGTCCGGGCCCGCAGCGGCGCCCTGCGGACGCTGCTGGCGGAACCGGACGGGGAGATCGCGCGGGCCACGACGGAACTCGCCGACGCGCTCGCCGAGTGAACCGGGCGTCCGGCCGGCGCCGCGCGGCGCCGGCGCGCGAGCCGCGTCAGTCCAGGCAGAACTCGTTGCCCTCCGGATCGGTCATCACGATGAAGCCGGCGCTCATCGGGGGAGCGGGCTCGTGGCGACGCACCCGGGTCGCTCCCAGCGCGACGAGCCGGTCGCACTCGGCCTCCAGCGCCGCCATCCGCTCCTCTCCCCGCAGCCCGGGAGCCGCACGGACGTCGAGGTGGACGCGATTCTTGGCGGTCCTGCCCTCCGGCACCCGCTGGAAGAACACTCGTGGGCCGTGCCCGTCGGGGTCCTCGATGGCCGATCTCGAGTCGCGCAGCTCCTCCGGTACGCCGGCCCCCGCGAGGAAGTCCTCCCACGCCGCCAGCGGGTCGGCGCCCTCGGGCAGGTCCACCCCGGGCGGGCCGGGGTGGACGTAGCCCAGTACGTCGCGCCAGAAGGACGACAGCGCCCGCGGGTCGTGGGCGTCGAAGGTGACCTGGACGTGACGGCTCATCGGGTTGCTCCGTTCGCGGCGGGATGCGTGTGCCGGTAGTGGTCACGCAGCAGACAGACCTCGGACAGGTGGTGGATCAGCTCACGGTGGATGTGCAGCACCAGATCGGCCATGGGCGCCTCGGGGAAGGGCTCCTTCTCACCGGCCGGGACCCGCAGCCCGTCGTCTCCGAGGCCGCGTACCCCGGCCAGCCAGACGTCGAGCTGGGTGTCGAGCTGTTCGAGGGCGGTGGCCGCGCTGCCGGCGTACTCCCAGTTCTCGTACGACGCCGCCGGCGCGCCGAAGTGCGCCGCGTTGCGGGCGGCGAGCACGCCGACGACGACGTGGCCGAGTCGCCAGGCGATCGTGGTGAAGGCCGCCGGGACCGGCTGGGGGAAGGCGAAGTCGATCGTGAAGTCCCCGGTGCCGGCCTGCACGGGCGCCGTCGAGCTGCCGCGCGGCCGCACACTCCAGGCGTCCGGTACCGGCGACCAGAAGTACTCGTCGTCGGTGAGGCCGCCGAGCCGGGCTCGGAGCTGGTGTTTCCAGTGGGCCTCCCACTGCTCGCGCAACGTTCGGTTCCAGTCGGGTTCGTCTGCGTCCATGGAGCCACCGTGTCAGCCCTGGCGGACAGTACCGGTCCGCTATCTGGTGGGCGACTGTCTTTTGAGAGAGTGGGCGGCATGGACGTGGCGAGCGGTAACGAGCGGGGCACGACGGAGCGGGTGCTCACCCTGCTCGGGCTGCTGCAGCAACGTCAGGTCTGGACCGGCCCCGAGCTCGCCGCCCGGCTCGGGGTGACGCCGCGCACGGTACGGCGCGACGTCGAGCGGCTGCGCGCGCTCGGCTATCCGGTCCATGCCGACCAGGGTGTCGGCGGCGGCTACCGACTCGGCCCGGGGCAGGACCTGCCGCCGCTGCTCCTCGACGACCACGAGGCGATCGCCACCGCGGTCTCACTGCTCGCCGGCGCGGGTGACGCGGTCGCCGGCGCCGGCGACGCCGCGCTCCGGGCGCTGACCAAGCTCGACCAGGTGCTGCCCGCCCGGCTCCGGCACGAGGTGCGCGCCCTCTCCGGCGCGGTGGAGTCCTTCGGCCAAGGCCGCACGCCGGTCGACCCCGAGGTGCTCATGACGCTGGCCAGAGCCTGCCGCGACGAGGTCGAGGCGGGCTTCGACTACCCGTCCGGGGGCGAGGTGCGACGGCGGCGGGTCGAGCCCTACCGGCTGGTCGCCTCCGACCGGCGCTGGTACCTCCTCGCCTACGACCTCGACCGTGAGGACTGGCGCAGCTTCCGCGTCGATCGGATGACCGGCGCGTCCGCACGGACCTGGCGCTTCGGTCCGCGCCCGGCGCCCGACGCGGCGACGTACGTGCAGGAGGGGGTGGCGAGCCGGGTCTACCCGCACCGGGCGCGCTTCCTCGTGCACGCGTCGGCCGACACGGTGCGCGCGCAGGTCCCGGCGTCGGCGGCCGTCGTACGACGGCGAGGGGACGAGCTCTGCGAGGTGCTCAGCGGCGCCGCAAGTCTCGACGCCGTGCTCATGCACGTGCTTCTGCTGGGGCACGACTTCGAGGTCCTCGACCCTCCGGAGCTCGGGAGACGCTGTCGCGTCCTGGCGGAGAGACTGCTGTCCGCCGGTGCGGCGAACCCGCCGGCGCCGGACGTGCGGGAGTGATGGACCACGGCCACACCGGCACCGGCTGAGCGCCTTCGCCGCGCACCACCGGGCCAAGTCGCCCCGGTCGTGGGCTGCGCCCCGTGCCGGCCCGACGCCGCCGCGGACACCGTCGCACCGACCCCCTCGGTGGCGGCATCCACCGGGCGGGCACCCGCCGAGCGCGAGGCCCCGCCCGGATCCGGCCACGCCCAAGAAGAATCCACCGCCTGACCGCCCGCCCGGGCGGAAGCCGTTCGCGGGAGGCGGCTCGCGGCGCCGGGTTCTGCGGTACTCGTGGTGCGCGCCGCTGCTCCAATCTTGGCCGAAGGCCGGAAAAGCACCTATATTGCGGATACCTCAGCCGGGTCGTGCGGCGCCCTGCCGCCGCGGACGGGGGCTGCCCGGGCATGTGCGGCCGAGTGTTCTGCGGAGGTTCCGGTGAACGTCACCCAGCGAATCCAGCACGGCGGGCGGCTCCGCCACGCGACGCCCCGCACCCCCGGTGCCGGGCCCGTGCCCGGGCGGCCGGCATGAACTGGCTCGAGCGCGGCGCGTGCCGCTCCGAGGACCCCGAACTGTTCTTCCCGCCCGGCGAGGGCGCGCTGTCGCTGCTCCGGATGGAGCAGGCCCGCGCGGTGTGCCGTCGGTGCCCCGTGCTGGCGGAGTGCCGGGCCTTCGCCCTGCGCAACAGCGAGTACGACGGCATCTGGGGCGGCATGACCGCGCGGGAGCGCCGCGCCGCGGCGCACAGCGGGTCCGAGGACCGCCGCCGGTGACGGCCGGGGGGCGCGGGCTCCGGCGTCGAACCGCGAGGGATTCACCACAAACCGACTGAATCCGGCCAATCACCTGGCTTGGAGCGGTCGGTATGCATGGCACGGCGTGCCTGGGGCATACGCAGAAAAAATTCGAGAGAGGGGCGCTCCGTGCTGGTACCGGACCCGAAGGTCGTCAGGACGTTGCTGACTCGGTACGCATCGCTGAAGATCGCTCAGGCGGAGAGGGAGCGGGCCGAGACGGCTCGGGAGCTGGAGGACGTCAGTTACACCCTGTGCGTCATGACGGGCACCACCAGCATCCACGACGCCATCGCCCGGGCCGACGCGCTGCTTCTCGCCGCCGCCCGCCCGGCGGGCGTCGGTTCGGACGCCGAGGGGGAGAACGGCCTGTCGCTGGCAGTCTGATCCCCGGGCCGGGGTGGGTGGGACGCCCGTCGATCTTCCTGGCACTGCGTGCCGAGAAGCCGGTCGACGCCTGGTCAGGATTCGGCCATGGGTGTCGGCCACCCGGCCGGGCCGACACAGGGTCATGGGACCGCGGTGCGCCGGTCGTCGGCGGGTCCGGACTCCCGCGGCGCGGGACGGGCCAGCCACTCGGCTATCGTCCGGGCGATCGGCAGGCCCGTCTCCACCTCCACGAACCCGAACTGCCCGGACTGGTTGCACTCCAGGAACCACCAGGTACCGTCGGCGTCCTCCGCGAAGTCGAAAGCGCCGTAAGCCAGTTCGGCCTCCCGCTGGTACGCGGTCACGGCCGTGGCCACCCGCGGCGGGACCTCGCACGGCAGCCACGGCGTGGTGGACGCGGCGAAGCGGACGTCCACCTCGTCCGGATCGGCGTCCGCCGGGGTCTCCTTGCGGGCGGCCAGCAGGGTCCCGCCCACGACGGTCAGACGGATGTCGGCCCGTTTGGCGACGCGCCGCTGCAACAGGGTGGGACCGTAGGCGACCGCCCCGAAGTCCGTGTCCGGGGCGACCCGGCTGGTCGGCACCGCCCTCGGCGGTTCCTGCGGGTGCGCGCCGGAGACCGGCTTGACCACCAGGTCGGGGAAGCGGGCCGCGAACTCCCGGGCGGCCTGCGGGAAGGTCGTGATGAGCGTGGCGGGCACCGGCAGGCCGCACCGCTGGGCGAGCCGCAACTGCCACGGCTTGTGCCGGGCGCGCTGTGCCGCGTCGGGATGGTTCATCCAGCGCGCGCCGCAGCCGCGCAGCATGCCGTAGAGGGCCTGCGTGGCCTCCTCGGTGAGCCAGGCCGAGGGCTGCGCCGCCCGGGACGCCGGAACTCCCGGCCTGCGCACCCAGACGGACCGCAGGCCGTTCACGCTCACCAGCCGTCCTCCCGCGGACAGATGGCCGCGGAAGGACCCGTGCACGTACTCGCCCGAGAGGGCGACGCCCGCGGTCAGACCGGCCGGGTCCAGCCGGACCACCGGAACCGAGGAGGCGTTCAGGTGGACCACCACCATGTCCGCCGTCACGTCCTCCTCGCCGGTGAGGATGAGAACGGTCATCGTCGCGGGCGTTCAGTCGTCGAAGTGCGTCTTGGAACCCGCCGTGGAGGTCGTGGTGCCCAGCTCCCTCAGCAGCGCCTGGTCACAGGCGGCGATCCGGCCGTCGAGGAGCACGTTCAACTGCAGTCCGGAGTCGTAGACGTACGGGAGCACGGCTTCTCTCTCCACGGTGGGCCGTGCGTAGTTGAGCGCGAACGGTTGCATCGTCTCTCCCCTGTCGGTGCAGCCGCGATCAAGCGGTGGTCGCCCTTGCGGCGTCGCTTGGCCCGCTGACTTCGTTTCGGGTTCCCGAGACTTATACGAATCGAACGGGTGAATGGTTTCCTTACGGAGCGTGATCGTTTGCGCCCGGCTGCCCGGCCCCGAGGACTTTCGGCCGACGGGCGGGCAGGGGCGTGCCCGTGCCACCCGCCCCGTGCAGCGCGCGCAGCGCCAGGAGCAGGACGCCGATGTCGTCCAGGTACACCGGGTCGGGAAGCAGGTCGACGGGGAGCACGAAGTAGAGGACCGCCCCCCAGAACACCCAGCGCGGCCCCGTGGGCAGCCCGGCGCGGCGCAGGTCCCGCCGGGCGCGGACCAGCCGCACCAGCAGCCAGGCGGCCACCGCGAGCACGAGCGCGGCGAGGACGGCCGCGACGAGGAGCGTCTTGGAGGTGAGGTCCACAGCTGTGCTTCCCCTTCTTCCCGGCCGGCTTGCCTTCCGTGCTTCTTGCCGCCGTGGCGGCGGTCACTCCCGCGGCGCACCCCGGGTGGCGAGCGGTCGGCGGCCGCCCCAGTAATGGTCAGGGTAAGTGGCGTGCCGCCCTTCGGGGGCGCGGAGCGGCCGCACCCCTGCCCTGGAGCCCAGATGACCACCCGCTCTTCACCACCCCGGTCGAACCGGTCCGCCGTCGCCCTCACCGAGGAGGTCCACCGGGCCGGTCCGCCCGGCGGGCCCGCGGGCGGCGGCGGGGGCGGGCGCCCGGACGGCGACCCGGCCCATGGACCGGTGCGGGCCGCCGCGGGCGAGCGGCCCCTGGAGGAGGTCCTCCGGCTGGTCGACCTCCTGGAGGAGTCCCCGCGGCACGCGGACGCCGTCGGCCCGGTGCTGCGCGCGGTCGCGCTGGACCGCCCCGTGGAGGACGTGGCCCGCCTGGTGGCCGAGCTGACCCGTCCGCCGCGCCCGGCCGACGGCGCCGACGACACGATCCGGGCCGCGGTGGAGCACCGCTGCGTCGAGGACGTCACCCGGCTGGTGGCGCTGCTGCACCGGGCGCCCCAGCGGCCGCACTGCGCCCGGACGGCGGTCCGGGCGGCGGTCGGCTCGCTGGGCGTGGAGGAACTCGTGGAACTGATCGGGCGGCTGTCCGGGGAGCATGCTGTCGGACAGCCGTTCGGCGCGGACCGGGAGCCGTTCGGCGCGAGCGGCGAGCCGTTCCCGGTGGGGGAGGAGCCGATGACCGGCACGGCCGGCCTCGACGGCCGCCTCGGTACGCCGGAGGCGGCCGACCCGGCCACGGGCGTCGAGCACCGCGCCGCGCCGGGGGCACGGCTCCTCTTCTGGCCCGGCTGGGTCGCGGCGGCGGCACTGGTCGTGTGCGGCGCCGCCCACTTCCCGCTGCGCCGGGAGGGCGCGCCCCTCCTCGTCTACGGCCTCGCCCTGGCGGCGTCGGGGCTGTGCGGAGCTCTGGCCCTCGCGCTGGCCCTGCGGGCCGGTGTCGCGGCCCTGGTCGCCGGGTCGGTCGTACCGGCGGCGCTCGCCGGACTCGGGTACGCCGAAGGCCGGTTCGCGCCGAGGGAACTGTCCCACACCCTGTCGATCACCATGGCCCCGCCCGCGAGCGCCGGGCTCACCGCGGTGTGCGCCTCGCTGGCCTCGCTGGCCGCCCTCTCCCTGCTGCTGATGGTCCAGGTGGCCGAGCGGCACCCGGCGCGGCGGCCACCGACTGAGCCCACCGACTGACCGCACCACGGCTCGGGACGGCCCGCGACCGGCCGGCCGGCGAACGCACCGCCGGCCGGCCGGTTCGCCGCTCGCCCTTCCTGGCCGCCGCCGCCGCGGCGCGAACCCCCCGGTCGTCCCGTCCCGCGGCGCGGGCCCCGTCGCCCCGTCCCGCGGGGCCGCCCCGCCGCGGAGCGCGGGAGACGCTCCCCGCCGGGCGCGCCGTGCTCAGCCGCCCAGGAGCGCGAGCACCTTGTCCGGCGTCAGTGGCAGTTCACGGCAACGGACGCCGGTGGCGTGGTGGACGGCGTTGCCGATGGCGGCCGCGCTGCCCACGATGCCGATCTCGCCGATGCCCTTGCTCCCCATCGGGTTGAGATGGGTGTCGGCCTCGTCGATCCAGTCCGCCTCGATCCTCGGCACGTCGGCGTGCGCGGGCACGTGGTACGACGCGAGGTCCGACTCCGCGAAGTCGCCGAACGCGGCGTCCATCGTGCTGCCCTCGGTCAGCGCCATGCCCAGCCCCATGGTCATGCCGCCGATGAACTGGGACCGCGCGGTGCGGGCGTTGAGGATCCGTCCCGCGGCGAACACGCCGAGCATCCGGCGTACCCGGACCTCGCCGGTCACGGTGTCCACGGTCACCTCGGCGAAGTGCGCCCCGAACGCGTGCCGCGCGTAGGAGCTCTCCGCGTCGGCCTGGCCGGCCGTGTCCGCGCGGGCGCTGAGTCCGGTCCCGGGCGGCGGCCCCGCGTGGTCGGCGAGCCGCGCCGCCAGCCGGACGCACGCCTCGTGCACAGCCCAGCCCCATGACGCCGTCCCGGAGGAGCCGCCGGCCAGCGACGCCGGCGGCAGGTCGCTGTCGCCCACCTCGGTCCGCACCCGCTCCAGCGGCACCCCGAGCGCGTCCGCCGCCACCTGGGCGAGCACCGTACGCGCCCCGGTGCCGATGTCGGTGGCGTTCACCCGCACCTCGAACGTGCCGTCGGGCAGGGCCCGCGCCTCAGCGGTGGACGGCTGCACCAGCACCGGGTAGGTGGCCGCGGCCACGCCGGTGCCGACGAGCAGGGGCCCCTCGGCGCGGGACCGGGGCCGCGGGTCGCGCCGTGCCCAGCCGAACCGCCGCGCCCCCTCCCGCAGGCACTCCACCAGGTGGCGGCTGCTGAACGGCTTGCCGCTGTCGGGCTCCCGCTCCGGCTCGTTGCGCACCCGCAGCTCCACCGGGTCCATGCCGAGCTCGGTCGCCAGCTCGTCCAGGGCGGACTCCAGGGCGTACATGCCCGGCGCCTCGCCGGGCGCCCGCATCCAGGAGGGGGAGGGCACGTCGAGACGGACCACCCGGTGGGCGGTGAGGCTGTGCGGCGCGGCGTACATGACTCGGGCCGGCACCGCCGCCTGCTCCACGAACTCCTTGACGCGCGAGGTGTGCGTGACGACCTCGTGGGTCAGGGACGTGAGGCGGCCGTCCGCCTCGGCCCCGAGGCGGAGCCGGTGCAGGGTGGGCGCCCGGTGCCCGACCACCGCGGGCAGGAAACGGCGGGGCAGGGCCACGGTGACGGGCCGGCCGGTCACCCTCGAGGCCATGGCGGCCAGCACCACGTCGGGGCGAGCGGTGCCCTTGGAGCCGAAGCCTCCGCCGACGTGGTCGGCGACGACCGTGATCCGCTCCGCGGGCAGCTCGAACAGCGCGGCGAGCGTGTCGCGTACGTCGCTGCCGCCCTGACTGGAGTTGTACACGGTCAGGTGGTCCGGCGCCCAGTACGCCGTGGTGGTGTGCGGTTCCATGGGGTGGTTGTGCAGGGGCGGGACGCGGTAGGAGACGTCGACGCGGACCGCGGCGGAACCGAAGGCGCTCTCCGGGTGGCCGTGTTCGCGACGGCCCGGATAACCGCCGTTGGCGGTCTCCGGCTCGTACGCCCCGGGATGGTCCGGTGTCAGGACGACGTCGTGCTCCTCCTCGGCGTACTCGACACGGACCGCCGCGGCGCCCGCGCGGGCCGCCTCCAGGGACTCGGCGACGACCAGCGCGACGAACCAGCCCCGGTGCGGCACGTCGGAGGTCTGCAGGACGGCCAGCGTCGGGTCGTCCGGCTCGGCGAGCCGGGGGGCGTTCTCGTGGGTCAGCACGGCCAGCACGCCCGGCAGGCCCAGGGCCGCCGCGGCGTCGACCGCCGTCACCCGGCCCCGGGCGACCGAGGCCGGCACGGGCCGGGCGTGGGCCCGGTTCGGCAGCGGGTGCTCGGCGGCGTAGCGGGCGCCGCCGGTGACCTTCAGGCGCCCCTCGCGGCGCTCGGCGGGAGCGCCCAGCGCGGTACCGGTGCCGGCCATGGAGATCCTCCTGTGACATGACGGTTCGGGCCCGGCGGACGGGCCCGGGCGGTTCGGGGCCCGGTCGCGGGGTAGGGCGGGGCCGGGCCCCGCGGGGTTTCAGGCGCCGGCGGGCGCCGCGAGCCGGGTCAGGACGTCCACGGCGAGGTTGCGGGCGAGGGGCACCTTGTAGGCGTTGTCCCGCAGCGGCCGGGCCGCGGCGAGTTCCAGCTCGACGGCGTGCGCGAAGGCGGCCGGCGTGGCGGGCCCGCCCAGCAGCGCCTCCTCCGCCCTGACCGCCCGCCACGGCCGGTGGGCCAGGGCGCCGAAGGCGATGCCCGCGTGCGCCACGGCGCCGTCCGACACCCGCAGCACCACCGCCACCGAGGCGAGGGCGAACGCGTAGGAGGCCCGGTCGCGGGCCTTGCGGTAGGCGGAGGGCAGTCCGGCCGCGGCGGCCGGGAGAACCACCCCGGTGATCAGCTCGCCCGGGCGGATCTCGGTGTCCTGCTCGGGGTGGTCCCCGGGCAGCCGGTGGAACTCGGCCGCCGGGACGCTGCGGGCGCCCCGCTCGCCGTGCAGTTCCACGCGCGCGCCGAGCGCGGCCAGGGCGACCGCCATGTCCGAGGGGTTGGTGGCGATGCACTGCTCGGAGTGCCCGAGGACCGCGTGGTCGCGGTGCACGCCTTCCCGGGCGCCGCAGCCGCTGCCGGGTTCCCGCTTGTTGCAGGGCTTGGACAGGTCCTGGAAGTAGGGGCAGCGGGTGCGCTGCAACAGGTTGCCGCCCGTCGTCGCCGCGTTGCGCAACTGGCCGGAGGCGCCCGCGAGCAGCGCCTGGGACAGCGCCGGGTAGCGGTCGCGGACCAGGGGATGCGCCGCGAGATCGCTGTTGCGGACCATCGCGCCCACGCGCAGCGAACCGTCCGGCAGCTCCTCGACCGTGCCCAGGGGCAGCCGGGTGACGTCGACGAGCACGGCCGGCCGCTCCACGCCAAGCTTCATCAGGTCGACGAGGTTGGTGCCGCCGCCGAGGTAGCGGGCGCCGGGGTGCGCGGCGCAGGCCTCGGTCGCCTCCTCGACGCTCGTCGCCCGTACGTATCCGAAGGGCTTCACCGGACCACGTCCTCGACGGCCTCGACGATACGCGGATAGGCGCCGCACCGGCACAGGTTGCCGCTGAGCCGCTCGCGGATCTCGTCCGGCCCCAGCGGGACGGGCCGGCCGGACGGCGCTGCGGGGTCGGTGACGTGGGAGGGATGCCCGGCCCCGGCCTCGGCGAGGACGCCGACGGCGGAGCAGAGCTGGCCGGGGGTGCAGTACCCGCACTGGAAGGCGTCCCGGTCCATGAAGGCCTGTTGCAGCGGGTGCAGTTCCTCGCCGTCGCCGGCCAGGCCCTCGACCGTGGTCACCTCGCAGCCGTCCAGGGCGACCGCGAGCAGCAGGCAGCTGTTCATCCGGCGCCCGTCGACCAGGACCGTGCAGGCGCCGCACTGGCCGTGGTCGCAGCCCTTCTTGGCGCCGGTGAGGTCCAGGTCCTCGCGCAGTACGTCCAGCAGGACGCGCCGGTGGTCCACGACGAGCGTGTATGGCTTGCCGTTGACCCGGAGCGTCGTCTCGGAACGGTGAGTGTCGCTGCCCATGGCGTGGATGACCTTCCGGACGGGCCGTGGTGCTGAGTGCAGTCCGCGTATCCAGACTGCGGCACCTGACACGTCCCGGCACGCCGGGCCGGGCACCCGGGCCCGGCGCCCACGGAGACGCCCGGCCTCGAACACGCCCCGCTCCGGCTCGGGCGCGACGTCGCGTCGGGCGTGGTTGCCAACCGGGCTCAGTCCCCGGCCGGGGGAGGGGCGCCGGGACCGTCGGCCGACCGGGCGGCGCCGTCTTCCGGCTGGGCGGCGTCCCGGGGCGTGGCCGCGACGCCCTCCACCGGGGCGGAACCCGGACGCAGCGACAGGGCCGTGCCCTTGAGTCGTTCGAGGCCGCGTGCCAGCTGCTGGAACGGCGACCCCGTGGCGGCGCGCCCCGGCTTCTGCGCGGGAAGCGCCCCCGCGGCCCCGGTCTCGCGGTAGGCGGCGAGGGCCTCGTTGGCCCGTTCGGCCGCCTCGCGGTACAGGTCCCGCGACTTCGTCATGGCGTCGAGCGCCTCGGCGTACATGGCGACGAGCTCCCGCGCGCGGGCGAGTTCCTCCTCGAGGGTCATCAGGTGCCACTGCTCGCGCAGCGCGGTCAGGGCCGCGTCGGCGCCGTCCGGCAGGGGCCGCGGCAGTGCGGCGAACCGGGTGACGGCGTCGAGGACCTCCGTCGGCTCGTTGCCGTCCAGGAAGACGCTGCGCACGGAGAACTCCTGCGCGTCGTAGCCGGGCGCGGCCAAAGCGCCCGGCAGCACGACCGCGCCGCCCCGGGGCACCCGGGTCCCGAAGTCGTCCAGCACCCAGTTGACGGCCCTGAGCCGGTGCGGCGCGGCCCGGTGCTCCACGACCCGGTGCCGCAGTCCCTCGGGGAGCAGCCGCACCAGTGTGCCGCGGCCGCGTTCGTCCGGCGTCATGGCCTCGTGCACGACGAGGTGGACGCACCAGGTGTCCCGCACCGCGTGCCGCAGGACCCGCCGGAGCTCCTTGTCGTCGTCGGGGAGGGGGTTGACCTCCCCCAGCCGCAGACCGGTGCCGGCTTCGTGGGCCCAGCCGGAGCCGGCCTCCGGCGGCCAGAACACGGTGGCGGGGGACGGCCACCGGGGGTCCCAGGGCTCCTCCGCCTCCGCCACCAGCACCCACTGCTGTTCCGCGGCGGCGTTGTGGCGTGGCGGCAGGGTGAGCCGGGCGCGCACGGTCACCTCGCCGGGAGCCGACCAGCGGGCCTCGAACACGTGCCCGTCGGCCGGGTCGGCGTCGTCCGGTTCGAGGTGGCTGTGGATGACGTCGTCGGCCTTGAGCTTCTCCAGGTTGCGCCGTACGGCGTCCGCCGCGGCGGTACCGGTGTGGCGGCCGCGCGCCGCCCACACGGTGGGCGGCGCCGCGGGGCGGGGGGAGGAAGAGTTCGACATGGGCCACTCTGCGGGCGGGGACGGCGTACGCCCACAGTATCGCCGCAACCGATCATGATCGGTTGGCGGGGGCCCCGTGTCGTACCCGTCGGCCGTACGGATCGCGTCGGCCGTACCGATCCCGTCGGCCGCGCCCGGCTCCGCCGGTCCGCGTCCGAGGCCGGCCCGGCCGCGCCGTCGTCCGGCCGCCGCCCTGTCCGCGACACGGTCCGCCTCTCCCGGCCGGCGCGGCGCACGGGAGGCGTGCCGCCGGGGCCGCGGGCAGCGGCGCGCCGCTCGGGGTTCAGCAGCCCTCGTCCATGCGCCGCTGGTCCTCCTCGTCCCAGGCGCGGGTGTCCCGGGGCTCCACATAGGGCTCCTCGTCCTCCGGGTGCCCGCCGGCGATCACGCGCTGCCGGGCCATCTCCGCGTCGAACTCCAGCCCCAGCAGAATGGCCAGGTTGCTCACCCACAGCCACACGAGGAAGACGATGACGCCGGCCAGCGCGCCGTACGTCTTGTTGTACGAGCCGAAGTTCGCCACGTAGAAGGCGAAGCCCGCCGAGGCCGCCAGCCAGATCAGCAGGGCCAGCACGCTTCCCGGGGTGACCCACAGGAAGCCGCGCAGCTTGGCGTTGGGCGTGGCCCAGTACAGCAGCGCGATCATCATCGTGACCAGGACGACGAGGACCGGCCACTTCGCGATGGACCACACGGTCATCCCCAGATCGCCCAGACCGAGCGCGGTGCCCGCCTGGCGGGCCAGGCTGCCGGTGAAGACCACGATCAGGGCGCTGGCCGCGGCGAGCACCATCAGGGACACGGTCAGCGCCACCCGCAGTGGCAGCACCTTCCACACCGGGCGGCCCTCCGGGACGTCGTAGACGGCGTTGGCGGCGCGGATGAACGCCGCGACGTAGCCGGAGGCCGACCACACCGCCGCGAGCACGCCGACCACCGCCAGCACCGAGCCGAGGCCGGCGCTGTTCTGCAACTGGTGGACCGCGTCGAAGATGATGTCCCGGGCGGGGCCGGGAGCGAGTTTGCGCAGGTTGTCCAGCACCTGGTCGGTTGCCGACCGGCCCGCCACACCGAGCAGCGAGACCAGCACGAGCAGCGCCGGGAACAGGGACAGCACCCCGTAGTAGGTCAACGCCGCGGCGCGGTCGGTCAGCTCGTCGTCCTGGAACTCCGCGACGGTGCGCCGCAGTACCGCGAGCCAGGAGCGGCCGGGCAGTTCGGCGGGCGAGTCGGGGGCCTCCCGCTCGGTCGAGGCGTCCGGCCCGGCCGCCTCGGCCGGCCTCGCGTCGGACGCCTTCCCGGGACCGGGGTCGCGCTCCCGCCCCTCGACCTCGTCGCGCACGGCGTGCTCGCCGGGCTTCCGGGCGTCCTTGGCGGCTGAGTGGTCCCGGTGACCGGGAAGGCGCAGACGGTTCATGCCTGTCCGGGTGTCCCCGCAGCCCGCGAACACGCGTGGGTGTTCCTCCGGGCGTATTCGCGCGGGCCGGATCGTCGGGAGCGGGGGGGGGGGGGGGGGCGGGGGCGGCGCCCCCCCCCCCCCCCCCCCCCCCCGCTCCCGGCGACGCGCACGGGGCGCGCGCCCCTCATGGGCACCGCGCCCCGCGTGCGGTGGGCGGCGTCCGTACGGGCCGCAGCACCCGGGGCCGGCTGCCGTACGGCCGCCGGCCCCGGACGCCTGACGAGGGACCCTAGGCGCCGCTCTCCCGCAGCATGTCCTCGCGCTCGACGATCTTCACGCGTTCCCGGCCCTGCGGCTCGCCCAGCGCCTTCTCCGCGGCGTCCAGCCGGTACCAGCCCTCCCAGGTGGTGAAGCGCACGTCGCGCTCGGCGAGGAAGGCGTCGACGGCCTCCGGCGCGGGTGAGGCGGGGGTGTGCAGCCGGCCGGCCGCGTAGTCGTCGAGGAGGTTGGCGACCGTCTCGTTGGCGTCGCCCTTGGTGTGGCCGATCAGGCCGACCGGTCCGCGGCGGATCCAGCCGGTGACGTACGCCGACCGCACGTGCTCGCCGGTCTCCCCGATGATCCGGCCGCCCTCGTCGGGAACCGTGCCCGACTCCTCGTCCCACGGCAGCTTCGGCAGCCGGTCGGAGAGGTAGCCCACGGCGCGGTAGACGGCCGTGACGTCCCAGTCCTTGAAGACACCGGTGCCCTTGACGCCGCCGGTGCCGTCGAGTTCGGTGCGCTCGGTGCGCAGGCCGGACACCCTGCCGTCCTCGCCGAGGATCTCGGCGGGGGACTCGAAGAAGTGCAGGAACAGTTTGTGCGGACGGTCGCCGACGTCGCGGATCGCCCAGTTCTCCAGTGTCTTGGCGACCATGTCGGCCTGCTTGTTGCCGCGCCGGGTGGCGATGGAGCCCTCGTCGTAGTCGATGTCCTCGGGGTCGACGATCACCTCGATGTTGGGGGAGTGGTCCAGCTCCCGCAGCTCCATCGGGCTGAACTTCGCCTGCGCGGGGCCGCGCCGGCCGAAGACGTGGATCTCCAGCGCCTTGTTGGCCTTCAGGCCGTCGTACACGTTCGGCGGAATCTCGGTGGGCAGCAGTTCGTCGGCCGTCTTGGCGAGGATCCGGGCCACGTCGAGGGCGACGTTGCCGACGCCGAGGACGGCGACCTTCTCAGCCTCCAGGGGCCAGGTGCGCGGAACGTCCGGGTGGCCGTCGTACCAGGAGACGAAGTCGGCGGCGCCGTAGGAGCCGTCCAGCTCGATGCCGGGTATGGACAGCGCCCGGTCGGCCGTGGCTCCGGTGGAGAAGACCACGGCGTCGTAGAACGCGCGCAGGTCGTCCAGGCCGATGTCGTTGGGGTAGTCGACGTTGCCGAACAGCCGGATCTGCGGCTTGTCGAGCACCTGGTGGAGCGCGGTGACGATGCCCTTGATCCGGGGGTGGTCGGGGGCGACGCCGTAGCGGATCAGGCCGAACGGGGCGGGCATCCGTTCGAAGAGGTCGATGGACACGCCCGGCTCGGCGGCCACGCCGGACTTGAGCAGGGCGTCGGCGGCGTAGATACCGGCGGGGCCGGCTCCGACGATGGCTACCCGCAGGGGGCGGGGCATGATCAGGTTCCCTTCGAGCGATGACGGACGACTCGACGGCAACCCTAAATTAAGGCAAGCCTAAGTTGGTACGCGGGTCCGGTCTATGAGGTCATAAGGTTGAGTTATGACTTCCCAAAGGCGTGGTGATGGGCGGCGGTGCCGCGGCAGGACGGGACGCGTTCGGTCGGGCATGGTGGATCTGTGATCGAACTGGCCGCGTGCTTCGCCCTCCTGGGGGCCGCCAGCAACGCCATGGGCACCGCCTGCCAGCGCAAGGCGGCCGCCACCGTACCCGCCGGCGGCGGACTGCGCCTGCTGCTCGCGCTCGCCCGGCACCCGGTGTGGCTGGCCGGCATCGGCGGCGTGGTGTGCTCCGCGATGTTCCAGGCGCTCGCGCTGGTCAACGGTCCGATGGCGCTGGTGCAGCCGCTGTTCATCATGGAGCTGCCGTTCGCCCTGTTCATCGCCGGCCTGCTCATGCGCCGCAACCTGCCGGGCGCCGGCTGGGCGGCCGTCGGCGGCGTGGTGGGGGGCCTGGCGATGGTCCTGGTCGCCGCCGACCCTGCCGGATCCCACGAGCAGGCGCCCATGGTGCGGTGGGTGCCCGCGCTGGTCCTGTGCCTCGGGATGATGGCGACGGCGGTGGTGCTGGCGCGCACCGCGCGCTCCCCGCTGTTCCGGGCCGCCGTGCTGGCCGCCGCCGCCGCGATCGGCAACGCCCTGACCGCCGCCATGCTGAAGTCCGCGAGCGCGACCCTGGAGTCCGACGGCTTCGCCGCCTTCCTCGCGACCTGGCAGACGTACGGATTCGCCGTCCTCGGGATCTGCTCGCTGCTGCTGCTGGAGAACGCCCTGCAGGCCGGTTCGCTGGCCGCCTCCCAGCCGGCGCTGACCATCGGCGACGCGACGGTGAGCCTGCTGCTGGGCGTCATGCTCTTCGGCGAGCACATCCGCACCGGCGTCTGGCTGGTCCCGGAGCTGCTGGGCGCCGGGCTCATCGCGTGGGGGGTCGTCCGGCTGATCCGGGTCGTCCCGCACGCCCAGCAGACCCTGGTCGGCGACGGCCGGGCCGACGACCGGACGGCCCGGCCGGCCGAGGACCGCCCACCCGGCCTCGCGCGACCGGAGCGGTCGGACGGTCATACGAACGGCGGTGGTGGGTAAGTGACTGCCCATGACTCCTGAGGCGGTTCCCTCCTCGCCGGACGCGTCGGCCGCGGACCGGCTGCGCCGGATGCACGACGTGTACGCGGCCGGTACGGGCCTGTGGACCGTGTCGCTGTTCGCGGCGGTCCTCGGCCACGACGCCGACGTGCGTCAGGTGCTCCTCCTGCTCGCCCTGCTGGCGTCCTTCACCGGCCTGTGGCTGTGGTCGGCCTGGCGGCTGTGGACGGAGCACCCGGGCCGGGAGGCGCCGCGCCGTTCGGCCTAACCCCGGCCGTGGCCCCGACTCAGCGGTGCGAAGGTTGTCGCATCAGCATAAGACAGGGCGAACCGGGCATCCGACGATCGGCGGCCCGGCCGGCCCGCCGCGCCGGACGGCGACCGCCGCGCGGCCCGCGTCCGCGTCCGGACGCGGGGACGAGTCGAAGTCGAAGGAGTCCACGGGCATGACGGACGTATCCAGCAGGGGGCCCGCTCCGGGCGACGACCGGAAGGTCCTCACCAACCGGCAGGGCCATCCTGTCTACGACAACCAGAACCAGCGGACCGTGGGCGCCCGAGGGCCGGCGACGCTGGAGAACTACCAGTTCCTGGAGAAGATCAGCCACTTCGACCGCGAACGCATCCCGGAGCGGGTCGTCCACGCCAGGGGAGTGACGGCGTACGGCTTCTTCGAGGCGTACGGCGCCTGGGGAGACGAGCCGATCGGCCGGTTCACCAGGGCCCGGCTCTTCCAGGAACGCGGCAAGCGCACCGACGTCGCGGTCCGCTTCTCCACCGTGATCGGCGGCCGGGACTCCTCCGAGGCGGCCCGCGACCCGCGCGGCTTCGCGGTGAAGTTCTACACCGAGGACGGAAACTGGGACCTCGTCGGCAACAACCTCGGCGTCTTCTTCATCCGGGACGCCATCAAGTTCCCGGACGTCATCCACGCCCTCAAACCCGACCCGGTCACCTTCGAGCAGCAGCCCCGGCGGATCTTCGACTTCATGTCGCAGACCCCGGAGTCCATGCACATGCTGGTCAACCTCTTCAGCCCGCGTGGCATCCCCGCCGACTACCGGCACATGCAGGGCTTCGGGGTCAACACCTACAAGTGGGTGAACGACGAGGGCCGCACCGTCCTGGTGAAGTACCACTGGATGCCCAGGCAGGGCGTGCGCAGCATGACCCAGCAGGACGCCGCCGAACTCCAGGCGCAGTCCCTCGGCCACGCCACCAAGGACCTGTACGAGGCGGTGGAGCGCGGTGAGTACCCCGAGTGGGAACTGCTCGTGCAGATGATGGACGACCACGACCATCCGGAACTGGACTTCGATCCGCTGGACGACACCAAGACCTGGCCCGAGCAGGATTTCCCGCCCAGGCCGGTCGGCAGGATGGTGCTCGACCGGATGCCGGAGAACTTCTTCGCCGAGAACGAGCAGATCTCCTTCGGCACCGGTGTCCTCGTGGACGGTCTCGACTTCTCCGACGACAAGATGCTCGTCGGCCGGACCTTCTCCTACAGCGACACCCAGCGCCACCGCGTCGGACCCAACTACCTGCAACTGCCGGTCAACCAGGCGAAGCACGCCCAGGTCCGCACCAACCAGCGCGACGGCCAGATGACCTACCACGTGGACGGCGGCGGCGAGAACCCGATCGTCAACTACGAACCGTCGATCACCGGCGGTCTGCGCGAGGGCCGGTACCCCACGCACGACGAGCAGGGGCCCGAGATCCGCGGCCGGCTGACCCGCAAGCGCATCCCGCGGGCCAACGACTACCTCCAGGCCGGACAGCGGTACCTGTTGATGGAGCAGTGGGAGCGCGACGACCTGGTGAAGAACTTCGTCACCCTGCTCTCCCAGTGCGACCGCCCGGTGCGGGAACGCATGGTGTGGCACTTCCTGCTGGTCGAGAACGAGCTCGGCCTGAGGGTCGGCGAGGGCCTGGGCATCTCGCCCGAGGACGTCGCCCAGCTGGAGCCCCTGGCCGGCCAGGACCTCACGGACGAGGACCGCAAGCGCCTGGCGAACCTCGGCAAGAACCCGCCGCGCGACGTCGAGGGCCTGACCATGACCCACTGCGTCCCCGACGAACGGTACGTGGTGACCCGCTGACCCGGCGCGGCACACGCACGCGAGGGCCGGACGCCGCCCACCTCCCCAGGACGGCGGTGTCCGGCCCTCGCCCGCGGGCTCAGCGCGTGGTCAGCAGACCCTGGCGGAGCCGCGCGAGCAGCTTGTTGAGCAGGCGGGAGACGTGCATCTGGGAGATCCCCAGCCGCTCGCCGATCTGCGCCTGGGTGAGCTCCTCCACGAACCGCATGTGGATGATCTGCCGGTCCCGGTCGTCGAGCTCGGCGAGGAGCGGGGCGAGGCTGTGGACGTCCTCCACGAGCTCCATGCTCGTGTCCTCGGCGCCGATGAAGTCGGCCAGGACGCTCTCGCCGTCCTCGCTGCCGCTGACGGCGGCGTCCAGCGAGGCGGAGGTGTAGCCGTTGGAGGCCACCATCGCGTCCACGACCTCCGGCTCCGGGAGGTTCATCAGCTCCGCGAGCTCCTTGGTGCTGGGCTTGCGCCCCAGCCGGCTGCTCAGCTCCTCCGTGGCCTTGGCCAGCTCCACGCGGGCCTCCTGGAGCCGCCGCGGCACGTGCACCGCCCAGGAGGTGTCGCGGAAGAAGCGCTTGATCTCGCCGACGATGTACGGCACGGCGAAGGAGGTGAACTCCACCTCGCGGGCGAGCTCGAACCGGTCGATCGCCTTGATCAGCCCGATCATGCCGACCTGGACGATGTCCTCCATCTCCTGCGGGCCCCGGCTGCGGAACCGGCCGGCCGCGTAGCGGACGAGGGACATGTTCATCTCGATCAGCGTGTTGCGGGCGTACTGGTACTCGTGCGTGCCCTCTTCCAGGTGCGCCAGCCGGTCGAAGAACACCCGCGACAGTGCCCGCGCGTCGGTCGGCGCGACCTGGCAGGGGTCGGCCACCTCCGGCAGCTCCGTCCGAGCCCGAGTCGCCTTCACCTCTGTCGTCGCCGCCATCGTGCGGTCCTCCTTCAGCCGAAGCCTGTTCCGTAGCGTGACCGCCCCGTGATCACGGGCGGACTTGGCAGCGTCTACCCCCGTCCCGAGCGCTCACACACATTATTTCTCGGCCGGCCGCGAAACGCCTCCGCGAACCCCGGTCGGTGCGCCGCCGGACCCCGCCGGGCACCCCGGGGCGCGCCACCGGGCCTGAACGGCGCGCCCCGGGGTATCCGGCACGCATCACATGATCACCACGCCGCGCCCGGACCGGGTGCGCGGCGCCGTACCGACAGGGGGTCGGGATGAGACGTCTGGTCCAGCGACGCGGCGGCCGGTCGCCGCACGAGCGGGCGGCACGGCAGGCCCGGCACGAGCGGGCGCAGCTCGGAGTGGCGGCCGACATCGCCATCACGGCGCGGCGGCGCGCACTGGCCGAACAGCTGACCGCCGCGTACCACGGCCCGGACGAGCGCGTCCTGCGGGGACGGGTGACCGTCGACGACGTCCTGGAGTACGCCCGTCAGCACTTCGGGCTGGTCGCGGTGGCCCGCGAGGAGGCGGCGGCCGCGCTGCGCGCGCGGTTCGAGCTGCGCGGCGGCCGGTGCGACCTGGACACCGACGCCTACACCCGCTGAGCGGCGCCGCGACCGCCCTCGGGCAGCCGCAGACGGGCGCCCTGGCGCGCCAGTTCCTGCTGGACGAGGGGGTACGGCACCTCGCGCGGGCCGCGTCCCAGCCGGCCCGCCAGCGCGGCGCAGACCCCGGCCGCCTGGCCGGTGGCCATCGCGATGGGCATCACCCGGTACGACGAGTGCGCCACGTGCGAGCCGGAGATGCACCGGCCGGCGACCAGTAGCCGGTCGGTGCCGGACGGCAGCAGACAGCGCAGCGGGATGTCGTAGAAGCGGCCCCGGGGGACGCGCCTGATCACGGTTCCGGCGCCCTCCGGGTTGTGGATGTCGATGGGGTAGGCGCCGTGCGCGACGACGTCCGGGAAGGAGCGGGCGTCCAGGATGTCGTAGCCGGTCAGGCGGTAGTCGCCCATGACCCGGCGGGTCTCGCGCACCCCGATCTGGGTTCCGCTCTGCACCGCGTACGCCTCCTCGAAGCCCGGCACGCGGGAGCGCAGGAACCGGTCGATCTCGGCGAGCTGGCGCCGGGCCGTCCACTCGGCCCGGCTGAGGTCCCACACGTCGATGCCGAGCGCCCCGGTGACCCGGGTGCTGTTGACGGCGAGCTCGCGCGGGTGCGGGGTGCCGAAGAACAGGATGTCCTCGCGCGGCAGCCGCAGCTCCCCCGCCTCGGTGGCCTCCCGCACGAGGTCCCACAACCCGTGCACGCCCCGCCACTGGTCGGGGTGGGCGCGGACGTACTCGGCGAAGTGCTCCCTGGCGAAGTCGGCCATCCGGAACATCAGCGTCATCGGCTGGACCCGGCCGTCCTCCGAACGCCCCACCTCGAACGGCGCCCCGCACGCGGCGGCGACGTCCCCGTCGCCCGTCCCGTCCACCACGACCCCCGCGTCGATCACCACCGGGCCGGACTTGGTCTCGAAGACCACCCGCCAGCCGTCCTCCAGCGGCAGCGCGGTCGAGGCGAAGGAGTGGAACAGCATCCGCACCCCGGCCTCGTCCATCAGGTCCAGCAGGACGAGCTTGAACATCTCCGGGTCGAACGGCACGGTGTAACCGGTCTCCAGGGACGGCGGGATGCAGCCGCCGCGCGCGGTGAGCCGGTCCAGCAGGCGCCACAGGAACCCGGCGACCACCGGCTCGCCCTCGCCGTGGTCGGTCGGCAGCAGCCGGTCCCGTGCGCCGTCCTCGCCGAACACCGCCTGCCTGTGCTCGTTGTGGAACGACATCAGCGGCATCACCAGCGCGACCGTGGCGTTGCCGCCGAGGAACGCGTACCGCTCGACCAGGACCACGTCGGCGCCGGCGTCGGCGGCCGCCCAGGCCGCGGCCGTGCCCGCCGGGCCGCCTCCCACCACGAGGACGTCCGTACGGCCCGCGTGCTGGGCCGGGCGCGGCGGAAGGGTGACGGTCTCGGGCTGTTCGGGGCGGTGCAGGACGGGCATCACGCCTCCTGTCCGGCGCCGCCGCTGCGCACGGCGCCGTCCTCGGGTCCCGTTTCGAGCAGGTGCAGGCCGTGCGGCGCCGGCAGAGCGGGGCCGCCGACCGGGTCGGCCCCGGCGGCGGTGTCCTCCGCCCGGTCCGCCCGCCGGTCCATGTCGTCGAGCAGCGCCCCGCAGCGTGCGCAGGTCTCCGCGGCGAGTTCCCGCAGGGCGCTGACCCGGGCGCCCAGGTCCACCCGGCGCTGCGGGAACTCGTCCCACAGCCGGTCCACCTCCGCCAGCAGCAGCCCGACCTGCTCCCGGGCCACGCCGACCAGCGCCGGCGCGCCCAGCCGGCGGGCGAAGTCGAAGACCTTGCCGGCGTAGGGCAGCGGCAGGACGGGCAGCCCGGACAGGGCCGCGAAGATCAGGAAGTGCAGACGCATGCCGACCACCAGGTCCAGGTGGCTCATCAGCCCCAGCACCTGTCCGGGTGTGTAGGCGCTGTGCAGGATCCGGCCCCGGTCCGGCGCGGTCATCCGGGACAGCACCGCGTGGGCGTGGCGGACGTCGTGGCGTTCCATCGGCATGAAGACCACGTGGGCGTCCAGGCGGCGCACCAGGAAGTCGGCGACATCGGCGAGCAGCGCGTGGTAGTCGCCCTCGTCCAGCTTCTCCGCCGCCCGCCCCGGCTCGCGCACCGACATCCCCACCAGCCGGGCGTTCGCGGGCACGCCCTCCTGCCGCATCATGTCGGCGGTGAACGGCTCGGGCGGCAGCAGCAGCGCCGGGTCGGCGGTGACGACCAGGTCCCGCTCGACGCCGACCTCCTCCAGGACGAGCCGCGACTCCTGGTCGCGCACCACCACCTCGTCCATGTCCGGCAGCACGGTGCGCACCGCCTCCCGGTCGTCGGGCTCGTGCAGCGGTCCCGCGCCGACCGCGTAGGCGAACGTGCGCACCCCGCGCATCTGCGCCGCGCGCACCAGCTTCAGGTAGCGGCGCGCCTCGCCGTCGTAGAGGATGCCGCCTCCGCCGAGCACCAGCAGGTCCAGACCGGCCAGCACGTCGGTGACCTGTTTCTGCGGCACGCCCTCCCAGCCCACCACCTCGTCCGCCATCGGCTGGTGCGCGCGGGTGTGCTCGGCGTCGCGGCTGAAGACGGTCAGCCGGGCCTGCGGCCGGTGGCCGCGCAGGCAGCCCAGGACGCACTGGAGGATGGCTTCGTCGCCGATGTTGTAGCCGCCGTAGGAGCCCAGCAGGCCGATGCGCGGGGCCCCCGAGCGGGGCGGCCGGTGCTGTGAGGTGGTCATCCGGAACTCCCGTTCCGTGGGCAGGTGGTCTGCGAGGACGGTCCGGGCGGACGCGCGGGCCGGGTTGCCTTCACCCCATGAGGAAAACACCTTCGGGGCCGTCCGGCAGCCGCTGCCGATCCGGTGGGGGCCGTCGGACGGACGGCCCGGCCGCTTCCGCGGCGGTCAGTGGACCATCGGCCGGTCGCCGTGGGGCAGCAGCCGGGCGTGCCGGCCGCGCGGGCAGTGGACCAACCGCTCCTGGAGGCCGAGCCGGCGCACCTCGGTCTGGAAGTCGTTGAGCGGGGAACGGAAGACCGGATAGTCGTCGTAGTGCACCGGCATGACCCGCCGGGGGTCCAGCCGGCGCGCGAGCTCGGCTCCCTGCGCCCCGTCCATGGTGACGACGAAGCCGCCGGGCAGCCGGGTGCCGCCGAGGTGCAGCACGGCCAGGTCGGCGGTGGGGAAGCGGCGGGCGATCTCGTCCAGACCGTCGTACAGGAGCGTGTCGCCCGAGATGTACAGCCGCTGCCGGACCGGCCCGTCCAGGGGCCCGAACTCCAGCATGGTGCCCATCACGGGCGGCAGCATCCGGCGCAGCACCGGCTGCAGGGAGTGTCGGCCGGGCAGCGCCGTGACCCGGACCCGGGACGCGCCGTGCCGGAAGACGCCGCTCTCCCAGGTGCGCAGCCCGCCGGCCAGGCGGAACCCCTGCCAGGCGCGCAGGCGCCGGGCGGCGTGCGGGGTGGTGACGATCGGGACGCCGCGGTCCAGGTGCCGCCGGGCCTGCCGGTCCCAGTGGTCGCCGTGCAGATGGGAGAGGACCACGACGTCCAGGCGCGGCAGCTCGGTGACGTCCAGGGCCGGCTCGGTGAGGCGTCTGCTCACCAGGCCGTACCCGAGGTGGGCCGCCTCGCCGCGGTGCAGGAAGTTGGGATCCGTCAGCAGGGTCAGGTCGCCGTACCGCAGCAGGACCGTCGCGTTGCCGATGAAGTGCAGGTCGACGGCGTCGTCGTCGAAGGCAGCCATGAGTCTCCTCGGCCCGGCGGGACGGGGCCCGTCCGGGGTGTCTCGGGGGCTGTGCCGGTACCGGCCGGACTCCTCGGAGCCCGCGCGGACCCGTACGCCGGGTGCCCTTCCGGGCGCCGGTCCGGGTTCCGGTCCGTCCGGACCTGTGCGGAGTACCCCGCCGGGCATGCGGGTACGCGCCCCGGCGCCGCCCGCGTCCCGGCTACAGCGCCACCTGCGCGGTGATCTGCTTGCCGCCGGGCCGGGTGACGGCCTGCACAGCCCGGCTGCACGCCTGTACCAGGTACAGACCGTGCCCGCCGACGCGCGCGCCGTCGCGCTCGTTGACCCGGGGGAGCACGGGCGAGGTGTCCCAGACGGTGATGTCGAGCCGAGCGCGGTCCGCGGACAGCTCCAGCACCAGGCCGCACGGGCCCGGCGCGTGCCGCACCGCGTTGGCGACCAGTTCGCTCACGACGAGCTGGGCGTCCTGCGCGCCACGGGTGGTGACACGGGTCTGGGCGACGCGGGCCGCCCGGACGAGGAAGGCGTGCACGGCACGCCGCGCGTCGGCGGTGCGGGCGGCCCCGGTCACCCAGGAGGCGCCGTAGCGCAACGCGGCGGCGGCGCGGCTCCGCTCCCGCTGGTCCGGTGCCTTCTTGCCTGACGAGGTGATCATAGGAGTACCGTTTTGTATTGATCGTCATGGTTCGTGCTCTCCGGCCTCGCTACGGCTACCCGGTGTGCGGCCGTCGAAGCCGCCCGGAGGAGCGCGACACCCACGGGGCCCGCGCCGCGCCGGCCCCGGCCTCGGGACCGCGGACCGTACCGATGAGGTGTTCCGGCCCGCGTCAGGGGGGAACGCGCCACTTCGGCGCGGAACCGCGGCGGCCTGCGGGTGCGCCGCGAGCTCGGGCCGTGACGGGAGGAGCGTTCGTGAACAGGGACACGCGGCCGGGCGGACCCGGCGGCGAGCCGGCGGGAACCCGTGACCCCAGGCGCTGGAAGGCCCTGTGGGTCACCCTGGCGACCGGTTTCATGAGCCTGCTCGACGTGACGATCGTGGCCGTGGCCCTGCCCTCGATGCAGCGCGACCTCGGCGCCTCGGCGTCCTCGGTGCAGTGGGTGGTGTCCGGGTACGCGCTCGCGTTCGCCCTGGCCCTGGTGCCCGCCGGCCGGCTGGGCGACGCGATGGGCAGGCGCCGGATCTTCCTGTGCGCGCTCGCCGGCTTCGTGATCTGCAGCGCGGCTGCCGGGGCCGCGCCCACGATCGTCTGGCTCGTCGTCGCCCGGCTCGCGCAGGGCGCCTGCGCCGGCTGTCTCGCCCCGCAGAACTCGGCGCTGATCCAGCAGATGTTCCGCGGCGCGGAACGCGGCCGGGCCTTCGGCCTCTTCGGCGCCACGGTGGGCGTCTCCAGCGCGGTGGGGCCCATCACCGGCGGCCTGATCCTGGCGCTGGCGCACGGCGCCCAGGGCTGGCGCTGGATCTTCTACGTCAACGTGCCCGTGGGGGCGCTCGCGCTCGTGCTGGGGCTGCGGCTGCTGCCGCGGGTGGGGCCCGGCCGCCGGGAACGGCTCGACCTGCCGGGCGTGGCCCTGCTCGGCGCGGGGGTGCTGGCCCTGATGCTGCCCCTGGTGTTCGCCGAGAACGGGGGACTGCGCCGGCTGTGGTGGCTGTTCCCGGTGGGTGCGGCACTGCTGGCCTGCTTCGCCCGCTGGGAGAGCCGGGTCGCGGCCCGCGACGGGCAGCCCCTGCTGGATCCGCGGCTGCTCACCGGCACCCGCGGCTACGCGGCGGGCACGGCGGTGGGCGCGCTGTACTTCGTGGGGTTCAGCGGAGTGTGGCTGGTGTTCGCCCTCTTCTTCCAGAACGGCCTCGGATACGAGCCGCTGCGCTCCGGACTCGCGGTGACGCCGTTCGCGATCGGCTCGGCCGTCGCCGCGGTGGTGTCCGGGCGGCTGGTGGAACGGCTGGGGCGGCTGCTGACGGTGTGCGGGCTGGTGGGAGTGGTGGCGGGGCTGGGCGCGGCGGCGTGGGTCCTGTGGTCCGCCCCGACCGGCGCGCTGACCTGGCTCGCGGCGCCCGCCCTGTTCGTCGGAGGGCTGGGCAGCGGCTGCGTCATCTCCCCGAACGTCACCATGACGCTCCGAGACGTGCCGGTGCGGATGGCCGGGGCGGCCGGCGGCGCACTCCAGACGGGCCAGCGCCTGGGCGGAGCCATCGGCACGGCCGCCCTGCCGGGGCTGTTCTACACGGTGCTCGGGGCGACCGGCAGGGACTACCGCGGCGCGGTGGCGCTCTCGGTGGGCGCCGCCCTGGTGGCCGTGCTGGCCGCCCTGGCGGTCGCTGCCCTCGACTGGCGTCGCGACCACGTCCACCGGCCGCCGCGCCCCCCGCGGCGATCCACCGGCGAACCCGCGCCCGCCTGCCGGGAGGCCGGACGGGGGTGACACGCACCGGGACGCGCCCCCTCTCGCGGAACCGGTGCTGCTGCCGGGCTGGTACGGCCAGTGCCGCGGCAGGCAACGTTTCCCGTCGAGGAGCCCCCGCTGCTCGAAAAGCCGGGGAAGGAGGGGTACCGGGCGTGGCTACGGGCGAACGTCGCCCGCCTCACGGGCTCAGTCGTCGTTGTCGCGCCACCGGCCGCCGGCGGGCGGGGTGTCGAAGCGGGTGGCCGCGACGGCGTTCCCGCCGAAGTCGTTGTCGAGGACCCGGCCGCCGGTCCAGTCGCCGTCCGGCGTGACGTACACGCCGTGGGTCTGCGTCTTGGCGGGCTGGTCGTCGCCGATCCGGTTGCCCTGGATCTGCGGCCCGGCCACGGCGGAGTCCACGGTCAGCCCGGCGCGCACGTCCGGGGCGGCGGGCAGCCGGTAGGAGGAGCCCGGCCCGGGGACACCGTCCGGCCAGGCGGTTCCCGCGCCGGGCCGCAGGGGCGCCAGGGACAGTTCGGTGGGGGTGTTGTAGGTGACCACGGCCGTCTGCGCTCCCACCGAGACCTGCTTGCCGCGGTGCCCGTCCGTGGGCCAGTCGGCCGTCGCGTCGGTGAGGCTCAGCTCCGTGAAGCGCACCCCGTCGCCGCCGCCCCGCACCGCGCCCGCGCCCCGGCGGCCGTTGTTGCGGATCCGATTGGTCAGGACCGCCGTGTCCCGCACGGCCGCGTCGACGCGTACGCCGTCCAGGGCGTTGTCCCGGATGTCGTTCGCCTCCAGCACGATGTCCGAGGCCGGCTCGGCGTCCCCGCCGACCAGGTTGTGCTGCCAGTAGCCGTACCGCCCGTTGTTGCTGATCCGGTTGCCGCGCAGGGCGTAGGGGCCGGGGGTGTTGCCCAGCCCGACCCCGTCGCGGACGTTGCCGTCGATCACACAGCCGGTCACGATGCCGCCCCGGCCGCCGACGCGCGTGGTGCCCTGGGAGGAGACGTCGAACCCGGCCTCGTGGTTGCCGAGCATGGTGGAGGAGGTGACCAGCAGGCCGTCGGCGCCCCAGTCGGAGATGCCGAAGCGGTTGTCCTCCGCGTGGCAGGCGGTGATGCGGATGCCGCTGGGCGGCGCCCAGTCCTCGTTCTGCAGTTCCAGGAAGATCCCGTTGGTGCCGTTGCCGGTCGCGGTGCAGGTGGTGACGGTCAGCCGTTCGACCCGGCCCCAGCCGCCGATGCCGATGCCGATTCCGGCGCCGCCCATCTGCTCGCCGCTGTCCTGCCGTCCGCACCGCTCGGCCAGCACCCCCTCCACGACCGTGTCCTGGAGGAAGTCGCAGCCGAAGCCGGTGGCCGCCGTGTCGTGGATGTACAGGTCGCTGAACCGGCCGCGCAGCACGTACTGCAGACCGAGCCCCTTGGCCAGCGGGTCGTACTCCTCGGTCGTCACGCCGGAGCCGTCGATCTCGAAGTGGGCGAAGGTGAGGTCCGCGAGGCGGTCCTCCCGCCCGGCTCCGTGCTGGGCGGCGGTGAACCACGTCAGCGGCACGGGCGTCGTGCGGTCGCCGGGATTGGCCAGCACGAAGCAGGTGGCGCCCCGCCCGGCGCCGATCAGGGAGACTCCGCTGCGCCAGACGGTGGGCTCGTCCAGGATCAGGTAGCGGCCCGCGGGCACGCGCAGCACCCGCGGACGTCCGTCAGCCGCGCGGGCCGCGCCGAGCGCGTCCACCAGTCGCTGCAGGGCCGGCTGGTCATTGGTCGTCCCGTCGCCGGCCAGGCCGCGCTCGCGGGCGTCGACGGTCAAGGGCTCGTGCATGGCTGGGCTCCTTCTCCGGCTCCTCGGCGCCGGGTACCCAGGGGCGCCGTGCGGGCAACGGCGCCGGGACGCGGGGTTTGGCGGCCGCCGCGCCGGACACCCGGTGCGATGACAGCGACGTCGATTGGGCTTGGAGTGAGCGACAGTGGCTGGTGACCAGAAGGCCAAGGCCAAGAAGGAACAGATGAAGGGCAAGGCCAAGGAGACCGTCGGCCGCGCGGTGGGCAACGAGCGGATGACGGCCGAGGGACAGGCCGAGAAGTCGAAGGGTGACGCCCGTCAGACCAAGGAGAAGGCGAAGGACACCCTCAAGCCTTGACGCGTCCTTCAGCACGCCCCGACCATCTTTCGACGGGGTCCCCGCTCGGCGAGCGGGGACCCCGTCGGCGTCTTCGGGGACCCCGCGGGCGTCCGGTGGTGCTGCGGGCCGCCGGGGAAGGGCTCCTCGGGGAGGCGGTGGCGGCCCCGCGGTGCGGAGGCGGTCGCGGCGACGAGGGCTGTGCCGGCGGCGACGCCGAAACGATCGTCAGGCCGTGACGGGACGGGCCGGACACCGAGCGCCGGGGAAGGTGTGCCCGGTCAGGGCCGGGCGCCGGGCCGCCGGCAGGCGCGCGAAGATCCCGCCGGGGCCGGGCGGGTGCGCGACGGGGATGTCGCCGAGGAAGCCGAGGAACGCGGCGAACCAGCGGTCAGCGGGCAGCGGGTCCCGAGCAGCGTGTGCCCGCTCTGCCCGGTGAGCCCGGCCACCAGGGTGTCGGAGCGTCCTTGGTCGTTCATCGGTGTCCTTCTCCGTCAGGGCGCACGGTCGGGCGCGATCGGTCGCCCGCGGCGCCGGGCGGAGGGCGGTGGTGCCGGGGCGGCGGATCGCCCGGGGAGGAGCGAGCGGCGCGCCCCGCGGCCCCGCGTGGTCGCCGGTCGGCCGCACAGCTGTACGGCCGCTCGGCTCCGGTCAGCCGGGCAGCTTGGCCCGGATGCCGCCGGCGATGGCGGCCGGACGTGCCGTCGCGCGCACCGAGTGGCCCATCACCGCGACGTGACGCTGGAGTTCCCGCGCCGAGTGCCGGCCGCGCCACAGCAGGGAGGGGGCGCCGCCGGTGTCGTCGGCCGCGATGAGCAGCCCGCCCAGCATGGAGAGGTTCTTCAGGAAGTGGATGCGCTGCTGGGCGCGGTCACCGGCATCCTCGGCCTGCCAGTAGGGGTGCCCGGCGATCGTGGTCGGCACCAGGGTCGCCGCGAGGGCCAGGGCGGCGAACCGCGGCATGCGCCCGAGACCGAGCATGATCCCGGCGACGACCTGTACGCCGCCGCTCAGCCGCACGACCTGCTCGGTGCGGTCGGGCAGCACCGGCACGCGTTCCCTGATCGGCCGTACGACGGGCTCGGCGAGCGGCGCCACGTTCTCGGGACTGAGGACGGAACTCATGCCTCCGGCGACGAACATGGAGGCCAGCAGGGGACGACCGGCCAGGCGCAGCAGACTCATGGCCCTCTCCAGGTGTGTGGGAATGTGCGGCTCCGGCCGGGTTCCCTGGACGGCCGGATGCAATCGGTGCGGGCGGCGGGCGGCGGGCGGCGGGCGGCGGGCGGCGGGGCACTGCGGCCTACGCGGCACGGACACGGCGTCGCGATCGCGGGCCTCGGCCGTCGGGGGAGCGAGGGCGGCGGGCGGTCCTGGTGCGCCGCCCACCGCCTGCTCGGCGGGGCACTGCGGCCTACGCGGCACGGACACGGCGTCGCGATCGCGGGCCCCGGCCGTCGGGGGAGCGAGGGCGGCGGGCCGGCGCCGGCCCGCCGTGGAAGCGTACCCCGGGAGCCGAGGGCACGAACCGGAAGGCGGGAGGCCGCACCCCGGCGCAGCACCGGGCCTCGGCGGCACGGCGGGCTCCGGCCGTGGACAAGGTGCCGCGCACCGCCCGGTCCCGGCCGCCCCGACTGTCCGGGCCGTCCGGGCCACCTCGTGGTTGCGCGGCGCGGGCGCGGGGCACTCGGCCGGCATGGACGCCGATCGACGCCCCCCGAATCACCTGGCCGACCAGACCCTCGCCCTGCTCGCCGGCGGATACGCCTGGCTGCCGCGGCGCATGCGGGAGAGTACCGACCAGGTGGTCCGCACCCGCCTGATGGGCCGTCCGGCCCTCGCCGTGCGCGGGCCGGACGCCGTGCGGTTCTTCTACGACGAGCGGAACGTCCGCAGGCACGGAGCGATCCCCGGATTCGTCCAGAGCACGCTCTTCGGCCACGGCGCGGTGCACACCCTGGACGGCGCCGCCCACCGTGAGCGCAAGGCCCTGTTCCTGCCCCTGCTGCGGGCGGACCGGATCGAGGGCGTGGTCGAGCAGGTCACCGCGGCATGGGACACGGCCGTCGCCGAGTGGGCGCGGCGGCCGCGCGTCGTGCTGTTCGACGCGGCCGCCGTGGTGCTCACCCGCGGCGCGCACCGCTGGGCCGGCGTGCCCCTGGCGGACGACGACGCCGAGGCGGTGGCCGGCGACCTGATCGCGATGGTCGACGGCTTCGCCACCGCCGGACCGCGCCACTGGCGGGCCCGGCGCGCCCGAGGCCGTCAGGAGGAGCGGCTGGCAGGCCTGGTGCGGGAGGTGCGTTCGGGCCGCGCCCGGGCCGAGCCGGGCTCCATGCTGGAGCGGATCGCCGGGCACCGGGACGCCGCGGGCGAACCGCTGGACGCGCGGACGGCCGCGGTGGAACTGCTCAACGTCCTGCGGCCGACGGCGGCCGTCGGCTGGTTCGTCGCTTTCGCCGCGCACGCCCTGCTCCGCTGGCCCGGGCTGCGGGACCGGCTACGGGCCGGCGACGCGGCGTACGCCACCGCGTTCGCCCAGGAGGTGCGCAGGTTCTATCCGTTCGCTCCCTTCCTCGGCGGCCTGGCCGCCCGGGACCTGTCCTGGCGCGGGCGGTCCGTCCCGGCGGGCGCGATGGTGCTGCTGGACGTTCACGGGCAGAACCACGACGCGGAGCTCTGGGGCGACCCGTACGCCTTCCGTCCGCAGCGTTTCCTCGAACGCCCGGCCGAACGCGACGAACTGATCCCGCAGGGCGGCGGTGATCCGAGCACCGGCCACCGGTGTCCCGGCGAGGGCGTGACCCTCGGGCTGCTGGAGGCGTTGGCGGTGCGGCTGGCCCGCCTGGAGTACGAGGTTCCCGAGCAGGACCTCCGGATTCCGCTGCGGCGCATCCCGACCCGACCGCGCAGCGGCTTCGTGATCACCGGGGTCCGGACGCCCGGGCAGCGCGCGGCGCCGGCCGCGGCGGCGGTGGGTACGGACCTCGGCCACTGAGCCGGGCACCGGCCGGCGGACGCCGACGCGGGGCGTCCGGCCGGGCGCGCGGGCCGGCCGATGCCGAGCCGCCGGGTCGCGCACCGCCCCGCTACGCGGGAAGCGGGCGCACGGCGACCCGGAGGCGTCCGTTCGGCGTAATCGCGCTCCCGCCGGTGTGGCACTCGACGCCACGGGAACTCGACGGACGGTTGCCGGCAACAGCGACGGAACAGCGAGGAGCCCTGCCATGGGACACGGCGGAGACGTCATCCAGGAACTGACCACCGACCACCGCGAGGTGGAGGAGATCTTCGCGCAGATCGAAGCGCTCCCGGTGGGGGACAAGAGGCGCAAGGACCTGGCGGACCAGGCCACCATCGAGCTGGTCCGCCATTCCGTGGCCGAGGAGATGCACCTGTACCCGGCGGTGCGCCGGTACCTCCCGGACGGTGACGCGATCGCCGACCGTGAGATCCAGGACCACTCCGAGGCGGAGCGGACCATGAAGGACCTGGAGGGCTGCCAGGCCGACGACCCGCGGTTCGACCAGCTGATGGGCAGGCTGATGCGGGAGATCCGCGAGCACGTCACGGACGAGGAGCAGAACCTCTTCCCGCGACTGCGGCAGGCGGCGAGCCCGGAGGACCTGGAGAAGCTCGGCGAGAAGGTGCGCACGGCGAAGAAGACCGCGCCGACCCGGCCGCACCCCGCCGCCCCGGACACACCCCCCGCGAACAAGCTCCTCGCCCCCGGCGCCGGGATGGTCGACCGGATCAGGGACGCGCTGTCCGGCCGCGGCAAGACCGGCTGACGCCCCGCCGGCGGACAGGGCGCCGGGGACCCGTGTTCGCGGGACCGTCCCGACCGCGGTGGTCGGACGGCCCCGCGAGCGCACCCGCTCGTGTCGGCCGCGCGAGGAGGCGCGGCGCCGACCCGCGCCGCGGCCGCGGACGGCCGCGGCTCAGGGAGGTGGTTCACGTGAGCCCGCAGCAGGAACAGCCACAGCCAAGGCCACCGGAGCACGCCGGCGCGGCGGACCCGCACGGCGGGCGGGACGGGCACGGCGGACAGGCCGGCGGCTCCGGCGGCGACCGCGGTCACGGTCGTGCCGGCGGCCCCGGGCTGGGCCGCAGGGGTTTCCTCGGCGTGTGCGCGGGGGCGACCGTGCTGGGCACGGCCGTGGCGGCCTGCGACCACGCGGCCGATCGCCGTGCCCCCCGTTCCGCGGACAGCACCAGGCCCGAGGCGGAACGGGACCGCCCCGGCGCCCGCGACTGGCGGATCGCCTCGCCGGGCCCGCCGGACGCGGTGGCCGGGTACACCGACCGGGTGAGCGTCGCACCGGGGCAGGAGTGCGGCCTGCACGTGTCGACCACGGCGTCCTCGTTCCGCGTCTCGGCCTTCCGCGTGGGCTGGTACGGCGGGGCGTGCGCCCGGCTCGTGTGGCGCTCCGAACCGGTGCGGGGGCGACGCCGGCCGGCCGCCCGGGTGCTGGCCGCCACGCGCACCGCCCGGGCCGACTGGCCGCGCACGCTCACCCTGGGCACACGGGGCTGGCCCGAGGGGGCGTACCTCCTGCGCCTGGACGCCGACGACGGCCACCAGCGGTACGTGCCGCTGGTGGTGCGCTCCACGCACGGCGCGGGCCGCACGGTGCTGCTGCACGCCCCGGCGACCTGGCAGGCGTACAACCGGTGGGGCGGGCACAGCCTCTACGCCGGCCCCACCGGGGCGTACGGGACCCGCTCCCTCGCCGTCAGCTTCGACCGGCCCTACGACGCGGACGGCGCCGAGAAGTTCCTGGTGTACGAGTGGGCGGCCGTGGTCCTGGCCGAACGCCTGGGCATCCCCCTGGCGTACACCACCGGTCCGGACGTGCACCACGATCCAGGTGTGCTGCGCGGCGCCACCGCCGTGGTCTGTCTCGGGCACGACGAGTACTGGACGCCCGAGCAGCGGCGGAGCGTCGCCGAGGCCCGGGACTCGGGCACCAACGTCGCCTTCCTCGGCGCCAACACCTGTTTCCGGCGCGTCCGTCTGGAGGACGGCGGGACGGGGGACGGGCGCACCGTGGTGTGCTACAAGTCCGCGTACCGGACCGACCCGTGCTACCCGTCCCGGCCGACGCAGGTCACCACCGACTTCCGGCAGGCCCCCGCGGCCGACCCCGAGTCCTCCCTCACCGGAGTGCTCTACGAGGGCTACCCGGTGGACGCCCCCTACGTCGTGCACGCCGCCGGCCACTGGCTGCACGAGGGCACCGGAGCGCGTCCCGGCGAGAGCTTCGCGCACCTGGTCGGAGTCGAGTACGACCGGGTCACCCCCGGCGCGCCCACCCCTGGACCGCTGGAGATCACCGCGCACTCGCCGCTGGTGTGCGCGGGCGCCCGCAGTCACAGCGACTCGGCGTACTACACGGTCCCCGGCGGCGCGGGCGTCTTCGCCACCGGCACGATGCGCTGGGTGGAGGCGCTGCTGGCCGGCACCGGCGAACTGGGCCGGGACCACGGCATGGACGCCCGCACCCGCGCCTTCGTCACCCGCACCACCGAGAACCTGCTGCGCGCCTTCGCCGAGGGCCCCGCCGCCCGGCACCGGCCGGCGCCCCGCCCCAACACGCGGGAGCTGTACGGGAGGGCGTGAGCCGGCCGTCAGGCGGTGAGGGCGGCCTCCACGCTCGGGTACCAGGGGATGAGCGTGTCGACGCCGACGAGCTGCAGCACCCGCAGGACGGCCTCCTGGGGCGCCGCCAGGCACAGCCGTGCTCCGGACTCCTGCGCCGCCTGGTGGGCCGAGATGAGGGCGTTGATGCCACTGGAGTCCATGAAGGTCAGGCCGCCGAGGTCGGCCACCGTGACGGGCGCGGTCGCCAGGCAGGACAGCAGCGTCTCGCGCAGCCGCGCGCTGCTGTCGAGATCGGCCTCCCCCACGAGCGTCACGACGCGGGTGCCGTCCTCGACCGTGGTACGGGTGATCAGCAGCCGTTCGGGCACCGGCGCTCCCTCGGTCTCTGCCACTCTTCCCTCACTTCTCGTGAATGCCTGGCCATGGCCAGCGGATCGGTGACCATGATGTCAGGGGTTCGTGAGGATGCGTGGCAGAAGGGTGTACGCGGTCGGCCGGCCGGCGGGTCCGGGCCGGTCAGGCGCCGCCGGGGGCCGCGGTGACGCCGGGAGAGGACCGCCACAGGGCGCCGGTGAGACCGACCGGGTTGCCCGCGGGGATCAGACCGGTGCCCAGCACCGCCTTGGCCAGGGGCTCCAGAAGGCCGGCCAGGCGCGCGCCGCGGTCCGCGCCCAGGGCCGCCCAGGGCCGGCCGGCGGCCGCGTCCGTGCGTGCCTCCACCTCGACGTGGACGGCCGCACCGGCGGCGGTCAGGGCGCCGTCCTCGCCGAGCCAGCCGCGCTCGCGCAGGTCGGCCTCGGCCGCGTGCCAGGCCCCCAGGTCCCACCCGCGGGTCTCCCGCAGCAGCGTCGCGTCCGACTCCTCGGCGGCCGCCTTCAGCACCATCGCGTCCACCGGTCCGAGACCGTGCGCGACCAGGACGGCCACATGCCCGTCGCCGCGGTGCTCGCGCAGGGTGGTCAGGGCCTGCCAGAGCCGGACGTGCGGCTGCCGGGGGCGGTCGAGGGCCTGGTTGGCGGCGGCGAGGACCCGCCCCGCGGTGTCGGCGGCCGAGGCCGCCTCCCATGCCAGGTCGGCCGCCTCGGCCAGGTCCGGGCCGGTGACGGTGTCCCGGCCGAACAGGCGCGTCATGGCCGCGTCCATGGCCCGCTCCCGGACCGCCAGGACGTCCGCCGGAGCGGCGTACCGCCACGCGTCCGGCACGGCCCGCGCCACCCGGTCCGGGTGGAAGACGTAGAAGGAGCTCGTGACGGCCGGCGCGGCCACCGGGCCGAGCGGGGCGGCGCGCAGCGCGAAGTAACCCATCCAGAAGCCCCGCAGCCCGAGCCCGTCCGCCGCCCGGCGTGCCTCGGGCGCGAAGTACACCAGATCATGGACCGGTTCGTACCGTTCCCACAGTGTCCGTGCCAGGACATCGCTCATCGCCCGGATTCCTCCCCGTCGCTCCCCGGTACGACAGCCGTCGGTTATGACGACTGTCATGAAGCAGCATCGTCCATGACAACCGTCATGACAACCCCGGCCCGCCGCGCCCGGCGGGCGCGCGCCGCACCGGGGACGGACACTGGAGCGCATGACCCCTGGGCCGCGGAGCGCTGCGCGGCCGGCCGGGCGCCGTGCCGGTACGGCCGGCCGGCGGCGCCGCGCCCGACCAGTTCTTCGGCGACGCCACGCACCACGACCCCTGCACCTCGGCTTCCGCGACTGAGCCGCCCGGCCCGCCCGGGCCCGCTGCCTGCCCGCATGGGCGAGTTCCGGGGGCCGCTCGCCTCCCCGCCGGGCGCGGTGCCCGCGCGGCAGCGGGGGCGGGTGGCCGCAGGCCGTGGTACGCGGAACCGCGTGGGGCCGCCCCGCCGGTCACGTCAGGGCCATCATGAGCGCGGCCACCACCGTGAGCGTCGCCATCGGCAGGATGACCAGGTGTGCGCGTGCCACCCAGGCCGACAGCTCCGCGCCCGGGTATCCGGGGCGTTCGGCGTCCGGCGCGGCGAGGGCGCGGCCGGGGCCGAGAAGCGAGTGGCACCAGGGACAGTCGTCGTCCTCCCATGCGTCCATGCCGCGCTCAACGACGGGCCGTGGCCTCGGCAACGCCTCCGCCCGCCATCGTGACACCGCCGTCACCGGGCCGTGAGCAAGCGGTGCCCACGCCCACACGAGCGGCTCGGCCTGCCGCGAGCGGCCCGGCCCGGCGCCCGCGCCGGCCGGCCTCCCCGGGACGTGCGGCCTCACCGCAGGGGGATCCCCCGGGGCACGGGCACCGCCGGCACCGCCCCGGTCCCGGCCGGCGGTTCCCCGCCCGGCGCCGCCGACGGCAGGAGCCCGCCCGCTCCCGTGCCCCACGGGCGCAGCAGCGGCGCCCCGGCGGCGCGCCCCGCCGGGCCCTGCGGCTCGGGCGGACCGGCGTCCGCGGCCGCCGGACGGTCCAAGGGCCCACCGGCCGGTTCGGCGGGGGCCCGGTCCACGCGGGGGCGTCCGGGCGGGGGCGCCGGCACGGCCCGCGAAGTGCTGTCCATGCCGGAGCAACGGCGTGCACGCCCCCTCCGTACGCCTCATGCGCCACCCCCTCACCACATCGGGTGAGGACATCGCCCGAACGGCCGCCTCCGCTCATCCGACAAGCGGTCCGGACGGCCACCCGGCCGATCGGCGGGACGGGCCCGGCCCCACCGTCGCCCCGACGCCGTGGCCGTCGGCGGCCGGTTCAGTTCTTCCCTGGGGTCAGCTCGGCCAGCAGCAGCGTCCGGTCGTCGCAGACGTCGCCGGGCGCGGAGTCCGCCAGCAGCCGACGGCACAGCGACGGCAGGGCGTCCGGACCCCCGGGATCCGGCAGTTCGTCGGCACCGGTGTCGAGAGCCGCGGCGAGCCGGGCGATGCCCTCGTCGATGTCACGGGCACGGGACTCGACCAGCCCGTCGCTGTACAGCAGCAGGAGGGCCGGCTCGGACAGGTGCAGCACGGTGGGTTCGTAGCGGCCCGGGCCCAGCCCGAGGGGCAGACCGGCGGTGGCGAGGACGACCGGCGCCGCCGGGCCGCCGGGCCCGCGCAGCAGCGGCGGCGGGTGGCCCGCCCCGACGAAGGTGCAGGTGCGGAGCTCCGCGTCCCACTCCGCGTACATACAGGTGGCGAACGAGGCGCCCGGCGTGTCACCGGCGACGGCGTCCAGCCGCCGCATGAGCTCGGCCGGGCCGGTGTCGAGCGTCGCCAGGGTACGGACCGCGGTACGCAGCTGGATCATGGCGACGGCGGACTCCGGACCGTGACCCATCGCGTCGCCGACGATCATGCCCAGACGGCGTCCGGCCCGGGGCAGCACGTCGTACCAGTCCCCGCCGATGACGGTGTCCTGCCCGGCCGGCCGGTAGCCGTGGGCGACCCGGCAGCCCTCGAAGGTCTGACCGGTCTCCGGGAGCAGGCTGCGGCGGATGGCCAGTGCCGTACGGTGCTCCCGTTCGTAGCGCCGGGCGTTGTCGAGGGCGACGCAGGCCCGGGCACCGAGCGACTCCACCGCCAGCGCCTCGCCGCGTGTGAAGGGCGTCCGGTCCGGGCCGCGCGTGCAGGCGATGAAACCGACGGCCGTGCCGCGCAGGCGCAGCGGGACGATGAGGAAGGAGGCGCTGCGCAGCAGGGCGTTCACGCCCGCGTCCTCCGGACCGGTCCTGCGCAGCCGTTCGAAGGTGTGTCCGTCCATACCGTCGAGCAGCTGGGACTGCCCGGTCGCCATGGCACGCGCGTACGGAGTCTCGCGCGGGAAGACCAGGACCTCGCCGACCGGGAGCAGACGGTCCCAGTGCTCGGCGGCGTCCGCTCCTATGCGCAGGGCGAGCCGGCGCGCCTCGATCTGCGGCGGATCGGCCGGCATGCGCGCCTGCTCCTCCAGGAGCCAGCGCTGCAGCAGGTAGACCGAGGCCGCGTCGCAGAAGCCCGGCGCGAGGGCGTGGACGACGTGACGGCCGGTCAGCTCCAGGTCGAGCTCGGAACCGATCGCGTCGGCCGCGGGGGAGAAGTACCCGCGACGGCGGAGCGGCGCCGGGAGCCGGACGCGGTCCCGCCGTTCGCCGGGACCGCTCGGCTCGCTCTGCTCACTGCGCTCACTGCGTTCTGTGTTCCGCAGGGTCGTTGCCTTCCGGGTGGGGCCGGTAGCGGCGGAGGGGGCGGTCCGGTCGGGGCGGAGGAGGCCGGTCCGGCCGGGCCGAGGCGGTGGCGTATGCCGTGGGCAACTATATGATGCCTGATCAAGGTCACCGGGAATCAGGGGAGTTGGTCATGCCGGACGGGGACGGTCTGCCGCGGGGTGTGGATCCGGGCAAGGCCAGCGTGGCCCGCATGTACGACGCCATGCTGGGCGGCGAGAACAACTTCGCCATAGACCGGGAGGCGGTGGCGGCCTTCACCGCGATCGACCCCCAGGTCCGCACCCTGGCCCGCGCCAACCGGGCCTTCCTGGGACGTGCGGTGCGGTTCCTGGTGGACGCGGGCGTGCGCCAGTTCATCGACCTCGGCTCGGGCATCCCCACCCAGGGCAACGTCCACGAGGTCGCGCAGGCCGCCTGCCCCGGCGCCAGGGTGGTGTACGTGGACAACGACCCGGTGGCCGTCGCGCACAGCGAGGCGCTGCTCGCCGACAACCCGGACGCCACGATCGTGGCCGGCGACATACGGAGCCCGGCCGACATACTGGCCGCGCCGGGGCTGCGGAAACTGATCGACTTCGACCAGCCGGTCGCCGTGCTGATGATAACGATCCTGCACTTCGTCACCGCGGAGGAGGACCCGGCGGGCATCGTGGCCGCCTTCCGGGAGGCGCTGCCCGTCGGCAGCTGGCTGGCCCTCAGTCACGCCACGGACGAGGACCGACCCGACACGGCCGCCGCCGTCGGGCAGTTGTACCGCGACCGGGCCACCTCACCGGTCACGGCCCGCTCCCACGACCTGATCAAGTCCCTCTTCGACGGCTTCGACCTCGCCGAACCGGGCCTCGTCTACGTCCCGTTGTGGCGCCCCGACCGGGCGGAGGAGATCCCGGAGAACCCGTCGCAGTACTGGGTGTACGCGGGCGTGGGCCGCAAGAGCGCGTAGACGCGAGGCGCTCGGGACGCGCAAGCAGCCGTACTCCATCCATCCCGAGGACTGCGGGGTGATGGCGCTCGCCGGCCTGTACGACTACTGGCGCGACCCGGCGGTGCCGGGCAACGACGACCCCGCCGCCCGGCTGACGACCTGCGCCGTCATCACCACCGACGCCACCGACGCGGCCGGCCGGGTCCACCCCCGGATGTCGCTCGCCCTCCCCCGACCACTACGGCGCCTGGCTCGACCCGCGCCGCCGGGACCCCGGCGGCCTTCGCGAGCTGAGCCCACCGGCGGTCGGCCGGCTCGTCGCACGGCCCGTCTCCCGGCCGTCAACGACGTCCGCGACAACGGGCCGCACCTGGTGGAGGAGCGGGTGTCCTGACGGACCCGCCCCCGAGGCGCTCCCGTCCGCGGCCGGGCCCCGCGAGCGGAGGACGCCGGGACCCGCCGGGCACCGGGAGACGTGCGCCGTACGGGCCCCATGGCCCGGGGGATGCCCCGCGACCGGGCGCGTTGTGCCCGGGGCGCGCCCGGTCCGGACCGTACCGTGCTTACGACGTGACCGTCGGTCGGCAACGGGAGGCACGGTGACGGATGCGGGCGGTCCGACGGCCGGGCGGGGCCGCGGGCGCCGGGCGGGCGGCGTGGTGCTGGGCAGCCGGCCCGCGCGTCCGGTACGGCTTCCGCCGCGCGCCCGCTTCCTTCGGGCGGCCCCGGCCGCCGAACACCCGCTCGCCGAGCGCACCGTGCCGTGGCTGCGCGTCGCCGCCGCCTACGCCTGGCGCCTGCTGCTCGTCGGCGTCGCCGTCTACGGCGTCTTCACGGTCCTGGGCCGCTTCCAGATCATCGCCGTCGCCCTGTTCGTCGCGCTGGTCGTCACCTCGGTGCTGCACCCCCTCGCCGACCTGCTGAACCGCTTCCTGCCCCGGCCGCTGTGCGTCGCCGTCGCCCTGGTGGGCAGTCTGCTGTTCCTGATGGCGCTGCTCGCCTTCGTCGGCAACACGGTGGCGGGGGAGTCGGCGCGGCTGGCGAACGAGCTCCGCGGCGGCGTCCACCGCATCGAACAATGGCTCGAACGTCCGCCGTTCCGGGTCAGCCGGGGCAAGCTCTCCCGACTCCAGGACCAGTTGCTCTCCTACCTCTCCGCCCACCGGGCGAGCCTCGTCGACAGTGCCGTCAGCGGGCTCGGCCGGCTCGTCGAACTGGTCACCGCGGGCGCGCTCGCGCTCTTCGCCTCGGTCTTCTTCATCCACTCCGGCGAACGGCTCTGGCGCTGGACGCGCGACCAGCTGCTGCCCGGCGGCGCCCGGTCGGCCTGGGACCGGGCCGGGGACGCCGCCTGGCACGCGTTCGCGGGATACACGCGCGGCATCATCATCGTGGCCGCCACCAACGCCGTGCTCGTCGGCGTGGCGCTCTCCCTGCTGCGTGTGCCGCTCGCGCTGCCGCTGACGCTGCTGGAGTTCTTCGCCGCCTTCGTGCCGCTGATCGGATCGCCGGTCGCGCTCGGCGTGGCCACGGTGGTCGCCCTCGCCGGGCGCGGCCCCCTCACAGCGCTGGCCGTGATCGTGCTCATCGTCGTCATCGGTCAGCTCGAAGGGCACGTACTGCATCCCCTGGTGATGAGCTGGGCGGTCCGTCTGCACCCGCTCGTCGTCGCCGTCTCCGTCATCGCCGGCAGCATCGTCGCGGGCGTGATCGGCGCCATCGTGGCGGTGCCGTTCGTCTCGGTCGTCTGGGCGGTGCTGCGCGCACTGCGCTCGGGTCCGCCGTGAGCCGTCCCCGGCCGACGGCCCGGGCTTTTCGCCGGCGGCAGAAGGGGCACGCGGTCCTGGTACGACCCCCGAGTGTGAGGAACGGTGCCGCGATGTCCGAGTACGAACGTTCACGCACGATGCCCGCACAGCCCGAGCACGTCTTCGACCAGGCCGCCGACGTCGGCCGGCTGGACACCTGGCTGCCGGACGCCCTGCACGTGCACGCCGAGGAACCCCCCGCCGTCACCGTGCACGAGGACCGGACCGAGCAGGACACCTCCGCGCTGCTGCGCGCCGAACGCGACCAGATGCGGATCGAATGGGGCACCCGGGAGCAGGGCGGCTACGCCGGCTGGCTCCAGGTCGCCGGCATCGGCAGCGGCGCCAGCGAGGTGACCGTCCACCTGTCGTTCTTCGACGACAGTCACGACCCGGGCGAGCGGGCCGCCTGCGACGCCCTGGAGGACAGTCTGCGACGGCTGGAGGAACAGGTACGGATCCGCGTCGACGACGCGGCCGGCTGAGTTACCGTCGCGGCCGCCGCGGAGCGGTCGCCGGGGGAGCGGGGGGACGAACACGGCACGGTGTGCGGTCCGATGACCGGACCGCACACCGTGCTTTCCTCAGGTCGGGGCAGTGACCTCAGCGGCCTCCGCCGCCATGGCCGCCTCCGCCGCCGCCGTAGCCGCCGCCGTGGCCTCCGCCGCCGTAGCCTCCGCCGTGGCCGCCGCCGCCGTAGCCGCCGCCGTGGCCTCCGCCGCCGTAGCCGCCGCCGTGGCCGCCGCCGCCGTAGCCGCCGCCGTGGCCTCCGCCGCCGTAGCCTCCGCCGTGGCCGCCGCCGCCGTAGCCTCCGCCGTGGCCGCCGTAGCCGCCACCGCGTCCGCCGTAGTCTCCGCCGCGTCCGCCGTAGTCTCCGCCACGTCCGCCGTGGTCTCCACCGCGTCCGCCGTTGTCTCCGCCACGCCCGTCGTAGCCCTGGCTGTAGCCGGAGTGGTGGTTGGAGTCGTAGCCCGACCCCTCATGGGCCGACGCGGTCCCCGCTGCGCCGATCGCGGCACCGCCGGCCAGCATGATGCCGGCCGCGGACACGGCGAAGAGGCGCTTTACGCGCTGTGCTCGCATGGGTCTACCTTTCCTTCCATCGTCTCGCGCGATCGGGACAGCGCGAGAATGATGGCCGCGCTCGCCGGATGAGAACGCGCGGCGCGGTCTGAGGCGTCGCCGCTGGAAGTGGGGAGCACGTCCCGGTCTCCGACGCCGCCACGTGACCCGCGTGCGCTTCCACGGGCCGACGCTGCGGCAACGGCCCCCTTCGGGAGACCTCGCCGGACGGGGCGTGCCCCGGTTGCGGCTCTCACTGGTAGACGCTAGTCGCCGCTTGGCCGGTCGGCATCTTGAGCGGGCGTCCGCGGCAACACCGGTGCCGCGACCGGGAATCGCGCCAGGCCCACGGGGCGGGGAAGACGGCGCCGTCGAATCCCGAAGAGACCCGGCGCAGCGCCGACACGCCGGTTGCCGACGTCACGCGGGCCCCGTTCGCCGTATCAGCCCGGCACGAGCGGCACCAGGACGCCCGCCGGGGCGGGCCGGCGCCGACGACCCGCGCCGGGGTGTCGCGCCGCCGGTCCCCTCGTGGCCGCCCGCACGGTGACCGACCGCATCCGGCCGCCACCGTCCGCTATCCCTCCACCGTGGTGGTGACCCGGACGACGCAGGGCCTGCGCGGAGTCGAACCGAAGCCGAAGCGCACCGCGGGCGCGACCGGGGCCAACGGGCCGAGGTCCGCGCCCTCGTAGGCGGCCGTGGCGGCGACGACCGGACGGAGGTCCCGTGCTCCGTACCACTCGTGACGGCCGCCGCCGGCGGTGCCGCGGGTGCGCACGCCGCGCAGCACGCGCGCGGGCCGGTCGACCAGGGCGATCCAGCGCGGACTGACCGCGAGCGCCCGCGGCACGGCGCTCAGCAGCAGGCCCAGCAGCCCCCGCCGGCCGGTGGTGAACCGCAGGCTCAGCGAATCCGCGGCGACGGTCCACGAACCCGCCGCGGCCCGCACCACGACCGGTTCGACGCGCACCTCGTCGAAGGCGTAGGTACGCGCGATGAAGTCGGCAGCCTCCGGGTCCGGGGCGAGCAGCACGCGGTGGCCGTCGGGGCGCTCGACCATCACGTCGCTGACCGGCCCGAACGGCGAAGCGGTCCAGTGGCCCAGCACGATGCGGGTGCCGGAGGCCGTGCCCATCCCCGCGATGAAGCCGTCGAAGACCCAGCGCGTGCGACCGGAGCGGGTCCCGCCGGACCCGCCCGGCGAACGGCGGCAACGGTTCATCCGGCACCTCTCTCGTCCCCGCCGTCGCTGTCGCCGCCGTCGCGTCGGGAGCCCCGACCGCGACCGCGGTCGGCGCCGGGACCGCGGGTGGCGGCGCGCCGGACGGCGCCCGGGCGGGTTCCCGCCCCGGCGGCCCCGAAACGACGGCGGGCGGCGCGATGACGCATCGGCCGACAGCGCCGGGGTACCGGCGTGTCGTGCGGACCGCCGCGGGCACTGCGAGACGATGGGACGCGCCCGGACGGCCATGGGGCAGGGCTCGGAACGGAGGAGCTGCGTGGACCAGCGGGTCGCGGGCCGGCGGACGGAGGACAAGGCCCACGGGGCGGCGCCCACAGCGGGCGCCGGGCACGGCGTCGGTGAACCGCCCGAAGGCGACGACACGCCGGGGGCCCGCGACACCGGCCACGGTCCGGCGCGCGCCCGGGAGGCGCACGACGCCCGTCGGCGCGTCCCCCGCACCGACGCCGTCCTGCGGGATCCGCGCCTGGCGGCGGCGCTGGCACGACTGGGGCCGGGACCGGTCAAGGACGCGGTCCGGCGGGCGCAGGAGCGGGCGCGCCAAGGGGACGTCGCTCCCGAGGACGTCGCGGACACGGCGGTGGCGCTGCTGCCGGGCTCGGCCGGCGGGCTGCGCCCGGTGATCAACGCCACCGGGGTCCTGCTGCACACCAATCTGGGCCGGGCCTCGCTGTCGACGGCGGCCCGGCGGGCGGTGCAGGACGCGGCGGGACCGACCGATGTCGAACTCGACCTGAGCACCGGTGTGCGGGCCCGGCGCGGCCGGTCCGCCCTGGACGCGCTGCGCGCCCGGGTGCCGTCCGCCGCCGCGGCGCACGTCGTCAACAACGGCGCCGCCGCCCTCGTCCTGGCCGCCACCGCCCTCGCCGCCGGCCGCGAGATCCTCATCAGCCGGGGCGAGATGGTGGAGATCGGCGACGGCTTCCGGCTGCCGGACCTGCTGGTCTCCACCGGCGCCCGGCTCCGGGAGGTCGGCACCACTAACCGTACGAGCGTCGAGGACTACGCCGACGCGATCGGACCGCGGACGGCGTTCGTCCTGAAGGTCCACCCCTCCAACTTCCTCATCACCGGCTTCACCCGTACTCCCGGGACGCGGGAACTGGCGGCGCTGGGCGTGCCGTTGGTCGTCGACATCGGCTCCGGGCTGCTCGCCCCCCACCCGCTGCTGCCCCAGGAGCCCGACGCCGGCACCGAGTTGCGGGCGGGAGCGTCGCTGGTGACCGCGAGCGGCGACAAGCTGCTCGGCGGACCCCAGTGCGGACTCCTCCTGGGCGCCGGGGACCTGGTCCGCTCCCTGGCCCGGCACCCCCTGGCCCGCGCGCTGCGGGTGGACAAACTCACCCTGGCCGCCCTGGAGGCGACCCTCACCGGCCCCGGGACACCGACCGCCGCGGCGCTGACCGCCGATCCGCGCGGCCTCACACGCCGCGCCGAACGGCTCGCCGCCGCCCTGAGCGCCGTCGGCGTCGACGCCCGGCCCGTCGCCTGCGCCGCCACGGTGGGCGGCGGCGGCGCCCCCGGAGTGACCCTGCCCAGCGCGGCGCTCTCCCTGCCGGAGCCCTACGCCGCCGCACTGCGCACCGGCCCGGTCCCCGTGGTCGGGCGTCTGGAGGCCGGCCGGTGCCTGCTCGACCTGCGGGCGGTTCCGGCGGAGGACGACGAACGGCTGGCGGAGGCCGTACGGTCGGCGGCGGCGGACGTAAGTGCGGCCGGGAAGAGCACACCGCCGTCGGCCGTGCGGGACGCCCGGTCGGCGGGAGGGCGGCCGCCGTCGGCCGTGCGGGACACCCGGTCGGCGGGAGGGCGGCCGTGAGCGCCATGCGGGTCCTGGCGACCGCGGGACACGTCGACCACGGCAAGTCCGCCCTGGTGAGGGCACTGACCGGGATGGAACCCGACCGCTACGAGGAGGAACGGCGCCGCGGGCTCACCCTCGACCTCGGCTTCGTGTGGACGGGACCCGACGCCGACGGCGAGCACCTCGCCTTCGTGGACGTGCCGGGACACGAGAGGTTCGTGGCCACCATGCTGGCCGGGGCCGGGCCCGTGCCGGCCGTGCTGTTCGTGGTGGCCGCCGACCAGGGCTGGCAGCCCCAGTCGCAGGAGCACCTGGCGATCCTGCACGCCCTCGGTGTGCGGCACGCCGTTCTCGCCGTGACCCGCAGTGACCTCGCCGACCCCGAACCGGTGCGCGCCGACGCCCTGCGGCGGCTGGCCGGGACCTCGCTGGGCGCCGTCCCGTCGGTCGCGGTGAGCGCGGTGACCGGGGCCGGACTGGACGCTCTACGCGCCGAGTTGACCATGCTGGCCCGCTCGCTGCCGGTGCCGCCCGCCGACGCCGACGTACGCCTGTGGCTGGACCGCGCCTTCACCGTGCGCGGCCACGGCACCGTCGTGACCGGCACGCTCGGGGCCGGCGCCCTGCGCGTCGGCGACCGGCTGGTGACCGGGGACGGCACGACGGTGCTGCGGGTCCGCGGATTGCAGTGCCTCCAGCAGGAGCGGACGGCCGTGCGGGCGGTGGCGCGGGTGGCCGTGAACGTGCACGGTTCCCCGGACGGCGAGCTGCGCCGCGGGGAGGTGCTGCTCACCCCGGACCGCTGGCTGCTCACCGGCCTCGCCGATGCCCGCGTCACCGGCGAGCCGGCCGCCGAACTGCCCCGCCGGGCCGTCCTGCACATCGGCACGGCGGCCGTCCCGGTGAGCGTCCGCCCCCTGGGCGAGGACACCGCCAGGCTCGGCCTGGAACGGCGGCTGCCGCTGCGCGTCGGGGACCGGGCGGTCCTGCGCGAACCGGGCGGCTCGCGCCCGCCCTGCGCCGTGACCGTGCTCGACGTACGTCCCCCGCGACTGGCCCGGCGGGGCGCCGGCCGGGCCAGAGCGGCGGAACTGGCGACGATGACCGGGCACCCCGACGGCGCGGCGGAACTGCGCCGCCGAGGACTCGTCCGCCGCCCGGACCTGCTGGCGATGGGCGTGCCGGTGCCCGCCAAGCCGGTCGCCGGGCAGTGGCTGGCCGATACGGCGCACTGGACGAGGCTGCGCGAACGGCTGGCAGCCGAGGTCGAACGGCACGCGGGGGAGCACCCCATGGAGCCCGGCCTGCCCACCGAGGCGGCCCGACGGCTGCTGAACCTGCCCGACCGCACCCTGGTGGACGCCCTCGCCCGCACTCGGGGCGGTACGGAACTGCACCTCCGCCAGGGGCGGTTGTACGGCCCGGACGGCGCCGGCCCCACCCTGCCGCCGCCGCTGCGGGCCGCCGTCGACACCGTACGGCGGGAGCTCTCCGAAACGCCGTTCCGCGCACCCGAGGCCGACCGCCTCGCCGAACTCGGCCTGCACCGCAAGGCGTTGGCCGCCGCCGTCGCGGCCGGCGCACTGCTGCGGATCAGCGATGCCATCGTGCTGCTGCCGGGAGCGGACGTCCGGGCCGCCGCCGTGCTCCGCCGGCTGCCGCAGCCGTTCACGCTGAGCGAGGCCCGCAAGGCACTCGGCACCACGCGCCGGGTGGCCGTGCCACTGCTGGAGTACCTCGACGCCCGCCGACTCACCGAACGGGTGGACGACCAGCGCCGACGCTGCCGGCCGGAGGAACGGGACGCGGGCGGACGGGAATCGAACCCGATTCCCTGACCCGTCGTGACCCGCGGTGACGCGGTGAACCGGGACGAACGCGTGCCGTTCGATGCCGCTGAGTCCCCCTGACGGGCGTACGGTGCCTGCCGCGGCACCGGGTTCCGCGCGGGGACGAGTCGTCCTGGAGCCGGTCGGCGGACGAGGCGCGGCTGCTCGGCGCACCGCCACGACGTGCCGCCGGCCGGCACCTGCCGGCACGGTGGCGGCTCCTCGCCCACCCGTTGCGCCCCGACCGACGACACCCAGACGGAACGTTCACCTCCCCGCACGGCGCGGGGCCTCCGCCCGCGGTCCCGTGCCGGGCCGCAGTGCAGCCCCTGTCGGGGCCGCAGTGGCAGCCCCGGCCGGGCCTTCCTGTGGCGGCTTGCCCGGGACGACCCGATGATGGTGTGACACGCGATGTCCCAGGGGGCCCGGTGAACCACGGAATCAGCGTCCTGTTCCGCGCCATACCCGTACTGATGGGCGCCGTATCAGCCGCACTGGGCGGCTACGTACTCACCCACGCCTCGGGGCCGAGCGCGCGAGTCGCGGGCCTGGTGCTCGTCTTCCTGGCGGCCATCTGCCTGTGTCTGTTCGCCACCGCGGCGACGATCATCAGGCAGCTCATCGGCCGTTACACCACGCTGGACCGGTGGCTCTACCCGGTGTTCGGATTCGCGGTCAGCGGTGTCACCGTGGGCTACGGACTCTCCCTGCTGACCGAGAGCCCGCGACCGCCGCCCGACTTCATCGCCGGGCACGTGGTCTTCGGTGTCGGCATGGTCTGCGTGTGCGTCTCGTGCGTGGCCACGAGTTCCACCCGGTTCCTCCTGATCACCGAGAACTCGGCGTTGCCCGAGGGGTCACCACCGCGCTCGCCCGCGCCGTTCGGAACGCTCGCCGTACGAGTCCTGCTGACACTTCCCGCCCTCGCGGCGCTGGCCACCTGGGCGTGGGCCATCACCCTGCTGGCCGGCGGAGGCGGCGGAGCCGCGGACGGACGTTTCACCTCCGGACACGTGATGATCGGTCTGGCGCTCGTCTGCACCTGCCTGATCGGACTGGTGGCCGGCATTCTGCGGCAGATCCAGAACACCTACACGCCGCGGGAACGCACCCTGTGGACCGGATCGGCCGCGGTCCTCGGAGCCGTCGGCGTCGTGTGGGGCCTGATCGTCGTCTTCGTGCACAGCGGACCCGCCCAGCTCTCCGCGGGATACGTGGTGATCGGGCTCGGGCTCATCTGCTGGAGCATCCTCAGCAAGGTACTGCTGCTCGCACTCGTCTGGCGGCGGACGGCTCCCCTGGCGAACCGGGTCCCGCTGATCCCGGTCGGTACGGCCCTGGTCTGCCTCTTCCTCGCGGCCTTCCTCTTCGAGTCGGGCGACCCCGCGGTGCTCGTCGCGGCCCGAGTCCTGATCGGGCTCGGCGGCATCTGCTTCTCGCTGTTCTCCATCGTCTCCATCCTGGAGAGCGGAACCAGCGGCGAGGGAGACGACGGGGGCGGCGCGGCCGACACCGGGGCCCGGGGCCGGGACACGGGGGCTCGGCACCGGACCTCCGGACGGTGGGCGGAGCTCCATGTGACGCCGTGACGGCACCCGCGGTCCACCGAGCGCGTCCGCGGGACCACCGGGATCTGCTGCGGAGAGGGGTCGTCCGCCGCGCGGGTCCCACGGTCGGGGGCGGATGCCGCCGGGGCGGCGGGGCGTGAAGCAGCCGAGTGTTTGGCCGAGCTGTCGGCGGGTTACAAAAGTCCGCGCGGGTGGGACGCCGTTCGGAGCGGAGGCGGACGGGAATCGAACCCGCCTGCCCGAGATCCTCGGACACCTCGGTTTTGAAGACCGGGAGGGCCACCAGGCACCCACACGCCTCCACCACCGGCAAGGCTACCGGACGGACCCGGCGGCACCCGCGCGCGGCCGCGTCCCGGCGCGGCACGCACCCAGAGTCCGCCCTCCCGGAGCGGGCACCCGACGACCCAGAGAGATCCGGCATGACCACCACCCGCGAAACCCCTGTCCGGCTCACCCAGTTCGCCCACGGCGGCGGCTGCGCCTGCAAGATCCCGCCCGGCGAACTGGAGGACGTGCTCGGCCCGCTGACCGCCGCGCTCCCGGCCCCGACCGACACCCCGCTGCTGGTCGGGCTGGCCACCGGCGACGACGCGGCCGTCGTCACCCTGCCCGCGCCCGGCGGCGGCCCCGCGCAGGCGATGGTGTGCACCGCGGACTTCTTCACCCCGGTCGTCGACGACCCGTTCGACTGGGGCCGCATCGCGGCGGCCAACGCCCTGTCCGACGTGTACGCCATGGGCGGCCGACCGGTGCTCGCCGTCAACCTCCTGGCGTGGCCGCGCGACGTGCTCCCGTTCGACCTGGCCCGCGAGGTGCTGCGCGGCGGGCTGGAGATCGCCGCCGAGGCCGGCTGCCACGTCGGCGGCGGCCACAGCGTCGACGACCCCGAACCCAAGTACGGCATGGCGGTCACCGGACTCGCGGACCCGGCACGCCTGCTGCGCAACGACGCCGGCCGGCCCGGTCTGCCCCTCTCCCTGACCAAGCCCCTCGGCCTGGGCGTGCTGAACAACCGGCACAAGGCCACCGGGGAACGGTTCGAGCAGGCGGTGGCGACCATGGTGGCCCTCAACCGGGACGCGTCCGAGGCGGCCCTGGCCGGCGGCGCGCGCTGCGCCACCGACGTGACCGGCTTCGGACTCCTCGGCCACCTGCACAAGCTCGCCCGCGCCTCGAACGTGACCGCCGTGCTCGACACCTCCGCCGTCCCCTGCCTGGACGGAGCCCGCGAGGCCGTACGGGACGGCTACGTCAGCGGCGGCACCCGGCGCAACCTGGACTGGGTGGCGCCGTTCACCGACTTCGGCGACGCGGACGAAGACACCCGGCTCCTGCTGGCCGACGCCCAGACCTCCGGCGGCCTGCTCGTCGCCGGCGAGGTCCCCGGTGCCCCGGTGATCGGCGAACTCGTCCCGCGCGGTCCCCACTCGGTCGTCCTGCGGTGAGCCCCGCGCACCGGGCGCCGTCGGCCGGTCAGGGATCGGTCCCGGTGCGCTCGTCGATGCCCGCCCGCTCCCGGTACGACCGCACCAGCGCCGGCGCGGCCGGACCCCGGGGGCGGCGCCCGGGCCGGATGTCCACGGCGAACGCCTTGGTCTCCTGGATGTGGGTGTTCGGGTCGAGCGACATGTGCACCAGCTCGTTCGCCGCGTCTCCCGTGCTGTAGCCGTTCGGACCCCAGTGGTAGGGCAGCCCCACCTGGTGCAGGGTGCGGCCGTGCACGGTCAGCGGCGCCATCCGGTCGGTCACCAGGACCCGCGCCTCGATCACGCCCCGGGCGCTGACGATCGTCGCCCAGCCGATGTGCTCGAGACCGCGCTCGGCGGCCAGTTCCGGCGACACCTCGCAGAAGAACTCCGGTTGCAGCTCGGCCAGGTAGGGCTGCCAGCGCGACATGCCGCCGGCCGTGTGGTGCTCGGTGAGCCGGTAGGTGGTGGCCACGTACGGGAACACCTCGGTGCCCGGCTCGCCGCCACTGGGCTGGTAGCGGTTGTCCGGGTACGGCGGCATCATGTGCCGCACCGGGTTGCGCCGCTGGTCGTAGAGCAGGTTGGGGAAGGGCGACTCCTGCGGTTCGTAGTGCGTGGGCAGCGGGCCGTCGACGAGTCCGGACGGCACGTACAGCCAGGCCTTGCCGTCGGCCTGCATCACGAAGGCGTCGGTGCCCGACAGGGCCTCGGCGGCCCGAGCGCCCGGCGGCGGCCGATGGTGCGGCGACTTGTCCTTGGAGAAGTCGGCGATGTCGTGGCCGGTCCACTCGCCCTTCTCCTCGTCCCACCACACCAGCGCCTTGCGCTCGCTCCACGGCCTGCCGTCCGGGTCCGCCGACGCCCGGTTGTACAGGATGCGGCGGTTGGCCGGCCAGGCCCAGCCCCACTCGCCCGCCACCCAGTTCTGCTCCTCGCCCGGCCTGCGGCGGGCGGCCTGGTTGACGCCGTCGGTGTAGACACCGCAGTAGATCCAGCAGCCGCACGCGGTGGAACCGTCGTCCTTCAACTGCTCGTAGGAGGCCAGCGGGCGGCCCTCGGCGTCGCGGCCGTTGATCTCGGCGAGCACCGACTCCGCCACCGGCTCGGCGAGCCGTCCCTTGGTGGGGTACTCCCAGGTCAGGTCCAGCACCGGCCGGTCCATCGGATCGGCTGAACCGGCGAGCCTGTGCCGGATGATCCGGCCGAGGTGGAAGGTGAACCACAGGTCGCTGCGCGCTTCGCCGGGCGGTTCGACGGCCTGGTGGTGCCACTGCAGCAGCCGTTGGGTGTTGGTGAAACTGCCGTCCTTCTCGGTGTGCGCGGCGGCCGGCAGGAAGAACACCTCGGTGCCGATGTCCTCGGTGCGCAGCTCCCCGGTCTCGATCTCCGGGCCGTCCTTCCACCAGGTGGCCGACTCGATGAGGGAGAAGTCCCGTACGACCAGCCAGTCCAGGGCGGCCATGCCCAGGCGCTGCATCTTGGCGTTGGCCGAGCCGACGGCCGGGTTCTCGCCCATCAGGAAGTAGCCCTTGCAGACCCGCTCCAGCTGGGTCGTCACCGTCTCGTAGGTCGAGTGCGAACCGGTCAGCCGCGGCAGGTAGTCGAAGCAGAAGTCGTTGTCGGAGGTGGCCGCCTCGCCCCAGTAGGCCTTGAGCAGGCTCACCGTGTACGAGCGCATGTCGCCCCAGAAACCCTTGCGCGCCGCCTCGGCGCGGACGAAGGCGTCCAGGTCCTCCTGCTTGTGCGCGTGCGGCATCGGGATGTACCCAGGCAGCAGGTTGAACAGTGTGGGGATGTCCGTCGAGCCCTGGATGGATGCGTGCCCGCGCAGGGCCAGGATGCCTCCGCCCGGCCGGCCGATGTTGCCCAGCAGGCTCTGCAGCACGGCGGCGGCACGGATGTACTGCACGCCGACGGTGTGCTGGGTCCAGCCGACCGCGTAGGCGAACGCGGTGGTCCGCTCCCGCCCGGAGTTCTCCGTGACCAGTTCGCACACCTGGCGGAACAGGTCCTTGGGCACACCGCAGATCCGCTCCACCATCTCGGGGGTGTAGCGGGCGTAGTGGCGCTTGAGCACCTGGAACACGCACCGCGGGTGGGTCATGCCCTCGTCGCGCTCGGGCTCGACCTCGCCGATGTCCGCGCCGCCCGAACCGTGGGCCTCGCCGCGCGCCGCCTCGCTCACCGAACTCCCGCCGCCGGTGCGCTTGTCGTACTCCTCGTCGCGCTCCCCGGAGGCCGCCTGCATCTCCGTGCCCTCGTACTGCCAGCTGCTGTTGTCGTACTTGCGGCTGTCGGCGTCCAGGCCGGAGAACACGCCGTCGAGGTCCTCGGTGTCCCGGAAGTCCTCGCGCAGCACCACGGGCCCGTTGGTGTAGGCCACCACGTAGTCACGGAAGTACTTGTCGTTGCGCAGGACGTAGTTGATGATCCCGCCGAGGAAGGCGATGTCGGAGCCCGCGCGCAGCGGCACGTGCACGTCGGCCAGCGCGCTGGTGCGGGTGAACCGCGGATCGATGTGCACCACCTTCGCCCCGCGGGCCTTGGCCTCCATCACCCACTGGAACCCGACCGGATGGCACTCGGCCATGTTCGAGCCCTGGATGACGATGCAGTCGGAGTTCTGCAGGTCCTGCTGGAAGGTGGTCGCGCCGCCGCGGCCGAACGAGGTCCCCAGACCGGGGACGGTGGAGGAGTGTCAAACACGTGCCTGGTTCTCGATCTGAATCGCTCCCAGGGCGGTGAACAACTTCTTGATCAGGTAGTTCTCCTCGTTGTCCAGCGTCGCGCCGCCGAGGCTGGCGATGCCGAGCGTGCGCCGTGTGCGGACGCCGTCGACCTCCCACTGCCAGCCGGTCCGCCGGGCCTCGATCACCCGGTCGGCGATCATGTCCATGGCGGTTTCGAGGTCCAGGCGCTCCCACTCGGTGCCGTGCGGGCGCCGGTACAGGACGTGGTGCTCACGGGCGCCGCCGGTGGTCAGCTGGAGACTGGCCGCGCCCTTGGGGCAGAGCCGGCCGCGCGAGACGGGGGAGTCGGGGTCGCCCTCGATCTGGGTGACCCGGTCGTCCTCGACGTAGACGTTCTGGCCGCAGCCCACGGCGCAGTAGGGGCAGATCGACTTGACCACCCGGTCGGCCGAGGCCACCCGGGGGGTGAGCCGCGCGCTGGGCCCGCTCTTGGCGGCGGCCCCGCGGCCCAGGGAATCGGCGCCCTTGAGCTGGCGGTAGACCGGCCAGGAGTCGATCCAGGTGCGTACGCCCATGACGTGAGCCCTTTCGCTGCTGCCCGGGTCCTGCTGTTCTGTCTCCCGGCCGTCCCGGTGCCTCGCCCGTCGGCCGTTCCGCCGTACCGTCGTGCGGCCGCGTCGTTCCCCGGCCGTGCGTACGCGGGCCCGTCCGGCTGGTCGCGTTCGTCCTGCCGCAGATTCTCGTGCATCCCAGCGCAGACGGCATCCCCGAGGTCTCGGTGCCGGTGCGCTCGGGTGCCCGGCGGCCCGGCCCGTTCGCCGAGCCTCCGCCGTCCGGCGGCACGGCCCGGGGCGAGCCGGCGCCCCGCCCGAGGTCCGGCCGGGCGCACACTCCTCTCCTTGCGATCAGGCGCTGCTGCGAAGTACCCGGGGCGTGCCGGGTGAGACCGGCGGTCGCCCGGAAGGATCCGGCGGCCGCCGGGGCGGCGGCGAGGCGCCTCGCCGGGCGCCTCGCGGGCGCGAGGCGGTACGGGCCGGGCCCCCGCCGTCAGCCGGCGCGCTCCCGCAGCCGCTCCCGCTGCGGTACCACCGTGTACTTGGGGTCCTCGGCGGAAACCACCCCGGCGTGGAACACGCCGAACCGCAGTGCGGCCGAACCGGTCAGCAGGGCCGTACCGGCGGCCACCGAGAGAGCCCGGCTCCGGCGCCGTCCCGCGTACGCGGCCAGCGCGGCGCCGCCCACCGTGAGCGACTCCGCGGCCCGCAGCAGCCGGTGCGGCCCGCCCTGCTCGAACGGCTCGGCCGCCAGGCCCATGTGTCGCCTCATCAGCCGGAAGGCGCCCAGCTCCAGCACGGCGCCGCACACCGCCATGCGGCGTGCCGGACCGGTCTGAGCCGTCGGCGCGCCGGTCAGCGCGAGCCCGGCCGCCGCCGTGGCGGCGGAGCCGGCGAAGACGAACGGCAGTTCCCGGTAGCCCTCGTGCCAGGACGGCACCGCGGTGTCGGAGAGCAGCACGGCGGTGTAGGTGGCGACCGCCGGGCCCAGGACGGCTGCCGCCGCTGTCGCGCCCGCGCCGAGGAGACGGTACCGCCGCGCCACGTCGGCTGCCGCCGCCGCCATCGTCAGCGGCGCGTACCCGGCCAGCAGCCATGAACCCACGCTCATCGGCGAGGTGGGTTTGAAGACGCGCAGCATGTTGACGAAACGGGCCGGCCGCCCGAGATCGTGCACGAGAGCGGCCAGCGACATGGTGATGGCGCCCGCGGCCCCCAGCTTGGTCACCCGGGCCAGCCCCGGCCGCCCGGTGGCGTGTCCGCCGGCCGCGAGCAGCGAGGACGCCCCGGCGAGCCCCCCGAGGTACAGGTAGCCGGCGATGTCGAGGGGTTCCCAGGTGGGCTTGTTGAGAACGGGTTTGCCGTAGTACGACGAGAACCGGGCGTCGGGGACCATCGGCTGCTCGCCGCGTCCGCGCCGTCGCCGCCCGCGCCGCCCGGCCGCGTCCCCCGTCGGCGCCATGCGCCCCGGCCGCTCTCCCCGCACACCGCCGCGGGTCACGTCCGATCCGCTCATCGGGGCCTCCTGACGAAACTGGCGACGCCCAGCGCGGCGAGCGAGACGGCGGCCATCGCCGCGTGCCGCCACATCGCGGGCAGGTCCCGGGTGGTGACCACCGGGTCCGGCGGCAGGCCGTAGACCTCCGGCTCGTCGAGCAGCAGGAAGAACGCGCCGTCGCCGCCGACCCCGTCGTCCGGACTCTCCCCGTACAGGCGGGCGTCGGTGACGCCGGTCGAGTGCAGCTGCGCCACCCGGGCCGCCGCCCGCTCGCGCAGCTCCTCCAGCGGGCCGAACTGGATGGAGTCGGTGGGGCACGACTTGGCGCAGGCCGGTTCCATCCCGACCCCGAGCCGGTCGTAGCAGAGCGTGCACTTCCAGGCCCGGCCGTCCTCCTCGCGCTGGTCGATGACCCCGTAGGGGCAGGCGGGCACGCAGTAGCCGCAGCCGTTGCACACGTCCTCCTGCACCACGACCGTGCCGAACTCGGTGCGGAACAGCGCCCCGGTGGGACACACGTCCAGGCAGGCGGCGTGCGTGCAGTGCTTGCACACGTCGGAGGCCATCAGCCAGCGCAGTTCGGTCCTTCCGTCGGGCGACACCGGCGAGATCTCGCCGGCCGGCGCGGCGGCGGGGGCCGAACCGGGCGGCGGCGCCGTGGCGCCGGGACCGGGGGACGCCGGGGAGCGGCCGAGGTTCCGGGCCGCCTCGAACACGTCGAACCCGCCGTGGTCGACGCCCGGTTCCTGGCCGCCCAGCGGCTTGCGCTGCTCGATGAACGCCACGTGCCGCCAGGTGTCCGCGCCCAGCCCCTGGGTGTTGTCGTAGGACATGCCGGTCAGCTCCAGGCCGTCCTCCGGCACGGAGTTCCACTCCTTGCACGCCACTTCGCACGCCTTGCAGCCGATGCACACCGAGGTGTCGGTGAAGAAGCCCATGCGCGGCGGCGGGTCGTTGTAGCCGGCCGCCCGTGCCACGTCCGGCTGCGGCCCGAACAGCAGGTTCCCGGCAGGGGGATCGCCGCCCGCCGCGTGCGCCGCCGCCGTCTTGCCCTCGGTCATCCTCCGGCCTCCTCGCTCGGCACTCGCCGCCGCCCGTGGCCTCGCCCGGCCCGGGCTGCCTCGATCCGCCGCCGTCGTGCGGCGACGGGCAGTTCCACCCGCTCGGCGCGGTATCGGCTCAGGGCGTACCGAGCCGGACCCGCGGGGCGGGTCCGGCTCGGTACGCCGGTCGGCGCGGCCGCTCGCGGGCCGTCGCCGGACGGCGGGGTGTCGCCGGACGGGGGGCCGTCGTCGGACGGCGCGGCGCAGTGCGGCGGGCGGCACGAGCCCGCCGGCAGGGCGAGCCCGGACCGTACCGGGCCCGCCCGCCCGTCGGGAACGGCCACTGGCCGGGGACCGCCGGCGCCCTGCCCGGCGACCACCCGCCCGCCGCGCCGTGTCGCACGGGTTCGTCCGGCACGGTCGCCGGCCGCGCGCCGCGGGAGCGGGTGCGACCGGAGAGGAGGCTCGCGGGACTCCGTCACGCCGTGCCCGCCTTTCCGTCGCCGTGCTGAGCCTCCAGGTCCGGTGCTCGTCAACGAGCCTGGCACGAGTGCCCGCGGGGCGCGCGCCCGAAACGGCGCCGGGGAACGGCGGCCCGGCCACCGCGTGGGGGCCGCGGCCGTGCGGCGCCGGGCGGCCGCCCCGTCCGCGCCGGCGGGTCCGTCGCGAACGGGTCGGCGCCGCCCGTCGGGTGGCGGTCCATCCGACCGGTCCTCGCGGCGCGCCCGTCCCAGCAGCGTGCCGCCCGCCCGGCGACGACGACCGACCGGGATCCGTCCGGCCCGGCGCACGGCCGCGGGGTGCCGTGGTCCGGCCGGTACGCGGCCGCGCGGGGTGTGGTGGGCCGGCCGGTACGCGGCCGTGGGGGCGGTTCCCGGCCGGTGCGCGCGACCGGCCGAGAACCGGTGCCGTCCGCGCCCACCTGGGTGAACGCCGGCCGCTCCGGTTTCGGCGACCGCGCGCCGGAAACCCCACGGACGCCCGACGCGCCCCGTGCACGCGGCGCGACCCGACCGACCGAGGAGTGGTACATGACCGTGACCTCAGACATGCTCCAGGCCGTCCCCGCCGGTCCCGGCGCGGCCGACCGCGAGACGCTCGCCGACTGCATCGACCGGTGCCTGGACTGCGTCCAGGCCTGCACGGCCTGCGCCGGCGCCTGCCTGGCCGAGGACATGGTCACCCAACTGCGCGCCTGCATCCGCACCTGCCTCGACTGCGCGGACATCTGCGACGCCACCGCCCGCATCCTCTCCCGCCGCACGGGCTACGGCGAGGACCTCGTCCGTGACGTCCTCGCGGCCTGCGCGGCGGCCTGCGAGTCCGGTGCCGAGCACTGCGCGCGGCACGAGCGGCGCCACGAGCACTGCGCGGTGTGCGCCGAGGCCTGCCGGCGCTGCGCACAGGCCTGCCGGACCCTGCTGCACGCGCTGGACTGAGGGCACGCCGAGGAGCGCCCGACCTCGGATGCCGGACCGGCGGGTCCGGCGGGAACCGCGACAGCGTGGGGATCAGGAGAAGGGGGAGCGGGGGTCGGAGGAGCGGGGATCGGAGGAGCGGGGATCGGGGAGCGAGGATCAGGAGAACGGTGATCAGAAGAGCGGGGTCCCGTACCCCATGTGCTCGTTGTGCCAGGCGATGGCGCGTCGGATCTCCGGTTCGTGCAGTCCCGTACGGCAGCCGAGCTGCTCCATGGTGAGGACCGGAGTGCCGCCGGTCAGGGCCCGGTCGATCTTCGCGGCCCAGAACTCCTCCGGCACGAAGGGGCGGCGCCGGTAGCTGTCCTGGACCAGGGCGAAATGCGCGTCGCAGCACGCGGTGACGGGTCGAAGCCCGTCGATCCACTCGTCGGTGGGATGGACGGCCGAGGAGTCGGCCACGTACCCGCGCACCGCCTCGTCCGCGGGGAACGCCGCGGCACACAGGTCGCACAGTTCCAGCGGCGACGGCTCAGCGGGCCGTCCGCGCCGGCCCCGGCTCCGTGTCCTGCGCTTCCACATCGTCACTCCCCGTACGTGCTCCCCTCGAGGACACAGGAGTCGCCCCGCCGGCCGGGTGCGAAACACCGTCGCCGGACACGGCGCCGCGGGTCTCGGCGGCCAGCAGGCGCACGGCGGCGGGCAGCCCCTCACTCCCGGCCGTCCGGCGCAGCCGGTGCGCGGCGCTGCCGTCGGACAGGGCCCGGTCCAGCAGTTCGTGCACCGTCTGCCAGTCGCCGGACGCCTCCAGCGCCGGACGCAGCCGGGCCAGCATGCCGTGCAGTGCCACCCGGGCGGGAACGGCGCGCCGGGTGACCGGGTCGACCAGGGGGCCTTCGAGGCCGGACCGGGCTGCGCGCCAGGTGGCGGCGCGCAGCCATTCGTGGTGGCCGTCGCACGCTGGGCCGTCGCGCCGGGACAGCCGGACGCACGCGTCGTGCACGAGGGCCCGGAACAGTCCGGCGACCAGCACGACCGTCTCCGCGCGCGGACAGGCGTCGCAGATCCGCAGCTCCAGCGTCCGCTGGTGCGCGCAGGGCCGGATGTCGTAGTACAGCATTCCGGCGTCGCTGATGACGCCCGAGCGGATCAGCTCCTCGAGCATCGCGTCGTAGTCGGCGGCGTCCGAGTGGCAGCCGGCCGGCCCGGCGGTGGGCCAGCGCTGCCACAGCATCGTGCGCCAGCTCGCGTAGCCGGTGTCGGCGCCGAGCCAGAACGGCGAGCTGGCCGAGAGGGCGAGCAGCGGCGGCAGCCAGGGCGAGACGAGGCACATGGCGCGTACCGCGGTGTCCCGGTCCGGTACGTCCACGTGCACCTGGGCGCTGCAGATCAGCTGCTCCTCGGCGACCCTGCGGTACTCGTCGGCCATGTGCTGGTAGCGGGATCCGGGGGTGATGTTGCCAGGGCCGAGGGCGGCCAGTGGGACGGTGCCCGCGGCCACCGCCGCGAGCCCCAGGGAGGAGGCCGCCTCGTCCAGCCGGCGCCGGGACGCGGCCAGATCCGCGTGCAGGGCCTCCAGGGTGTCGTGCACACCGCTGTTGCTCTCCACGACCGACTTCTGGAGTTCGGGCGTGAACCCGGGACGGGGCAGCCGGCCGAGTACGGCGCCGGCCCGCGGCGCCAGGCGGCCGCTTTCCGCCGTCACCAGGTGGAACTCCTCCTCGGCCCCGAGGCGCAGCATGTCGGCCGCTCTCAGCGCAGCGCCCGGTAGGCGGCGGCGGTCGTCAGACCGTAGACGAGGTGCGGCACCACGTCGGACACCCATGACGGCATGTCCCACGAGGTGGGGTCGGTCAGACCGAGGACGGTGGCCGGGGCGTTGGCGCCCGCCATCACGGCTGCGGCGAGCAGCGGTCCGGCGGCCCAGTCCGGCAGCGGCGGTCGACGGTCCCGGAGCAGCCCGTACGCCGCTCCGGCGGCGACACCGGTGGCGTACCCCATGAGCGCGCCGGCCGCCTGGGTGCGGTTGTCCCTCTCCTCGCCGTCGCCCAGCGGCACTCCGGCGCGGCCGGCGAGACGGTCCGCGACCTGTGCCGGGACGGAGCTGGACGGCCGGCCGCGCAACAGCATGTCGCCGTAGGTGACCACGTCGAGTGCGAGGGTGCCCGCGGCGCCTGCCAGCAGGCCTTTGGTGATCGAGTGCATCCCGGGACGCTCCCTTGGTCGCGTGGTGCGGTGGTGCGCTGAGGAGGTTGGAACGGCGGCGGCCGGGGTGTCGGGCGGGACCTCCGGGTTCCCCCGTGACGGCGGCGAAACGACGGGCGACGGGGGAGTGCCGGTGCGGCGCCGGACGCCCCGCGGGGGCGGTGTCATCGTCTCCCGCGGCGAGGGGGACGTCCGGCGTAGCGCCGCCGCGCTCGGCCGCCGGGCGGCGCGCCGCCACGGTCCGGGGGCCCGGCGACGGACGCCGACGGGTGCCCGCGCCCGCGGGCACCCGTTCCGGCTCAGTTCGCCAGCTGGTAGGTGACGACCCGTTGGTACCCCTCGGGCCTGGCGCCCGTGAAGAGGAGGCTGAGCCGGGTGAACTGGCGCAGCTGGGGGTCCTTCTTCCAGGGCTCCGGGCTGTCGAGGCGCACGACGACCGGATACGAGTGGAAGGTGCCGGCCGCGCAGTAGGGTTTGCAGTCGTTGACGGCGTTGACCCCCTTGGCCAGCGCGGTCCGGCCGCTCCACTTGGACCAGTGCAGGGAGAGGAGACGGCTGTTGCCGTCGCCGCAGGCGAGGATGAACTCGTCGGGGCGCACCCGTGACTTCATGGAGCAGTCCACGAGCACGGGTTTCGGCTGGTGCACCGGGTGCGCGCCCGCCGGTGAAGCCGGCGTCACGGGCGCCGCGGAGGCCGTTCCCAGGCCCGCGCCGAGCAGTACGGTGACACCGAGCGTGACCGCTGTCCTCACTGTGTGCTTGCCCATGTTCGCTCCCGTCCGACGACGGTGACTCTGTAAAGACGCTACGACCGCGCCGGACGATGCACCACTCGTGCGCGGCGGCGCAGCGTTCAGCCGGACAGCCCCCGGCCCGCGGGCGCGTCCGGCGGGGGAGCGTCTCCGTCCGTGTCCGGCTGGCAGGTGTCGCACAGCTCGTGGTTTCCGTCGCGTGTGATGACGGTCCCCCAGCCCAGGCACTGCTCGCAGTCGCGAGCCAGGCCCAGGTCGGGGCGGGGCGGGGTGGGGCTGTGGTGGGCTCCGTAGGCCATGCGGGGGCGGCTCCTCGAAGTCGCTGTGACGATACTCACCATTTTGTCTGATTTTTCCGAGATGTCCAGAAAGTCATTGAAAGTGGTCGTCGCCGCACGCTCCGTGACCGGACATCGTGCGATGGGCGCGGCCGGGCGGACGCGGGGTGCTCAGGGGAGGACGCCGTCGACGTCGACGCGCAGGTGGCGCGGCCCGCGCAGCACCGCGTTCTGCCGGTACGGCGGCGGGTCCTCGGCCAGACGTGGGTTGTCCAGGCGGCGGGCCAGCGCGGTGAGCGCGAGCTGGGTCTCCATGCGTGCCAGGGGCGCGCCGAAGCAGCTGTGGATGCCGCTGCCGAAGCCGAGGTGCTGGATGTCCTCGCGGTCCGGGTCGAACCGGTCGGGGTCGTCGAACCGCTCCGGATCCCGGTTGCCCGCGCCGAGGACGAGCCAGATCCGCGAGCCCTTGGGGATGGTCACCCCGCGCAGTTCGATGTCGGTGATGCAGGTGCGCTGCGGCACCAGCTGCACCGGCGGCTCGTAGCGCAGCAGCTCCTCCACGATCCTGGCGGACAGGCCGGGCTCCTCGCGCAGCCGCTGGAGGACCTCCGGGTGGCGCAGCAGGGTGAGCATGCCGTTGGTGATCAGGTTGACCGTCGTCTCGTGTCCGGCGATCAGCAGCAGCACGGCCGTGCTGAGCACCTCCATCGTCGACATGGCGCCATCCGGTCCGTGACCGGCCACCAGGTCGGAGAGCAGGTCGTCGCGGGGTTCGCGGGTGCGCTGTTCGACCAGCCCGGCCAGGTACATGCCGAGCTGGACCCGGGCCTCCTGCGCGGCGCGCTGGGCCGGGGCGTCGGGCTCCATGCGGCTGTCCGGGTCCAGGCCGGCCACGATCGGGTCGACCCAGGCGCGGAAGCGCGGCTCGTCCTCGCGCGGCACTCCGAGCAGCCGGCAGATGACGATCACCGGGAACGGGTAGGCGAACTGGTCGACGAGGTCGATCTGCCGGCTGTCGCCGAGCCCGTCGACGAGTTCGGCGACGATCGCGGCCAGCTCCTCGCGCATCGAGTCGATCCGGCGGGGCCGGTGCGGCGGCCCGAAGGAGCTGTTGGCGATCCGGCGCAGCCGGTCGTGCTCGGGCGGGTCGAGCCGCAGGAAGCTCGGCGGCAGCCCCGTGGCCTCCGCCCCCGACAGCTCGTCCGCGCCCGGGTCGTCGAGGTTGGAGGCGTCCGAGCTGATCCGCGGATCGTGCAGCAGCCCCAGGATGTCGTAGTACGAGCTGACGACGTACGGGCCGCCCTCCTCCTCGTGCAGCACGGGAGTGCTGCGGAGTTCCTCGTACAGCGGGTACGGGTCGGCGCGGTTGGCGAAGTCGGTGATCCGGCGCAGGAGCGAGGCTTGCGGCATGGCGGGTCCTTCGGGCGTGGTGATGCGGCGAGAGGGGAGCGGCGCCGGTCAGTGCCGGGCCGGTGTGAAGACGAGCCGCCGGTCCGCGGGGGAGTAACCGCTGAGGGTCACGGTGGGGCCGTGGGTCGGCAGGGACGGGTCGGGAAAGTCGGCGGCAACCGGCTTGCGGCCCTCGGGACGGCGGTCCAGCGTCGGGTAATCCACGGGGAACGGCGCGCCCCGCTCGATCTGCCGCTCGTAGAAGTCCAGCCACCGCGTGTTGTCGAAGCTCACCGCCGCGATGACCCGGCCCTGGTAGCCGTACACCCCGACGAACCGGCGTTCGGCGAGCGAGCCCTGCGTGATCATGATCTCCTCGCCCATGGACGGCACGCCCACCGACTTGATGTTGACGCCGAACTGCGAGGACCAGAAGGCGGGCACCCACATGTGCGGGATCCGGTCGGCGCTGGCACTGATCATGTTGTGGGCGGCCACCTCCGCCTGCGCGACGGCGTTTCCCCAGTGCTCCAGCGAGAGGAACTGGTAGCCGAACAGCGGATGCGGGGAGCGGGCGACGTCGCCGGCCACGTACACGTCGTCGGTGACGATGCCCCGGAAGTCGAAGGCCCGGCAGCCGGCGTCGCAGGCGATGCCGCGCGGCCCGGCGCCCAGCCCGGACCCGGCCAGCCAGTCGGTGTTGCGGGTCGCGCCCAGCGAGACCACCACGACGTCCGTGTCGACGACGGAGCCGTCGGAGAGGTGGACGGCCCGCACCCGGCCGACCGAGTCGCCCTCCAGACCGGTGACCATGACCCCTGTGCGCAGATCCACCCCGTTGTCGCGGTGCAGCTCGGCGGCCACCGCGCCGATCACCCCGCCGAGGGCGCCCACCAACGGGGCGTCGGCGCGCTCCGCCACGGTGACCGGGACGCCCTGGTGCCGGCAGGCGGAGGCGATCTCCGACCCGGTGAACCCGGCGCCGATGACGAACACCCGGCGCGGCGAGGCCTTCATCCGCCGGTGCAGCCGGACCGCGTCGTCCCGGGTGCGCAGCACGAAGACACCGTCGAGCTGGGCCTCCTCCTCCTTCGGCCAGGGCCGGGCACGCACCCCGGTCGCGATGAGCAGCCGGTCGTAGGGCACCTCGTCGCCGTCGGCCAGCCGCACCAGGTGGCCCGCGAGGTCGAGCCCGGTGGCGGCGACGCCCAGCCGCCACGTCGCGTCGATCTCACGGCGCCGGGGCAGCTCGGTGCGGTCCGGCGCCGCCATGCCGAGCAGCACCGCCTTGGACAGCGGCGGCCGGTCGTACGGCGGGTACGGCTCGTCCCCGATCATGGTCAGCGAGCCGGTGAAACCCTCGGCCCGCAGCGTCTCGGCGGCCCGCAGCCCGGCCAGCGAGGCGCCCACGACGACGATGCGTCCCTCGCGCCTGAGCCACTCGTGGAACTGCTCAGCGGGCATCGGGGACCTCCCGCCCGGCCCTGGCGGACCCGCCGTCGGCCGGCCCGTCCGTGGTGATGGCCTGCACCGGACAGGCGGCGACGGCGCGGGCCACCTTCTCCCGCTGCTCGTCGTCGGCCCAGGGGCCGTACACGAGCGACTCCTCGCCGTGCATGGTGAACACGTCCGGCGCGAGGAAGGCGCACTGGGCGTACCCCTGGCACCTGTTGAGATCGACGACAAGCCTCATTGGCGACCCGCCCTTTCCGGCGGCCAGGTCCTGGGCGACCACGCCGCTCGGCGAGGTGCCCTCGGACGGCGGTCATCTCCCCTGCCAGGATCGAAGGCGCGGCGGGCCGCCCGCTCGCCGGGACCCGCCGAAGGAGTGACGGACCGGGACCCGGGCGGGCGTCACCGCGCCGGGGCGGCGCCGGTCCGGACGCGGGGGCCGCCGGCCACCAGGACGCGGCCGCTCGGCACCGGTCACCGGACGGGGACGACCGGCCGGCCCATGGCGCGCGGGGGCGACGGGCAGCGGTGCCGGCGCGGTGCGGAGCCCCGACACGGAAAGCCGACGCGGCTGGACGCCCGGCCGGCGCCCCCGCGTCACTTGCGGTAGCCGAGGATGGTCATCATGCCGGACTCGGAGTGGTACTGGTTGTGGCAGTGCAGCATCCACAGACCGGGGTTGTCGGCGTAGAAGTCGCACACCAGCTTGCGGTGCGGGAGCACGATGGCCGTGTCCTTGCGGGTGCCGACGTCGCCGAGGCCGGTCAGCGCGAAGGTGTGGCCGTGCAGATGGATGGGGTGCCACATGTCGGTGGCGTTGATGAGCGTCAGCCTCACCCGTTCGCCCTGACGGATCGGATGGCGGTGCTCGGTGGAGTAGGACCGGTGGTCGAACTGCCAGTTGAAACGCTTCATGTTGCCGGTGGCCCTGATCCTGATCCGCCGGTCCGGCTCGCGGTCGGAGTAGGCCACCGACTCGTCCGGCGTCAGCCGCCTGGCCGGCACCAGCGTCCCGTCCAGCTCATCGAGGCGCACGGTGGGCGAGGGCAGTGTCCTGCCCTTGTCGGTGCGCAGCACCGCCAGCGCCCGCTTCCCCTTGCCCTCGGCCAGCGCGACCAGGGGGAACGTGCCGTCCTTGACGGTGACGATCACGTCGTAGCGCTCTGCCATCCCGATGAGCAGGGCGTCCGTCCGGTGGTGCTCGACCGGGTAGCCGTCGGTGTGGGTCACCGTCATCGGATGGCCGCCCAGGGCCACCCGGAAGGCGGTGTCGGCGCCGGCGTTGATGATCCGGATCCGGACCCGGTCCCCGGGCTTGGCGCGGAACACCGCGGGGGCGTGCGGCAGCCGGCCGTTGACCAGGAAGTAGGGGTGGTCGACGTTGCCGCCCATGCCGTGCAGCAGCTCGCTGTGGGACTTGCGCAGGACCCGCGAGGGGCCCCCGGACGTGCGGCGCGGCGCCTGCCTGCCCGCGGATCCGTGATGGCCGGCGGAGGAGTCGTCGTGCCCGGACGCGCCGCCCATGTCCATGCTCATCGGCGGGCGCTTGCCGCCGTGCAACTGGGCCAGCACCGCGTCGGGATCGGAGCCGCCCACGCCGTCCACCCAGTCGTCCAGGACGACCAGCCACTCCTTGTCGTACTTCAGCGGCTCCCTTGGGTCCTCCACGATCAGCGGCGCGTACAGGCCGCGGTCCGGCTGCATGCCCTCGTGCGAGTGGAGCAGATACGTGCCCGGGTGGGCCACGGCGAAGCGGTAGGTGAACTGCCCTCCCGGTCTGATCCCCTCCTGGGTCAGGCCCGGTACGCCGTCCATGTCGCAGCGCAGGCGCACACCGTGCGAGTGCAGCGTCGTCGCCACCGGCAGGTGGTTGGCCAGCGTGAGGTCGAGCACGTCGCCCTTGGTGACGCGGACCGCCCGGCCGGGCGCCATGTTCCCGTACGCCCACGTCCTGATGGTGCGTCCGCCGAGGTCCAGCGTCGTCTCGGTGGCGGTGAACCGGTACGTGCGCACCGGGCCCGCGCCGCGCTTCCGCTCGGCGGCCAGGACCTCGGGGTCGGAGGGGTTCACATACCCCTTGGGCCCCTTGGGCACGAAGCGGCGGGGGGCGCGGTCGGCGGCGCCGGAGCCCGCGGCGGGATCCGGTCCCTCTGCGGCACCCGGACGCGGACCGGGCTCCGAGGGCGAGTCGGACCCGGAGCAGGCACCGAGGAGTCCCGAGCCGGCAGCCATGATCGAGGCACTGAGCAAGGTGCGCCGCGTATGTGTGTGCATGACTGAATAACACACGTTTTGTGACGATATGTGGGAGAACTGGGGCGGCGCGTCCGGTGATGTCGGCGGGCAATCCCCGGTCGAGGGCCCTCTCCCGCCCGGGTGTGATCACCCGTTCGGCGGCGGGCCCGGCGCCACCGGGCCCGCCGCCGCCCGCCCGTCAGCCGGCGCGGGCGGCGCTCCTGCGGGCGTTGTTGAACACGCGCATCAGATGCTTGGCCACGGCGCACGGCACGGCATCGGCATGGCACTGGCGGCAGCTGCGCATGTGGTGTTGGTAGTCGGCATGCGCTTGTTGCAGAGCATCGCCCTGGGACGGCATGAGGATCCTCGCACGGGGGTGTCGGACGGTACGCGAGGCGCTCAGGATGACTGTAAGGAGCACCTAAAGCCGCAGTTGATCACGTTACTGCCGGTAGTGGAAAGCGGCTTCCGGCCACGCAGCGCCACGGACCGGCCGTTATCGGCCCTGCGGCGCGGAGTACGCCCACCAGCGGCCCTCGTGCCGGTTGACCGAGATGGGCCGGCCGAAGCAGGAGGTCAGCCGCGGGCCGGTCAGCACCTCGGCCACCGGCCCGCCGGCCAGGATCCGTCCCTCGCGCAGCAGCAGGGCGTGACCGACGGCGGGGGACAGCTCCTCGAGATGGTGGGTGACCGTGACGGTGGCCAGCCGCGGACGGCCCCGCGACAGCCGGTGCATGGCCTCGACCAGGTCCTCCCGGGAGGGCAGGTCCAGGGCGTTGAACGGTTCGTCGAGCAGCAGCAGGGCGGGCTCGGCCATGAGCGCCCTGGCGATGAGGACACGGGCTCGCTGGCCGCCGGAACAGACACCGTACGGCCGGTCGGCGAGCTCCTTGATCCCCAGTTCGGCCAGGAGTTCGTGGGCCCGCTGCCGCACCTCCTCGTCGTACTCCTTCCACAGCGGCTGCACCGTGCCGGTGTGGCCGGTCAGCACCACGGTGTGCGCGCTCAGGTCCTGGGGCACGCGCTGGGCCGAGGTGACGTGCCCGATGCGGGAGCGCAGTTCCCGTACGTCGACCCGCCCGAGCCGGCTGCCCAGCACCTCGACGGAGCCGGTCGTGGGCTGCATCTGCGCGCCCAGCAGCCGCAGCAGTGTGGTCTTGCCCGCGCCGTTGGCGCCCAGCAGGGCCCAGTGCTCACCGGTGCGGACAGTCCAGTCGATGCCGTCGAGGATCACCTGGTCGGTGGTGAACCGGCGCACGCTCACCTCGCGGAGTGCCACGACGGAATCCTGGTCCGCCGGCCTGTGCTCCGTGCTCTCCTCCGCCATCTTCGGACTCCCCTCGACGCGTTCCGCCCCGCTCCTGCGGCACCGCCGACGGTAGATGCATCCGGCACCTTGTCGCCGGACTGTCCGGTGCGTGGACGCGGACCCGGCATGTCCGGGCCGGGCGCCGGGGCGACCGGGCGAAGGCGGGAGGCGGGGACGGAGGGGAGACGGCGCGGCGCCCGTGGCCGGGGACGCGGACGGCGGGGCGGAGTCCGGAGGCGGGAGGAGAGGAACAGGTGTGACCCGTGGGCGGGCGGCGGCAGGCGGGCAGGCTCACTCCATGGGCCGGAAGCAGGCGATGACGGTCTTGCCGTGCGGGCAGGGACGCGTCTCCCACGAGTCGGCCAGCGCGTCGACGAGGAACATCCCCCGTCCGCCCAGCCGTTCGGTGCTCGGCGCGCGAGGCGCCGGCACCTCGCTGGAGGAGTCGTGCACGGCGATGTGCAGGCAGCGGTTGTCCCAGGTGAGAACCAGTTGGGCGGAGCTGTGGGCGTGCGTGTGCGCGTTGGTGACCAGTTCGGAGACGGTCAGCAGCACGGCGTCCACCGTCTCCGGGGTGTTCGTGGTCCAGCCCAGTGTCTCCAGATGCCCGCGGGCCCAGTCCCGTGCCGCCTTCACCTCACTGTCCAGCGGCAGTGAGCGTGCCCAGCCCACCGCCCGAAGCGACGTCTCGTCCACTGTGAGCCCTCCCTGTCGTCTGTGACTGCACCGCGTCTACCCAGCGGAGCCGGGACGACGCGGTGCGAACCGGTTCGCCGGCCGCGGAGAGCACCGGGGCGGATGTGACGCAGCTGACAGGAATTGAGGGGGCGTGCGTTCCCGGAACAGGGGTATATGCAGCCCCGTGAACAGGGTGGTGAAGGCGGTGGACATGGATTCCGTCCTCCTCGGCGGTGGGAGAAGGGCCTCGGATGCTGACGTGATACGGACGGCGGCGGCCCTCGACGGGGACGGCACGTGCATCGCCGAAGCCCGTCGTCTCGCGGCCGGATTTCTTGCCCGGGTGCAGGCCGAGTTCGGACTGCCGGTTTCGGCCCGTGCCATGGACCTGACCCAGCTGGTGGTCAGTGAACTGGTCACCAATGCCCGCAAGTACGCCTCGGGGCCCATCCTGATGGACCTGGCGGTCGCGGGTGACGCGGTCGAGGTCGCGGTCTGGGACAGCGACCCGGTGCTGCCGGTGGCGCGTGCCGCCGATCCGGGCCGGGTGGGCCAGCACGGCCTGGAGATCGTGATGGCCGTGGTGCAGGGGTTCGAGGTGCGGCGGGAGCCGGTGGGCAAGCGCGTCATCGCCCGCATCGCCCTGCTGGACGAAGCGGACGGAGGGCCGACGGAACCCCGGGCCCGGTAGGCTCGCCGCCGCTGCCCGGCGCCCCGCCGCTGCCCGGCGCCGGGCCGGCCGTCAGGCCTCGAGGTCCTTCCTGTCGCCCATCACCACGACCGGGTGCTGTCGCGGGTCGAGTGTGCGCAGCAGGGTCCGCATCGCCGACTCGGGCAGGCTGACGCAGGCCGACGTCCCGCTGCCGTGGTCCATGTGCAGCCAGATGCTCCCGCCCTTGGACTGGCCCTCTGGCCGGGTGGGGTCGTTGGGCGGGGTGCCCTTGACCCGGTTGTAGTCGATGGCGATGACGTAGTCGAAGTCGTGCCAGTAGGCCTTGTTCCAGTAGTGCGGCGCCTGGAACGAGGAGGACTCGGTGTACGGCAGCGCGGCCCCGGGGTCGGCCAGCACCCCGCCCGCGTCGCTCAGCGTGAACACGCCCACCGGGCTGCGCTGGTCGCCCTCGTGGTGGTCGGACGTCCAGCCCCGCCGGCCGTTGTGCGCCGCCCAGGACCGCACCCGCTGCCAGGTCGAGCCGTGCTCGGTGAAGAGTTCCACGGTGGAGTCGGGGGAGTCGGGGCCCGCTCCGTAGACGGCGACGACCTGGCGGGTGCCCGCCGGGACGCGCCGCCACAGCCGGTCGCCGACCCCCGGCACCCGCTTCAACACCGTGGTGCGCGGCGCCGGGTCGTCGGTACCGCGGCCGCTGCCCGCCGCGCCGCCGCTGCGGTGGCCGGAACCGCCGCAGCCCGTCAGGGACATCGTCATCGCACCGCACACGGCCACCATGGCCGCCGTCCGCATCGCACCGCCTGTTCGCATGCGCCCCATGATTCCATCGCGGTCCCGGCGCCCGGCCCCCGCCCCCGGGCGGGACGTTGTCACCCGAATGGCTGTTCGTGGCAGCGTGGTAGCGGCTGAACGGGTGTCTCCTGGAGTCGGAGAGGCGTCCATCAAGGGAGCCGATCATGTATGAGATGTGTGCTGGAGTCGAAAAACCCGGCGGCGCGCTGGTGTGGCACGTCATGGCCAAGAACACGGCCAGGACGTTGTGCGGCCAGCGGCTCGGCCAACGCGTCGACGGGGCGAGCGCACAGCGGGCCGGCCACTGTTCCACCTGCATGGCCCGGTTCGGGAAGCTGATGGCCGCACCACCCGCCGTCAGTTCTCCCGCCGCCACGGATCGCTAGTCGTTCCGTGGGTGAAGGCCTGCCCGTCGCGGCGTCGTCCGCGACGGGCAGGCCTTCGGCCGTTCGACGGGCGGGAGTTCGGCCCCGCGACGGGCGGCGGGCCTGCGTTCGTGGGACGGCCGCGGTTCAGCCGTCGCGGCGTCCGCGCAGGCCGAGTACGGCGGTGAGGGCGCCGGCCGCGCAGAGCGCGCCCGTGGTGAGGGCGGCGGTGTGCAGGCCGTCCATGAAGGCGTGGCCGCTGCCTTCCACGACGGCCTCCCTGAGCCGGGCGGGCATGGCGGCGGAGACCGGTGCGACGCCCATGGACACGGCGTCCTTGGCGCCTTCGAGCTGCCGGGCGGTCCGCTCCGGCACACCGGCCGAGGTGAGGGCCGAGCCGAGGCCCGCACCGACGCGGCTGCTGATGAGGGACATGAGCACGGAGGTGCCGAGCGCACCGCCGACCTGGAGCGAGGTGGCCTGCAGTCCGCCCGCGACACCGGCGTCCGCGACCGGGGCGTTGCCGACGATGGTGTCGGACGAGGCGGACATCACCATGCCGACGCCCAGGCCCAGCGCGATGAACGGCGGCCACAGGGCGCCGTATCCGGAGTCGGTGCTCCAGGTGAGCATCAGGAACGACGCGGCGCCCTGGAGGACCATGCCCACCGGCATCGTCAACCGGGCCGAGAAGCGCCCGGTCAGCGCGGCGCCGAGCGGGGAGGCGACGACCGAGGCGAGGCTCAGCGGCAGTGTCCGCACGCCCGCCTCGACGGGGGAGAACCCGCGGACGTTCTGGAGATAGAGCATCACGAAGAAGATGGAGCCCAGCAGGACGAAGAAGTTCAGCCCGGTGATCACGGTGCCGACGGTCAGCGCCCGGCTGCGGAACAGCCGCATCGGCAGCAGCGGGCCGCTCACCCGGGTCTCGTACCGGCCGAACAGCAGCAGGACGACGATCCCGGCGGTGATCGAGCCGAGCGTGCCGGCCGAAGTCCAGCCCCACGTCTCGCCCTTGACCACACCGAAGACGACCAGGAGCGCGCCGACGGCGAGCAGCAGCACGCCGGGGATGTCGAACCTCTCGTGCCGGGCGGCCTCGTTGCGGCTCTGCGGCAGGACCAGGGCGCTGACGATCAGCGCGAGGACGCCGATCGGCGCGTTGATGTAGAAGACCGACTCCCAGTTGACGTGCTCGACGAGGAGTCCGCCGACGATCGGACCGAGCGCGGTGGAGACGGAGGAGACCATGGCCCAGATGCCGACCGCCATGCCGAACTTCTTCGGCGGGAAGACGGCACGCAGCAGACCGAGGGTGTTGGGCATCAGCAGGGCGCCGAAGAGGCCCTGCGCCGCGCGGAAGACGATGACCGGCGCGATGGCGCCGGACAGGCCGATGGCGACGGAGGCCAGGGTGAAGCCGGCGACGCCGACGAGGTAGACGGTGCGACGCCCGAAACGGTCGCCGAGCTTCCCGCCGAGGATGAGCGCGGCGGCGAGTGCGAGCAGATAGGCGTTGGTCACCCACTGCAGGTCGGCCGTCGTGGCGTCGAGGTCACGGCCGATCTCGGGGTTGGCGATGGAGACGACCGATCCGTCGAGGCCGACCATGAACAGGCCGAACGCCACGGCGATCAGGGTCAGCCAGGGATTGGCGCGGCGGCCGGCCGTCTGCTGGGGCGCGGCGGCCGACAGGGTCGCACTGGGCGAGGACACGATGAGAACTGCCTTGCGTGAGAAGGGTGGACGACGGGCCGGTGCGGCACGCACGGCCGCGCCTTCGGACGGAAGGGAGCCGAAGGCGTGCCGGTGTGACGAGCGGCCCGGGGGAGCGGGCGGGAGGAGGCCGGCCGGCGGCGCGCCTGAGGCGCGGTTCAGACCTGGCCGGCAGTGGGCCGCAGATGTGCGGCGAGGGAGTGCAGCGCGCCCAGGGCCGAGCCCAGCGCGGCCATCTCTCCGTCGCCGAGATGACGCATGGCGGCGGCGAGGTGGCGTTCGGCGAGGGCGTCCGCCACGGCGAGACGCTCCCGCGCGAGGTCCGTGCAGTGCAGGTGGGCGACGCGCCTGTCGGCGGGGTCGGAGCGGCGCTCCAGCAGCCCCCGGCCGGTCAGCTGGGAGACGAGGGCGCTGACGTTGTTCGGTTTCATCAGCAGCACGTCGGCCGCCTCCCGCACGGTGACGCCCTCGTGCTCGGCGGCGAGCCGCAGCAGCGCGAGCTGGCCGTCGGGGAGCTTGTCGTGCGGGAAGTCCGCGCGGATGCGGTGGTCCAGAGCCCGGTGCAGCGCCGGCAGGGCGACCGCGAGTTCGGCGGCCGCGCTGTCGGCGGACATACGGGTTCCGGGCATGCCCGTAGAATACATATGGAACTATAGGTATGTCAATATAGGTAACCGGTTCGGGTGGCTGGGCGGCATTGCCTAATGGCTTTAGGTATGCGCATAATCCATTCAGGCAACTGAAGGGATCGTCGTGCCACGCGCTGGACTCACCACCGAACGCCTGGTTCGTGCCGGAGCCGAACTGGCCGACGAGGTCGGCTTCGACCAGGTGACCGTCTCGGCGCTCGCCAGACGGTTCGACGTCAAGGTCGCGAGTCTGTACTCGCACCTGAAGAACTCCCAGGACCTCCGGACCAGGATCGCCCTGCTCGCGCTGGAGGAGCTCGCCGACCGGGCCGCCGACGCCCTGGCCGGGCGGGCCGGCCGGGACGCCCTGGCCGCCTACGCGGACGTCTACCGCGACTACGCCCGCGAACACCCCGGGCGCTACGCCGCGGCACGGCTCAGGCTCGACCCGGAGACGGCGGCCGCCAGCGCCGGGGTGCGCCACGCGCAGATGACGCGGGCGATCCTGCGCGGCTACGACCTGGACGAGCCGGACCAGACGCACGCCGTGCGGCTGCTGGGCAGCGTCTTCCACGGCTACGTCAGCCTGGAACTGGCCGGCGGCTTCAGCCACAGCGCGCCCGACTCGCAGGAGACCTGGACGTGGGTCCTGGACCGCCTGGACGCCCTGCTGCGGCACCTGCCCGCACCCTGAACCCGAACCGCTCCTCCCGATCAACAGGCCGAACCATGAGCACAGAGCCCCACTGGATCACCACCCCGATCACCGCCGACCTGCTGCGCGGCGCCCTCGACCTGGAACGCACGGCGCACGGTGTGCTGCCGCACCGCCTGCCCGCCCGGGCCCGCGCCCAGTGCGCCGACGGACAGCTCGCCATGGCCGAGGCACAGCCCTCCGGCGTACGGCTGGCGCTGCGTACCCGCGCCACCGCCGTCGAACTGGACACCCTGCCCACCAAGCGCGTCTACGTCGGCGCCGCGCCCCGCCCCGACGGCGTGTACGACCTGCTCGTCGACGGGCGCCTGGCCGGCCGGGGCAGTGTGCCGGGCGGCAGCACCCTGAGCGTCGACATGGCCGCGGGCACCGCCGAGCACACGCCCGGCCCGGTCGGCACCCTCCGCTTCACCGGCCTGCCCCAGCGCGTCAAGGACGTCGAGATCTGGCTCCCGCACAACGAGACGACCGAACTCGTCGTGCTGCGCACCGACGCACCCGTCGAGCCCGCACCGGACCGGGGCCGCCGGGTGTGGCTGCACCACGGCAGCTCGATCAGCCACGGCTCCGACGCGGCCAGCCCGACCACCACCTGGCCCGCGCTCGCCGCCTCCCTTGCCGACGTGGAACTGATCAACCTGGGCCTCGGCGGCAGCGCCCTGCTCGACCCGTTCACGGCTCGCGCCCTGCGCGACACCCCGGCCGACCTCATCAGCCTCAAGCTCGGCATCAACCTGGTCAACACCGACCTGATGCGGCTGCGCGCCTTCACCCCCGCCGTCCACGGGTTCCTCGACACCATCCGCGAGGGCCACCCCACCACGCCCCTGCTCGTCGTCTCGCCGATCCTCTGCCCCATCCACGAGGACACCCCCGGCCCGAGCGCGCCCGACCTCACGGCCCTGAAGGCCGGACGGCTGAGCTTCCGGGCCGCGGGCGACCCCGCCGACCGCGCGGCGGGCAAGCTCACCCTCACCGTCATCCGCGAGGAACTGGCCCGGATCGTTCAGCAGCGGGCCGCCGAGGACCCGAACCTGCACTACCTCGACGGCCGCGCCCTCTACGGTGAGGCCGACGCCGCCGAGCTGCCGCTGCCCGACCGGCTCCACCCGGACGCCGCCACCCACCGCCGCATGGGGAAACGATTCGCCGAACTGGCCTTCACCACGGGCGGCGCCTTCACGGGCGGCGCCTTCGCGGACGGCACTGTCCGACCCGGCTGCGACACTGCGGACCGTGCCTCTCGCTGATCTCTCCCTCGACCAGTGGCGGTCCTTCGACCCGCCCACCGCCCGCCGCGTGGCCCAGGAGGCCGCCGGTCTGGTGGGCGGCCGGGTGACCGGCGTAGAGAGCGTCGATCACCTGGGCGCGGCCCTGCACCGGGTCCGCATCGAACGGGACGGGCAGGAGTTCGCGCTGATACCCGGCGGCCGGGTGAGCCTCGGCTTCGACCCGGTCGCCTGGCAGCCGACGCCCGAGCAGGAGGCCGACTACGCCCACAGCGTGGAGCAGGGCTTCGGGCTCGGCCCCGACCTGCGCGCCCACCTCACGCAGATGCTCAGCCCCCGCCGCAGCGTTCTCCTGGCCACCGTCCTCATGGCCGTGGAGGCAGAGGAACTGACCGAGCCGCCGGCCGGCATGCCCGCGGCGCTCGCGGACCGGGGCCTGCGGATGCCGAGCCCCGACGAGTGGGAGCACGCCTGCGGAGCCGGCGCGGACACCCTGTTCCGGTGGGGAGACGACTGCCCCCTCGACCGCGTCCCCTGCGTCGACACCACCGGCCCGCACAACCTGACGAGCGCCTTCGGCCTGCGGATCGCCCATGACATCTACAGCGTCGAACTGAGCAGCGACACCGGCGCGGTCCACGGCGGGGACGGCGGCGAGTCGGTGTGCGGCGGTTACGGCCGTCTGCTCGCCTGGCTGCCCCTGGCCACCGCCAACCGCAACCCGTCCCTGGCCGAGTTCGTGTACGGCCCCGAGGGCGAGGACCTCTGCGAGGACTTCTCCACACGGCCGGTCCTCGCCCTCTGACCAGGGCTCGCGGCGCGCGGGCCGACACCCGCGGGGCGCACCTCGTGGCGCCGCGGAGGACCGGGCGCCGGGCGGCCGCTCCACCCGGAAGGACACGGTGATCCACGCCCAACCGGCCCCGCCCGGGACCACCGGAGCGACCGGCCTGGTGTTTCCGGCGTCGACGCCGCTGCCGCGACCCGAAGAAACGCCGACAAGCTCACGGGGTCCGGTGCGGTGCATCGCCCGCGTACCGGATGTGGTCGGGTGATGCGACGATCCGGCGCGTGGTGACCCCAGGCCGGGAGCCGGCGGAGCGCCGTGCCGGGCGTCGCGAGCCGGTGAACCGATGCGGCCGCGGCACGGGCTAAGGACGGGTCACCGAGACGATCACCTCCCGCAACTGCTCCACGTACAGCCGCATGTTCTTGTACGCGACGTCGGTGTCCGGGTACCGGCTCGCGAACTGCAGTCCTTCGTGGAGCCGGTTGATCCACGCGCACACCTGGTCGCCGTACGACACCCTGACCAGTCCGTAGGCCTTCAGTTCGGCCCAGTGTTCGGAGCCGGGCACCGCCCGGGCGTCGGTGAAGGAGACGATGGAGTACAGGTCGGGCGAGGTCGGGCGGAAGTCCGCGCCCAGCAGGCGCAGTACCCGGGCGAGGGGCATCCTGGCCAGTGACCTGTTGTCCCGGAGCTGCGCGCTCACCGCCCGCAGCAGGCTCCGGAAATCGGGGGTCCGCGCCGTGTCGATCTCGACGGGAGCGCCGCCTACGTACCAGCCCACGGAGTCCAGCCACTGGGACTTCCTCCTGGTGTGGAAGGGAACGACCGTGCGGTAGACCTGCTGTCCGCCGATCTCGTGCACGATCAGGCTGGTGGCCGCCAGGACGCCGACCAGGCTTCCGCCGAAGGGACGGCAGTACGCCTCGAACGCGGCCGCGTCCTCCGGCCCCACGAGCATCTCGTGCATGAGCTTCTGGCGGGGCAGTTCCCCCTCCGGCTCCAGCCCGAGGTCGAGGGGGAAGTTCGGCAGCCGGCCGTCGCACCGGCCGATGAACTCCCGCCAGCGCGAGACGATCGCGTCCGTGGCGCCCAGCTCGTCCGCGCTGGCCCGCTCGGTGCGGCAGAAGTCGACGTAGCTGCTGACGGGTTCGTGCTCGGCGCTGGCCCCCTCGATACCCGCGGTGTACAGCTCGTGGATCTCGGCGGGGACGCGGTAGATGGAGTAGGCGTCCACGTTGCTGTGGTCGAACGCCATGTACACGCTCGCGCCGTCGGCCCGGACGACGGCCGCGAACAGGAAGTTCGGCCAGCGCAGCGCGTCCGCCGTCGTGTCGAAGCGGTCCTGCATGTGCCGCACCAGCGCCTCCGCGTCGGCGAAGTCGCCGACGGTCTCACGGTGCAGTGACACGTCCTCCGCGTCGAGCGTGAAGCGGCGCATCTCGTCGCCCGCCCAGCGGAAGCCGCTGCGCAGCGTCTCGTGCCGGAGCATCCAGCCGCGCAGCGCCTCGCCGAGCACGTCGAGATCGACTCTGCCCGGGATGTCGAACGCCGCACCCAGCCAGGTCGGCACGAACAGGCCGCCCTCCCGGACGGTCCTGGCCGTACGGATGTGCGACTCCTGGATGTACGCGGGTGGCCGGGAATCGTCCGGCAGACCGGTCGCGGCCTCTACCGACGCCGGGTCGAGTGTCCACTCGACCAGCCGGCCGGGCCGGACCTCGCAGCGCTGGATGTCGGTGATACGCAAGGGAAGCCTCCGTTGCAGAGGGGGTACAGGGAAGCAACTGCGTAAGGGCACAAGTGGTTGCGGTCGGGTCAGCGCGCGGGCAGCCGATCGTAGGTGCGGAACGTGTACGTCGCGTCGTAGGACAGCAGGTTCCCGCCCGTCGCCGGCAGGCCGAGACGCCGGTCGAGCGGCCTCGTCAACGGGCCGCAGTCCTCCGCGCCCGGGGCCGCGAAGGCGTCGTCGTACGCCGAGAACTCGATCACGGGCGGTTCGGTGGACACCCATCGCGAGGGGCCCGACCGCTTCAGCGCGAAGTCGACCGGAGTGCTCGCGCCGATGGCGCACTCCCGCGGCAGCAGCGGGCTCACCAGCCGGAAGCGCAGGCTGAACCGTCCGGTGTAGAAGTCGGACCGGCCGCCGTACTCCGGCTGTACGGCGAGGCGTGCGAGCGGCGCGTGTCCGGCCGCCGGGATGCCGGTCAGTCCGCCCGGGACGGCGGTCGGCCGGCTGTGCATCGCGCCCCAGACCTGGCCCGGGGTGCCGTCGGGCAGCGGGCCCTCGGCGTGGGTCATGGTGATCGGCGCGAGCGTCATCGTGACGGTGCCCATGGTCAGCCGCGGCGCGGCGCTGTGCACCTCGCACCTCCACCGGGCCGGGTCGACGCCGGAGGGCAGGGCCGGGCAGTCGCCGAAATCCGCGGTGGGCGCGGCGCCCACCGTCACGGTGTCCACCGGTGCGGCCTCGGCCGAGACGGCCGGGTGCGCCGCCGCCAGTCCCAGCAGGGCGGCGGCACCGGCCAGGGCCGCCGCGGCGCGGCGGGCGGGGCGGGAACGGGGACGACGTGCGCTGATCTTCGACATGATCACAGCTTGCCGACGCGCACCGGGCCGCCACCATCGGTGAGATCCCTGTCCGGACCCCGAAACGGCCCCGGGCCGAACCCTGACACGGCGTCGGGGTCCGGCCCGGGGCCGGCGCTCCGGCCTGATCCGGAGGAGAGTCCCCGGTCTATGCCGGCGCGGCCTCCGCCCGGCGCGGCAGCGTCAGCACGGCGACGAAACCCAGGACCGCGACCGCGGCGAAGAAGTAGAACCCCCAGGGGTGGCCTATCCCGGCGGTGACCAGGGCGCCGGTGACCGACGGACCGACGATCGAGCCGAGCCGGCCGATGCCGGAGGCCGAGCCGAGAGCGGTGCCGCGGACGGCGGCCGGGTAGAAGTTGGTGACGTAGGCGTAGACGAGCACCTGGGCGGAGAAGACGAAGACGCCGGTGAGGAACACGACGACGTCGAGCAGCAGGTCGCTGTGCATCCGCACGCTCAGGCACGCCAGCATCAGCACGGAGACTGCGAACCAGACGAGCGTGGTGCCCTTGATGCCCCGCCGGTCGGCGACGAAGCCGCCGAGGACCAGGCCGACGACGCCGCCGACGTTGAGCACCAGCAGCTGGGTGACGGCCGTGGGGACGGGATAGCCGGCGTCGTTCATCAGCTTCGGCAGCCAGGTGTTGAGGCCGTAGACCAGCAGCAGACCCATGAACGAGGCGACCCAGACCCCGATGCCCGCGCGGAGGTAGGCCGGCTTGAGCAGCTCGGTGAAGGGCACGCGCTGGGAGCCGGACGTCTCCCTGGCGTGGACGAAGGCCTCCGACTCGGGCAGCCTGAACCACTGGATCGCGGCGATGACGAGACCGGCGGCACCGAGGACGTAGAAGAGGATCTTCCAGTCGTCGGTCACCTGCAGCGCCAGCAGGGAGGTGATCACGGCGCCGGTGTGGTAGCCGGTCATCGTCAGCGTGCTGGCCCGCGCCCGCCGGCTCGCCGGCATGTGCTCGGCCATCATCGTGAGCGACACCGGCATGCAGGCGCCCAGGCCCAGCCCGGCCACGAGGCGGAGCAGGGCGAACATCGTCACCGAGCCGGCCAGCGGGACCAGCAGGGTGAAGACGGAGAACAGCACCACCGAACCGATCAGCAGCAGCCGCCGCCCGAGCCGGTCGGCCAACGGGCCGACGCAGACGGCGCCGATGGCCACGCCGACGAGCGACAGCGTAGCGATCGTGGTCGCGTCACCGGCGGTCATGCCGAGGTGGTGGGTCCTGAGCAGGACGGGGATGATCGCGCCGAGGACCACGAGGTCGTAGCCCTCGAGCATGACGGTGATCCAGCACAGGACCACGGTCCACGCGTTGCTCCCGGGGGCGCCGGCGCTTGCCGGAGCGGGGGCGTGGGACGGGGCGGTGGATGTCATGGACATACCTCCCAGGGGACGGGTGCGGGCGGGGTGGGAGCGGGTGTCAGTACGGATAGTCGGCGATGTCGGGGCGGACCGTCACCCACTGGGTCTCGGTGAACGCCTCGACGTTGGCGGCGGCGCCGCCGAACCGGGAGCCCGTGCCGGAGGCCTTGACCCCGCCGAACGGGGCGCTGGGTTCGTCGCCGACGGTCTGTTCGTTGATGTGGACCTTGCCGGACTCGATCCGGTCGGCGAGCCGCATCGCCGTGCCGACGTCCCCGAGGATCCCCACGGAGAGCCCGTACTCGCAGTCGTCGACGATCCGTGCGGCCTCCTCCGGCGTCGAGAAGCCGATCACCGGTGCGACGGGACCGAAGATCTCCTCGCGCCACGCGGGCATGTCCGTGCTCAGGCCGGTCAGCACGGTCGCGCGGTAGCCGGCGCCCACGATCTCGCCGCCGGCGGCGAGGGTGGCGCCCGCGGCGACGGACTCGGTGACGATGCGGTGCACCCGCTCCAGTTGACGACGGTCGATGATCGGGCCGAGCGCCACGTCCTCACGGGCGGGGTCGCCGACCGCCAGCGCGTCGGCCTTGGCGGCGAGGGCGGCGGTGTACCGCTCCAGCAGCGACTCGTGCACGAGGTGACGGCCGGTCGTCATGCAGATCTGCCCCTGGTGCAGATAGGAGCCGAACGCACCGGCCGAGGCCGCCTTCGCCACGTCCGCGCCGGGCAGCACCACGAGCGCGTTGTTGCCGCCCAGCTCCAGGTGGGCCCGCTTCAGGAGCCGGCCGGCCCGCTCGCCGATGGCCCGTCCGACCGGCGTGGACCCGGTGAAGGAGACCACCCGGACCTCCGGGGCGTCGACGACGGCCTGGCCGACCGAACCGTCGCCCGGCAGCAGGTGCAGGACGCCGTCCGGCAGCCCCGCCTCCTGGAGGACGCGCGCGATGACGACACCGCCGCTCACCGCGGTGCGCGGATCGGGCTTCAGCAGCACCGCGTTGCCCAGCGCCAGCGCGGGCGCCACCGAGCGCAGGGCGAGCAGGAGCGGGAAGTTGAAGGGCGCGATGACGCTCACGACACCGGCCGGCCGCCGCCGGGCCAGCGACCAGCGGGCCTCCTCGGTGGCCAGCACCTCGCCCTGCGGGTGCGTCGGCAGCCCGGCGCACTCGAAGCACTCGCCCACCGCGAGCCGCACCTCGAAGGCGGCCTTGGCCCGGACCGAGCCGGCCTCGCGCACCAGCCAGTCCTCGATCTCGGCGGCGTGCTCGGTGAACAGCTCGCCGGCCCGGCGCAGGACGGCCGCCCGCTCCTGCGGGGCGGTGGCCGCCCAGGCACGCTGCGCCTCGGCCGCGCGGGCGGCGGCCCGGCCCGCGTCCGAGGCCGAGGCCAGGCCCACGGTCCCGATCCGGTCGCCGGTGGCGGGCTCGACCACCGGCCGCTCGGTGGCGGAGTCCCGCCAGCCGTCGCTGAAGAACTTCCCGCCCCAGACGTCGCTGTCCAGGAGTGCCATCGCTTTCCCTTTCTTCTTCGAACAGACCCGGTCGGGGCCGGGGTCAGGAGGGGGTGGTGAGCGCCGTGTCCACCTGGACGAGCCGCGGCCGCTCCGGACGCTCGGCGAGCACGGCCCGCAGTTCCTCGGCCCCGCCGACCTGCACGGAGCCAACGCCGTAGCCCTCCGCGATCCGGGTGAAGTCCAGCCCCGGGATGTCCAGGCCGGGGGCGTCCGGCACCCCGAGCAGCCCGCCGAACCAGCGCAGCGCGCCGTACGTCCCGTTGCGCAGCAGCACGATCGTCACCGGGAGGCGGTGCTGGGCGGCCGTCCACAGTGCGGTGATGCCGTAGTTGGCCGAGCCGTCCCCGATCACACCCACGACCGGCCGGTCCGGCTGCGCCATCGCCACTCCGACCGCGCCGGGCAGCCCGAAACCGAGCCCGCCGGCCGCCGGGAAGTAGTAGGAACCCGGCCGGCGCAGGTCCATCTGCCGCCACCACGCGGAGTTCGTCGAGGTCGACTCGACCACGTACGCGGTGTCCTCGGGCAGTTCGTCGCGCAGCGCGGCGAAGACCTCCTCGGGATGCAGGCGCCCGCCCTCGCCGGCGGCCGGCTCCGGCACCGGCCGGTACGGTCCGGCCGGCCCGGCGGGCGAGCCGAGCCGCTCCAGCAGCAGGCCGATGACCGCGCCGGGGTCGGCGACCAGGGCCTCGCCCATCGGCGCCCGGGCGGCCGCGGAGGCGTCCTCGGTCACCTGGACCAGCCGCGTGCCCCGCGGCAGATACCGGCCGGGCAGGTACTCGTGGTAGCGGAACACCGGCGCCCCCAGCACGAGGACCAGGTCGTGGCCCTCCAGCGCCTCGCAGATCGGCGCGATCCCGGCCGGCAGCACCCCGCGGAAGAGCGGGTGCCGGTTGGGGAAGGGCAGCCGGAAGAGCGACGGCGCAGCCCACACCGGACCACCCAGCCGCTCGGCCAGCCGCACGGCGTCGTCGAACAGTCCCGCCGAGTCGATGTCGCCGCCCAGCACCAGCGCGGGCCGCCGCGCGGCGGCCACCAGCTCGGCGAGCCGGCGGCCCTGATCGCCGTCCGGCGCCGAGGCGCGCTCGACCCGCCGGTCCAGCACCGCCAGGCTGTTCTCGTCGGCGTCGGCCGCCCAGTCGTCGTACGGGACGGAGAGGTACGTCGGCCGGCGCTGCAGCTCGGCCTCGAAGACGGCCTGCGCCAGCGCGCGCGGCACGTCCTCGGCGCAGGCCGGCTCCGCGGCCCAGCCGACCAGCGGCTTCATCAGCGCCGGGGCGTCGACGTTGGCCAGATTGGCCTCCGGGCCGACGGCGGACCGCACCTGCTGGCCGGCCACCACCACCAGCGGCGTCCGCGCGGCCACCGCGTTCGTCAGCGCGCCCATCGCGTTCCCGGAGCCGGAGGCGGCGTGCAGGTTGACCAGCACCGGCCGGCCACTGGCCTGGGCGTACCCGTCGGCCATGCCGACGACGGCGCCCTCGTGCAGACCGAGGACGTAGCGGAAGCCGTCGGGCAGCTCCGCGAGGAAGGGCAGCTCGTTGGAGCCGGGGTTGCCGAACACGGTGGTGAGTCCCCGGCGCTCCAGGAACTCGTGGGAAACACGACGTACGGATGGCACAAAAGTTCCTTTCCAAGTGACGCAACGCACGCTAGGCAACGCCCTGACATGGGCACCAATAAATGTTTCGCCGCTCCGATATAGAGTCCTTCGATATGGGCTCCTTCGACCTCAACCTCGCCCGCGTCTTCGTGCTGCTCTACGAGACCGGCAGCGTCACGGCCACCGCCGAGACGCTCCACGTCACCCAGCCCACCGTGAGCTACAGCCTGGGCAAGCTGCGCCGGCACTTCGACGACGAACTGTTCCGGCGCACGGGCCGCGGGCTGACACCCACCGCGGGCGCCCGCCGGCTGTACGAGCCGCTGCGGGGCGCCCTCGCCGAGATCGACGGCACCGTCCGCCAGGCCGAGGCCTTCGACCCCGGGACCATGCCCGGCCGCTTCACGCTGGCCCTGTCCGACCTCGGCGAGGCGACCCTGCTGCCCCGCCTCCTGGCGGCGGCGCGCGAGCGCGCGCCCCGGGTGTCGTTCACCGTCCGGCCGCTCGACGTGGACGACGCCGAGCACCAACTGCGCCGCGGCGACCTCGACGCCTTCGTCGCCACCCCGGTGCTGACCTCCCACCGGACCGTGCGGATCCCGCTCTTCCACGAGCGCTACGTCGCCATGGTCGCCGCGGACCACCCCCGCGTGAGGGGATTCTCGGTCACCCTCGAGCAGCTCGCGGCCGAGCACCACGCCACGGTCTTCGGTCCCAGCGGCCACGTCGTGCCGCGGGCCGTGCTGGCGGCGCACGACCTCCTGGACCGGGTGGCGGTGGACGCCACCCGCTTCTCGATGCTTCCCTACCTGCTGGAGCAGACCGATCTGATCGCGCTCGTCCCCGAGTACGTCGGAGAGGTCTTCACCGGCTCCCACCGTGTGCGCCTGGTCCAACTCCCGTTCGAGACCGAACCGGTGGAGGTCGCCCTCTACGCCCGGCACGAGGCCTCGCGCAGCCCTTCCCAGCGCTGGCTGGTCCAGTTCATGACGGAGGTGCTGGGGGAGCGGGTCAGCCCCGCCCAGCTCCCGCCCTACGCGGTGGATCCGGACGGCCCCGCTCACCCCGCCGCCCGGGCGAGGGCGCGCCGGCACTGAGCCAGGTCGGCGGACCCGCGCCGTTCGCCTGCCCGGAGGGCGGGCCCCGCGGCGTCGGACGCGTGCTCCCGGTGTGCCGGTCCCCGAGCCTGGTACGGGATGTACTCGGGTCGGGGCCCGGTGCGGCGGGAGGCACGCGCACGGCGTCGCGGGACGGCGGGGGTTCGACGAGGGGGCCTGTAGGCCGACCGGGTGCATTCCGCCCGGCGTTGGGCCATCCCGGCGACAGTCGGCGCGGCTTCGGCAGCGCGAGAGGCAAGGATGGGGCGGAGCCCTGCGGGAGGTCCCGCGGAACTCACGCATCCATGTCTTGAGAGAAAGCGTGTAACGGGCCGCATGACAGACGTTCAGCACTCCACGCGCGAAACCGCCGGTCCTCCCCGCCGTAACCTCCGGCCCGGAGCCGTGGTGGTGAAATGGGTGACGACCACCGATCACAAGACGATCGGCTCCCTGTACCTGATCACCTCGTTCTCGTTCTTCGTGTTCGGGGGCGCCCTGGCATTGCTGATCCGCGCGGAGCTGGGCCGCCCGGGCCTTCAGTTCCTGTCGAACGAGCAGTTCAACCAGCTGTTCACGATGCACGGCACGGTCATGCTGCTGATGTTCGCGACGCCGCTGTTCTCCGGCTTCGCGAACTGGATCATGCCGCTGCAGATCGGCGCGCCCGACGTGGCCTTCCCGCGGCTGAACATGCTCGCCTACTGGCTCTACCTGTTCGGCTCACTGATCGCGGTGAGCGGCTTCCTCACCCCGAACGGCGCGGCCGACTTCGGCTGGTTCGCGTACTCACCGCTGAACGACTCGCATCACTCGCCCACCATCGGCAGTGATCTCTGGATCATGGGTCTGGCACTCTCCGGCTTCGGCACGATCCTCGGAGCGGTCAACTTCATCACCACGATCGTGAGCATGCGCGCGCCGGGAATGACCATGTTCCGCATGCCGATCTTCACTTGGAACGTGATGCTCACCAGCGTCCTGGTGCTGTTCGCCTTCCCCGTCCTGGCGGCCGCGCTGCTCGTGCTGGAAGCGGACCGAAAATTCGGCGCACAGGTGTTCGCCCCGGCCAACGGCGGCGCGATCCTGTGGCAACACCTGTTCTGGTTCTTCGGCCATCCGGAGGTCTACATCATCGCGTTGCCGTTCTTCGGCATCGTCACGGAGATCATCCCGGTCTTCGCCCGCAAGCCCATCTTCGGCTACATGGGGCTGGTGGGCGCCACGATCTCGATCGCGGGTCTGTCGGTCACGGTGTGGGCGCATCACATGTTCCCCACGGGCGCGGTTCTCCTGCCCTTCTTCTCTTTCATGAGCTTCCTGATCGCGGTACCGACCGGTGTGAAGTTCTTCAACTGGATCGGCACGATGTGGAAAGGATCGCTGTCCTTCGAGACACCCATGCTGTGGGCCACCGGATTCCTGGTGACCTTCCTCTTCGGCGGCCTGACCGGCGTCCTCCTGGCCTCGCCGCCGCTGGACTTCCACGTCACCGACAGCTACTTCGTGGTCGCCCACTTCCACTACGTGGTCTTCGGCACGGTCGTCTTCGCGATGTTCGCCGGTTTCTACTTCTGGTGGCCCAAGTGGACCGGCAAGATGCTCGACGAGCGCCTGGGGAAAATCAACTTCTGGTTGTTGTTCGTCGGCTTCCACACCACCTTCCTGGTGCAGCACTGGCTGGGCGCCGAGGGCATGCCGCGCCGCTACGCCGACTACCTCGCGGCCGACGGGTTCACCACGCTGAACATGATCTCCACCATCGGCTCCTTCATCCTCGGCCTGTCCCTCCTGCCGTTCTTCTACAACGTGTGGAAGACGGCCAAGTACGGTCAGAAGGTCGGCGTCGACGACCCGTGGGGCTTCGGACGCTCACTGGAATGGGCCACCTCCTGCCCGCCGCCGCGGCACAACTTCGTCACCCTGCCCATGATCCGCAGCGAGTCCCCGGCGTTCGACCTGAACCATCCCGACGTCTCGCTCACGGACAAGCGGGAGAACCTGGGCCTGCCCTCATGACGGACGCGGCGGGCCGCACCGGCGGGGACCCGGGCCGCTCAGGGCACGTGGTCAACCAGGTGGAGGGCTACCTGCTGTGGCAGGCCCGTGTCGCCGAGGCGCAGGAGCGGGCCCGCGCCTTCACCGAGCCGCTGGAGTGGCTGACCACGGCCCAGCGGGAACGGATCGAGGAGCACTACGTCCGCGACTGCCTGAGCCGGGCACGGGCGGACCTCCAGCGTGTCGCGGACCGCTGCCGTGAGCTGCGCGGCGAGTACGAGGAACGCTACCGCGAGCTGCGCGCCCGCTGCCTGGCGACCGTGATCGCAGGCCTCGCCGTCCTCGCCGCCGGCGCCCTGCTCGCCGTGGCCGTCACCCGGTCCTGACGCGACCGGCCCGAAACGGCCGTCACAGCTGCTTGCGGACCCCGGGCTCCCGCGGCAGGCGGGAGTGCTGGTCGCCCGGATCGCCCTCGATGGCCCGTCTGGCCTCCCCACGGCGCAGGATCGGCAGGACCGTGCGCTGCCGCAGATCCTCGACGAGGAAGGCGGTGCCGGCGTACAGGGCCAGCGCCACCAGCAGCGACGCGGCGGCGCCGTCGGCGAGTTCGAGGGCGTGCGGCGCACCGAGCTGATAGGCCGCCGCCACGGCGGCGCGCACCGTGGACACACTCAGCACCACGCCCAGCAGCGTCTTGCCCAGGAAGCCGACCACCGCCAGGGGCAGCAGCATGAGGGCGAAGGCGCTCAGATACATGCCGACGGCGATGCCGGTCCGCTGCGCCGGGGCGACCACGTGCAGCACGCCCAGCCCCGCCCACGAGGTGGCGAACAGCCCGAGCGCGGCCGCCGCGGCGGTGTCCCGGGTCAGGAAGGCCATCACCGTGGCGAGGAACTCCAGAGGGAAGACGAAGACCGTCAGCAGGATGCCCATCGGGCGTACCTGGTCGCCGCTGATCACGCCGAGCGCGGCTCCGGCGAGCAGGGCCATGCCGATGCCGAAGGAGAAGAAACCCAGCGGCAGGGGGTTGCCGTACGGCCTGACGGTGACGGTGGCGGCCTCCGGGCCGTTCACCGGGGTGGGGACCACGCCCGCCGCGTACCCGTAGGCCTCGGTGGAAAACGCCCGCTCAGGCGCCGGACGCCACCGCGGTGGCGGTGCCGTGGAGGTGCTCGAGGGCGTCGAGGACCAGGGTGCGCCGGTGCCAGCACAGCCAGCGGCCCACCAGGCCGGCCATTCGCTCCAGCGCGCCGTGCTGCGCCCCGGTCAGGCCGGACAGCGGGCGTGCGTGGTGGGTGGAGACGACACCGACGAGCCGTCCTTCCCCGGTCAGCAGGGGCACGCTGTGGCAGGCGCGGCTGCCGGCTTCGAGGATGACCCGCCGGGAGGTCTCGTCGAAGACGGGGGCGGTGGCCACGTCGCCGACGGTCACCGGGGTGCGCTGCCGGGCGGCCTCGGCGCAGGAGGTGGTGGACTGCTCGACGAAGGCGAAGTAGTCGGTGAACCGGCTGGACAGACCCGCGTGCTTCGCCATCCGCAGGAGGCCGCCCTCGGCGAGCTGGACGTTGCCCATCGTGGTCCCGGTGATGGTCAACGCCCTGTCCAGCGCCGCCTTGAGAACCGCGCCGTGCTGGGCGCGGGCGTGCTGGTCCAGCCCCAGACCGGGCAGCGGCGGTGAGCCGTGCCGGGCGCGGCCGGGGAACCACTGCGCGGCGCCCGGAGCCGGTGGGGAAGCGGCGGTCAGCGCGTCGGCGAGGGTGTGCAGTTTGACATTGTGGAGCTGCGACGTCTGCCGCAGCAGCGCGAACGCCTCGGCCGGTGAGGACAGTCGGTACCGCTCCACCAGCACGGTCTGCGCCGCCGCCACGGTGGCGCGCGCGATCAGCCGGTTGTGCGACTGCTGCGGTGTCGCCTCGGTTCCGGTCGCCGTTGCCGTTGCCGTTGCCGCGTCCGGCACGGCGCGGGCTGCCGTAGGCGGCGGGCACGCCCGGTGCCGGTGTGCGGACGGCGAGCTCATGACGCGACTCCCTGGGGGACCGTGGAACTGGGTGGCATGCCGATGATGCCCCTACCCCTGGCAGTCGTATGGACACACCATGTTGCCAGCCGGCGGTGACACCCCCGCGGCCGGGCGACCCCGCCGACCGTACGCCGCACGGACCCCACTGCGTCGAGACCTCGCGTAGGCCCCCCGAGCGCCCCGGCAGGGGAGCGGGACGGCGGGGCCGGGCCGGCCCCGTCCTGTCCCCGCGGGCGGTTCGCCCTACGCCACGACAGCGATCCATGGGCCCTGTGTCCGCGTCTTACGCGGTGTGGACCGGAGCTCTCCCGACGATGGGATTCGGCTTATGAGCGCCCTTGCGACCTGAGGTTTTCCCCCATCTCGGGAGGGCGTGCCGAGACGGCCGGTCTGCGCGAGGCCCAGAAGGCGATGACCCGCAAGCTCCTGCTCGACTCGGCGCTGGAACTGTTCCGTACCAAGGGCTACGCGGCCACGACGGTGGACGACATCGCGGCGGCGGCGGGCACGACCCGGGTGACGTTCTACGCGTACTTCCCCTCCCGCAGCGATCTGATGCGGGCGCTGATCGGCGAGCTGAACGAGGCGCTGGAGCGCATCGACTCACCCACGCACGGCTCGACCGCCCGGGGGCTGGTGGCGGTGGTCCGCGACGGCAGCCGCGGGGCGATCACCCAGTGGCTGACGGCCATCTCGGCCCGCTGGGACTCCGTCCGCCCCTACCTTCAGGCCGCGTTCGAAGCGGCGGCGGTCGACCCGGAGTGGCGCGGGCTGGTCGACGCCTGGTTCGAGGAGGCGATCAGCGACGTCGAGGACGGCCTCGACCATGCCGGACGTTGCGCACCGGAGAGCCGGCACATGCGAGGTGTGCTGGCCATCGCGCAACTCGACCACGCCGCCCGGAACTGGACGCCCGGCCGTTGGGGGGCCGAACGCGAACAACTGGTGGACGTCCTGGCGGAGAGCTGGGCCGGGCTGCTGAGCGAGGCGGCCGAAACCGAGGGCTGAGCCGCTGAGCCGCCGGGCCCCTCCGTCGTCCGGGACGGCCCCGCCGCACCGCCCAGCGGACGGCCCCGGCCCGGTGCGCGCGGTGGCACCGTCCACGTGCCCGGCACCGTACGCCCCTGCCGGCTCGGCCCGTCCGTCCTCAGCCCGGGGCGAGGAGCGAAGTGGCGGGCCGGCGCGCCGCGGCGCGATGGGCGATCGCACGGGCGCGGGCCGCCTCCAGCACGGCCAGGAGGACCTGCTTGCCGGAGGCGCGGTCGCGCACGTCGCACAGGACCACCGGCGTGGCCGGGTCCAGGTCCAGCGCCGCCCGCACCTGCTCGGCCGTGCAGTCTCGCCGGCCGTGGAAGCAGTTGACGCCCACGGCGAAGGGGATGCCCCGCTCCTCGAAGAAGTCGATCGAGGCGAAGGACGCCTCCAGTCGCCGCGTGTCCGCGAGCACGACCGCGCCGAGCGCACCGGTGGCCAGGTCGTCCCACATGAACCAGAACCGGTCCTGACCGGGCGTGCCGAACAGGTACAGCACCAGCTCCGGCGCGATGGTGATGCGGCCGAAGTCCATCGCCACCGTCGTGGAGGCCTTGCCCTCCACACCCGACAGGTCGTCGACGCCGTAGCTCGCCTCGGTCATCCGCTCCTCCGTCTCCAGCGGAGGAACCTCGCTCACCGCGGCCACCATGGTGGTCTTGCCCACCCCGAAGCCGCCCGCGATGAGGACCTTCAAGGCGGTCGGCATGATCGGCTCAGAGCTGACGGATACCATCCATCACCCTTTCGATGAGTTCCACGCTCGGCCGGCTCTCCCGCCCGGGCGGCGACTGCACCAGGACCAGCGAGGCGTCGAGCAGGTCCCCGCACAGCACCTTCACCACGCTCACCGGCAGGTCCAGCAGCGCGGCGATCTCGGCGACCGCCAGCGCGCGGTCCCGGCACAGGTCGAGGATGTGGGCCGCCTCCGGCTCCAGGTGGCCGGTCCCGGTCGGCCGTGCGGACCGCGCCACGACCAGCGTGATCAGCGTGAACGCGTGCTGGCTGTGACGGGTCCGGCCGCCGGTGATGGCGTACGGCCGTAAGTAGCGTCCGGCCTCCAGGCCGTCGTGCCGGCGCGGCTCAGGCATCCTGGACGAGGGCGCCGGACGGGGACTGCACACGAGGCGCGGCCGTGAGGTACTGGCCCACCTGCTTGACGAGCGTGCCCATCTCGTACGCCATCATCCCCACATCCACTTCCTCCGAGGCCAGTGCCGCCAGCCGCGCGCCCTTGCCCGCCGCCGTCACGAACAGGAACGCCTTGTCCATCTGAATGACCGTCTGCTGCACCCGGCCGCTGTGGAAGTGCCGGGCGGCGCCGCGGGCCAGGCTGTGCACCCCCGAGGCCACCGCGGACAGGTGCTCGGCGTCGTCACGGAGCATGTCCTTGGACTTGCCGATCAAAAGGCCGTCCCCGGAGAGCACGATGGCGCAGCGGATCTCCGGTATCCGGTCCACCAGGCCGTCCAGAAGCCAGTCCAGCTGACGTCCGGCGTGTACCTGCTCAGTCATGCGTTAACGTCCTCACCGTTCATGGGCAGGGGGCCTGCCGCATCGCTTGGCCGCCCGTGCGCACCGTGCGGCGTGTCGTCGTCCTGGGACATCCAGGCCCGCTTGAGTCCCTGGTGGATGGCGCTCATCGCACGGGCCGACGCGTCCGGGGAGATGACGTCGTCGTCGCTCCCGCCCACGGGTTCGTCCTCGGCCTGCGCCGCCTCCCTCCGCAACTGCTGCGCGAGACTGGCTCCTCTGACTCGTTGCGGCAGGACCGTGGGCGTCGTCAGCGGACGGGGAGCGTCCGGCCGGCCGGCCCGGCCGTGCGCGTCGGCGGCCTGACCGGCCGGCTGCGCTGCCTGCTCGTTCGGGTTCGTTGCACGTGCGGGGGTTTCCGGCGCCCACTGGTACGGCTGCGTGGACTGCCCGGAGGGCTGCGGGGCCGGCTCGTAGCGGTGCGCGGTCCGCCCGTACGGCTCCGCGGCGGGCGCGGTCCGCCTCCGGCGCTGCGGCCAGTCCGCGCGCACGTCGCCGGACAGGGGCTGCTCCACGGGCGAAGCGGACCCGTCGGTCCGCGGACGGTGCGGGACGGAGGAGGGGGCGGGGCCCGCGCCGGGCGCCGCCGCGACCGGCGCGGGAGCCGGGGCAGTGGACCGGTCCGACGCGGGGGGCAGCAGGCCCGCCCCTCCGTACTCGGGGAAACCGTTGTGGTCGCGCGGCGGGGCGGGAGCGGCGAGATCTCCCTCGGCGGCGGTACGGGCGCCCGCCCCGACCAGGACCCCGCGGTCGGCGTCCGGCCGGGGCTGCCCGGCGTCCGTCAGCACGGCGCCGGCCTCGGTCTCCAGTGTCCGGACGTCGTCGTCCACGGCCCGGCCGGCGGCGACCGCCGCCGACTGGAGCTGCTCGACGACGGGCGAGGAGACCTCCTCCAGCAATTGGGCGGGCAGCATCACCAGGGCGAGGGTCCCGCCGTAGTCGGACTCGCGCAGCACCACCTTGATGCCGTGCCGCTCGGCGAGCCGGGCCACCACGAAGTGCCCCAGCCGGGGATCCTCGCCGAACACGGTCATGTCGACCCGCGGCGGCTGGGCCAGCAGCTCGTTCGCCCGTGCGAGCAGATCCGCGGGCATGCCGAGGCCCTGGTCCTCCACGTGCACGGCCAGTCCCTTGGCGACCCGGGTCACGCCGACGGTCACCTGGGTGTCCGGCGGGGAGAAGCTGGTGCCGTTCTCGATCAGCTCCGCCAGCAGGTGGGTGACGTCGGCGACGGCGCGGCCGGCCAGGGCCACCCGGCGGTCGGCCGGTGTGTTCCTCACCCGGACCCGCGTGTACTGCTCGGTCTCCGCCACCGCGCCGCGCATCACGTCGGTGAGCGCGACGGGACGGGTCGCACGGCGGCTCGGCGGCGCCCCGCTGAGGATCATCAGGTTCTCCGCGTGCCGCCGCACACGGGTGGCCAGATGGTCGACCCGGAAGATGTCCTTGAGCAGGTCGGAGTCCTCGTGCTTGCGCTCGAGGTCGTCCAGCAGCGCGATCAGCCGGTGGATCAGGACCTGGGCACGCCGGATGAGCTGACCGACGACCTTGTCCGAGCCCTGCCGGCCCTGCGACTGCCGCAGCGCCGAGTCCGCGGCCGCGACCGCCAGTTGGTCGATGGCCGAGGACAGCCGGCCGATCTCGTCGTCCGCGTGCTGCCGGTGCGGGGCGAGCGCGGCCGGATCGACCCGCTCGCCCCTTTCTATGCGGGCCAGGTACTCGGGAAGCCGCGACGTGGCGAGCTGTTCGGTGCTCGCCTGGAGGCCGCTCAGGCGGTCCAGCTCGGCGAGACGGCGTAGCGTCGAGCGCCGGGTGCGCAGCGCCGGCACCGCGGCGCCGGCCAGGGCCGCGAGGGTGACCGCCGTGCCGAGCAGCGTGGCCAGCAGCAGTGCGTCCGCGCGGTCGGCGGCGTCGTCGGCGAGGGCGGTCAGGGAGGTGGCCTGCACCGTCCGCAGGTCGCCGACGACGCTGTCCGCGGCCGTCGGCCAGGCCGTGGCGCGCTCGGGCAACGCGGTGCCCTGGCCGCCACCGACGGCCTGCGCGATCGATCCCACGGTGGTCCACTGCCCGCCGGCGGTGAGCCGGGCGTACGCCGTGGCCGCCTTGCCCGGCAGGTCCCGGCCGTCCAGCCCGGCCCGGGTGGCCTGCTGGACCGCCAGGTACTGGCCGAACCGGGCTCGGTCGGCGGCCGGGATCCGGTGGCCGGGCAGGGCGGCGGAGAGCAGCGCGTCCTCGCGTGCCAGCATCTCGGTGAGCTGCGCCGCGGCCACCGTCGCGGAGCCGGCGCGCTGGGTCCGGCCGCCGTCGCCGCGCACGGCCTCGGTGAGCAGGGCCAGCCCCTGGGCCGTGGCGTCGGTGAAGTACGCGAAGGCGGCGCCGGACGACACCTTCCGCGCGTCGATCGCGGACCGGTGGTCCGCCAGCGACTTCAGCGTGCCGTCCAGCGCCCCGGCCCGGCGGCGGAGCGCCGCCGTGTCCGGGCTGCCCGCGTGCCGCCGGTACTCGGTGAGCGCGGTGTCGGTCTTCGCGCGGGCCGCGTCGAGGTCGGCGCGGGCGGTGTCCGAGCGGTTGGCCTGCCACACGGCGGTTTCCCGGCGCTCGTCCTGCAGCCGTGCCAGCAGCTCCTGGGCCGGCCGGGCGAGGGAGGTGACGTGGTCGGCGTCGGTGTGCAACTGGACCTGGTCGTCCACCAGCCCGGCCGCCGTGTAGCCCCACAGTCCGCTGACGCAGACCGCGGGGATGACGAAGGGCAGGACGAACGAGGATCGAAGTGATCTCGGAGCAGCGGCGCGGTGACGTGTCCGCCGGTCGCGGGTGCCTGGCATCTGGTTCCTCGTGCAGCAGCGGTTCAGCGGTGCGGTCGGGGGTGCGCGCGACGTACGACGCCACCCGCGCTGTGGCCTGGTGGCTCACCGTGATCGGAGTCGGCGCGTGCTGCACGGTATCAGGATCATCGCGCAGGGTCACACATGGCCAAGGGCAACTGGCCAGTATCTTCACCCCAGTTGAACTCGCCGGGGCCGGACGGGCGGTGCGACGGACGCTCGGCCGGCCCCGGCGGCGGATCAGAGCAGGGCCAGCAGCCGAGGGGTGTAGAGGGCACTGGCGGAAGCGATCCCGGCCACCATGTCGAGGTAGATGGCGGTGAGTTCGTCGTCCGACTGCACGGCCCGCAGCAGGGAGAGCCGCTGTTCGTGGGGATCCAGTCGCGCGACGCCGAGGGTGGCCTCGTACCCGGGCGTCAGAGCGCCCCCGCACTCCTCGGCGTAGCGGGCCAGCGCGGTGTCGAGCCGGGCGGGATCGCCGCCCAGCGTCCCGGCCAGCGCGGCCACCAGTGCCTCGACCCCCTGGAAGGTGTCGCTGATCCCGCGCGCCGTGATGGAGTCCTTGTGGTGCGCGGCGTCGCCCACGAGGACCCAGCCGGGCCCGGTCGGCTGCCGGAAGAAGTTCTGCTGGTCCCCGGTGCCGCGCAGCCGTTCCACCGGTGTCGCGCCGCACAGCCGCTCGTGCAGGGCGGGCGCGGTGCTGCGTATCTGCTCCCGGTAGGCGCGGCGGGCGTCGGTGCGGACCTCCGCGAACCGGGACTGCGGGAAGTAGGCCAGGACCAGGGTGGCGTCGTCGTGGGTGGGAACGGTGGCCACCCAGCCGCCGGGCCGCTCGTACAGCTCGAGACCGGCCGGCACGTCCTGCCAGTACGTGTAGTACGCGCAGGTCAGCCGCGGGTCCCGCACGGTGTACGGAGCTCCGGTGAGCCGGGCGACGGCGGAGCGCATCCCGTCCGCGCCGATCACCAGACGCGCCTGTTCGGTGAAGGTGCGCTCACTCTGCCTGCCCACCACGCCGACGACCCGGCCGGTGTCGTCGCGCAGCAGTTCCGTCACCCGGCAGCGGTCGCGGAATTCGGCGCCCGCCCCGGTGGCGGCGTCGACGAGGAGGGCGTCCAGGACGTGCCGCCGCGGGGCGAACGCCGCGCGCTGTCCCGCCACGCCGCGGGCGCAGCCCTCGATGTGGATGTCGGCGACCTCGTAGAGCGCGCTCTCGATGGGCGGGCAGCCCGAGGCCCGGACCTGCTCCAGCAGCCCCCAGCGGGCGAGCGCGGCGACGCCCGGCTGGTGGATCAGGTGCGTGGAGAGGGTGTCGGAGCCGTACGCCGACTTGTCGAGCAGGAGCACCCGGTACCCCGCTCGGGCCAGGAGCAGGGCGGTGGGCGCGCCGGCGCAGCGCGCCCCGACAACGATGGCGTCGTACATACGGGAGCCTCGCAACAAAGTCGTGGTCGGTGGGTGGGGTCGGGGAAGGACGTGGCGGGCGGGGGAGGGCGGACGCCGGCGGTCAGCGGGGGCGCCCGAGTTCGGCGAGCAGCGCCCGGCGGTCGATCTTGCCGTTGGGATTGAGCGGCAGTTCGTCCAGGACCGTGATGCGGCTCGGCATCATGTACGGCGGCAACCGGTCCCCCAGCTCCGTGTACAAGCGGTCGGGCGCGCAGCCGGAGCCGCTGACCGCCGCCCGGAGTTCCGGCTCGCCGTCGGCGGCGGGCACGGTGAGGACGATCGCGTCGCGCACCCCGGGCCGGGCGCGCAACGCGGCCTCGATCTCACCGAGTTCGATCCGGTGGCCGCGGATCTTCACCTGGTGGTCGGTGCGCCCCAGGTGGACCAGCCTGCCCTCCCGCACCGCGACCCGGTCTCCCGTCCGGTACCAGTGCCCCGGACCGGGCGGGCCGTCACCGGCCGGCCGGAGGTCGTCGGTGAGGAAGCGGCCCGCGTCGTGCCGCGGGTCCAGGTAACCGGCGAAGCGCAGCGGACCGCGCACGCACAGCTCGCCGGTGTCGCCGGGCCGGCCCTCCTCGTCGAGCAGCAGCAGGTCCAGGGCCGGGTAGCCGGCTCCGATCGGGGCCGTGCCGTTGGGGGTCCGCGGCCAGTCGGCGATCTCCTCGGGGAACCGGTAGGCGGTGCAGGAGATGGTCAGCTCGGTGGGCCCGTAGAGGACCTCCAGGCGGCTGTGCGGCGCGGCGGCGCGCCACTCGCGGGCGGCCCGCAGCGTCAGCGGCTCGCCGCCGAAGACGCTCCACCGCAGGGTCGGCATGCTGCCCGGGGCGAGGGTGCCCAGACGGGAGGCGAAGGTGATCAGCGAGGGCACCGAGAACCAGTGGGTGAGCCGCAGGCTGTTGATCGTCTTCACCGGGGACAGCAGTTGCCCGCGCCCGGGGACCACGAGCGTGCCCCCGCCGGCCCAGGCGACGAACAGGTCGTGCACGGAGCCGTCGAAGGTCAGCTCGAAGGTCTGCGAGAGCCGGCTGCCCGGCCCGATGCCGTACCGGCCGGCGACCTGCTGGAGATAGGCGCAGATGTTGCCGTGCCGGATCGGCACTCCCTTGGGCGCGCCGGTCGAACCGGAGGTGAAGATGACGTAGGCGACGTCCTCCGGGCCCGCCTGCCGGAAGGCGGCATCCGGTTCCGGGCCGCCGGTCCCGGCCGGCGGGGCGACCGCGGTGTCCAGCGTGTCGTCGGCGAGGACGGGTGCGCCGAGTTCCGGGTGGGGGCCGGAGGTCTCGGCGAGGACCAGGTCCAGGCCGGCCGCCGAGACGATGCCGGCGGTGCGCGCGGCCGGGTGCTCGGGATTGAGCGGTACGACGGCCGCCCCGGCCCGCAGGACGGCCAGGTAGCCCGCGTAGGCGGTGACCGACCGGGAGGCGAGGAGCCCGACCCGGCGCGGCGGGGCGCCGCCGGCGGCCGTGACCAGGCGGGCGGCGAGCCGCTCGGCCCGGTCGCGCAGTTCGCCGTAGGTCAGGCTGGTTCCGGCGACCTCCAGGGCGGGCTCGTCGGGGTGTGCGGCGGCCGAGCGGGCGAACCACTCGTAGAGGGTGTGCGGAGTGTTCACCGGGCCGCTGCCACGAGCGTCCGGGTCCACCGCCGCAGCTCGCCGACGGTGCGCAGCCGGCCGAACTCCTCCGGGTCGACCTCCTGCCGGCACCGCTTGGCGAGTTCCACGACGATCCGCAGCTTGGCCAGCGAGTCGATGCCGATGTCGGTGAGGGCGGAGCCGTCGTCGAAGCCGGTGCGGGCGTGTTCGCGCAGCACCCACGCCGACAGGTCCTCGGCGTCGCCCCGGGCGTCGTCGGGCTCCTCGACGGGCCAGTACCGGCGGGTCTGCCACGGGTAGGCGGGCAGCGGCACGCAGCGGCCCGGCTCGCCGAACAGCGCATCCCAGTCCGGCTCCTCGCCCGTCCGGTAGCGCTCGGCGACGGCCGACAGCGGCTGCCCCTCGGGCGCGGGCGCCCCGGTGAGCGCCGCCGCCAGTTCCTCGTGGTCGCGGCCGACGACCGCGATCCGGTGCTCGTGGTGCCGGCGCCGGGTGGCCGCGCTGTGGCAGATGTCGCGCAGCGGGAGGCGGGCCCCGTCGCCGGTCCGGAGGTAACGCGCGTACGCGGCGGCCAGCTCCGCCAGGGCGGCCGGGCTGTGCGCGGAGATCGCCAGGAGGTACGGCGTGCCGTCCGGGGCGTCGGCCGGCGGCCGGCCCGCGGTCGCGGCCTGGCCGAGGACCACGTGGGCGTTGAGCGCGGAGGATCCCTGCCCGCCGACCCCGACGACGGCCGGCCGGCCGAGGTCGGGCAGGTCCCGCAGCTTGCCCGGCACGACCAGCGGCAGGTCCTCCCAGGGGACGCCCGGGTTGGGGGTGTCCAGGTTGAGGCTGGCCGGCACCTGGCCGTGCTCCAGGCACAGCACCGCCTTGACGAGCCCCGCCATGCCGCCGGCGGCCTCGGCGTGACCGATGTTGGTCTTGACCGAGCCGACCAGCAGCGGCCGGTCGGCGGGCCGTCCCTTGCCCAGCACCTCGCCCAGCGCGCGCAGTTCCAGCGGGTCCAGGGCCGGCGAACCGGAGCCGTGCGCCTCGACGTAGTCGACGTCGGCCGGGTCCACCCCGGCGTCCTCGTACGCCCAGCGCAGCACGTCCAGCTGGCCCTGGAGCGACGGGTTGAGCACCGTGTCGCTGGTGCGGCCGTCGTTGCCCACGGCGCTGCCCCGGACGACGGCACGGATCCGGTCGCCGTCGGCCAGTGCGTCCGTCAGCCGCTTGAGCACGACCACCGCCACCGCGTCGCTCGGCGAGTAGCCGTCCGCGCCCGCGTCGCCGAACTTGCAGCGCCCGTCGCCGGCCATCGCGCCGGCGTGGGTGAGGACCAGGCCCTCGTCCGGGCGGAGCGCGATGTTGACGCCCGCGGCCAGGGCCAGCGGGCTCTCCCCGGCGCGCAGGCTCTGCACGGCCTGGTGCACGGCCACCAGGGAGGAGGAGCAGGCCGTGTCCACGACGACGCTGGGGCCGCGGAAGTCGAAGAAGTGGGACAGGCGGGCGGGCAGCAGCGATCGGAAGTTGTTGAGCTGGGCGGCGGTCACCGTCTCCGGGCCGCGCCGCAGGGCGAGTTCGAGGTGGTCGGCACGGGCATTGCCGACGAAGACGCCGGAGCGGCTGCCCGCCAGCCGGTCGGGACACTGACCGGCGTCCTCCAGCGCGTCCCAGGCGGTCATCAGCAACAGCCGCTGTTGCGGGTCGAGTTCGGTGGCCTCGGTGGCGGACATCCCGAAGAACTCGGCGTCGAAGTCGGCGATCCGGTCGACATAGCCCCCGCGCCGGGCGGCCATCCGCCCCTGTCTGGGTTCGGGGGAGTGCAGCGCGTCGACGTCATAGCGGTCACGAGGCGTCTCGCTCGTGACGTCCACGGCGTCCCGCAGCAGGGCCCACAGTTCGTCGGGCGCGGACGCGCCGGGCAGCCGGCAGGCCATGCCGATCACCGCGACCGACCGAGGGTCCACGTCGGACCTGTTCATGAGAGAACTCCGTTCGTACGTTGCCACGGCCCCCACGCCGTGGGCGTAGTTGACCTTGCCCAAACGCAACTTTGGTCACGCGTGCGCCACTTGACAGGCGGCGGAACGCGCCGCCGCGCAGCGACGTGGAAGGCGGAGGAATCCGGGCCGGCCGGGTGTCGCCACGGTCGGCGGCGCAAACCCGGCCGGCGCGCGCCGCGGGGCGGACTCGCCGCGTTCAGGTCAACGGGCGGGCGTCCCGTCCGGACCGCGCGGTCACGGCAGACGGCGAGGAACGAGGCGTAAAACCCATGCGGGAAAGCGGGGACGACGGTCTGCACGCTCCCACCCCTCGGACCCCGACCGGGGACCGTGCACCCGACTCACCACCCCAAATCCGAACCGACCTTCGAGCATCTGGTGTCGTACCGGACTGAATGCGTCAGTGTCGGCACCAAGTCCACCGCACGATTGTCGGGGGGAAAATCGTTTCCGTTCGACTCGCGTTCAGAGATTGACGCGAACTGATCGCCGCATGTTGAAACATCGAGAACTTTGGACAGGCTCCCTGATTGGGCACCTGCCGGCGGCCCCCCGACCTGCGGGACCTGGCAGACCGTCATCGCCCGCACGCCAAAGCGACGTCCTGACAACGGGGTTGACGATGAGTCAGGCGGGACCGGAATGACCAGGAGTGGTGATCCATGGCGGCCGGAACTCTGCTTTGATCGGACCTCATGGATTCCCTGTCACCCGAACAGCAGCGTGCCGCCGGCGAGCAGCGGACGCACCGGCTGAGGATTCTCGGCCTCAACACGGCCGAGGCCGAAGCCACGTTCGACCGTGTCGCGCGGCTCGCGGCCACGTTCACCCAGGCTCCGCTGGCCATGGTCAACTTCATCAACGACGAGCGGCAGATGTTCCGCGGCATGTTCGTGCCCACCGGCTCCGCCGAGGACCCCGTGGACGCCTCGGGGGGCGGAATCCCGTTCGACCTGAGCAACCTCGTCCGCGAGATGCCCGGCGACTACGGCTTCTGCCCGCACGTCGTGGCCCAGCAGTCCCAGCTCGCCCTGGACGACGTCTTCGACTACCCGCGCTTCAAGGGCAACGCCCTGGTCAACGACCTCGGTGTGCGCTCCTACCTGGGCACTCCGCTGCGCGACAACACCGGCATGATCCTCGGCACCGTGTGTGTCGCGGACTTCAAGCCGCGCACCTGGGACCGCCAGCTCAAGCAGGGCATGCAGCAGCTCACCGAGACCCTGCTGTCCGAATTCAAGCTGCGCGACAGCCTCCTCGCCCAGCAGCAGGAGCTGTTCGCGGTCTTCGACGGCGCGCCGTTCCCCATCATGCTCACCGAAGGCCCCGACCACCTGCTGCGCTACGCCAACGGCAAGCAGGGCCAGGCCTTCGGCATGGTCCCGCAGTTCAGCCTGGGACGGAACGTGCTGCCCGGCCTGGACCGGATCGGCGTCTTCCGGGCGATGGACGACGCCCTGCGCACCGGCCGGACCACCACGGTGCCCCGGGCCTCGCTCAGGACGTACGACTCCCCGGCGCCGCAGGACTTCGACTTCCTGTGCACCCCGGTGCGCACCTCGCCCAGCGCGCCGTTCAAGGGCGTCCTCACGGTGGCCATGAACACCACCGGGCAGGCTTACGGCGGCGCAGAGTCGCAGGCCTTCGCCGCCAATGTCCAGCAGCGGTTCGAGCAACTGGGCGGCGGTGCGCTGTCCGACGGCATCCCCGGACGGTGACCGGACCGGCCGGGCGACACGGCCCGGCACCGGGTGGGCCGCGTCGCCGGCCCCGCCGCCCGTCGTCCCGCCGCGCCGGCCCGTCGACGACGTCGGACGTCGCCGGGCCCGACGTCGGACGTCGCCGGGCCCGACGCCGGACGTCGCCGGGCCCGACGCCGGACCCCTCCGAGGTCCGGCACCCTCCGCCGCGCCACGCACCGGGGCCGCCGTTGGCGCGGCCCGGCCGCGGGAACGGCCGCCGGCCGGTACCCGGCCCCGCCGTCGCGCGCGTGCCGTCTGCCGAGGCGCGCCAGGGGCCGGGCGGTGCGCCTGCCGTCCCCCGGCGGGGGAAGATGAGATCGCGAGCGGTTACCCGATCGAACACGAGGAGTGGGTGTCATGCAGCAGGAACGAGCGGGCAAGCCGGCCGGGCCCGAGGACCTGGTCGACGTGGCCCGGCTGGTGACCGCGTACTACGCGCTGCACCCCGATCCGGCCGAACCGGGGCAGCGCGTGGCGTTCGGCACGTCCGGGCACCGCGGCTCGTCCCTGGCCGCGGCCTTCAACGAGGACCACATCGCCGCGACCAGCCAGGCCATCTGCGAGTACCGCTCCGGGCAGGGCACCGACGGGCCGCTCTTCCTCGGCGCGGACACGCACGCCCTGTCCGAGCCCGCCAAGGTCACCGCGCTGGAGGTGTTCGCCGCCAACGACATCACCGTCCTGATCGACGTCGCGGACGGCTACACCCCCACCCCGGCGGTCTCGCACGCCATCCTGACCCACAACCGGGGCCGCGCCTCGGGCCTGGCCGACGGAGTGGTGGTCACCCCCTCGCACAACCCGCCCGCCGACGGGGGCTTCAAGTACAACCCGCCGAACGGCGGGCCGGCCGGCTCGGACGCCACCTCCTGGATCCAGGACCGGGCCAACGAGATCATCGCGGGCGGCCTGAAGGACGTACGCCGCGTCCCCTACGCCCAGGCGCTCACCGCTCCCGGCACCGGGCGGCACGACTTCCTGGACGCCTACGTCTCCGACCTGCCGAGCGTGCTCGACCTGGACGCGATCCGCGACGCGGGCCTGCGGATCGGCGCCGACCCGCTGGGCGGAGCCTCCGTGGCCTACTGGGGCCGGATCGCCGAGCAGCACCGCCTCGACCTGACCGTGGTCAACCCGCTCACAGACCCGACCTGGCGGTTCATGACGCTGGACTGGGACGGAAAGATCCGCATGGACTGCTCGTCCCCGTACGCGATGGCCTCGCTCATCGAGCAGCGGGACCGCTTCCAGATCGCCACGGGCAACGACGCCGACGCCGACCGGCACGGCATCGTCACCCCGGACGGCGGGCTGATGAACCCCAACCACTACCTCGCCACCGCCATCTCCTACCTGTACGCCCACCGCACGCGGTGGCCCGCCGACGCCGGCGTGGGCAAGACGCTGGTCTCCTCCGGCATGATCGACCGGGTGGCCGCGGACCTCGGCCGCCGGCTCGTCGAAGTCCCGGTGGGATTCAAGTGGTTCGTGGACGGGCTGGTCGACGGCTCGCTCGGCTTCGGCGGCGAGGAGTCCGCCGGGGCGTCCTTCCTGCGCCGGGACGGCTCGGTGTGGACCACCGACAAGGACGGCATCATCCTGGCCCTGCTCGCCTCCGAGATCACGGCCGTCACCGGGAAGACGCCGTCCCAGCACTACGCCGAACTCACCGCGCGCTTCGGCGAACCCGCCTACGCCCGCATCGACGCGCCGGCGTCCCGGGAGGAGAAGGCCCGCCTGGCCAGGCTGTCCCCGGCCCAGGTCACCGCCGACACCCTCGCCGGAGAGCCCGTCACCGCCGTGCTCACCGAGGCGCCGGGCAACGGCGCGTCGATCGGCGGCATCAAGGTGGCCACCGAGAACGCCTGGTTCGCCGCCCGTCCCTCGGGCACCGAGGACGTCTACAAGATCTACGCCGAGTCCTTCCGCGGTCCCGACCACCTCGGCCAGGTGCAGGACGAGGCCAAGCAGGTGGTCCTGGCGGCGCTCGGCGGCTGAGGCGCGGAAGAGGCCCGGCCGAGGCGCGGAAGAGGCCCGGCCGAGGCGCGGAAGAGGCCCGGCCGAGGGGCGCGAGCGGGCGGCTCGGCGAGCGGCGGAGGACACCGGGGCCGCGGTCGGGACGGAGGATCGCTGCCGCCGCGGCCGTCCCGCCACCGCGGTCCTCCCGCCGTCGGCGCCGGGTGGACGACCACCGGGCACGGCGGCGGCACGGCGGGCACGACGGCAGCAGGGCCGGAACCGGACCGCTCCCGGTTCCGGCCCCGGCCCGGCCTCGGCCCCCCCCCGGAAACCGCCGCGGTGCCGACGGCTGCGGGGATCCGGCGGCGAGGGCAGTGGCGACCTGTGGCAATCTACAGTGCTGTAGAAGATCGTTTCGGGTCCCACGCGTGAAGGAGCAAGTGCGTCAGATGCCGGAGCAGCACCACCAGAGAGCCGACATCGCACCGCGGTCCTCCCGTCGGGAACTGGCCGAGCGCTGCCGTACCGTCACCGAGGCCCGCTGGTTCGCCCTGGCGGTCTTCGCGGTCATCCTCGTCAACGCCGGGCTGCTGGGCGTCGAGACCTATCCCGGACTGGTCGCCGAGTGGCACCGTTGGTTACGGCTGGCCGAGCACGTCTGCCTGGCCGCGTTCACCGCGGAGATCCTGCTGCGCCTGGCGGCCCACGCCGACCGCCCCCGCGACTTCTGGAAGGACCCCTGGAACCTCTTCGACCTCGCCGTGGTGCTCTGCGCCTTCCTGCCCGTCGTCCGCGAGAACGCCACCGTGCTGCGGCTGCTGCGCCTGGCACGCGTGCTGCGCACCGCCCGCTTCCTGCCCCAACTGCGCATCGTGCTGGTCGCGGTGGCCCGCAGCCTGCCCGGCACGCTGAGCTTCCTCCTGGTCGGCGCGCTCCTGCTGTACGTGTACGCCATGGTCGGCTGGGTCTTCTTCGGCCGCGCGGATCCCGGACACTACGGCTCCATCGGCCGTGCCGTGCTCACCCTCTTCCTGCTGATGACCCTGGACGGCATCGGCGACGCCGTGCACGGCGGTCTGGAGGTGTCGCGCTGGAGCCTCCTCTACTACGCCTCCTACGTCCTGCTGGCCTCCTTCGTCCTGGTCAACGTACTGATCGGCGTGGTCCTCACCTCCCTCGAGGAGGCCCGCGAGATGGAGCGCGACAAGCCGTCCGAGCCGGCTGAGCGCGACGGACCGGGCGAACCGCGTGAGCCGGCCGCCGAGGACCGGCGGCTGCTGCTCGAACGGATCACGGCGGCCCGCCGGGCCCTGGACGACCTCGAACGGGACCTCGCCCCCGCTCCGTCGGCGCCGCCCCCGCCCGCCACAGACCTTCATCGTTCGTTTTCTTGAACCGCTCGTGTTTGTGACGGTAGGTTGCCGGTCATGACGGCAGCCCAGCCACCCACCACCGCACAGGAGTTGCGTGGTGCCGGCCTCCGGGTGACGGCCGCCCGGGTCGCTCTCCTGGAGACCGTCCGGCAGGGTGACCACCTCGGTGCCGAGGCCATCGCCGCGGGGGTGCGCGACCGTGTCGGCCACGTTTCCCTGCAAGCCGTGTACGAGGCCCTGCACGCGCTCACCGCGGCGGGACTCGTCCGCCGGATCGAACCGGCCGGCAGCCCGGCCCGGTTCGAGGGGCGCGTCGGGGACAACCACCACCACGTCGTGTGCCGGTCGTGCGGCGCCGTCGCCGACGTGGACTGCGCGGCCGGCGGGGCGCCCTGCCTCACCGCCGCCGACGACCGGGGCTTCGCGATCGACGAGGCCGAGGTCATCTACTGGGGCCTGTGCCCCGGCTGTGCCACCGCCCGCAGTTCCTGAGCACCGTGATCCACCCAGCTTGGAAGGATGCGCATGTCCGAGAACCACGACGCAATCGTCACCGACGCCAAGACGGAGGAGACAGGCGGCTGCCCGGTCGCGCACGGCCGCGCCCCGCATCCGACCCAGGGCGGCGGGAACCGCCAGTGGTGGCCGGAGCGCCTCAACCTGAAGATACTCGCCAAGAACCCCGCGGTGGCCAACCCCTTCGGTGACGGCTTCGACTACGCCGAGGCGTTCCGGTCCCTGGATCTGCCGGCCGTGAAACGGGACATAGCCGAGGTGCTGACGACCTCGCAGGACTGGTGGCCCGCCGACTTCGGCCACTACGGTCCGCTGATCATCCGCATGGCGTGGCACAGCGCCGGCACCTACCGCATCAGCGACGGCCGCGGCGGCGCGGGCGCCGGCCAGCAGCGCTTCGCGCCGCTCAACAGCTGGCCGGACAACGCCAACCTCGACAAGGCCCGCCGTCTGCTGTGGCCGGTCAAGAAGAAGTACGGCCGCAACCTGTCGTGGGCCGACCTGCTGATCCTGTCGGGCAACGTCGCCCTGGAGTCGATGGGCTTCACCACCTTCGGCTTCGCCGGCGGACGCGAGGACGTCTGGGAGGCCGAGGAGGACGTCTACTGGGGCCCCGAGACCACCTGGCTCGGCGACGAGCGCTACACCGGCGACCGGGAGCTGGAGAATCCGCTCGGCGCCGTCCAGATGGGCCTCATCTACGTCAACCCCGAGGGCCCGAACGGCAATCCGGACCCGGTCGCCGCGGCCCGCGACATCCGCGAGACGTTCCGCCGGATGGCGATGAACGACGAGGAGACGGTCGCGCTGATCGCGGGCGGCCACACCTTCGGCAAGACCCACGGCGCCGGTCCGGCGGACCACGTCGGCCCCGACCCCGAGGCCGCGTCGCTGGAGGAGGGCGGCCTGGGCTGGCGGAACACCTTCGGCACCGGCAAGGGCGGGGACACGATCACCAGTGGTCTGGAGGTGACGTGGACGCCCACCCCGACGACGTGGGACAACAGCTTCTTCGAGATCCTCTTCGGTTACGAGTGGGAGCTGTTCAAGAGCCCGGCCGGCGCCAACCAGTGGCGGCCCAAGGACGGCGCGGGCGCCGGGACCGTCCCCGACGCCCACGACCCGTCCAAGCGGCACGCGCCGACGATGCTCACCACCGACCTCTCGCTCCGCTTCGACCCGGTGTACGAGCAGATCTCGCGGCGCTTCCTGGAGAACCCCGACCAGTTCGCGGACGCCTTCGCCCGGGCCTGGTTCAAGCTGACCCACCGTGACATGGGTCCCGTCTCGCTCTACCTCGGCCCGGAGGTCCCCAGCGAGACGCTGCTGTGGCAGGACCCGCTGCCCGAGGTGACGCACGAGCTGGTCGACGCGGCGGACGTCGCCTCCCTCAAGGCCAAGGTCCTCGACTCCGGCCTCGCCGTGTCCGAGCTGGTGTCCACCGCGTGGGCGTCCGCCTCGACGTTCCGCGGCAGCGACAAGCGCGGCGGCGCCAACGGCGCCCGGATCCGCCTGGAGCCGCAGCGCGGCTGGGAGGTCAACGACCCCGACCGGCTGGCGGCGGTCCTGCGCACCCTGGAGGGCGTCCAGGAGGCGTTCAACTCCGCGCAGAGCGGGAGCAAGAGGGTCTCGCTCGCCGATCTGATCGTGCTCGCCGGCTGCGCGGGCGTGGAGCGGGCCGCGAAGGACGCGGGCTTCGAGGTCGAGGTGCCGTTCACGCCGGGCCGAGTGGACGCGGCCCAGGAGCAGACGGACGTGGAGTCGTTCGCCGCGCTGGAGCCGGCCGCCGACGGGTTCCGCAACTACCTCGGCAAGGGCAGCCGGCTCCCGGCCGAGTACCTGCTGATCGACCGCGCCAACCTGCTGACCCTCAGCGCTCCCGAGATGACGGTCCTCGTCGGTGGTCTGCGCGTCCTGGGCGCGACCCACCAGCAGTCGCAGCTCGGTGTCCTCACCGCGACGCCCGGCGTGCTGACCAACGACTTCTTCGTCAACCTGCTCGACATGGGCACGACGTGGAAGGCGACGTCCGAGGACGCGACCGGTTTCGAGGGGCGCGACGCCGCCACGGGCGAGGTCAAGTGGGCCGGCAGCCGTGCCGACCTCGTCTTCGGGTCGAACTCCGAACTGCGCGCGCTCGCCGAGGTCTACGCGAGCGACGACGCCAAGGAGAAGTTCGTGACGGACTTCGTCGCCGCCTGGGTGAAGGTCATGAACCTCGACCGGTTCGACCTGGTCTGACCGTCACGGCGTGCGGGCCGGCCCGTCAGGGCCGGCCCGCACGCCCTTTCACTCCCCTCCGGCGGACGGCACGGAGTCCGGGGGAGGCGGCCGCCACCCGCCGGGAAACCGGCGGCGCCCCGCGCACGGACCGCCCCCGCCCGCGGGGACGCCGCGGGTCTCGACTCCGCCCGCACCCGGGCCGGTTCACCCGGTGCGTTGACCGTCATCACCCCGCGGAGCCCACCCCGCGGGCCCGCGCCGCCGGCCGGACCGCGTCGCCGCCATGGGTCAGTGGCCGCCGCTGGGCGGTTCGCAGTCGCTGCCGTCGGGATAGCCGCCGAAGGCGTCCGCCTTGGTGGCCGTGCGGTTCATCGTGCCCTCCAGGCACATCGTCGCCGCGTCGACGAGGAAGCCGACCCCGGTGTCGCCGTTCTGGTAGGACCGCACCTTCCCGGCCGGGTAGCCGAGGCCGGTGAGCACGTCGCGGGTGCTGTCCGGATCGAAGTCACCGCGCTCGCGCAGCGGTTCCAGCGCCTTCTCGACGCGGGCGACGGCGGCCAGTCCGTCGCAGCGGAGCCGGCCGTGCAGGGGGATCGGGACCCTGAAGCCGTGGTTCTCGGCGTAGTGGTCCGTGGGTGCTCCGGCGGGGCCGGAGGCGGTGGCGGCCGACGTCGGCGTGGGGCTCTCGCCGGGGCACGGGAAGTCGGCGAGGGCGCTCGCGGTCGCCCTCACGGTCGGCGCGGAGGGGCGGGCGCCGGCGTCGTCACCCGGCCGCTGCGTCCCGCACCCCGCCGCCAGCAGAGCCAGTACCGCAAGCGGCAGCACCCCGCGTCCGGCCCCAGTCATTCCGATCTTGGTCATGACCCGATCATCCCGGGTGGCGGCGGCAGGTGTCATGAGTACGTCGACTCAGTCGGCCCGGGCCGCTCGCGTCACCTTCTGAACGCCGTCGCCGCCCCGCCCGGGCCCGCTCTCGTCAAGGCTTGAAAGATTCCTCTGTCCCAAGGCTTGCCGCCCCAGTGGACTCATGAGTTAAATCAAGACGTGAACTAAGCGATGGGCGTGAGTCGTCGAGTCGCACGCAGCTCCCCACCGGCTCCGCGCCCGTCACATCCCTCGTCCGACACACCAGCAGGGACCCCCATGAGACTCAGATCCTTGGGTGTCGCGCTCGCCGCAGCGGCAGCGCTCATCACCCTCCCCGCCCACGCCCCGGCGGCAGCCGCGGCCGAGACCCCGTTGTCCCAGGGCAAGTCCGTCACCTCGTCCTCCGACGAGAACGGCGGTACCCCGGCCGCCTACGCCGTCGACGGGAACACCGGCACCCGCTGGTCCTCGGCCGCCACGGACGCCCAGTGGCTCCAGGTCGATCTCGGCGCCACGGCCTCGGTGACCCGCGTGGTCCTCGACTGGGAGGCGGCGTACGGCAAGGACTACAAGATCCAGATCTCTTCGGACGGCACCAGCTGGACCGACCTGAAGTCCGTGACCGGCGGAGACGGCGGTGTCGACACCCTCGATGTCACGGGCCAGGGCCGCTACGTCCGGATGTACGGCGTCCACCGGGCCACCCAGTGGGGCTACTCCCTCTGGGAGTTCCAGGTCTTCGGCACCGCCGGCGGCGGCTCCGCCCCCGCCTCCTGCGGCACCGCGAACGCCGCCAAGGGCAGGCCCGCCTCGGCCTCCTCGACGGAGAACGCCGGCACCCCCGCCTCCGCCGCCTTCGACGGCGACCCGGGCACCCGCTGGTCCAGCGCGGCCTCGGACCCGCAGTGGGTGCAGGTCGACCTGGGCTCGGCCCAGGACCTGTGCAAGGTCGACCTGACCTGGGAGGCCGCCTACGCCAAGGACTTCCAGATCCAGGCATCGGCGGACGGCCGGGACTGGACCACGCTGAGGAGCATCACCGGCGCGACCGGCGGCACCGCCTCCTACGACGTGAGCGGTTCGGGCCGGTACCTGCGTGTGTACGGCACGACCCGCGCCACGGGCTACGGCTACTCACTGTGGGAGGTCGCCGTTCACACGGGTTCGTCCGGCGGGAGCGGGCCGGTCCAGGGCGGTGGCGACCTCGGCCCCAACGTGATCGTGGTCGACCCCTCCACGCCGAACCTCCAGCAGAAGTTCGACCAGGTCTTCGCCCAGCAGGAGTCGAACCAGTTCGGCACCGGCCGCTACCAGTTCCTGCTCAAGCCGGGCACGTACAACGGGATCAACGCCCAACTCGGCTTCTACACCTCGATATCCGGGCTGGGGCTCAACCCGGACGACACGCAGATCAACGGTGACATCACCGTCGACGCGGGCTGGTTCAACGGCAACGCCACCCAGAACTTCTGGCGTTCGGCGGAGAACCTCGCCGTCAAGCCGGTCAACGGCACCGACCGGTGGGCCGTCGCGCAGGCCGCGCCGTTCCGCCGGATCCACGTCCAGGGCGGCCTCAACCTCGCCCCGAACGGCTACGGCTGGGCCTCCGGCGGCTACATCGCCGACTCGAAGATCGACGGGACGGTCGGCCCGTACTCCCAGCAGCAGTGGTACACCCGCGACAGCTCGGTCGGCGGCTGGACCAACGGCGTGTGGAACATGACGTTCACCGGCGTCCAGGGCGCCCCGGCGACCAACTTCGACTCCGGACCGTACACCACGCTCGACACCACACCCGTCTCCCGCGAGAAGCCGTTCCTCTACCTGGACGGCGGCGCCTACAAGGTGTTCGTGCCCGCCAAGCGCACCGACGCGCGCGGGGTGTCGTGGCCGGCGAACGCGGGGACCTCCCTCCCGCTCGACCGGTTCTACGTCGTCAAGCCGGGCGCCACGGCCGCCACGATCAACCAGGCGCTGGCGCAGGGCCTCAACCTGCTGTTCACCCCGGGCGTCTACCACCTCGACCGGCCCGTCGAGGTCACCCGGGCCGACACCGTGGTGCTCGGCCTGGGCCTGGCCACCCTGGTGCCGGACAACGGGGTCGACGCCATGCACGTGGCCGACGTCGACGGTGTCCGGCTCGCCGGGTTCCTCATCGACGCGGGCCCCGTCAACTCCGACACACTGCTGAGGATCGGCGAGCCCGGCTCCTCCGCCGACCACTCCGCCGACCCCACCACCATGCAGGACGTCTTCGTCCGCATCGGCGGCGCCGGACCCGGCCTGGCCACCAACTCGGTCGTGGTCAACAGCGACGACGTGATCATCGACCACACCTGGCTCTGGCGCGCCGACCACGGCAGCGGCGTCGGCTGGGACACCAACCGCGCCGACTACGGTCTGCGCGTCAACGGCGACGACGTACTCGCCACCGGTCTGTTCGTCGAACACTTCAACAAGTACGACGTCTACTGGAGCGGGGAGCGCGGCCGGACGATCTTCTTCCAGAACGAGAAGGCCTACGACGCGCCGAACGCGGCCGCCATCACCCACGACGGCATCGTCGGCTACGCGGCCTACAAGGTCGCCGACTCGGTGAACACGCACGAGGCATGGGGCCTGGGCAGCTACTGCAATTACACGGCCGATCCGACGATCGTGCAGGCGCACGGCTTCCAGGTGCCGGTCAAGCAGGGCGTCAAGATGCACGACCTGCTGGTGATCTCGCTCGGCGGCAAGGGCCAGTACGCCCACGTCGTCAACGCCACCGGCGCACCCACCTCGGGCACGGACACCGTGCCCTCCAAGGTGACCCTGTTCCCCTGACCGGGAGCACCCGGCCCGCGCCCGCGGGCACGACGGTGTGCGGCGAGCCGGCCACCCCGGACCCGTCGCACACCGCGCCGGGCAGGACCGGTGCGGTCCCGCCCGGCACACACGCCCACCTCCCGCGCGGCCTTCCGGGCGCCCGGCCGGGCGGTGGCCGGACCGGGGAACCGGCCGGCTTCCGCCCGGGCACGGCGGGCGACGGGCGGGGCCCCGCGGCGCGCGATCGTTTTGGCCGGGAAACGGTCGCTGGGCGCCGCACGGAACACGTAAGGTGCGAGATGCGTTCCCGACGAGCCGATACGGCGTGAGCTCCGAGGTCGGTGCCGCCTCAGGAGGGAGACACCGGCCGATGACCACCAAGGCGATGAAGTCGCTGCTCACCGCCCTGGCCGGGGAAGCGTCCAGGTCCGTCCGGCGTCCGGCCGAACCCAAGGACGTCATGCGGGAGTTCTGCCGGGCCATGAGCGTCCGCGCGGGCCGGCCCGTCCAGCTCGCCTTCCGCACCTTCCCGCCGGACATCCCCGTGTCGGGCATGCGTCTGGACTGCGGGGACCGGTCGCTCATCGTCGTCGAGGACGACACCGTGCCCGAGGCGCAACTGGTCATTCTCGGACACGAGCTGTGGCACGAGGAGTACGGCCACTGCGGACTCCACGAGTCCGGGCCGCAGGCGGCCGCCCGGCCGCTCACGGCCCGCCAGTCGCCCGAGGTGCTGCGCCGGGCCGCGGAGCGGATCCTGGCCGCCGCGGAAGTACCCCGCGAAGCCCTGGTGGCGGCGGCCGCGCGGGCCGACTCGGCCGATGACCACGAGGCGGAGGCCGAGACCTTCGGCCTGCTCTTCGGCCGCGAGGTCCGCACCTGGATGACCGGCCGCTACGCCGAGGGCCCCGTCAGCCCGGCGACCGTGGAGGGCCGCATCAACCTGTCGCTCCTCAACCGCGGAGGACGCATCCTGGGATGAACTCCCACTTCCACATCCCCTACGCGGTCCCGACCGTCCTCCTGGCGGTCGCCCTGTTCGTCAAAGTGCCGACCTTCGTCCGCGCCTGGCGCGACGCCGAGGTGCGGGCGACCACCCTGCTGCTGCTGTGGGCCACGGCCGTCCTCGTCGTCATCACACCCGTCAACATCGACCGGCTCAACCGGCTGACCGGCGTGCCCAACATCGCGTCGCCCTGGGCGTACTCGTTCCTCACCGCGTCGTGCGCCACCGGCCTTGCCATGATCATCCGCTGGCGGGAGGCGCCCTCCGAACGGCGGCGGCGCACGATCCGCCGCCTCTACTGGGCGTACGCCGCCGTCGTCGTCGGTCTGTGGACCACGTTCCTGCTCGCCAGGACACCCGTGCCCCGGATCTACGACCTGGACACCTACTACGCCGGCACACCCTGGATGCGCGAGCACATCCTGCTCTACCTGCTGGCGCACCTGGTCTCCTGCCTGGTCTCCACCCGCCTGCTGTGGAAGTGGTTCCCGCAGATCGCGAACCCCTGGCTGAGAACCGGAGTCGTCCTCCTCCAGCTCGGATTCGCCTCCGGCCTGGTCTTCGACGGCACGAAGCTGACCGCCGTGGCCGCCCGGTGGTCGGGCACGGACTGGGACGTCCTGAGCACCCGCACGGCGCCCCCCTTCGCGCTGGCGCAGGCGACGCTGATGGCCCTCGGATTCATCGTGCCGCAGGCCGGACCCGCCCTGACGAACTGGGTGCGCGACGGGGCCGAATACCGGCGCCTGCGGCCGCTGTGCCGTACGCTCCGGGTCCTCGCGCCCGCCGCGGCGAGGGCCCGCATCGGCTTCTGGTCGCCGCTGGACCTGCGCCTGCTGCAACGTCGGCAGCGCATCCACGACGCGCTGCGACTGCTCGCCCCCCACCTCGACCACGGCCTGTACGAACGGGCCCACCGGGCGGCGGCGGCCACGCACGGCGAGTCCAAGGCGCACGGCCTCGCCGGGGCCGTCGCCGTCCTGGCGGCCGTCGACGCCTGTCGTGGCGGGGCCCCGGCCCCCGGCGCCCGGCCGTCGCGGACCGGCGCCGACCTGAGCGACCGGATCGACGCCGTCTCACTCGCCCTCCGCCACCCCCGCACCGTCGACGGCGTCCGCCGGCGGGCGACCAGCACAGAAAGCCTGAACGTCCATGCCTGACAGAGCCACCACCGGCCGGCCCACCGCCGTCGTCATTGGCGCGAGCGCCGCCGGTCTCTTCGCCGCCGCCGCGCTCACCGAGTTCGCCGACGTCACGGTCGTGGAGCGCGACGTCCTCCCCGACCGGGTCGAGTCGCGTCGGGGCGTGCCCCAGGCCCGGCACGCCCACCTCGTCTGGAGCGGCGGCGTACGGGCCTTCGACGAACTGCTGCCCGGCGTGGTCGGGGATGTCGTGGCCAACGGCGGCCGACTGGTCCACATCATGGGCGACATGGTCTCCAGGGCCCCGAACGAGGTCTGGTTCAGACGTTTCCTGTCCACCCGGCACCGCAACCTCGTCAGTTCCCGGGACCTCCTCGACTTCGTACTGCGTGACCGCGTCCTCGCCCACGAGCGCGTCACGCTCCGCCAGGGCACCACGGCCCTCGGGCCCACGGGCGACGCCGGCCGCGTCACCGGACTGCGGGTGCGCGCCGGCGGCGACGAGCTCACCCTCGCCGCCGACCTGGTCGTCGACGCCTCCGGCCGCGGCTCCCGCTCCCCGCAGTGGCTCCAAGCCCTCGGCCTGCCCCGCGTACCGGAACGGAAGGTCGACGCCGGGGTCACCTACGCCACGCGCCTGCACCGCGCCCCCGGCAGCACCGCGGGCATCGACTTCCCCCTGGTCAACGTGCAGGCCAACCCGGCCAAGGCGCCGGGCCGGGGCGGCATCATCCTGCCGATCGAGGGCGACCGGTGGATCGTCACCCTCGCCGGCACCCGCGGCGCCGAACCGACCGGTGACCCGGACGCGTTCGTGGACTTCGCCCTCGGACTCGACGACCCCGTCATCGGCACCCTGCTCAAGGACGCCGAGCCGCTCGAGGACGTCGCCATCAGCCGCAGCACGGCCAACCACCGCCGCTACTACGAGAAGATGAAGCACTGGCCCGAGGGCTTCGTCGTCGTCGGCGACGCAGTCGCCGCGTACAACCCCGTCTACGGGCACGGCCTGACCGTCGCCGCCCAGTGCGCCCTCGCCCTGCGGGACGTCCTGCGCACCACCGCCGTCACCGCCCCCGGCACCGCGCGCCGCCTCCAGCGGGCCGCGTCCCGTCCGGTGGCCGGCGCCTGGGACCTCGCCGTCGGGCAGGACGCGTTCTACCCGGGCGCCACCGACACACCGCCCACCGCCGTGGAGCGGCTCCTCGCCCGGTTCGTCGACCGGGCCGTGGCCACCGGGGCGCGCAACCCGCGCGCGCTCGGCGCCCTGCTGGACGTGATGAGCCTGGAGAAGCCGGCCACCCGGCTCTTCTCCGCCGACATGCTCCTGCCCATGCTGCTGGGTCCGAAGCGTCACCACCTCCAGCAGCCGCCGCTGACCGCGGCGGAACGGGGGGCGGCCGGCGCCGTGCGCCGGGACGTGCGGGCCTGACCACGGCGGCGCCGCCCCCGCGGGGAGGCACCGCCGGCCTGCCGCCCGCCACGCCGAGCGGCGCTCGCCGATGTGCGGGCAGCGGCGCGGGCGAGCAGGGTGGAACGCGGACGCGGTCCCACCGCGTCGGTGAGGAGCACGACCATGGCGAAGGACACCTCCCGGAAGAAGGATCCGGCCAAGGGCGACAAGGTCGCCTGGCGCAGTCACGGCAGCGAGACCACGGGCACGGTGGAGAAGAAGATCACCGAGAGGACGGAGGCGGCGGGCCGCACCGTGGCCGCCTCGCCCGACGACCCCCAGTACGAGGTGCGCAGCGACAAGTCCGGCCGCTCGGCGGTGCACAAGCCGTCGGCCCTGAAGAAGAGGAAGAAGTAGTACGGGGCCGGGCGGGGGACAATGGACGCTGCCCCGCACCTTCCACCCCCACCCCGGAACGCGCATGCCCCCCTCCGACCACGCCGGCTCGCGGCAGGACAGCCTCTTCTCCCTCGGCGATCTCCTGAACGAGCCCGCATCCGGGCCCGGCCACGAGCCCGGGCCCGCACCCGGCCCCTGGTCCGGCGCACCGGCGCGCGAACCCGGGTCCGGGCGCACCGCCCCGGGCCCGGCGGCCGCCCGGCTGCTCGACGTCCGCGAGATCCACGCGGAACCCGAGGCGGCGGCCTCGCCGCGCGGCCGGCAGGTCCTGGCACGCTTCCCGCGGGCCCGCCTGGTCGAGGTGGACTCCCACTGGCGCGTTCCGCACCTGCACGGCAACGAGGGCAACGTCGAGCGGTGGGTACGGGTGAAGACCGAGACCCTGGTCCTGGGAGTCCGCAAGACGCTCACCACCCGGCCCAACGGCCGCTCCGCCGACTGGATCGCCCCCGGCGCCTCCAACGGCTGCGCCATGGCCTGCGCCTACTGCTACGTGCCGCGCCGCAAGGGCTACGCCAACCCGATCACCGTCTTCACCAACATCGACCGGATCGTCGCCCACCTGGACCGTCACATCGCCGGCCAGGGGTCCAAGCCCGAGCCCAACCAGTGCGACCCCGACGCCTGGGTCTACGACGTCGGCGAGAACGGCGACTGCTCCGTCGATGCGCTGATCTGCGACAACACCGCCGATCTGATCCACGCCTTCCGGTCCTGGCCGACCGCCAAGGCCAGCTTCGCCACCAAGTTCGTCAACCGTGACCTGCTCCGCCTCGATCCGCGCGGACGCACCCGTGTCCGGTTCTCGGTGATGCCGCCGGAGGACTCCAGGCTGCTGGACATCCGCTGCAGCCCGGTCGCCGAGCGGATCGCCGCCGCCGGGGACTTCCTGGAAGCCGGGTACGAGGTGCACTTCAACCTGTCGCCGGTGGTGCTGCGGCCCGGCTGGGAGGCGGCCTGGACCGAGCTTCTGCGGCACATGGACGACGTGCTGCCACCGGCCGTGAAGGCGCAGGCCGCCGCCGAGGTCATCCTGCTCACCCACAACCGCGGGCTGCACGAGGTCAACCTGGGCTGGCACCCGCGCGCCGAGGAGCTGCTGTGGCGCCCCGACGTGCAGCAGGCCAAGCAGTCGCAGAACGGCGGGAGCAACGTGCGCTATCGCACCGGGGTGAAGGGGCCCGCGGTGCGGCGGCTGCGCGAGCTGATCGCGGCCCACGCCCCCTGGCTCACCCTGCGCTACGCCTTCTGAGCGCCCGGCCCGGCGTGCCGGCCGCCGCCAGACCGGTCAGGGGAGCAGATGGCAGGCGAGCTCGTCCAGCAGGCCCACGACCCGCCGGGCCTGCCCGGGATCGGACAGCGCCGCGGCGACGGCCTGCTCGGCGGACTGGGCGGCTCGGTGGTGGACGGCGCGACGGCCCCGGTCAATCAGGGTGAGGAGGGTCCGGCGGCCGTCGGCGGGGGCCGCGGCGGCCTCCAGGAGGCCGCGTTCCCGAGCCCCTGAGCGCGGTCTCACGCGCTGGTGCCGGCACGGGCCCGTGCGCTGGGCCGGCACGGGCCTGACGCCGCCCCGGCAGGGCCCGCCGGGGCCGGGCGGTGAGCGTGCCCGGCAGCCGATTGCCCCCGGGCACATCGGGCTACTCGGCACCCATGACACACAACACCCGTTCCCGTACCCACCGCGCAGCGACGGCAGCCGGCCGGTTTCTGCCCGACGAAGCCGGCCCCGGCCGCATCCTGCGCGGTCTCGACCGGCTCGAGCGCTTCGCCGGAGCCGACCGGATGCTCGACACGATCCGCGACGCCGTCCGAGGCGTGCCCCTCGGCAGGGCCAGGGACGGGCTGCACGGGCGGTGGCTGGGCCACCCCGTCCATCCGGTCATGGTGCAGCTGCCGATCGGCAGCTGGCTGTCGGCGGCCGTCCTCGACGTGATCCCGGGGCAACGCCGTGCCGTGCGCACGCTGATCGCCACCGGGTTGCTGACCGCCGTACCGGCCGCCGTGGCGGGCTGGGTGGACTGGGCGGAGCTGCACCGCCAGCAGATGCGCGTCGGGGCCGTGCACGCCGCCGCCAACGCCACGGCCATCGCCCTGTACACCGGATCCCTCACGGCGCGCCTGCGCGGCCGGGAGGGACTCGGAAAGCTGCTGGGACTGGCCGGACTGGGCGCGGTCGGTGCGGGCGGCGCGCTGGGCGGGCACCTGGCCTACCGGCAGGCGTCCGGCGCCAACCACGCCGAACACGTGCCGCACCTGGTCTCGCCGGGCTGGCACCCGGTCGCCGACGTCGCCGACCTGCCCGACGGCCGGCCCGTGCAGCGCGAGATCGACGGCATCGCCGTGGTCGTGGTCCGGCAGGGCCCCCGGACGGTGTACGTGCTGGCCGAACGGTGCAGCCACATGGCCGGGCCCCTCTCGGAGGGCACGGTGGAACAGGGCTGTCTGCGCTGTCCCTGGCACGGCAGCGTCTTCCGCCTGTCCGACGGCTGGAACGTCGAGGGCCCGGCCACCGCGCCCCAGCCCGCCTTCGACACCCGCATCGTCGACAGCCGTGTCGAGGCCCGGCTGCGCACCCGCTGACCGGCCGCACCGCCCGCACCCCGCCCACACGGGGCGGGGTGCGCCCGTGACGATCGCCGCAGGACGGGGTCCACCGGACGGCCGCGCGGGCTACAGTCGGTGGACGGTCGGACGCCGACGCGTCCGTGGTGCGCCGACCGTACCCACGTCCCGACCAGTGAGGTGGTGGCCCGTGCGCATCGTCGACCTCGCCGCGCTCGGCGAGTCGTTCACCCGCGACCCCTACCCGGTCTACGCCCGGTTACGGGCCGAGGGGCCGGTGCACCGCATCCGGATGCCCGAAGGCGGGGCGGAGGCCTGGCTCGTCGTCGGATACGAGGCCGGGCGCGCCGCACTCGCGGACCCCAGACTCTCCAAGGACTGGAGCAAGGCGTCCCCCTCACTGCCCGTGGGCTCCGTCTCCTCCGGCTTCCACATGCTCAGGGCCGACCCGCCGGACCACACGAGACTGCGCAGACTGGTCTCCCGCGAGTTCACCCCCCGCCGGGTGGACGAACTCGGCCCGCGCGTCCAGAAGATCACCGACGCGCTCCTGGACACGATGCTCACCGCGCCCGACGGACGCGCCGACCTCGTCGAGGCGCTGTCCTTCCCGCTGCCGATCTCGGTGATCTGCGAACTCCTCGGCGTCCCGGACCTGGACCGCGAGTCCTTCAGGACCTGGTCGAACGACGCGATCGGAGCCACCGATCCCGCGGACCGCCGCGCCGCGTCGGTCTCCATGGCGCGGTACGTGGGGGAACTGGTCGCCGGCAAGCGCCGACGGCCCGGCGAGGACCTGCTGAGCGCGCTCATCCACGGCGTGGACGAGGACGGTGACGGCCTCTCCCACGACGAACTGGTCGGCATGGCCTGGCTGCTGCTGGTCGCGGGCCACGAGACCACCGTGAACCTCGTCTCCAACGCGGTCCTCGCCCTGCTGACCCACCCCGAACAACTGGCCGCCCTGCGCGCGGACCTCTCGCTCGTGGACGCCGCCGTCGAGGAGACGCTGCGCTACGAAGGCCCCCTGGAGACCCCCACCTTCCGTTTCACCACCGACCCGGTGACCATCGGCGGCACCGTCGTCCCCGGCGGCGGCGAAGTCGTCCTCGTCGCCATCGCGGACGCCAACCGGGATCCGGCGCGCTTCACCGAGCCCCATCGCTTCGACATCTCCCGGGACGCGCGCGGCCATGTGTCCTTCGGCCACGGCATCCACCACTGCCTGGGTGCCCCGCTGGCCCGCCTGGAGGGTCGGATCGCCCTCCGGACGCTGCTGGAGCGCTGTCCCGACCTGGCCCTGGACATCCATCCGGCGGCGATCACCTGGCGTCCGGGCATGATGATCCGCGGCCCGCGCAGCCTGCCCGTACGGTTCACCCGGTAGCCCGGTGGCCGGGTGGCCTGGTGGCCTGGTGGCCTGGTGGCCTGGTGGCCTGGTGGCCTGGTGGCCTGGTGGCCTGGTGGCCTGGTGGCCTGGTGGCCCGGTGGCCCGGTGGCCCGGTGGCCGGTGGTCCGGTGGTCCGGTGGCCGGTGGTCCGCGGGGCCGGTGGTCCGGTGGCGTGGCCCGGTGGTCCGGTGGCGACGTGCCCGCGCGGACGCCGGCCCGGCTCCCGGGGCAGGCCGGGGCGGCAGGTCAGCAAGGCTCGCGCCACACCCCGAGTTCCGGCTTCTTCAGCATCGAGGACAGGTTCAGTTTCCGGGACTCGGGACAGAAGTCGCTGGTCGGCTCCTCGTACTCCACGTGGAAGACCGCCTTGCCGGCCTCGACGAACGGGGTCAGGCGTGCGCACTCGTCGTACTGCGCGCACTCCTCGTTGACGGCGAAGTCGAAGTCGGCCACGAGCTGCGGAATCTGCGGCAGGTCGTTCTTCAGGCCCACCGCCAGGCCCCGTTCGTGCGCGATGTCGGCGATCACGCGGTTGTAGCGCAACTGGTCGTCCGCCGTGAGCGGGAAGCCGGTGCGGTTGCCGTAGCCCTCCACCAGATCGGGTTCCACCGCGTCGAAGCCCTTGTCCCGGCACATGTCGAACCGCCGCTCCATGATCGGACGCAGTACTCGGACCCGGCGGATGTCCAGCCAGCGCTCGCCCCGCCACCCGTTGACCGCGCCGAGCACCGACCGGGGGAAGGCGTCCTTGTCGGGCCGGAAGTCCTCCCAGGCCCCGACGTTGACGTAGCAGATCACCTTGCGGCCGGCACGGTGCAGGCGGGCCACGTCCGCCGCGGAGTTCTCGAAACCGTCGATGTCGTAGACGGGCACGTCGGCCGACGGGTCGACCTTCCCGTCGAGCTGCCACTGCCAGGCCAGGCCCGGACGCGGCCGCCACAGCGCCTTGTGCGGGCCACCGGACGGTGAGGCGCTGCCCCCGGCCGTGGGCGGTCGCGTCGTGCGGGGGGCCGTCGGCCGGTCCGGCCCGGGTCCGGGCGTCGTGCGGGGCGCGCCGGGCGTGCCGGGCGTCGTGCCATGTGTGCCGGGCGTGCCGGGCGGCCGGCCGGCGCCCCTGTCCCGGTCCGTGCCGGAGCACCCGGCCAGCGCGGAGGCCGTCAGCGCGGCCAGCAGGGCCGCGCACGTCAGTACCGTCTTCCTCATCGCTCCGTCCCGGTCAGGGCCGGGGTCAACTCGACCCACGGATTGGGTGGTTCCGCCGTCACCGGTCCGCACACCGCCGCACCGCGCTCGCGCGCGGTCCGCACGGCCAGCGGCACGAGCGCCTCCGGAACTCCGTAGACGAGGTGGCACAGCCGTTCGGGCTGGAGCCGGGCCGCCCAGGCCGGGCGGCTGAACGCCGACACATAGGTCGACCAGTGCCCCTCGAAGGTGATCGTCAGATCGGCCAGGCGGGCGTAACCGGGCGCGGGATGGACGCCCGGGTTGAGCACCACCGTCCCGGCGCCGAGCCGGCGGACCGACCGGACCAGCCTGCGGCAGGCGGCCAGCCCGTCCGGCGCCGCGGTCACCCGGTCCAGGAAGGCGCCGTCGGCCGCGTACCACTGCCGGTGCCGGCGCACGTCGTCGGCGACCTCGGCCGGATCACGCGCCCCGTAGTCGGTGTCCACGTAGCCGAGCAGCCGGGCGCCGGCCTCCCGGAGCGCGCCGGCCACCGCGGCGAACGCCGGATCGGGGGCCGCGCCCGGTCCGCTGGCCGGGTTCAGCACGACCGCGTAGGTGCCGGCCGCCGCCGTGATCAGCCGGTGCCATGCGCCCGGGTCCTCGGCCGGGTGGACGTACAGCGGGATCAGCAGACTCATGGCGTGCCGTCGCCTCCCGGAGAGCCCGGATCCGCCTCCGTGGCCGCCCACAGCGCGGCCAGCGACTCGTCGAGGGTGCGGGACGGCCGCCAGCCCAGGGCGGTGGCGGCCGCGGAGACGTCGGAGCACTGCCAGGACACCTCCGCCGAGCGTGCCGAGCCGTCCCCCTCCTCCAGGATCCGTCCCCGGAAACCGGCCGCGTCGGCCAGCCGCCGCACCAGCTCGCGCACCCGGACGGCCTCGCCACCGCCGATGTTGAGCACCGGCGGCAGCGGCCCGGTGGCCGTGACCGCGAGCGCCGCCGCCCGGGCGACGTCCCGTACGTCGACGAAGTCGCGGTACGCGGACAGGTCGCCGAGCCGCAGCTCCGCCGCCGGGTCCGGGCCGGCCGCGCGCAGCAGCGCGGCCATCCGGCCGGGCAGCCCGGTGGCGGGCGCCCCGGGGCCCACCGGGTTGCCCACCCGCAGCACCACCGCGTCCAGACCGGAGGCGGTCACCGCGGCCGTGCCCGCGAGTTTGGTGGCGCCGTACGGGCCGAGCGGGCAGGTGGCCGCCGACTCCTTCGCCTTCGTCCCCGGCCGGCCGGGACCGTACTCGGCGGCCGAGCCGAGGTGCACCAGCCGGGCGGCCGGGGCCGCCTCGCGCAGCGCGGCGGCGAGCACGGCGGGACCGCGGGCGTTGACCTCCGCGAGGGTGACGGCGTCGCCGCCGGTCGCGCCCGCGCAGTTGACGACGGCGTCCGGCCCGACCGTCGCCAGGGTCTCGGCCAGCCGCCGCGGCGAGTCGCTGCCGAGGTCGACGCCGATGCCGGCGCCGGGGGAGCGTCCGGCGCCGAACACCCGCGCTTGGGGCAGGGAACGCAGGTGTCCGGCGACGTGGCGTCCCAGGTAACCGGTGACGCCGAGGACGAGAATGCGCATATCGGGGTTCAGGCTCCCTTGAGCAGAAGCGACTTGCGGGTGGTGAACTCGGCGTTGGCCCGGTCGTAGTCGTCGGGGCGGCCGATGTCCAGCCAGTATCCGTCGAACTCGTAGGCGTGCGGCGGCCGTCCGTCCCCGAGCAGGTCCAGGACGAGTTCGTCGAAGCCCAGCGGCAGGCCGGGCGTGTAGCCGTCGAGCGTGGCACGGGACAGGCCGTAGACACCCATCGAGACGCGGTAGTCCATGCTGGGTTTCTCGGTGAAGGCGACGACCTTGCTGGCGTCGGTGGTCAGCACCCCGAAGTCGATGTGCACCTGGCGGGCGTACGTGGCGATGGTCAGCGGCGCGCCCGAACTCCGGTGCCGGCGCAGGACGTCGGCGTAGTCGAGATCGGTGAGGACGTCGCCGTTCATCACCAGGAACGTCTCGGGCAGGCGGTCGCGCATGGTCAGCAGCGGCCCCATGGTGCCCAGGGGGCTCTCCTCGGTGGAGTAGTCGACGCTCATGCCCCACTGTGAGCCGTTGCCGACGTAGGCGCGGATGATCTGGCCCAGGTGGCCGATGGCGATGGTGCAGCTGGTGAAGCCGGCCGCGGAGAGCTGGCGCAGCACGATCTCCAGGATGGCGTGCTGGTCGCCGATGGGCACGAGCGGCTTGGGCAGCGCCGTGGTGTAGGGCCGCAGCCGGACGCCCTTGCCTCCGGCCAGTATCACTGCGTGCATGGGCCTCTCCTTCGTGGACGTGCCGTACGGGTCAGATGTTGTAGATGCCGGTCTTGTAGCGGCCCAGGTTCGCCGGGTCGCGGAAGAACTCCACGGTGTGCGCGAGCCCCTGTTCCAGACTGTGCGTGGGCTGCCAGCCGGTCGCCTCGGCCAGCCGCGTCGCGTCCGCGACCAGCCGCATCACCTCGGAGTTCGCCGGCCGCAGCCGCGAGGCGTCCTCGCGCACGTCCAGCGCGGTGTCCATCACCTTGCCGATCAGCGCGACGAGGTCGCCGACCGAGATCTCACCGCCCGTCCCGGCGTTGAAGGTGCGCCCCACCACCCGCTCGGCCTCGGCCGTGCCCACCGCGAGGAACGCCCGCGCGGTGTCCTTGACGTAGGTGAAGTCCCGGGTGGGACGCAGGTCGCCGAGGGTGATGGTGCGCTGCCCGGCGGCGACCTGGCCGATGACGGTGGGGATCACCGCGCGCATCGACTGGCGCGGCCCGAAGGTGTTGAACGGCCGCAGCGTCACCACCGGGGTGCCGAAGCTGGCGTGGTAGCTGTCGGCGAGCCGGTCTCCGCCCGCCTTCGAAGCGGCGTACGGCGACTGTGTGTTGATGGGGTGGTCCTCGGTGATCGGCACGGTCCGCGCGGTGCCGTACGTCTCGCTGGTGGAGGTGTGCACCAGCCGCGGAGTGCCGAGGGCGCGCACCGCCTCCAGCACGTTGAGCGTGCCGGTGACGTTGGTGTCCACGTAACTGTGCGGCGCCTGGTAGGAGTACGGGATCGCGATGAGGGCCGCCAGGTGGTAGGCGCAGTCGGCCCCTTCGAGCAGCCCGCGGACGGAGCCCGGGTCGCGGACGTCGCCGAGGACGATCTCCACCTGGTCGAGGACGTCGGCGGGCAGGGTCTCCAGCCAGCCGTAGGAGGAGAAGGAGTTGTACTGGGCCATGGCCCTGACCCGGTGCCCGGAGGCGACGAGCGCCTCGGTGAGGTGTGAGCCGATGAAGCCCTCGGCTCCGGTGACGGCGGCGAGCGGTGCGGATGTCAACTCTTGGTCCTTTCGGAGGTGTCTTCGGGGGCGTGGAGCGGGTGGAGCGGGTCGGGGAGCCCCGTGGAGGGCCGTTGGGGTGCTCGTGCCGGGAAGTCGTGCGGGGCGGTGGCGTGTCCGGCGCGCTCGCTGCGCCCTGGGGGTGTGCTCCGTACGGCCCGGCCGGTCACAGGTGCGGGGCCGGCCGGCCGAGCAACCGCAGCACACACGCCGAGAGACACAGCGCGGCCGCGCCGCAGCACAGCGGCAGCACGGCCGGCCCGGGTGGCGTCCGCAGCACCGTGACGGCGCCGGCGCAGCCCGCCGCCAGGAGACAGACGCCGGCCGGCGGCCAGGCCGCCCCGAACGCCTGGAGCAGCAGCGCGGTCCACAACGTGGCCGCCAGGAGCAGCAGTTCGGCCGGACCGGCCCCGGTGAGCGGTGCCGCGGGCAGCAGCGGCGCGAGGTAGGCCAGCAGGCACCCGCCGAGGATGAGGGCCGAGCGCAGCAGGAAGCCCGCGGGTGTCGCGGTCCGGCGCAGCGCGGCGATCGACCAGCCGCGGTAGCGGTAAAGCAGCCACTCGGCCGGCCCCATGCTCACGGTCAGCACGATCACCGCGTACGGGTGCCGCCGGCCCTCCAGCAGCACCAGGACCGCCGCGGCCAGACCGAACAGACCGTAGGGGAGGGAGGCGACCAGGCGCGGGCGCGGGCCGTCGGCGGCGGCCGGGACGGCGAGGTCGGCCCGCAGGGCCAGGGCCGTGGCCGCGAACGTGGCCAGCAGCGCGAGCAGCGGCAGGCCGGCCCGGGGCCACGGCCCGGGCTCCCACCACGGCAGCACCGCGGCGCCCGCGACCAGCGGGCTGAGCGCCGCCAGCAGCCACCGCTCCCGGGCGAGCACCAGCAGTACACCGGCCGCGGCCAGGTACGCCGACTGCGCGGCCGCCACCCACAGGACCGGGCCGCCGCCGGTGAGCGGGGCCGCGGCGGCCGTGGCCAGCGACGCGCCCAGCGGCGCCCCGGCCAGCAGCGTGCGCCCGGCCTCCCGGCGTCCCGCGACCATCCGCAGATGGGCGCGGTGGCCGAGCGCCTGCCCCCAGGCCCAGGAGACGATGCCCGCCACGACGAGGGCCGGCGCGTGCCGCCCGGGGTGCCACAGCGGCGCGGCGAGCAGATACGCCAGCCCCGGCAGCGCGAACAGGATCCCGCGCAGCAGACAGCGCACGTGGTCCGGGCGCCAGGGATCGCGCGTCGGCGCCGGCTCGGGAAAGCTCCGGGGCACCCGCTCGTAGAGCGCCGAGGCCAGGGAGAACAGGTTCGGGTGTCCGTACCGGTGCCGGATGACGTCGGCCGACAGCCCGTCCGCCTCCAGCAGCGCCGCCACCTCGTAGGGGTGGACCGCCGGTCCGATGCGGTCGGCCAGTTCGGCGGCCAGCCGGCTCACCTCGTCCTCGTCGGGCCCCTGCCGCGCCGCCCGCAGCGCGAGGGTGCTGTCGTCGGTGCGGCGCGGACGGCCCGGCCGGGTGCCGGCGAGCCGGAGCGCGAGCGTGTCCTGTTCGGCCCCGCCCGGTTCGAGAGCCATCGGTCCGCTCATATGGCGACGCTCCCCGTGGCCGAGGCGACCGGGCCGGCCGGCGCGCCGTGGCCGGGCCCGGCGGGGGTGGTGACCAGGGCGGGCCCGTCGGCCGGGGCCGCGGCGGTGCCGCCGACCGTCCGGAGCTCCGCCCGCGGTCCCTGTCCCGCCGCCAGTTCCAGGTAGATGGAACGGAAGGTGTCGATGGTCCGGCGCAGGGTGAACTGCTCGATCACCCGCAGCCGGGCCGCCTCGCCCATCGCCAGGCGGCGTCCGGGATCGCCCAGCAGCCGCAACGCGGCGGCGGCCATGGCGGCCGGGTCCCGCGGCGGAACCACGAGACCGGCCTCGCCGACGGCCTCCCGCACTCCGCCGACGTCGGTGGAGACGGTGGCCCGCCCGCACGACATGGCCTCGATCAGCGTGAAGGGGAACCCCTCGCTGATGCTGGACAGCATCACCACGTTGCCGGCGGCGTAGGCGTCCTTGATGTCCTCGACGCGGCCCTCGAACCTGACGGCGTCCGCCTGCCCCAGTTCGGCGGCCAGGGCCTCGCAGCGCTCCCGGTACCCCTCGCCGCCGCGCGGCGTGCCGCCGAACAGCCGCAGCCGGGCCTCGGGCAGTTCGGCCCGTACCAGGGCGAAGGCGCGGATCAGGGTCTCCAGGTCCTTGATCGGGTCGACCCGGCCCGCCCAGCTGAGGGTGGGCACCTCCGGCTCGGGCCCGGCCGGCGGGAACGCGGCCGGGTCCACGCCGTTGTAGACGGTGCGGATGGCCTCCGGGTCGGCGCCGCCCTCCTCCTCCCACAGCCGGTTGTAGCGGTTGCCCGGGGTGATCAGCGCCGCCCTGCGGTAGCTCTCCTCGGCCAGCAGCCGGAAGAAGCCCAGGACGACCGCCTTCACCGGCCAGCGGTAGGGCGCGGTGCGGTAACCGAGATAGCGCTCGCGCAGATAGACGCCGTGCTCGGTCAGCAGCAACGGCACGCCGTGCTGTTCGAGCGCGGCCAGTCCCGGCAGCACGGCGACTCCGCCGCTGACCGCGTGGGCCACCCCGGTGCGCGGCGGCGCCGCGGCCAGCGGCCGGAGCGCGTGTTCGAGCAGGCCTGTGGCGGTGAGCGCGTCGTGCAGGGTCGGCCGGGCCTCGCGCACCACCAGACCCGGACGGTTCCACACGGCGCTCAGCACGGAGACGGCCCGGTCACCGCGCAGGAAGGGGCTCAGGGCGCCGTCGGCGGCGGCCCGCGCCATGGTGTGCAGCGCGGGCGCGAAGCCGGCCTCGGCGCGCGGATCGAGCAGGGAGGTCAGGAACTGCTCGTAGGCGCCGGTGAGCCGGTTGCGCGCGCGTCCGCGCGGCGGGCGGCCGTCCGGCGGGGTGCCCCACATCGGCACGGACACCACCTGGGACACGTGCCCGGGCAGCTCCCACACGACGGGCTCGCGGCCGGTGCCGGTGACGGCGAGGACGTCGAACTCCAGGTCGGGCATGCCCTGGACGAGCTGGTCGCACCAGACGCTGACGCCGCCGTGACTGTGCGGATAGGTGCCTTCGGTGAGCAGGGTGACGCGCGTCGGGTCAGTGTGTCGCGCGCCGCGGTGAACGTGCATGGAGGTGCTCCACGGCCGAGGTGTGGGGTGGGTCGTGCCGGTCCCGGCCGCGAGGGCGCGGCCGGGACCGGTCGGGTGTTCGGCGGGCCGTTCAGCTCCCGGTACTCCGGGCGGCCGGCTCGCTCACACCCGCGGGGACCCGGGTGCCCGGGGCGGGGGCGGTGACCGGACCGGGGGTGGCCTTGGCCGTGGCCGCGGGGGCCGCGGCGGCCGACGGCACGGTGAGCGTCAGCGGCTGTCCGGCCGAGGGGGTCCAGCCGGACACCGCACCCGCGTACGCCGTGCCGAACGCCTGGCCGCCCAGGGCGGTGCCGGCGGGCATGGTGGCGGTGACCGCCAGGCCGCCCGGCGCCGACACCGTGACCGTGTCGCCGATCCGGTAGGCGGTGACCTGGCCGGCGCGCACGGCCGACTGCCAGGCGGCGCGTCGCTGCAGCTCGGCGCCGATGTCCTTCATCCGCAGGTTCACCAGGGGGGTGTCGTCGGTGAACAGCGCGCGGTAGCCGTTCAGCACGCCGTCGAGGATCGGGTAGGCGAGGCGGTCCTCGGCGAAGTTGGACTGGTGGACGAAGTGCGGCTTGGGGTCGCCCGCGAGCACGTGGCCGAGGGCGATGCGGGTCTCCAGCGGCACGATGTGGTCGGCGTACCCGGTGGCGGTGTCCAGCGGGGCCGGCAGGCAGGTGGTGGTGGCCGGGTTGTCCTCGCAGATGCCGCTGCCGCCCTGGGCGCGGCTGGTGTAGATCCAGTTGTACTCGTCCACCTGCTCGCTCGCCCGTCCCGCGTTGTAGAACACGTTCATCGGGTACCGGGAGATGGTGGTGGCGGGGCCGACCTGGCGTTGCACGGGGTCACGGGAGTTGTCCGAGGCGAGCCAGGTGACGCCGTTGTCGGCGAGCGCGGGTCCCAGGTTGGGGTTGTCGTCCGGCTGTTGCGGCAGGATCCTCAGCCCGGAGTGCTCACCGGTGACCAACTCGTCGTTCTGCAAAGGCAGTCCCGCCGCCTGGCCCCAGACCCGGTTGAGGGCGATCTCGTCGGAGACGTCCTTGCGGCTGACCCACTTGGTGCTGCCGTCGGCGTTGGTTTCGCAGCGCCAGGGCACCACCGTGACGTCCTGCTGGCAGCCGAGGAAGGCGTGCGTGTAGGTGTGGTTGACCCAGCGGAACTGGTTCCGGTCGGCGATCAGTTTGTCGGCGAGCGCGTCGACGCCGTTGTTGTCCTCGCGCTGGTCGACGCTGCCGGCGCCGTTGTAGACCAGGTCGAGGGTGAAGTCGTTGTTGCGCTGCCAGGCGGTGGCGTAGTCGACGTCGGCGGGGGTCATGCGGATCGGGTCGGGTGTGCCGTCGGCGTTGGCGCAGTCGACGTCGCCGGGCGTGCAGTTGAGCCGGCTGTCCCAGCGGTCGTCGGCGGCGAACACGTCGTCGACGTGCACGGCGAAGTAGTTGCGGGAGGCGCCCAGGTGGACGCCGCCGGTCATCCACTGGACGATGCCCCGGGCCAGCAGGCGGAACTGCTGCTGGTACTGGTTGTAGACGAAGGTGACGACGAGTTCGCGCCGCCCGTCGTGCCGGTACTCGCCGACCAGCGACCCGCGCGTGGAGCGCCCCGGGATCGGGGCGTCGACATACGGGGTGAAGTCGGCGCCCGCCGCCGGCTGCGAGAGGTAGGCGTAGCTCTCGCCCACGGTGGGGGAGTTGTCCTCGAACGGCACGGCTTTGTCCAGGTAGCCGAAGGGCCCCGCCTTGCCCGCCGCGGTGACCTGGGCCTGGACGCCGTCGACGCTGCCGGAGTAACCGCCGTAGACCGGGTACTGCAGGCCCGCCTCGGGGCGGGCGTAGGTGTAGGCGTCGACCTGCGGAACGCCGTAGGTCCGCTCGTAGGCGGTGAGCGCCGCCATCTCGGCCGAGCCCGCCGCGAACGGATTGTCGTTGGGCAGGACGACGGCCTGGTACTTGGCCCGTGGTCGGCCGTCCACCGTGTCCGCGAGGAAGCCGGCGTTGATCACGGGTCTGCCGGACTGGGTCAGGTCCACCTTGGTGTAGGGCATTCCCTCGGTGTCCAGTTCGGCCGCGATGGCGTCGGTGGCCGGGCCGCCGTCGCTGACGATCAGCGTCCGCAGGTCGACGCGGGGCGCGGGATCGTCGGCGCGCGCCGCTCCCGCGGGCGATCCGAGTGCGGCGACGAGCGCGCCCACCGTGAGCGCGGTGGTGCGAATGGTCCGCTTCATTGCGGTGAGTCCTCTCCCCCCGGACAGGGGTGAGTACGGCTCCAGTGGAGCGGACGCACCCCCCTTGCGTGACGCCGGCATCCCCTCGAAGCCGGTCGTCGACGCTTCCGTCGCGTCATATGGTGATGGCTTTGTGTGACTTGTGCGGCCGCGTTGCGAGTCCTGACGGAAAAACGCAGGTGACCACAGGGCCGCCTGTCGGTTCCCGTCGTCTGCCGAGGTGTGCGGCGCCCCGGCGGTCGGCCGGCCGCTTGCGCAGGTCCGGACCTGTGCGGTGCACCGGCGGACCGGTCGGGCCCGCCGGTGGGAGTGCTGTCGGCGCCGGCCGTGCCACCTGCTCGGCCCTGGACCGAATTCAGGTCACGTCGGACGGTGCCGGGCCGTCAGGCGCAGGCGACACGGGTCTCCGGCGTGTAGACGGGGCCGCCGTTGACGCTCGTGCTGTCGCTGAACTCGGCGTAGTAGTACGAGTAGAAGCCGATGTTGCCGTTGCAGCCCGAGTCGGCGGCGACCTGAAGGGTCAGGGTGACGGTGCGGCTCTGACCGGGCGGGACGGTCGCGCCGTAGTTGCCGCCGAGGTTGGCCGGACCGGTGCCCGAACACGGGGTGCTGCCGGTGGCCGTGGCCAGGGTGCACCCGGTGAAGCTGTACTTGAGGTCGGGCCGCTGGGTGGTCAGCCAGGTCGGGTCGATCGTCTGGTAGACGAACCAGATGTCGTAGGTCTTGTTGTTGGTCAGCGTCATGGACAGCTGGACCGTGCCGCCGGGAGTGGTGGTGGCGGTGTCGGTGGAGAACGTCAGGGTGGCCGGCGCGGGGTCCGCGCTCGCGCTGGGGGCCAGGCCGAAGACGGCGAGGAGGAGACCGAGGAAGGTGGCGAGGCCGAAGCGCCGCATCAGAGGTGATCGCATGGCCCGGGAGGCTAGATAGGCGGCTGGCGTCCCGTCTGCCCCTCGGGAACCGCCTGTCACCCGCACTGGCCGAAGGTGAGTGTCAGGTGAAGGGCGCGTGAGGGAACCGTGAGGTCATGCACGCGACAGGCGAACACGCAGTGTATCGGCACGGTGACGGATGGCTCGGTATGGTGGCCGGTCCCGCTCCGATCCCCGGAATCCGCTGGTCCGCCCGAGCGCACTTTGGCGCGTAACCAACACCTCCGGGGTCCCGGCCGCCCTCGCCGTACCCGTCGGCACCGGTCCGAGCGGCGGCGCTCGCAGGGCGTGTCCGGGAACGGCCCCGCGGCGGCCCGACGCGGACGGGGGAGTCGGACGCGCACCGCGCCACGCGTGGGCCGGGCATCGCTCGTAAGCGTTTCAAGAACTTCGGTCAGGGTTGTTGACCCGGCCCTGCGGCGCCTGCACATTACCTATCGGTAGAACCAAACGGTAACCCCGCGTCGGGTAACGCCACGGCGTCGCGTGGGCGTCTTCGGCCCATGGCGCGGAAGCCGGCGCATCCTCGTTCGAGCCGCCGCACTCTCGTACACCAGTACGCCGCGCGGGCACGAGCCGTGCCCGTCTCCCGGCGTCCCGCCTCCCGAGAAGAGAGAGCACATGCCGAAGCACGCCCTGCATCGTGTCATGACCATGACGGTGACGGCGGTGGCCGCCTTGGCCCTCGGCCTCACCGGAGCCACCGCACAGGCCACCACGACCCTCGACTACGTCGCACTCGGCGACAGCTACAGCGCGGGCTCGGGCGTCCTGCCGGTGGACGCCACCAACCTGCTGTGTCTGCGCTCCACAGCGAACTACCCCCACGTCCTCGCCGCCAGGACGGGCGCCCACCTGAAGGACGTGACCTGCGGCGCGGCCCAGACCAAGGACTTCACCGAGGCGCAGTACCCGGGAGTGCCCCCGCAGGCGCGGGCGCTCGGCACGGGCACCGACCTGGTGACGCTCACCATCGGCGGCAACGACAACGGAACCTTCATCAACGCCATCACGGCCTGCGGCAGCGCGGGCGTCCTCAGCGGCGGGACGGGCAGCCCCTGCAAGGACAAGAACGGCTCCTCCTTCGACGACCAGATCGAGGCGAACACCTATCCCGCGCTCAAGGCCGCGCTGCGCAGTGTCCGGGCCGCGGCGCCCAACGCCCGCGTGGCCGTCCTCGGGTACCCGTGGATCACACCGGCGGCCGCCGACCCGGCCTGCTTCGTGAAGCTGCCGATCGCCTCCGGCGACGTGCCCTACCTGCGCGGCATACAGGCCCACCTCAACGCGGTCGTCCAGCGCGCCGCCGAGGAGACCGGCGCGACCTACGTCGACTTCAGCCAGGCGTCCGAGGGCCACGACGCCTGCAAGGCCGAGGGCACCCGGTGGATCGAACCGCTGCTCTTCGGCGACAACCTCGTGCCGGTCCACCCCAACGCCCTGGGCGAGCGGCGCATGGCCGAACGGGCCATGAGCGTCCTCGGCCTCGGCTGAACCGGCGGCCGGCACGCGCACGCCGGCACCCGGTGCCGGCGTGCGCCACGCCCCGCCCCGGCCGGCCGGGCCGTCGCGCTCGCTCCACGGCGGCGGCCGGCGGTCAGCCGCGGTCTTCGAACATGTCCAGCAGCGCCTGCTCGTCCACCTCCGGCACGGGCTGCTCCGCCCGCGGGACCTGCTCGGCCCAGACCGTCTTGCCCTGCCGCATGTAGCGCGCGCCCCAGTTCTTGGTGAACTGCGCGACCAGGAACAGCCCGCGCCCGCCCTCCTCGGTCGTGGCCGCCCGCCGGATGCGCGGCGAGGTGTTGCTGCGGTCGGACACCTCGCAGATCAGGGAGTCACCGCGCAGCAACCGCAGCCAGACCGGCCCCTGACCGCCGTAGCGCACGGCGTTGGTGACGAGTTCGCTGACCACCAGACCGGTGGTCGCCTCCAGTTCCGACATGCCCCAGGCGGCGAGCTGGGCGGAGGTGAGGGCCCTGGCACGGGCCACCACCGACGGGTCGGACGGGAACTCCCAGGACGCCACGCGGTCCTCGGGCAGCGCGTGGACACGGGCCAGCAACAGCGCCACGTCGTCGTGGGGACCGCCGGGCACCAGGGTCCGGGTGACCCGGTCGCAGGCGTCCTCCAGCACCGGCCCGGCCCCGTTCAGCGCGGTCAGCAGGTCCGCGATGCGCGCGTCGGTGTCCCCGTAGCCGCGGTTCTCCTTGAGCAGGCCGTCGGTGTACAGGGCCAGCAGACTCTCGGCGGGCACGTCGACGGTGGCGGACTCGTACGGCTGGATCCCGCCGAGCCCGAGCGGCGGGCCGACGGGCAGATCGACCAGCCGCGCCCGGCCGTCCGGGGCCAGCAGCGCGGGCGGCGGATGACCGGCCAGGGCGGCCGTGCAGCGGCAGGTCACCGGGTCGTACACGGCGTACAGCAAGGTCGCCCCAATCGCCGGGTCCTGGTCCTCGTCCCCGGCCGGGCCGTCGGCCGGATCGTCCAAGGCGGTGCCGACCAGGTCGTCCAGGTGCGTGAGCACCTCCTCCGGCAACAGGTCCTGCCCGGCCAGCGTCCGCACCGCCGTGCGCAGACGGCCCATGGTCGCCGCCGCCTGGAGCCCGTTGCCGGGCACGTCCCCGACGACCAGCGCCACGCGCATCCCGGACAACGGGATCGCGTCGAACCAGTCTCCGCCCACGCCCGTCCGGGCGTCCGCGGGCAGGTAGCGGGAGGCGAGGTCGACGGCGCTGACCCGGGGCAGGGCGCGCGGCAGCAGACTGCGCTGCAGGGTGAGGGAGGACTGGTGCTCGCGGCGGTAGTGGCGTGCGTTGTCCACGCTGATCGCGGCACGGGCGGCCAACTCGCCCGCCAGCGTCAGGTCGTCCTCCTCGTACGGCCGCGCACCGCCTCGCCGGTAGAAGCCCGCCAGGCCCAGGACACAGCCTCGGGCGGACAGCGGGGCGCCCAGGTAGTGGTGCGCCCCTTCGCCGAGCGGGGCGACGGGGTGCACGCGCTGTGCCCGGTCTCCGGCGAGCACGGCCGTCAGCACCGAGTCGGTGACCGGCCGCTCGGTCTCCAGGCAACGGGCCTGGGGTGTGCCGGCCGGGTAGTCGACGGGCTCGCCCACGCCGCCGGCCGGCTCGCCCGCGTTCTCCTCGCCCGCCCAGACGGCCACGCGGCGCAGCGCGGTCCCGGGACAGGGCCGGCCGAGCGGTGGCTCCTCGCCCGCCAGAGCGCTCTCGACGAGGTCGACGACGACCAGGTCGGCGAAGCCCGGCACGGCGATCCTCGCCAGTTCCTCGGCCGTGCACCGCATGTCCAGGGTGGTACCGAGACGGGTGCCCGCCTCGGTCAGCAGGGACAGCCGACCGCGTGCCTCGGCGGCGAGCCGGCCGACACCCGGCTCGCCCACCATCAGCAGCCACGCGTCGGGCGGCTCGGCGGCGTCTGTGTCGACGCCGGGCTGATCGGCGCCCGGCCACGTCCCGTCCGGCTCGCCGGTGCGCGGTCCTGGCGCGCCGGACTCCTCGCCGCGCGGCCCTGCCGGGTCCCGCCCGGCGGTGTGCGGTCGCGGCCCGGCGGCGGCACGTTCCGTCGCAGCCGGCCCGGCGGCGGCGCCCGTGTCAGGTGGCACCCGCCCGGCCGCGCCCGCCGCCAGGCCGGCCAGGTTCAGAAGCGGGACTTGCCGGCCGTCCGGTGCGGTCGCGGTGACGGGGCCCGGCGTCCGCGTACCGCGGGGGTCGGTGAAACCGACCTCGACCGCCGCGCCCCCCGCCTCGCCGTGCCGCAGCTCCCGTCGGCGCAGCAGGGCGAGGCGGCCGCCGGCCAGCGGCACCTCGGCGTACGCCTCACCGTTGAAGGAGATCAGTTCGATCGCTCGCTCCAGCAGTACCATCCGCTCCTGGGGCGACAACCGGGGCGGGGCCGGCCCGCCGGGCCGGAGGAGTTCCCCCGAGGCGATGTCCAGCTGGAGACGTCCGCCGGTCCGCCCGGCCCGGCGGAAGGAGCGCATCAGCTCGCGTTCGCGGGCGGTGCTCAGCTCCAGCAGACGTTCCCCGATGCGTTCGGTGGCTTCCTGAAGCACCAGCGCCATGCCGGGATCGCCCAGCGCCATGGGCACCGAGAGGTTGACCGCGCCTTGCACGGCACCGCCGACGGGGTCGCGCACCGGCGCGGCCATGCAGGTCAGTTCCTTGAGGTTGTGCAGGAAGTGTTCCTGGCCGACGACCACGAACGGCGCCCTGGTGCTCAGCACCATGCTGACGCTGCTGGTCCCCATGAACCGCTCGTCGACGTTGGCTCCCGGCACCAGGGACGCGGCGTCCATCAGGTCCAGCCCCGCCGGGTCGCCCCGGCGGTCCACGATGTGCGCGCGCGAGTCCGCCAGCGTCACGGTCACCGGCAGGCCCGAGAACCGTTCGCGCAGCCGGTCCAGCACCGGCGCGGCAGCCCTGAGCAGCCGGGAGTCGGGATTCAGGTCGGACTCGACCGGCAGGACCGCGCCCTCCTGGTCGATGCCGAGGAGGTGCGAGCGCTGCCAGGAGGCAAGGATCTCCGGGCGGACGGCGACGACCGGCGGCTCGGGGCCGCCGTGACCGCGCGGAGCAGCTGGGTACGACTCCACGAAGCCAGGGTAAGCGGACCCGGTGGCGTGCGCCGGGTGTGATCGACCGGGCCGTGGCGGTGACGGTGAGCGGCCTACGGCCGCCGCACCTCGAAGTGGAAGCAGCCGTACTCCAAGGCCCTCACGTGCACCAGCGCGACCTCCGGCGCGGCGAAGGCCTGGGTGAGGGCCCGCTCGAACCCGGCGCCGGTGTCCTCGGGGATCTCGAACAGACTTCCGCCGACGATCCGCCCCCCGGTGTCGTAGCGGCGGATGGTGCGCAGCGCTCCCGGCCGCGCGAAGGGATAACCCTCGGCGGCCCGCGGTCCCTCGCACGGGTCGGCGTGGATGAACACCGGCCCCGTCTCGTCGTACGCCCCGGGACTGGCCCCGGTCGCCGCCGCCCAGCGCCGCAGGGGCGCGTAGGACACCAGTGCGACCCGCTCGCCGGGCTCGACGGCGCGCAGGCAGCAGCGCAGCGGACTGCCCACGCAGGCGAGTGGGACGCCGTCCTCGCGCGCGACGTACGGCCTCGTGGGCCGTCCCGAGTCGTCGGTGTCACGCAGCTCGGCGAGGGCGTCGGGCGGGATGGGAAGGGCTGTGTACTCGGTCATGGCCCAAGCCTCGTCGGGCGGCCGCGGACACGCTGGCGGAATTCGGACGCGGTGCCCCTCCTTTGTCGGACACACGTTCGAACATGACGGGGAGGCATCATGGATCCATGCGGACACGCGCACTGCTCATCTACGACGGCGACTGTGGCTTCTGCACCCGTGCGGTGGCCTTGTTGAGGCGACGGATCCGGCCCGACTGCGACGCCGAGCCGTGGCAGTTCACCGATCTGCGCGCCGCCGGTGTCACCGAGGAGCGGGCCCGGCACGAGGTGCTGTGGGTGGCACCCGACGGCATGGTGCTCGGCGGCGCGCGGGCCGTCGCGGAGCTGCTGCGCGGCGCGGGCGGCGCCTGGTCCGCCCTGGGAACGGTCCTCCGGCTCCCGCCGGTACGACCTCTCGCCCACCGTGTCTACCGGCTCGTCGCAGACAACCGGCACCGGCTGCCGGGCGGCACCCCCGCCTGCGCGCTGCCCGGCGCGACGAAGTCGTGACCGGGCTGGGCCCACCACGCGGCGGACACGGCCCGGTCACGGACGCCGCTCTCACACGTGTGTGATCGACACATGTGAGGGCGGCACGACGTGCCGCGGCCGGGTACGCCGTGCCGCCCGGCACCGGCGCACCGGCTCCGGATCGCTCTGGTTCCGGATCGTTCCGGCCCGTGCCAACCGTCCGCCGTCCGCCGTCCGCCGTCCGCCGTCCGCCGTCCGTGGCCGGTCGGCCGGTGACCGACGTGCCGTCGGTGCTTGCGACGCACGGCCGGTGCGGTCGCCGTGCCGTCGGGGCACGGCAACGGCCGGCGTTCCCTCCGGCCGAGCCCGCCGCCGTCAGTCGAAGGTCTCCACGTACTCCTCGGCCGGACCCAGCTCGGGCCGGTCGTGCAGGGTGAGGCGGTCGCCGAACCTCTCGAGCTCCAGCACGGTGATCGTGTTCTCTCCGGCGCGCAGCAGTGGGCGGGGCACGTAGAGGGTGGTCTGCGGACCGATCTCCCAATAACGGCCCAGCAGCGTGTCGTTGACCCACACGAAACCCTTGCCGAACCCGGGCAGGCCGAGGAAGGTGTCGGCGGGCTCGGTCACCGCCAGCCGGGCGGTGGCGAATCCGCCGCTGCCGCCGGCGGGTGCCGCCGAGACGGCGCGAGCGGTCTCTCCCGGCGCCCACTCGTCCAGCGGCAGCCGGTACATGGTCCAGCCGTGCACCAGCCGGCCCGCCACGCGCACCCCGCCGAGGATGCCCTTGCCCTGCCCGAGCAGCGGCCCGTAGTTGATCCGGCCCTGGTTCTCCACCAGCAGCTCCAGCCGGATGCGCGCACCGTCGCCCCGCACGGCGAACGACCCGGTCTCGCGGTCCAGTACGGCCACCGGGGCGCCGTCGACGAACACCTGGGCGCGGTCGTGCAGACCGGTGACGGTCAGCTGGTGGCGGCCCGGCGGCAGCAGTGGCTCGGCCGCGTACAGCACCAGGCCGGACGCCTGCCCCAGCTCCTCGAAGCTCAGCGGCAGCGGCGCCCGGACCGGTTTGCTCACCGACCGCAGTGCCGGCAGCAGGGCCGCCCGTCGGGTGACCTCCAGGGCACGGGGCGCCAGCAGTGGCGGATCGGCGGGCGGCGCGGGGTCCGCCGGCCCGGCCGCCGATGACCGGCCGATCGTCGCCAGCCGTTCCCGCAGGGCGAAGAACTTCGGGGTCAGCGCGCCGTGTTCGGCGATCGGCGCGTCCGAGTCGTAGCTGGTCACGGTGGGCTGCAGTCGCTCGCCGTCGTGGTTGGCACCGGCCCACAGCCCGAAGTTGGTGCCACCGTGCGCCATGTAGAGGCTCACCGAGCCGCCCGCGTCGAGGATCTGGCCCACGGTCTCGGCGGCGCCGTCGGCGGACCGGACGTGATGCCGCTCGCCCCAGTGGTCGAACCAGCCGTTCCAGAACTCGGCGCAGAAGAACGGCTCGCCCGGACGGCGCGAGCGCAGCAGCGCGGCCGCCTCGTCAGGGCCCGAGCCCAACGTCGCGGCCGCGAGCTGTCCGGGCAGGCTGCCGCCGTCCTGCATCAGCGGGGTCGGCCCGTCGGCCGTGTAGAGCAGTTCGGTGACGCCCCGCTCGACGAGGGCGTCGCGCACCCAGCGGACGTAGGCCCGGTCGTCGCCGTAACTGCCGTACTCGTTCTCGATCTGCACGGCCACCACCGGGCCGCCCCGTCCGGCCTGGAGGCCGGCGACCCGGGGGACCAGCTCGTCGAACCAGCGCCCGACCGCGTCCAGGAACGGGCGGTGGGAGGTGCGCAGACGCATCCCCGGGGTGCCGGTCAGCCAGGCGGGCAGGCCGCCGTTGTCCCACTCGGCGCAGATGTACGGCCCCGGACGTACGACGACGTCCAGTCCGGCCCGCTGCGCCAGTCGTACGAACCGCTCCAGGTCGCGGCCGCCGTCGAAGCGGACGTCGCCGGGTCTGCGCTCGTGGAAGTTCCACGGGACGTAGGTGTCCACGGTGTTGAGGCCGAGCGCCGCCAGCCGCCGGAGCCGGTCGGCCCATTGCTCGGGATGGACGCGGAAGTAGTGCAGCGAACCGGCCAGGACACGGTAGGGGCGGCCGTCGCGCAGCAGGGTGCCGTCGGCGAAGGTCAGGGCGGCCGCGGGCCGTCGCCCGGGGGCGGCCGGCGGTGTGCGGTCGGGGGTGGAGAGGTGCACGTGTGGGCTCCGGCGGTCCGGCCCGTGCCCCAAAACCACCGGGGCGCGGGAGGTGATCAGAGGTGCGATGACGGACGCACCGGAGCCGCGGCCGCGGCCGGACGGCCGCTGGGCGCGGGCACCGGTGGTCCCGGTGGGTCGGGCGCCGCCGCCCGCCGAGGGGGCCGGGGCGGCGGCGCGGCGGATGGGTCAGGCGGCGCAGTGGAACTTCGCCTGCGCCCAGTCCCCGTGGTCGCCGGACTTCGTGCCGTCCGTGTCGGTGACCACGAGGTGGACGTGGCGGGCTCCGGTCAGCGGTACGTCGACGGGCAGCGGGTCGGACCTGCCGCTGAGGGTGGGGGAGGACCACAGCGTCCTGCCGTCGGCGACGACCGAGAAGGAGACGCCGCCGTAGCCGTCGATCTCGTCGTCGATGCCGACGGTCGCGGTGAGGGAGGAGCACCGGCCGCCGAGCCAGAACTCGATGTCGGAGTCGGCGTGCGCGCCGATGCCCTTGGCGTAGGTGGTGCCGCCCAGGGAGAGCGGGTGGCCGTCGTCGGCGGCCGACTCCCCGTTGCTGCGGTCGCGTTCGGGCGGTCCGTAGCCGTTGGCGGCGCTCAGCCAGGGCAGGTCGCCGGCCCAGCTGTCGTCCTTCGGAGGGGCCGGCATGGTCCGCAGCGCCGCCCGCTGTGCGGTCACCCTCTCCTCGCCCGCCGACCGGTAGCGGGCGGTGCCGGTGAGCACGGCCTCGCCCGCCCGGGCGTCGGCCGGCGCGGTCACCTCGAACTCGGCCTCCACCTGCTGCCCCGGCCGGACCCGGCCGACGGTGCGCGCCGGTGACACGGTCCAGCCCTCGGGCGCGGCCAGGGACAGCTCGGCGCCGTCGGCGCCGTTCCGGCCGGCGGTGAAGCCCACCGTGACCCTGCCGGACACTCCGGCGCCGATCTCCTCGGGCGGGGAGACCGAGACCGTGCCGGTCGCCGCGGGCGCCTCGCCGCCCACCGCGCTCGCTCCGTCCAGGTCGATCCGGAAGGCCCGGGCGGTGCTGATGCCGTGCGTCTTGACGTGGACGACTCCGGCCCGGTCCGAGGCGTCGTACCACCAGCCCTGGCCGGCGGCGTCGAAGGCTGCCTTCGAGGTGAGCCGGGTCAGCGTGCGGCCGTCCAGGCTGACGTGCCGCGGAGCGGAACCGGTGTGCACGGTGAACCGGTACGGACGCGCCGTCTGCTTGCCCGCGAAGTCGCCCTTCTCTGCGCCGACCGCGATGCGCACCCGCCCCGCGCCACTGTGCGGAGCGGTCACCGTCACCGGCTGCTCGGCGTACTGTCCGGCCCGGTGCCGGCGGGTGACGCCGTCGTCCTCGTACAGGGTGAAGGAGGTCCGGCCCTGCGGGTAGACGTCCCAGGCCAGGGGAGAGTCGGCGGTGCGGTCCCGGTAGGAGCCGGCGCCCGGCCACATCGGGACGGACGCGCCCGCCCTGACGAACAGCGGCAGGGTGTCCAGAGGGGCCTGGTAGCCGTCGACGGTGGTGGGACCGTGGTAGGTGCGCCCGGACCAGTAGTCGACCCAGTCGCCCTTCGGCAGGTAGATGCCGTCACGGACCGAGGAGTCGCGGTAGACCGGGGCCACCAGGAAGTCCTCGCCGGTCAGGAACTCGTACTTGGCGGCGTCGCCCGCCGCCTGCGGGTCGTCCGGGTACTCGAGCGCCAGCGGCCGCACGGGGCCGACGCCGGTGCGGTGGGCCTCGGCCGCGTAGGTGTACATGTACGGCAGCAGGGCTTCCTTGAGCTTGAGGTACTTGCGGTTGATGCCGGTGTACGGCTCTCCGTACCGGTACGGCTGCTTGTCCTGGGCGGCCCAGCCGTCCATGGTCATCACGGCCGGCAGGAACGCCTTCCACTGCAGGTCGCGGGTGTAGGTCTTGGCGCTGCCGCCGAATATGCCGTCCACGTCGCCCGTGGTGTAGGCGAGACCGGACATGGTCGCGCCGGCGTAGGTGGGGATCTGCCAGCGGATGTAGTCCCAGCCGCCCGACTGGTCGCCGCTCCACTGCACGCCGCAGCGCTGCGCGCCCGACCAGCTCTCCGGGGCCCAGGTGAAGCCGCGCGCGTCGCTGTTGTCCTCGATGCCGCGGTAGGCGGCCTTGCAGCCGTCGAGGGCGAACTTGTAGCCGTCGCCCACCCAGGCCACGTCCAGCTTGGCCACCCACTGACCCGCCTTCACCTGGTCGGCCAGCTCGGCCAGGCCGTCCTGGGTCCACAGACCCATCCGGGTCCCGCGGTCGTTCAGGCCCTCGGCGGTCTCGGCGAGGTTCTCGTAGCCGCAGCCGTAGCCGTCGTTGACGAGCATCCAGCCGAGCGGCATGTCGTTCTTCGCGTATTCGTCGGCGACCTTCAGGGCGTCCAGGGTGTGCCGCTCGCCGCGGTTGGCGTTGTGCAGGTAGCAGTCGGAGTCGCCGATCTCCAGGCCGTAGATCGGCGGGAGCATGGGGCGGCCGGTGAGCTCGGTGTACTCGCCGATCACGTCCTTGGCGGAGTCGCCCGCGAAGTAGTAGGCGTCGAACCGGTTCTCCTGCTCGGTGGTGGTGACCGGGTCGGTGAAGGCGTAGGTGCCGGGGGCGTAGGTGTTGCGGTAGACGCCGTAGCCGGCCGAGGAGAGGTAGAACGGCACCGAATTGGGGTGGCCGCCCTCGTTCCAGTCGTAGTCGACGCCCACCTTCAGGGTCCTGCCGCGGTGCGAGGTGTTTCCGCTGCCGTTCTGCTCGCCCGTGCCGTAGAACTGCTCGTCGGCGCCGCGCGCGAGGGTCTGCGTGGTCGAGGCGCCGTCCCAGCTGATGCCGCGGGTCTCCTCCCACAGGCGGGTGCCGTCGGCCCGGTACAGGGCGAACCGCAGCGGCGACTTGTACACCCGCAGGGTCACCTCGTCCGTGGACAGCTCGTAGCGGTCGCCGCGGTCGGCCCAGCGGGTGGCGGGCGCCTTGCCCTGCGGCAGCACGATGTCGGTGCCGACGGGATCGGTGAACGTCCCGTCGGGGGCCACCTCGACGCGGAAGGTGTCCGCCGAGACGAAACCGACCCGGGCCTTCGCGGCGCCCGCCGTGAAGACGTAGGAGCCGCCGGACCGGGAGAATCCGGTGACCGCTCCGATGACGGTCGGAGCTCCGGCGCCGGTGGACCGCGCGGCGGTGCCCGGCGCCGCGCCGGCCGGGACGGCCGGGCCGCCCGCGGTCCCGAGCACCGCGAGGAGGGCCGCGGCGGCCAGGGACGCCCCTCGGGCACGCAGGGTCTTGCGTCTGCGGGGTGGAACGGTCATGTCGATCCCTTCGCAGCGTCGATCGGTGTCGGTCCGGCCGGGTCAGCGAACGTGACCGGCCGCGCCATCCCGTTGCCATCGCCGCCCCGGGATGCGCCGAACGGTCCGGCCCCGCTGGCAGTGATGATTGAACATGCTTGTTATGGCGCGGAATCAAGCAGAATCAAGCACGGGAAGAAGGTATAGCGCACAGTCGTCACTCTGACCAGACCGTGTGCCGGACCGACGGGTCCGGCGCGCGGCGCCGGAGCCGTACGGCGCGGTACCTGGCGGGGCCCGTCCGCGAGCGGGGCGACTCGCGCCGGGCGGCCGGGTGACGGTCCGGTCCGTCAGGGGGCGCACGGTCCCGACCGGTTCGGGCGAGCGGGTAGCGGGGCACGATGACGGCGAGGTCCGTTCACAGACATGGGAGGACACCGTCATGGCCCTGACCCGGGAAGAACGCGAGAGTTTCCTCGCCGAGCCGCACGTGGCCGCTCTGGCGGTCGACGGCGGGCCGGGGAGAGCGCCGCTGACGGTGCCGATCTGGTACCAGTACGAGCCGGGCGGCACCGTGTGGATCATGACCGGGCTGCACTCCCGCAAGAACCAGCGGATCGGTGCGGCGGGCCGGTTCTCGCTGATGGTCGACCGGCTCGAACCCACCATCAGGTACGTGTCGGTGGAGGGGCCGGTCGTCGACACCGAGCCCGCCACCATCGAGCGACTGCGCGAGATGTCCACCCGCTACCTGCCGGCCGACAAGGTCGACGCCTATGTCGACTTCGCCTGGAAGAACCACGGCGAGCAGGTCGTCGTCCGCATGCGGCCCGAACGCTGGGTCTCCTCCGACCTCGGATCGCTGTGACCGCACACCCCGCCGAGGAGGAACGGCGCGGGAGCGCACGGCCGTAGCGTGACGCCGACCGGACGCGCCCGGGGTCTCCGAGAGCCCCCGACCGCCGGAGTTCCTGGACCGCCTGGGGCCGCAAACGGCGTGGCCCTTCGACGGCCGGCGGACCTGCCGGAGCCGACGACGGCCCGCCGCCTGCCCGGCCGACGAGGGCCGCCTCCGCTCGCACCGGCCGTGTCAGTGCCGTGCTGCACAATGCCGTCCACAAAGAAGCGAGATCAACATCGCCCGTACCGGGTAAGCGATCCTCAGTCTCCGTCTTCAGGAAGGCCACCGCTGATGCAGTCCGTCCCTGGCCAGGCACAGGCCCCCGTGGTGTCGTTGACCGCCCGCCGACAGCAGGCCGACGACGGGCGGTCGCCTGCCGTGGGCGGAGTCCGCGCGGACTCCGCCCAGCACAGGGCGCGGACCTCCGGCCGCGGCGTTCCGCTCAGCCGCTCCGCCGCCGACGCACTTCAGGTCGTCCGCGACTCCCGCCACCCGGTCTTCCTCATCGTGCACGCCAACGGCCGCCGCAGATACGGCTACTGGCAGCCGCTGGACCCGCACACCGGCAGGGGAGGCTGCTACGTCGCCCTGGACACCGCCGACTGCGACCTGCTGCGCGACACCGGACGGATAACTCTCGGCGAACCCCTCACCGATCCCAGCAGGACGACGTACCGCGTCCGGCCGGCCGAGACCACGGCCACGCCCCACCGGACGGCACGACGATGGGCCCGCGCGGCCTGATCGACCACACCTGACCGCACCGACCGCACCGATCGGGCCGGCGGCGACGCGATCCCAGGGCTGCGGGGCCGGTGAGCCCTGGTCGCGGGACACGGTCGTGCCTGGACGCCGACGCACGCGCCGCCGTCCGCCGTGGCTCCGCCCATGACCGTGGCCGCCCTGACCCGCGCCGCCCCGCGCGGCTTCGCCCCGAACGGCCGGTCACCCCCCGCCCACTCGGCCAGGTACCGGGGACGCCGCCGGCGACCGTCCCCCGGGGCGCGGTGCGGCGCGCCGCGCGACTCGCCGGAAGCCCGCCCGGGCACGCCCGTGGGTGAGCCGGGCCGGGCCGTGAGCCGGGCCGGGCCGAGACACGCCCCGGGCCCGCCGACGCTCCTCGGTGCCGGCCGTGCGCAGCACCGTCATCCCACAGCGGCACGGCCGCCACCATGGGCGCGGGCGCCATGCCCGTCGCCGTCTTCCTGGCCGCCCCTCACGTGTCGCAGGCCGCCGACGGGTCGTACGGTCCGCTTCCAGTGAGCCGGTGCGTCCGGCGGCCGGTGCGTCCCGCGGTTCGCACCGGCCGGCCCCGGACGGCCCCCGCCACCTGGAACCGGTGGCGGGGCCCGACCCGCCCGCGGTTCCCCTCCCACCCTCCCCACCACCCACGGGAGTTCCCCATGAGATTCCCCGCCTCGCGCAGGTTCCGCAGGCACACCGCCCTGGCCGCCGTGCTCGGCGCCCTGGCCGCGGGCCTGACCGCCCTCGCCCCGCTCGCGCCCGCCGCCGCGGCCGCCGGCACCCTCCAGCAGGTCACCGGGTTCGGGTCCAATCCCGGGAACCTGACGATGTACGAATACGCCCCGGCCGGTCTTCCCGCGAACGCGCCGCTGGTCGTGGCGCTGCACGGGTGCACCCAGTCGGCGAGCGACTACCACGCCCACTCCGGCTGGCAGAAGTTCGCCGACCAGTGGGGCTTCGCCGTGGTCTACCCGCAGACCGGCGCGGCCAACAACAGCCTGTCCTGCTTCAGTTGGTTCGACTCCACCAAGGACACCCGGGGCAGGGGCGAGGCGGCCTCGGTCGTGCAGATGGTCGACCACGCGGCGGCGCAGTACCGCTCCGACCGCGGTCGCGTCTTCGTCACCGGTCTGTCCGCGGGCGGCGGCATGACCGCCGACCTGCTCGCCGACTACCCGGAGGTGTTCGCCGGCGGCGCCGTCGACTCGGGCCTGCCCGCGCAGTGCGCGACCACCCAGGGCGCCGCCTCCGGCTGCCAGTACGGCGGCCGGGGACTCACCCCGCGGCAGTGGGGCGACAAGGTCCGCGACTCCTATCCCGGGTACACCGGCCCGTGGCCGCGGGTCGCGATCTGGCAGGGCACCTCCGACACCACCGTCGCCCCGGTCAACGCCACCGAGCTGCGCGACCAGTGGACCGACGTCTGGGGCATCGGCCAGCCCCCCTCCGACACCCGCGGCCTGCCCGGCGGCACCACCGAGGACGTCTACGACGACTCCGCCGGAAACCCCGCCGTCGCCCTCTTCTCCGTCTCCGGCATGGCGCACGGTCTCGCCGTCGACCCCGGACCGGGCGCCGACCAGTGCGGCGCCACCGGCGCCTACTACCTCGACACCGTCTGCTCCAGCTACCACACCGCGAGGTTCTGGGGCCTGGACGGACCAGGCGGCGGCAGCGGCTCCCTGCCCGCACCGGCCCGGGTGACGGTCACCGGCACCACCGACACCGGGGCGTCGCTGTCCTGGGCCGCCGTCAGCGGCGCAGCCTCGTACAACGTCTACCGCGACGGCACGAAGGTCGCCTCACCGACCGGAACCTCGTACACCGACGCCGGACTGTCCGCCGGATCCTCCTACAGCTACACCGTCGCGGCGGTCGACTCCGCCGGTGCCGTCGGCACCCCCTCGTCACCGGTCACCGCGACGACCGCCGGCACCGCCCCCAGGTGCTACACGGACGACAACTACGACCAGGTCAGGGCCGGCCGCGCCCACCAGAGCCTCGGCCTCGTGTACGCCGACGGCTCCAACCAGGCCATGGGCCTGTACAACGTGGCCGTCATGCACACCCTGAAGGAGACCTCCCAGGACTACTTCGTCATCGCCGACCAGGGCTGCTGACCCACGCGACCGGGCCGGCCCGCCGCCCCGCACAGCCCGCCCACGCGGAGCGGGGCCGCAGGGGCGGGCCCGTCCGCCGCCCGGGTGAGGACCGCCGCCCGGTGGGCCCGATCTGGTGCGCCGCCGCCCCGGCGGGACACTCATCCCGGCATGAGCACTCACCACGACGGCCCGGACCGTGCCCACCAGCGCCCGCCCGGCGTCTCGGACACCACCGTTGAGGCCCTGGGCGCGCTGTCGAAGGCGCTGGAGACGACCGAGCGGGCCCGGGGCCACCTGTACACGTTCCACCAGCTCACCGGTGGCGCCGACTTCGAGCTGGACCGGGCGGTGAGTCTGCTGCGCGAGGCCGGCCACGACGCGTGGGCCGACCGGGTGCAGCGGGAGATCCTGGGCCGCAACGTGATCCCCGGCCACTGGACGTTCCAGATCATCGAGGCCTACAACGCCACGTACTACGAGCCGTTCAAGGCCGTCGAGAACCAGGCCCGCGGAGAGCTGGCCGACGGCCGGGACCACCTGTACGAGGCGGAACTGAAGGAACAGCGCCGTACCGCCGGGCACCCCGACCACACCGCCCGGCCGGACGACTGAACCGGCGCCGGCCGCCCCGGAGCGCACCCGCGGGCCAGGCAGCCGCTCGTGGTACGGCACACGGCGGCGGGCCGTCGAGCGGGAGACGGACCGCCGCGCCGCGGGACGGCCCGGTACGACCGGGGGAGGGCCTCCCGGACCGGGAAACCCTCCCCCCTTGCCGTGATCGGCAGGCGTCAGCCGTCGGACTCCGCCGACGGGATGTAGGCGCCCGGCACGTCCTTCGGCGCGAAGATCCTCTTCTCACCGGGGTACGGCTTGGTCCACTCGTGCGTCTGGTACCACGTGAAGTGGTTCATCTGCGCGGGGTTGGCGTAGTCGGGCACGGCGTTCGGCCCGGTCAGCCGCTGCTGCGACTTCCACTGCTCCCACTCCGCCGCGAGCTGCCGCTTGTCCGCCGGCACCTTGGCCGTCGGCGCGGCCGCCGCACCGGGGTCCTGCGGCGCGGGGGTGTCCAGGCCGCAGGCGGGCGGAGTCTTCAGACCGGCGGTCAGCGGGGTGCGGTTGGGCAGCGCCTTGAACGGAGTGAGGTCCGCCTTCGGGGTGAACGCCGCCGTCATCGGGGTGGCCGCGCTGTCCTTCTGGTTCATCGGGTGGATCCCGAGGATCTGCTCGATGGTCCGGATCATCGTGATCTGGGAGTAGTAGTGGCTGTCGACGACACCGTGCCTGGCCCAGGGGCTGATGATCTGGACGGGTGCGCGGTGGCCGTCGACATGGTCGAGACCGGCCTGGGAGTCGTCCTCGACCACGAAGATCGCCGAGTCCTTCCAGTACGGGCTGTGCGAGATCTCGTCGACGATCCTGCCGGTCGCCAGGTCGTTGTCCGCGACCTGGGCGGCCGCGTTCGCCGGCCCGCCGGTGTGGTCGCTGGAGAGCCAGAACATGTTCAGGTTCGCCGGACCGTTCCGCTCGAAGTCACGCCTCCAGATCTCGTACCGGTAGACGTCCGGGACGCTGGTGTCGAACTTCGGGAAGCCGTGCACCGAGACGTCGTTGAGCGACGGGATCGGCGAGGACGACACCATCGGGTAGGCGGTGCTCTGCCCGGTCGCCGCCATGTTCTTGGCGTCGCAGTACAGGTTCTGCCAGCTCGCGCCCGACGGCTTGGTCAGGAACTGCTGGAACTCGCCGAAGTCCCGCACGGACTTGCCGGCCGCCTGCGCGCCGGTCCACAGGAAGCCGGTCCGCTGATGTCCGAGGGCGTCGTCCTCGGTGTCGTAGCTGCGCTGGTACTCGCCGGCCGAGGACTCGGTGTACTCCGGGTCGTCGGCCTGCATCAGCCAGTTGTGCCCCTCGGCGGAGTTCGTGCCGATGTCGTACGTGTTGTCGTACAGCCCGAACTGCCGGGCCAGCGCGTGCTGGTTCGGGGTCACGTTCTCGCCGAACTCCGCGAGGGACGGATCGCCGTTGCCCTCCGCGACGTCACCGAGGACCTGGTCGTAGGTCCGGTTCTCCTTGACGATCAGGAAGACGTGCTTGATCGTCGACGGGTCGCCGAGCCGCTGCGGGACCGGAACCGGCTTCGCCCGGTGGCCGCCCTTGGCCAGGGTGACGGCGCCACGGCTCCAGCCGTTCTGCTGGAAGACCTTCGCCGTCTCGGACCTGATGACACGGTCGCTGGGCAGCGTGAACCGCTGCACGCTCGACGTCGTGTCGTGGGTGGCGTGACCGGACTTGTCGGTGGGACGGCGCGCGTCGATGCCGCGGGTGTTGCTGACCAGCACCTCGTCGCCGGTGGTGGCGATCTCCGAGGGGAAGTAGTCCGTCGGGAGCAGGCCGACGTAGCTGACCGGGTCCTGCGGGGTCGTGTAGCGGTAGACGGCGACGGCGTTGGCCCGGCCGAGGGTCACCAGCAGGTGACCGTCGTGGGTGAGCGCCACCGCGTCGGGCTCGTACCCCACCGACGCCTCGGGCCACGGCCGGGTGGCGATGGTCTGCACGACCTTGTTCCTGGCGGTGTCGATGACCGACACGTCGTTGGTGGCGGTGTTGGTGACGAACAGCGCCTTGTTCTTCGCGTACAGGGCTGTGGGATGCAGACCGACGTCGATGCTCCCGACGGCGGCGTCGGGATTCGCCAGGTCGATGACGCTGACCGTGCCGGTGGTGGTGGCCGCGGTGACCGGGTCGGCCGGGACCTGGGTGCCGTAGGAGTTCATGGTGGTGTCGCCGGGCTTCGCCGGACGTCCGCCCTCGTTGCTGACGTAGAGCCTGGAGCCGACCTGGACCATGTCGCGCGGGGCGTTGCCCACGGCCCAGCTCTGCCGGACGGCACCGGTCGCCGCGTCGATGGCGACCACCCGGTTCTGGCCGTTGACCGCGGAGTACACGGTGGTGCCGTCGGGCGAGAACACCGCCTCGCCCACCAGGGCGTGCTTGGCCCCGTCCGCCGGGACGGCGACGGAGACCGGGTCGGCGACGCTGCCGTCGGGGTTCACGGTGAACCTGGTGTAGCCGTCGGTCTGGCCCAGCCAGAGCTGCTTGCCGTCCGGCGAGTACGTGGGACCCTCCTGGCCCACGGAGTTGCTGCCGATGCGCGGGCTGGACGACGTGGCGGTGCCGACGAGCTGCTGCACCTTCCAGCTCTTCAGGTCGACGACGGCCAGCGCGCTGCCACCGTCGGTGACCGAGGCCGCGAGGTGGGTGCCGTCCGGACTGACCGAGGACGACATGATCTTGCCGTTGTCGATGACGAGGCGGTCACCGTACGGGGCGATGTACTGGTCGTCGGAGACGACCTGACCCTGACGGGTGGTCTGGCCGACCTGGTCCGTGCCGAACTGGCGCGTCTGGGCGAAGGCGGTGCCGGCGGCGGCCACGGCGAGGGCGGTGATGCACGCCGTCACCAGGGGCGTGCGGCGGCCGAAGCGTCTTCCGGGAGAGCCGGACCGGCCCTTGTCGGCACGCCGACGGCGGCGCGTTACCTGCATGGAGTCATCCCTTCGGGGTGTCGGGAAGCAGTTCGACGTTCCCGTCGAACTGCCAGAGCGGGTTCGGTGCGTCCCCGGTCGGGGTCCGCACCAGGAAGTAGCCGTTCACTTCCTTCGGTCCGTCGCCATCGGCCACGAACCGCCCGTCCGCGGTGACGTCGAGCTGGTACACGGCCGTCCCCGTGGCCTCGACGCCGGGCAGATGCCAGGAGACGACACAGCGCCAGTCGTTGCCCGGCCCGGCGGCCGCGACCCCGACGCCGCCCTTGGTGCACGCCGCGGTCGCCTTCAGCTGCGCCTCGGTGACGTCGGGGCGGTTGAGCTGCTCGGTCTGCATCCGGTAGAGGTGGGCGAAGGCCGTGGCGAGGGAGCGCTGCACCTTGTCCTGCTCGATACCGGAGCCCGTCGCCGAGGTCGCCGCGGCGACGACCCCGACACTCGCGGCGAGCAGCCCGGCGAGCGGCAGCACCCCGGCTACGACCGCGCGGCGCCCCGAGCCGTCGTCGGTCGGATTGGTGAAGTCGCGTCGCACGAAGAGCGCGTAGGCCAGCGCCGTCGCGGTCACGGCCCACACCAGGCCGACCACGACGCCGATCACCAGCGGACCGAGCTGTGCCGGGCTGGTGAACAGACCGTTCCAGGCGATGAAGGCGTAGCCGGGCAGGGCGAGGCGCACCGCGAGGGGAAGCGGCAGCATCTGGGCGAGCTGCATGGCGAGCGCGACCAGCGCGGGCAGCAGCAGGCCCATCGGGGACCGCCCCAGCACGACGGACCCGAGCAGCCCTATCGCGGCCAGCGCCAACGTCGGGGCGAGCACGCTGAGCCAGGCGAGCAGTACGCCCACGGCGGCGTCCGCCGGGGCCAGCAGGTGGCCGTCGAGGCCGGCCAGCGGCCGGTTGCCGACCGTCACGAGCCCCCCGGCCGCGCTGGAACAGGCCAGCCCGGTCACCAGCAGCAGGATGACGGTGAGGCCGGCCAGCGCCTTGGCCGCGAAGATGCGCCGAGGCGACCGGACCGCCACGAGCAGGTGCCGCCAGGTGCCGAGCCGGTCCTCGGCGGCGAACACATCGCCGGCGACCATCGAGGTCAGCAGCGGCAGCGCCCAGGTGCCGGCGAACCCCAGCACCACGAGCGGCCCGGCCCACCCCGTGGCGTGCATCCAGCGACCGAACAGGGTGTCGACGGGGAGAGAGCTCTGCCGGCTCACCGCGGCGACGAAGAGCGCCGGCGCGACCCAGCAGGCGAGGACGAGCAGCCGGATCCGCCATTGCGAGACCAGCTTGACCAGTTCGAAGCGGTAGCCGCGCGCCAGCGGGACGCGGCGGGCGACGACCGCCCGGTCGTGGGCGACGGCGGCGGTCATCGGCCGGCCTCCGGCTGCTCGGTGAGTGCGAGGAACGCGGCCTCCAGCGGCGACACCACGGGTGCGAGCTCGCGCAGCGCGATCCCCGCGCGGACGAGCCGGACCACCAGTTCGTCCAGCGCCGGCACCAGCGCGTGTACGACAAGCACTTCGGCGTCGCGCCGTGCACCGGCGTCGTCGACGACCCGGATCCCGGCCGTCCCGGCGGCCAGCCGGCGGGCGCTGTGCGGGTCGGAGGTGAGCAGCCGGTAGTCGAGTGCACGGTTCTCGGCGGCCAGCTTGCCCAGCGGTCCGGAGAAGACGACCCGGCCGGTGGCGATGATGGTGACCTCGGAGCACAGTGCCTCGAGGTCGTCCATGCGGTGGCTCGACAGCACGACGGCGGTCCCGTCCGCCGCGAGCCGGGCGAGGACGCCGTGCACGTGCTTCTTCCCGGCCGGGTCGAGGCCGTTGGCGGGCTCGTCGAGCACGAGCAGCCTCGGCTCGGTGAGCAGGGCGGCGGCGAGCCCGAGCCGCTGGCGCATGCCGAGGGAGAAGCCTCGGGTCCGGTCGTCGGCGACATCGGTGAGCCCGACCTGGTCGAGCACGTCGTCGATCGCCGCCGTCCGCGCGTCGTGGCCGCGGAGCGCGGCCAGCGCGGCGAGGTTCTGCCTGGCGGTGAGCGAGGGGTAGAGACCGGGTCCGTCCACGAAGCCGGCGACACCGTCGGGTGCCGCGAGCGCCCGCCCGACCGGCGTGCCCAGGATCTCCAGACGGCCGCTGTCGGCGACGGCCAGGCCCAGCAGCAGGCCGAGCAGGGTCGTCTTGCCGGCGCCGTTCGGTCCGACCAGGCCGTGGATCTGCCCCTGCGTCACATCCAGATCGATGCCGTCGAGCGCGACGACGTCGCCGAAACACTTGGTGATCGCGCGAGCCCGGATCGCGGGGAGTGTGTCCATGAGCCCCTTCCTTCGAAACCTTTGAGGACCCTAGGGATGGCACACGACACGTGCGGCGACTGCCGGTTGAACGAACACGGAACGGAAGACGACCGGAATCCGCCGCGCCGATAGCCGAAAAGCCCCCGAGCCGCATGGCTCAGGGGCTTCGCTGCGCGACGCCGCCGTCCGGGGAGGAGGGGGCGAACCTGACCGGCGCGCACCGGAGTTGTCGGGCGCGCTTCTTCCCTCAGGCCCGCGGCGAGGATTCGTCCCGGTTCACCACCGTCCCGGAGACCACGCGGCCCGGACCGGGCGCCGCCTCGGGCGCGCCCTGCTCCTTCAGCGCCTTCGCCTCGCTCTTGAAGATCCGTGCGGCCTTGCCGGCCGACCGCGTCAACTCGGGCAGCTTCTTGATCCCGAGGACCACGACGACGACGAGGAGGATCACGGCCAGTTCACTCAAGCCGAACATCAGGTACGCCCTCCGACTCCCAATCTACAGTGTTGTAGAAGTATCCCCCGGTCGCGTGGCGGCGTCACGCCGGTCGCGCGGCGCTCTCCGCTCGACCGGCCTCCCGATCCACCGGACATGACCGCCGGGTGCTCGTGCTCGAGCCGGCGGACGCGTCGGTGCGCCGCAGCCGGAGGAAGGGGGCGGCGGGTTCGCCGGCGGCCGATCGTTCCTCGAAGAGCCGCGGGAGCCTAGAGCTTTCGTCCGGCGCCGGTCCCCGCCGGATCCCGTTCGGCGGAGTCCATGAACTCGAGCATCCGACGGTTGGTCTCCTCGGCGTGGTCGATCTGCGGCCCGTGGCCGGTGTCGGCGACGATCTCGGCGCGGGCGCCCGGGACCAGTCGGGGAACGCGTTCGACCTGCCGCTGCGGATGCACCAGGAGGCTGCGCCTGCCCAGCACCAGGTACAACGGGGTGCGGATGCCCGCCAGTTCGTCATCGGAGAGCGGCAGCGGCGCCGGGCGGCGTATGCGGTAGGCCCGTACACCGGTCCGGATCATCGTGCGCAGTTCCGGTACGACCAGGACGGGCTGCTCCAGCCAGGCCGCGAGCCGGGGGCGCAGCGCCTTGGGGGCGAACGTGGCGAAGAGGCTGGCGAAGATCCAGACGAAGAAGCGCAGCCCCACCTTCTCCAGGCCCCCGGGGTCGAGCAGGGTGACCGAGGCCAGGCGGTCGGGCCGGCGGTGAGCCTGGTTCAGCGCGAGCCAGCCGCCGTAGGAGGAGCCGACGAGGTGCACCCGGTCGAGACCGAGCCCGGCCAGGCTCTCGTCCAGCCACTGCGCGGCGCGCTGCGGCTCGTGGATCGGGGCGCGCTGCACGCTGCGGCCGGGGTCGCCCGGGGTGTCGAGCGCGTAGACGGGGCGCTCGGCGCTGAGCGCCGGAGTGTTCGGGTACCACATGGCGGAGCAGGAGCCCGCGCCGTGCACGAGGACGACGGGGGTGCGGTCGCGGGCGGCCGGGTCGGCGGGGTCGTAGCGGTAGACGTGGGTGGTCCCGTAGGAGGTCTCCACGTCCTGCTCCCGGGACGCGGGGGCGCCGAGGGCGTAGAGCGCGTCGCACGCCACGAAGTAGCGCTCGCGCCAGGCGTCACTGACGTAGCGGCCGACGTCGGCCTGGGGACGGGTTGCTGCGGACTCGGGCACGGCCACCTCCGGAAGGGGGTCGGTCTTCGTGATACGAACGTATCACGAACATGGTACGGCTGTATCATCAAGGTGAAGCGGGGGCCGGCCGACGGAGCGGAGAGCTGGACGATGCCCAGACACGTGGACCACGCGGAGCGACGGACCGCGATCGCGGAGGCACTGGTCCGCGCCGCCGGCCGGACCGGGCTGCACGCGGTGGGGATGCGTGACGTGGCCGCGGAGGCGGGGGTGTCCCTGCGGCTGGTGCAGTACTACTTCGAGTCCAAGGAGAAGCTGCTCCTCTTCGGTCTGCGGCACCTCGTGGGCAAGTTCGGCGAACGGGTGACCGCCCGGGTCCGGGCCGCCGGGGCCGAGGCGGGGCCGCGCGCCGTCATCGAGGCCCTCCTGATGGCGGCCCTCCCCACCGACGAGGAGAGCCGCGTCTTCCACCACCTCTACACCTCGTACGCGATCCTGGCCGTCACCGACGAGACGCTCGCGGCCCAGCCGTTCATCAAGGACCCCGACGCCGCCGAGGCCACCGTGGCCGAACTGCTCGCGCGGGCGGCGACGGAAGGGTTGCTGCGGGCCGGGGTGGACGCGCGGGCGGAGGCGGTCGGCCTGCTGGCCATGTCGGCGGGGCTGGGCACCAGCATCCTGGTGGGGCAACGCAGTCCGCGGTCCGCCGCCGGGGTGCTCTCCTACCACCTGGACCGGATCTTCCTGCCCCGACCGCCCGGGGGGAAGAGGGCTGGTGACGGCCGGGAAGCCGACGGTGCCGGCCGCGGGGGAGGGACCGCACGGAGTGTCTTGAGGTCCCCTTAGGCTTTGGCCGTTGGTCAACTCAATGCGGCGGGGGTCAGTGGGCCGATGAACCGAACGACAGACGTCTTCCAGCCTCTGCAGGCGGACGATCCACCCGTGGTGGCCGGTTACCGCCTCGCCGCACGGCTCGGCGCGGGTGGCATGGGCCGGGTCTACCTGTCGCACACGCGGGGCGGCCGGCCGGTGGCGATCAAGGTGGTGCGACCGGAGCTGGCCGACGATCCCGGCTTCCGGCGCCGGTTCGGGCGGGAGATCAAGGCGGCCCGGCGGGTCCGGGGCGCGTACACCGCCGAGCTGATAGACGCCGACGCCGACGGCGCACCGCCCTGGCTGGCCACGCTGTACGTGCCCGGCCCCTCCCTCACGGACGCCGTCGCCCGGGGCGGACCGCTGCCGGTGCCGGCGCTGTTGTGGCTGACGGCGGGGGTGGCGGAGGCGCTGCGGGCCATCCACAGCGAGGGCATCGTCCACCGGGACCTGAAGCCGTCGAACGTGCTGCTGGCCGCCGACGGGCCGCGCGTCATCGACTTCGGCATCTCGCTGGCCGCCGACGGCACCGCGCACACCGCCACCGGAGCCGCCATCGGCACGCCCTCCTTCATGGCTCCCGAGCAGGCGTCCGGGGGCGAGGTCACGGCGGCGACCGATGTCTTCGCGCTCGGCCAGACGGCGGCGTTCGCGGCGCTCGGCCGACCGCTCTACGGGGACGGTTCGGCCGTCGGCGTGCTCTACCGGATCGTGCACTCCGAACCCGACCTGTCCCCGCTGCCCCCGCAGCTCCGGCCGCTGCTCGCCCGGTGCCTGGCCGCCGATCCGGCGGAGCGGCCCACCCCGGCGGAGATCGTCGAGTGGTGCCGACGACGGCTGGGCGGAGACGCCGACGCGGGCGGGGGACCGTCGGTGTGGCGGGACATCGCCGGGCCGGAACCCATGGTTCCGGCTCCGGTGCCCGACCCCACCCCCGTGCTCCCGCAGCCGCCGGCCGGGGCGCCGCGACCGCGGGCCCGGTCGCCGCTGCCGACGCCGGCGGAGCGCACGGTCCGTGGACGGCGCAGGGCGCTGGTCCCGGTCGCCGGGGTGGTGGGAGGCGCGCTGCTGGTGACGGCCCTGGCCTGGTCGGTCATGGACGCCGGGGACCGGCCCGGTCACCGTGACGGGACCGGTTCCACGGCGTCCGCCACCGGACCGACCGTACGAACCTCGGCGACCTCGTCGGCCACGGCGCCGGGGTCCCCGGCTTCCTCGCCGGGCTTCCCGGACTCCGCGGCTCGCGGAGCCGGTGACGGTCCGTCCGGGGCCGCACGGTCCTCCTCGGCCTCGTCCCCGCAGCCGCGGGCCGAGCCGTACCCCGGGGTGTCGTTGCGGACGGACAACTCGGTGAACCTCAGGAACCCGGGTGCCGAACTCGACAACCGCGAGGGTGACATCCGCTTCGGCTGCAAGATGGTCGGTTGCGAACTGGAGAGCGACACCGCCGTGTTCCTCCAGGTGTACGGCAAGCCCGGCGACGGCACCCTCGACATGTGCCGTCTCCTGCTCAAGCACCACACGAGCCACAGCCTGCCGCTGGCCGGGGCGGCGAACGGCACCGAGATCTGCGTCAAGGACTCCTCCGGGAACACGGGGCTGTTCGTGATCCAGACGAAGTCCACCGCGATGCCGGACATCGCCTTCCTCCAGGGAGACCTGACGCTCTGGCGGGGCGCGGCCTAGACGGTGCGCAAGGGGTGGTACCCGGTGCGGTCCGTCCGACGGACGCCCGCTCCGGCGCGCGCCGGCCGACGCGGCTCCGCGTTCCCGCGCACCGCGGCGCACACCGACCGCGGCGCGATCGGGGCGTCCGGGCAGAATGCGTCGGCGACGGGCGCGGCCACCGGCCGCCGTGCCCGGCTCGACGCCGCCTGCCTGTCCCGGCTCGCGGTGGAGGACGCACCGGCGGGGACGGGTGTCGCGCGCCGTCGACCCGCGCGCCGGATCGGCGTCCCGCACATGGTCTTGACGAGGGCATGACTTACGCCCTCTGATTATGGGAGCGCTCCCGCATTCGTTCGCCGACGTGGAGGGGTCCACCCCATGAAACGAAGAGCCGTCGTCCGCAACGCCGTTCTCGCCCTGGTCACCGCCGCGGCGGCGGCCCTCGCGCCGAACGCCTCCGCAGCCGGCGGAGCCGCCGTGACCGGGCCCGCCACCCGTTTCTACACCCCGGCGCCCAACCCGGACGCGGTACGCCAAGTCGCCGACCTCACCCGCGCCGGCCGGCTGAGGGAGGCGGCCGGCGTCCTGCGTATGATCACCACGCCACAGGCGGTCTGGTACGGAGACGAGGAGCCGGACGAGGTCCGCTCGGCGGTCGCCGGGGTCACCCGCGCCGCCGCCGCGAAGCACACCGTGCCCGTGCTCACGCTGTACGACGTCCCGGGACGCGACTGCGCCAACTACTCGGCGGGCGGTGCCACGACGAGCGCCGAGTACTCCTCCTGGATCGACGGCGTCGCCGCGGGGATCGGCAACCGGCGGGCGGTCGTGATCCTGGAGCCCGACTCGCTGGCCCTGCTCCCCTCCGACTGCGGCCAGGACGACGCCGCCGGCACGAAGACCGCGGCCCGGTACGACGAGATCTCCTCCGCCGTCCGGACGCTGTCGTCCCTGGCCGGCACCCGCGTCTACCTGGACACCGGTCACCCGGCCTGGCAACCGGTCGGAGCGATCGTCCCACGGCTGCTGAAGGCGGGCGTGGCCGACGCGGCGGGCTTCTTCACCAACGTCTCCAACTATCAGACCGACGAAGCCGACGCCTGGTACGGCGACCTGATCTCCTCCTGCCTCGCCTACGCGCAGGCGGGCGGCGACCCGGCCGACTGCCCCAACCAGTACTGGCCCCGTGCCGACGCCCAGGCATGGCTCGACACCCACGTCACCGCCGACCCGGCGGAGATGAAGCACTTCGTGATCGACACCAGCCGCAACGGCCAGGGCCCTTGGACCCCGCCGGCCGGCAAGTACGGCGACGCCCAGGACTGGTGCAACCCGCCGGGCCGCGGCCTCGGTGCCCGACCCACCGCGAGGACCGGCGACCCGCTCATGGACGCCAAGCTCTGGATCAAGATCCCCGGTGAGTCCGACGGCCTCTGTCTGCGCGGCACCGCAGGCCCCGACGACCCCGAACGCGGCGCTCCCGACCCCGCCGCCGGCCACTGGTTCCCGCAGCAGGCGCTGGAACTCGTCGCCAACGCCGGTACCGCTTGGCGCTGACCGCGGGGCGACGGCCTCCGGGCACCGGGACGGTGGAGTGCGCGGGCGGTGCGGGCGCGCGCACCGCCGCCCCGGTCGGCGTGAGGCGGTCGAGCGGCCCGTCGGCCGATGTCCGGAGTGGGAGCCCGGGCGCTGCCGGCCGCACACCCGGCCCCGGGGCCCGGGGCGTCTTTGCCGCTTCGTGCCAGGACGCCCCGGTTCGGGTCCGCAGCCGCACGCCGTCGATCGGCTGCCGCCGGGCCCACACCGGCGGCCGGCCCGTCGCCAGGCCCTACGCGACGACGCACTCGGCCACCTCGCTGACGCGAACTCAGTGCCGTCCGTATCGACGGGCCTTCACCCGAGGCCGAGTCCCAGTCTCGCGACAGTTCCCGGTCCTACCGTGCCCACGGGCGCAGCTTCTCGGGATTGCGGACCGCCCAGACCCGGGTGACGCGTCCGTCGTGGACGTCGAAGGAGGCCACGGTCATGACGACTCCGGCGCGCCGGGCCACCAATCCCGGCACACCGTTGACCGAGCGCGCCAGCAGTTCGAGACCCGGAGCCTTGTCGGCGATGGCGACCATGTACTGGGCGATGCGCGCGCCGCCCTCGACCGGCCGCAGGACGGCGCCGACCATGCCGCCGCCGTCGGCGGTCATCACGGCGGCCGGGTCGAGGAGAGCGACGAGGGCCGCGATGTCCTTGGTCTCCCACGCCTCCTTCACGTGCCTCACCACGTCGGCCCGGCCGGTCGCCGTCACCGGGGCGTGCGCGCCGCGCACCCGTCGCCGGGCGGAGGCCGCGAGCTGCTTGCAGGCCGCAGGCGTCCGGCCGAGGACGCCGGCGATCTCGGCGAACGGGTACCGGAAGACGTCGTGCAGGACGAACGCCACCCGCTCGGCGGGCGTCATCGACTCCAGGACGACGAGGAAGGCCGTGGCCACCGACTCGTCCTGGACGATCTGGTCGGCGGGGTCGGCGGGTCCGGTGGGAGCGGCGCCGCCCGCGCGGCACCACTCGGTGCGGTCCGGCAGCGGCTCGGGCAGCCACGCGCCGACATAGCGTTCGCGGCGCGCCCGGGCCGAGCCCAGCAGGTCCAGACAGATGCGGCTGGTCACCGTCGTCAGCCAGGCGCCGGGGGAGAGGATCTCCTCCTGCCGGCTCGGTGGCAACCCGTACCAGCGTGTGTAGGCGTCCTGCACGGCGTCCTCGGCCTCGGTCACCGAACCGAGCAACCGGTAGGCGATGTTGATCAGTTGGCGTCGCTCGCCGGCTATTTCCTCCGTGCCGGTCCCGACAGTCCCCATGATTCCGGCCGCCCCCTCGCCTTACCTTTCGCAGGCCCGCGTCGTCGGGCTGGTGAGACCTTATCGATCCACTGCCCGAGGGCGGAAAAGGGGACTGTGACATGGCCACTCAGGTGACGACCACGGCGAGCGTGCCGCGCGGCTCCGCGTTCCTGCGGGTCGCGATCGCCCTGCAGACCCTGACCATCTTCCTCCAGGCGGTCTCCGCCGGACTGTTGCTGACCTCGTCCTACGGAGAGACCCTGCACGGCGTCGGGGCCCGTGTGATGTACGGGGCGTCGATGCTGTACGTGCTCGCGGCGGTACTGGCGTGGAAGCCGGGCGGCGGCTCGTCCCGGCCGGTCTGGCACGCGTCGGGTTTCCTCGTGCTCGCCTCGGTCCAGGTCGTGCTCGGCATCGCGCACGTCCCGTCGGTCCATCTCCCCCTGGGCGTCCTGATGTTCGGTCTGAGCGTGCTGGCACTGGCCCGACGCTGAGGTCCGGCACGCGGACCGCCGGGACGACCCCGGCCGGCCCCTTCCGCACGAGGAGACCCCCGCCACGGCGGGGGCCTCGCGTGCGTGTCCGCCCAACGGAAGAGACGAGTCCTCTCGTTCGTGACGAGCGGGTCGTGGCGGGCGCCGCAGAGACGCTCGACCGGGGTGCAGTGGGCCGGTCAACGCCTCCGCGGTGCCCGCGTTGCTGCTACTTCTTGTGGCAGGCCCACTTGCCGTTGACCTTGGTGTAGTGCTCACCCTTCGGGCACTTCTTGTGCTTCGGCGTCTTCGTGGAGTCGGGCTTGGGCGCCGCGTGATGACTTGCTGCGACTGTGGAGTGCGTAGGTGCCGCAACAGCGGTGCCCATGGAGGCCACAGCTGCCCCACCGGCGAAGACGCCCGCAGCGACGGTAGCGGCCAGAGTGCGTGTGATCGTGCTTCGCATGATCGTCACCTCTCTGTGGTCGGCTTTGCCTCTCACGTTCGATTCTGGACATCGCCTCTCGCGGGCTGCATCTCGATCACCGGGGCGAGAGCCCAGGCGACACCTTCGCCGCAGGTCAAGCGCGGTGCGCCTGTGCTGTGGAGGGCGGGTGGCCGATGAGGCGGACACCGCGAACGAGCCGGTGCTGACAGATTGAACGGGAGACGACTTCTCTTTCCGTGTGAGGGACCCGCCGCTGGGTGAGCCTGTGCACACGCGGTGGGACGGGTGAGGATCTGCGCGCCCATCTCACAGCCAGGATGCGGTGGTTGAAGCACACACGTTCTCGCCGCACGTCGGCCCGGACTTCGGCGCTGGCCTCCGGCGCGCTGTCCTCGCCCGAGTGCCGGGGGCCGGGCCCGGCGCTCAGGGGCAGGGCATGCTCATGTAGAGGGCCTGTTCGCCCGACGAGGGCGTGCCGTCGTAGAGCGTCGTGTCCAGTCCGCAGAAGGTGAATCCCATCCGCCGGTAGGCGTGGATCGCCGGGGCGTTGACGTTGGTGACCTCGAGCCAGACGTGCACTGCCCCGCGTTCGCGGGCGAATCCGACGGCGTGGCCGATCAGGGTGCGGCCGATGCCCTTCCCCCGGTGGACCGGAGCGACTTCGATGTCCTCGATGGCCAGCCGCCGGTTCCACGGAGCGTAGGAGACCGCGACGAAGCCCGCCAGACCACCGTCGGTCGCGACGGCGACGAAGGTACGGCTGTTCGCGTCGTCCTCGGCAGCGGAGACATCGGCGTCATCGCTGTCCTCCGCCGGGAAGACCTTGCGGATGGGCGGGTCCACGGGGATCTCCTGAAGGGTGAACCCCCTCTCGGTCACGGCCACGTGGAGGACGGTGCCAGTGGTGAAGGATCCGTCGAGCGCCCCGATGGCCTCGGTGTCCTCGGGCCGCGCGGTGCGGAACTCGTATCCCATGTCATCAACGGTCGTCATGGCACGAACCTACGACCGGCCTGACCGGAGTCGATGCGTCCCGGCCCCGCCGGAGCGGAGGCGCGGCGCGTCGCGCTTGCCGTACGCCTCCGCGAGAGCGGGACGCGTCAGGACCCGCGGGAAGGAGACTGCGGCGAGGGCGACGGACGCGGCGAAGACCCAAGGCGTGGCGTGCGACGAGCCACTGGGCGAGCAGGCCCACGGTGCCGGCTCCGACGGGCATGGCGCCCCGGTCGAAGTGGCCGACTCGGCGGCGCGCTGTGGGCCGTGCTCCCGGTCAGTCGAGCGCGGACGCGAGGGCGGTGGCGAGCTGCGATCGCCGGTTGATCTCCAACTTCGTGTAGGCGTGGTGCAGATGCCCTCCGACGGTGCGGTGCGAGAGATACAGCTGGTCGGCTATCTGCTTGTTGGTGTACCCCTCGGCGGCCAGCCGGGCGACGTGCAGTTCCTGAGCTGTGAGCACGGACCCGGCGTCGAAGGACTGGGGCGACTGCGTCCGCTGCGCACTGCCCGCAGCGCGCAGCTCCTGTGCCGTTCGTTGCGCGAACGGCGTCGTGTGGTGTGACTCGAACACGTGCAGTGCCGCGGAGAGGTGGTCGCGTGCCTCCACGATGCGGCGTTCTCGCCGCAGCCACTCGCCGAAGAACAACCGGGTCTTGGCCAGGTCGAGGAAGGCGGTGCTCCGCTCACCGCGTCGTATCGCCCGTTCGAAGTGGGCACGTGCGTCGTCACCTGTCGCCAACAGCGCCCGCGACCGTTCGACGAGCATCGCGAGGTGGTCGGAGTCGCTGGACGCGAGGGCGGCCGTCGCCATGTCGAGCCAGCCCTCCACCACCTCCGGCCGGCCGGTTCGCACGGCCGCGTCGGCAAGGTCGCCGCCCGCCCAGACGCCGATGGGCGGATGCTCGACGCTCTTCAGCAAGTGGGCGACCGCCTCCTCCGGGCGGTGCTCGTTCGCCGCCATCTGGGCGGACGCCCAGGACGCGATGGCCGCCACCCTGGCAGCGGGAATCAGTCCGGACAGTTCGGCACAGGTCTTGAGGGCGGCGGTCGCGAGCTCGGGTTCGCCGCGCCATGCGCGTGCGCGTGCGATGTTCGCCGCGGCCAGTGCCCCCACCACCGACAGGCCGAGATCGAAACTGAGCCGCAGCGCGTGCTCCGAGTCGGCGAGGCCGGCCGCGATCGCGTTGGCGGTCACCCGTACCGTGCCGCGTCCGGAGATGGCCACCGTCTCGTCGCTCGTCCGTGCCGATCGCTGGAACATGTCGGCCTCGGCGCTCCAGACGCGTTCGGCGTCGGCGAGGTCATGGGTGTCCTCGACGGCGAACGCGAGGCAGTTCAGCAGCGTCGAGTCCGTCTCGCGTACCTGCCGCTGGAAGAACGACAACGCCTCCTCGACGGACGTTATCCGATCCGCCGGACTGATCAGGGCCAGACCGATGCTTCGAAGCACCTGTTGTGGTTCGGTGACGGCGGTGTCGGGCCGCCGGAGCTCGTCGGCCACGGCTGCCCTGATCTCGGCGGAGGAGTCCTGGCCGAGGAAGCTGCGCACCGCCGCCCACGTGAGGACCTCGACGCGGTCGGCCGGATCGCTGAGTGTCCGCGCCAGCGTGACGAGTTCGTCGCCGCTTCGACCCGGAAGCGTCGTGCTGGTGCCGGCGATCATCCATTCGGTGCGAGCGAACTGCACCACCGACGCTTCACCGTCGACGATCGGCTTCGCCTCGGCGAGCAGGGCGGCGGCGTCGTCCGTCGCGCCCGCCTGCCGCGCGGCTTCGGCTGCCATGACCGTGCGCCGCGCCCGCTCCGCCGCGGTCGGGGTCAGCGCGGCCGCGCGTCGCCAGGCGGCGGCCGCTTCGGTCCGTGCACCCCGCCGGCCGGTCGCCACGGCGACTTCCTCGAGCTCGGCGGCGACCTCCTCGTTCCATCCGGCAACTGCTGCGGCCCGGTGCTGGACGGCACGCGCGGCATCGACGACGACCGCCGCGAGCTCGGTGTGCACGCGGGACCGGGCATCGGAGTCGGCGTCGTCGTAGACCGCCGAACCCACCAACGGGTGGCGGAACTTGTAAGCGCCACCCATGAGTGTGATCAGCCCGAAGCTCTCGGCCGGCGCGAAGTCGCGTTGGTCGAGGCCCAGATTGCGGGCCGCCGCGAGCACTTCGTAGCTGCTCGCATCCTCTCCGGCGGCGGCGACGAGGAGGGCGCGCTGCGTCGCTCGGGGCAGCAGGGCGACCTCGGCCAGGAAGGAGTCCTCCAGCCGTTTGCCCATCGGGACACGGCCGCGCTCGGCAGGAGACGGTCCTTCGACCCACGACGGGCCGGTCGACCACTCGGTCAGAGCGAGCGGGTTGCCCAGCGCGCGCTCGACCAGTCGGCGCCGTTGCGGCAGCGTCAGCGCGGGCGCGTGCAGGGCGACCAGGTTCATCGAGTCTTCCTGGCTGAGCGGGGTCAACAGCACCTGGTGCTTGAAGTGCGGCCTGCGGTCGGGGTAGACGCGATCAGCCCGGCTGGTGGCCAGGAGCAGCGCCGGCATGACGCTCATGCGGGCCGCGAGGAAGGTGACGATGTCGGCCGTTGACCGGTCCAGCCAGTGCAGATCCTCGATCAGCACCACGAGGGGACCTCGCGCCGCGGCTTCCTCCAGCAGTCCGAAGGCGGCGAGCCCGGTGATGAGACGGTCGGCCGGCTCTCCCTCCGCCCCGAACGCCACGTCGAGGGCCGTGCGCTGGCGCGGCGGTAGCGCGTCGACGCGGTCGAGCAGAGGGAGCAACAGTTCGTGCAAGCCCTCGAAACCGGCCGCGCCCGCGCCGCGGACGCCGTGACAGGACAGGACCTCGAAGCCCGATGCGGACGCGGCCTCGACTACCGCGGAGACGAGCCTGCTCTTTCCGATACCCGCTTCGCCGTACACGAGCGCCGAAGACCCGTGTCCCTGTCGCGCCGAATCGATGAGAGTGATCAACTGTTCGAACTGCGGTTCTCGTCCGATCACGTGCACGTACCCACTTCTCAGGACATCCGGACCCGCAGTCGGCAGTCACCTGCCCCGCTGTGTCGCGGTCGTCGGCTGAAATAAGCTGACCGGTCACATTGTACAGTCCGTGGCGAGAACTGTGATCGACTGACTGCGAGGAATTCGGGGTCACGTGGCCGGCGCTGCCATCGCCTCCCACCGCGCTTCCGGACGGGTACGCGCCGTCGATGTGTGGGCGTGGCTCCCGATGGCAGCAGGCCCCGTGTGTCCCGCGGGGGCCCGGCACGCTCTGGGAGTTCACCGCCGCCCCACCACCCTGCCGACGGGGCCGCCCCAGCCGCACGCGGGCTCGTGCGGAACGAGGACCTGGGAGCACCACGATCCGGTGCGCGTACGCTCGGGGCCCGGACCTCGCAGCACTCCTGTGAGTCCCGCCGACCTGTCCGCTCTCGTGTGGAGTCGTCAATGGCCGTTCGCCGTGTTGTGCCCAACATCCAGTCCGAGGCCGTTCCGGAGAGCCGGGACTTCTACGGTCTGCTGGGGTTGGAGGAGGTCATGAACCATGGCTGGATCATGACGCTCGCGTCCGCGTCCGATCCGGCGGCGCAGGTCAGCTTCATGACCGGCGACAGGACCGCGCCGGTGACCCCCGACCTGAGCATCGAGGTGAGCGACGTGGACGCGGCGTACGCGGTCATGGAGGCCGGCGGTGCGGAGATCGTCCATCCGCTGCAGGACGAGGAGTGGGGAGTGCGGCGGTTCTTCGTGCGCGATCCCAACGGCCGAGTGGTCAACGTCCTGGGGCACCGCTGACGTCTGCCTTCCGTCCGGTGCGGGTGCCGTTCACAGCCGCTCGCCCTGAGGGCCGGCCGGGTCGCCGGCGCCGAAGTGAGGGTGACATGAGGACGCCGGCCGCGGTCACCTTGTCGCCGAGCTGTCCCAGGCGTCACCGGCGCCATCCGACCCGCCTCCGTTCGGCTGTTACAAGACGGCGACGAAGCCCCGATGAACGTCCGTCCCGGTTGTGCCGTCGTTTCCAGTGACGGCGCCAATCGGTGCGTAAGCGCCCTTTGGCGCGAAAGGATGTTCCCACCTCAGGAAGGGGCAAATCTGTGATGGTCTCGAAACGGCGCTCGCTGCGCACAGCCGTCGTCGGTGTCCTCGGCGCGGCCTCCCTCGCCCTCGCGGGCACCGCGATGGCGGCAACCCCGGCCGCGCCCACCGCACCCCCTGCCGTCGTCGCGCACGACGGCGCGCCCGTCAAGGCAGGCATCACCGCCAAGGCGTCCACGTCCTCGGTCAGCGCCTGGCAGTTGTTCCGGGTCACCGGCCGGACCACCGGTCTCGAGCCGGGCAGCAAGGTGACCCTTCAGCAGAAGCAGCGTGGCAAGTGGGTCACCCTGCCCGCCTCCATGAGCACCTCGAGGAACGGCTCCTACTCGCTCGGCGTCAAGCTCGGGCTGAAGGGCCGGAACGAGCTGCGCATCGTCAGCGGCACCACGGCCTCGCCGGTCTTCGTCGTGACGGTGCGCTGAGACACGCCGCGGTGGTGGCGACGGAGGCAGGCGGCGGGTGCCCGGGAGCTTCGTCCGCCCCGGTGCACGCACAGAGTCGTCCCCAGTGCCCGCACAGGGTCCGGGCCCTGGTCTGTCTCCAGCGTGCCTGCACGGGGAAGGGACCATCGGCGCAATCGGCGAGGGTCCCGTCCCGGCCGCCGGCCACCGCCTACGGACCTCCGTGGGCCGTCGGCCGGCGGCCGGCTGAGGGCGCGCGTCAGGACAGTGCCGTCCGGCCGCCACGGCTGCCCGGGCCGCGCTCGCGTCCTGCCTGGTGCACGATGGACGCACCGTCGTGATGCCGGGCCCGAAACGGGGGCACCTTCCTCATCACCGGATGGGGGCGCACGGGCATCCGCATACCGGGCATCACCCGATCGGCGTACGCGGCGGGAGGCGGCTGGGCGTGCGGCATCCCCCATTCGGCCGCATGCTGGTTTCCGGACTGATGCCGAGCCGAAGCGCGCGTCGGTGATTCATGATCACTGCTGCGTGGGGAGGTGCAGAGGTCGTGGTAGCCCTGATAGCCCTGTTCGTACCGGTCGTCCTGATGCTGATGTCTTTCGCGCTGGACGCCCTGGAGGATCTGCTGTTCCCTCCGTCGGAGCCGCCCACCGCGGATTCCGACCCACCGGAGCAGACGGCGTCCGAGTGAAGGGCGACCTTGTTCTTCGGCGTGATGTCTCGGGCCCGAAGGACGCTGCCGTCGCGCGTCGCGACGACGGAGCGCGCGCCGTGAGAGGTGCGAACAACCTAGTCGGTGGAGGCGGTCACGCTGCTACGGGACTTCGTGGCGCCTCGGTATCGGCGTGACGCCGCGTCGAGTCGGGGGGTGAGTGTTTTCGGGATGGCCGTCCGGTTGTCCCTGGCGGTGCGGTCGGCGGTGACGGCGGCCATGACCAGGTGGCGGGCCGCGTGCAGGATGTCCAGGGCGGCGCGGGTGTGGCCGGTCGGGGGCTGTCCGGTGGGTGGTGCGGGGGTGCGGGGTCCTGCGGGCTGCCGGCGGGTGGCTTCGGCGTCCAGTTCGGCGGCCAGGCGGCGGGCGGCGTTGGCGAGTGTGGAGGCGGCCGAGCGCAGTTCGTGGCGGTGTTCGGTGGTGCGTTCGGGACGGGTCTGGGGGGCCGCGGTGCGTGCCATGAGCCGTTGGTGGCGGGTGCGGCACGCTTCGGAGCAGAACTGTCGGGGTCGTGTGCCCGGGCTGCCCTTCGAGGCGAGGACCCGCCCGCATCCTGGCCCTTCGCAGAGCTTCATGTCGACCACTCCCAACCGGCTGAGGCGCTGTGAAACGGTGGCTTGCCGCTGTTGACGGCCCGTCGTCCGTCTCGGTGCGCGTTGTCCGTGCCTGTCGTGTGTTTCCGTGACTGTCGTTGGCGTCCGTGCCTGTCTGGTCTGCGGCTGTGGCTTTTGTCCGTGTCGGTGTGTGTTGTCCACTGCCGACGGTAAGCCCCGTGGTGGGGCGGGTGTGGCATTGGTGCCGGGTCTGGTGGTGGCGGTGGTGTGCCGGGTGTGTCGGGCGGTGCTGTTCGGTTGGTGTTGTGGTCAGCGGGTTTGGCTGAGTTCTCGGTCGGTTCGGGGGTGGTCGTGGTGGGGGTGGGTGTTGAAGTGGGTGGTGGGGTGGTAGCG
>NZ_JBIBUK010000015.1:0-203205 GCF_043079345.1 Streptomyces sp. NPDC015220 | reverse complement strand
GTTACATTCCGAACCCGGAAGCTAAGCCTCACAGCGCCGATGGTACTGCAGGGGGGACCCTGTGGGAGAGTAGGACACCGCCGAACAAATTTTGAAAGGGTTGGACCCCGAACTTCGGTTCCGGGTCCAACCCTTTTTTGTTCGCCGTCACTTGAAGTTCACGTTGTGCTACGAGCATCCGCGCCATGGGTACTGCTGCACTGCTCAGAGCCGCCGGCGTCGGAGTCGGCGACGAGGTCGTCGTGCCGGCGTTCGGCAATGTGGAGGTCGCCGAGGCGGTGGCCCGGATCGGAGCGTCGCCCGTCTTCGCCGACATAGATCCGGTGACGTACTGCCTCGACGCCGCTGCCGTGGAAGCGGCCGTAACTCCCCGGACGGCGGCCGTCGTTGCCGTCCACCGCTTCGGGCGGCCGGCCGATGTGGCGGGGCTGCACGGCGTCGGACGGCGGCACGGACTGCTGGTGCTGGAACACCGCGAGAACGGGGCGTCGTACGACGAGACGGCCCGACGCAGGGAACGGGCCGCCTATCTGGACACGAAACTGCGCGGAGTGCGGACGCCCGACGGCGGCCGGGGGCACACCTACCAGCAGTACGTGGTCCGGGTGCCCGGCAACGGCCGGCCGGACCGGGACGCCTTCGCACGGGCCGTACGGGCCAGGGGAGTCGACTGCCGGGTGCCCGTGAAGACCCCCGTGCACCGGCTGCCCGAGTTCCGCCGGTGCGTGTCGCTGCCGGAGACGGAACGAGCCGCGGCCGAGACGCTGGCGCTACCGGTGGACGCCTCGTTGACCCGTCGGGAGATGCAGCGGGTCGTCTCGGCCTGCAACGCGCTCGGTGGGCCGATCGTGGTTGGGAGCACGGCCGGATTCGGGGTATGATCTATTTCGTCGCCGCGGGGGAAACCTCGAAAAGGCGACCGGCCCCTATAGCTCAGTCGGCAGAGCGTCTCCATGGTAAGGAGAAGGTCAACGGTTCGATTCCGTTTGGGGGCTCCCGCGGGAAAGGCCCCGCCCTTCGGGGCGGGGCCTTTCGCATTCCCGTAGCGGTCACCGGGCCGGGCCCGGCACGAGCGGTCTCGTGCCGGGCTCAGTCCTTCGGGACCTCCGGCACTCGCATCGCGAGGATCGCCATGTCGTCGGACGGGGCGTCCGACGCGAAACGCTCCACAGCTCGCATGATCCGGGCGGCGACCGCGCCGGCCGTCAGGCCCGTGCAGGTGGTGAGGACGTCCGCGAGTCCGTCGTCGCCCAGCATGCGCGTGCCCTCGCGGCGCTCGGTGACGCCGTCCGTCACGCACAGCAGGACGTCGCCCGGTTCCAGCGTGACCGACTGCTCGTACAGTTCCAGGTCCTCCATGACGCCGAGGAGCGGCTGGGGTTCCGCGGCCGGTTCCACCGTGCCGTCCTGGCGCAGGCGCAGCGGCAGCGGGTGACCGGCGCACACCACCTTCAGGTGGGCGCTGCCGTCCTCCTGCGGCCACAGCTCGCCGTACAGGAGGGTGAGGAAGCGGCTGCGGGCTCCCTCGTCGAGGATCGCCGAGTTGAGGCGTTGCAGGACCGCAGGGCCGTCGTAGCCCTCTCTGGCCAGGAGCCTGAGGGCGTGCCGGGCGAGGCCCGTGACGGCGGCCGCCTCCGGGCCGGTTCCGCAGACGTCCCCGATGGCGAAGCCGTAGGCGCCGTCGCGGATGGGGAAGAGATCGTAGAAGTCGCCGCCCACCTCGTTGCCCTCGCCGGCCGCGCGGTAGATGACATCGACCTCCACGCCGTCGATGTGCGGCAGCCCGGGCGGCAGCAGGCTGCGCTGGAGGGACTGGCTGATGGCCGTGCGCTCCGAGTACAGCCGGGCGTTGTCCAGGGCGAGGGCGGCGCGGCGGCTCAGGTCCTCGGCCAGCTCCAGGATCTCCTGGCGGAAGTGGTCGTCGGTGGGCTTGCCGAGGGTCAGCATCCCGATGACACGGTTGCGGGCGACCAGCGGCAGCACGACCGTCTCGCCGCCCACCGCGGCGGCCGTGGCCAGGGTCGGCCCGATGGTGGTGCCGATCCGGTGGTGCGAGTCGCCGAGGCTGAGGCTGCGCATGGAACTGCGCAGGGCGGCCTGGTGGGCGGCCTCGCCGGGGGCGGACCAGACGCGCGCGCCGGGGGTCGGCACCGGGTCGGGCGGGGCGATCTTCGACAGCAGGGACTTGATGCCGTCGATCAGCTCCTCGTCCTCGTGCAGGACGTAGGAGAGGTAGGGCTCCGAGGCCTGGTCGGCGATGGTGTAGACGGCACACCAGGTGGCGAGGGTGGGGACCGTCATCTGCGCCATCAGGGCCAGGGTCTGGTCGCGGTCCAGGGTGCCGGCCAGCAGGTCGGAGGCCTCGACGAGGAAGCTGAGGGAGCCGCGGCGCAGCCGCTCCAGCTCGCCCAGGCGGGCCGACTCGACGGCCAGGGCGATGCGGTCGGCGGCGAACTGCAGCCGCAGCGCCTCCTCGTTGGAGTATCTGCCGGCGGCTTCGGCGGCGACGCCCAGCGAGCCGGTGAGCCGGCCCTCGACCTTCAGCGGGACCGTGACCACCGAACGCATGCCCGTGCCGCCCAGCAAGGGGACGGCCGCAGGGGTGGCGGTGAGGTCGTCGTGGACCGCGGGCATCCGGGCGGAGCCGTAGCGGCCGGGGCCGGCCTCGACGGGGACCCGGGCGAAGCGCTGGCGGGCGGAGGGCAGGCCGGTGGAGGCGCGGACCTCCAGTTCGGTCTCGTCGTCGGTCGCCAGCAGCAGGAAGGCGGCGTCGCCGTCGAGCATGTCGCGGGCGCGCTCCACGGTGCGCTGCAGCAGGCCGTCGAGGTCGTCGGGGGCCGGGGAGCCGATGAAGACCTCGAAGGGGTCGGTGTTCGGGCCGTCGGCGGCGGTGGCGTCGCCGCCCGCGGCCACGCGCAACGGGGTCTGCAGTACGGCGCGTTCATGGTCCCGCACCAGCAGGCAGACCGTCGACGGTTCGCCGCCGGTGTCGCGGACGCGCAGGTGGGAGGCGTAGACGGGGATGACCCGGCCGTGGGCGCCGCGGATGCCGTAGCTGCCTTCCCAGCGGGAGAGCCGGAGGGCCTCGGCGATGCCGGTGCCGGTGCCGGGAGTGTGCGGCCAGGCCGCCAGGTCGGACAGCGGTTTACCGGTGACCTGCTCGGCGGCGTACCCGAACAGTTCCTCCGCGTCCTCGTTCCAGGCCGCGATGGTGCCGCCGCGGTCGATCTGGACGACGGCGACGCGAACCCGGCCGTCGGCCAGCGGGAGGAGTTCGGCGGGCAGCGCGGGGCCGGCGGCACGGGTGCCGACCGGGCGCTCGGGCAGGTCCAGCCGGAACCAGACCGTCTTGTGCGTGGGCGTGTACTCCACGCCCCAGCGACCGGCCAGCGCCGCGCACAGCTGAAGGCCGCGGCCGCCCTCGCGATCCGGGCTGCCCATGTCGACGGCCGAGCTCTGCAGCGGGACCTCGCGTTCGGGATAGCGGTCGGAGACCTCGATCCGTACCCCTTCGTCACTGCGCAGGCACAGCACGTCGGCGGCCGTGCCGGCGTGGACGACGGCGTTGGTGACCAGTTCGCTGGTGAGGACCACGGCGTCGTCGACGACGTCGCCGAAGCCCCACCCCTGCAGCGTGTCGCGGACGAAGGACCGGGCGGTCGCCACGGATCGCCCCAGGGGCTCGAAACTGGCGGCCGCGCGCGCGGTGATCACTGAACTCCTCGTCCGGTTGTCGACGTACTGGCCCTCGGGGCCGACCGGCTCGCTGCGCTGCTCCGGCAGCTGTGGGCCTTGCGGCCGCGGCTCCGGGGGCTGTCCCCCGGGGATCACTCCGGTGGTCATTGTGTGCGGCCGCCCTCCGATGCCCGCTCGTTTCCGTGCCACCGCCCAGGCCGGACGGACCGGCGCGGCTGGACAGCCGCATGCAAGGTTACTTACCTTCGCCGCCCGCGCGGATGCCGGTCATCGCTGTTTTCGCCCGAGGGTGTGCGGAGGGTGTGCGAAGCTGCCGAACTGTTATGGCCTGGTTCGGTGGGAGTGAAACACTGGGCAGGTTCGGGGTGACGGTGTGGGCGGACCGAGTGGTTCTCCCGGTGCGGGACGGCGGCCCTCTCGGGTGGCCCGGTCGCATCGGGCAGAAGTACGCGGCGGTAACTGTTACGCCGATCAGTAGGCAGTACGAGCAGCAGACCGGAAGTACAGCGGTAGAGGTCGACCCCTGCGGGAGGGACACAGTGGAGTCTGGCGCAGCGACGCGGGGCACGAAGACGCGCGCGAAAGGCGGACAGCCCAGTGCGTCCCAGAGCGGCCGGCGGGCACCGCGCGGTGGCACCACCGCGGTGGACACGGCGGCACTGAACCGGTTGCTGGCCGCGCTGGTGGGCATGCGGGACGGGAACTTCCGCAAGCGGCTCACGGTGTCCGGGGACGGCGTGATGTCGGAGATCGCCGCGGTCTTCAACGAGGTGGCCGACCGGAATCTGCACCTGACGGGCGAGCTGTCGCGCGTGCGGCGCATGGTGGGGCGTGAGGGAAAACTCACCGAGCGGCTGGAGACGGGCGCCTGCGAGGGCTCCTGGGCGGTGGCGATCGAGAACTCCAACGCGCTCGTCGACGATCTCGTGCGGCCCGTCTCCGAGGTCGGCCGGGTGCTGTCCGCGGTCGCCGAGGGCGATCTGTCGCCGCGCATGGAGCTGCGCACACAGGCGCCCGAAGGGGCCGGGCATCCGCTGCGAGGCGAGTTCCTGAAGGTCGGGCGGACCGTCAACAACCTGGTCGACCAGTTGTCGACGTTCACCGACGAGGTCACACGGGTGGCCAGCGAGGTGGGGACCGAGGGGAAGCTGGGCGGGCAGGCGCGGGTGCGCGGTCTGTCCGGTTCCTGGAAGGACCTCACGGACTCCGTCAACACGATGGCGTCCCGGCTGACCGCGCAGGTGCGCGACATCGCGCTGGTGACGACGGCGGTCGCCAAGGGCGATCTGTCACGCAAGGTGACGGTGCATGTCGCCGGTGAGATGCTGGAGCTGAAGAACACCGTCAACACGATGGTCGACCAGCTCTCCGCGTTCTCCTCCGAGGTGACGCGGGTCGCCCGTGAGGTGGGCACGGACGGCATCCTGGGGGGCCAGGCGCATGTGCCCGGGGTGGACGGCACGTGGAAGGAACTCACCGATTCGGTGAACCTCATGGCCGGCAACCTGACGGCCCAGGTGCGCGGCATCGCCCAGGTCACCACCGCCGTCGCCAACGGCGACCTGTCGCAGAAGGTGACGGTTCCGGCGCGCGGCGAGGTCGCGCGGCTGGCCGAGACGATCAACCAGATGACCGAGACGCTGCGGATCTTCGCGGACGAGGTCACCCGGGTGGCCAACGAGGTCGGCGCGGAGGGCCGGCTGGGCGGCCAGGCGAACGTGCCGGGTGTCGCCGGGACGTGGAAGGACCTGACGGACTCCGTCAACACGGTGTTCCGGAACCTCACCACTCAGGTGCGGGACATCGCGGCGGTGACGACGGCCGTGGCCAGCGGTGATCTGTCGCAGAAGGTCACGGTGGACGTGGCCGGCGAGATGCTGGAGCTGAAGAACACGGTCAACGGCATGGTCGACCAGCTGTCGTCGTTCGGCGCCGAGGTCACGCGGGTGGCGCGGGAGATCGGTGTCGAGGGTGAGCTGGGCGGTCAGGCGCAGGTGGCGGGCGCGGCGGGTACCTGGAAGGACCTGACCGACTCCGTCAACACGGCGTTCCGCAACCTCACCGGTCAGGTGAGGAACATCGCCCAGGTGACGACGGCCGTGGCCAACGGCGACCTCTCCCAGAAGGTCACCGTGGACGTCTCGGGCGAGATGCTCAAGCTGAAGAACACCGTGAACACGATGGTGGACCAGCTGTCGTCGTTCGCCGACCAGGTGACCCGGATGGCCCGGGACGTGGGCACCGAGGGCCGGCTGGGCGGACAGGCCCGGGTGGACGGCGTGTCGGGGACGTGGAAGGAGCTCACCGACTCCGTCAACTCCATGGCGTCCAACCTGACCGGTCAGGTGAGGAACATCGCCCAGGTGACGACGGCGGTGGCCCGCGGCGACCTCTCGCAGAAGATCGACGTCGACGCGCGCGGGGAGATCCTGGAGCTGAAGAACACCATCAACACGATGGTCGACCAGCTCTCCGCCTTCGCCGACCAGGTCACCAAGGTGGCGCGCGAGGTGGGCACCGACGGCCGCCTGGGTGGGCAGGCGCAGGTGCCCGGGGTGGCCGGTGTGTGGCGCGACCTCACCGACTCGGTGAACGGCATGGCCGGGAACCTCACCTCGCAAGTGCGCAACATCGCGCAGGTGGCCACCGCCGTGGCCCGCGGCGACCTCTCGCAGAAGATCACCGTGGACGCGCGCGGGGAGATCCAGGAGCTGAAGAACACCCTGAACACGATGGTGGACCAGCTGTCGTCGTTCGCCCAGGAGGTCACGCGGGTCGCCCGCGAGGTGGGCACCGAGGGCATTTTGGGCGGTCAGGCCGAGGTGCAGGGGGTGGCCGGCACCTGGAAGGACCTCACCCAGTCGGTGAACTTCATGGCGAACAACCTGACCATCCAGGTCCGCAACATCGCCGAGGTCACGACCGCCGTCGCCAAGGGCGACCTGTCGAAGAAGATCACCGTCGACGCCAAGGGCGAGATCCTCGAACTCGTCACCACCGTCAACACGATGGTGGACCAGCTGTCGTCCTTCGCCGAGCAGGTCACCCGGGTCGCGCGTGAGGTGGGCACCGAGGGCATCCTGGGCGGTCAGGCCCACGTGCCGGGCGTCGTCGGCATCTGGAAGGACCTCAGCGACAACGTCAACCTGATGGCCAACAACCTCACCGTGCAGGTCCGCAACATCTCGCAGGTGGCGGCCGCGGTCGCCAACGGCGACCTGACGAGGACGGTGACGATCAAGGCGCGCGGCGAGGTGGCGCAGCTCGCCGACACCTTCAACACCATGGTGAAGACGCTGAGCTCGTTCGCCGACCAGGTCACCAAGGTGGCCCGGGAGGTGGGCACGGACGGCATCCTGGGCGGCCAGGCGTACGTCCCCGGCGTGGCGGGCACCTGGAAGGACCTCACCGAGTCGGTGAACCAGATGGCGTCCAACCTGACCGGTCAGGTGCGCAACATCGCCATGGTCACCACCGCCATCGCCAAGGGTGACCTGACGAAGAAGATCGACATCGACGCGCGCGGGGAGATCCTGGAGCTGAAGACGACCATCAACACGATGGTGGACCAGCTGTCCTCGTTCGCCGAGGAGGTCACGCGGGTGGCCCGCGAGGTGGGCACCGAGGGGCAGCTGGGCGGTCAGGCGCGGGTGCGGGACGTCGACGGCACCTGGCGGGACCTGACCGAGTCGGTGAACGAGATGGCCGGGAACCTGACCCGGCAGGTGCGGGCCATCGCGCGGGTGGCGACCGCCGTGACCCGCGGCGACCTGAACCTGAAGATCGACGTCGACGCCTCCGGCGAGATCCAGGAACTCCAGGACTACATCAACAAGATGATCGCCAACCTGCGCGACACCACGATCGCCAACAAGGAGCAGGACTGGCTGAAGGGCAACCTGGCCCGGATCTCCGCGTTGATGCAGGGCCGACGGGACCTGGAGGACGTGGCGTCTCTGATCATGAGCGAGCTGACGCCGGTGGTCTCCGCGCAGCACGGCGCGTTCTTCGTCGCCATGCAGCCGGCGGACGGCAAGGAGCTCGGCGGCGGCCCGGACAACGCCTACGAGCTGCGCATGCTGGGCTCCTACGGCTACTCGATGGGTTCCATGCCGACGTCGTTCCGGCCGGGCGAGGCGCTGATCGGCACGGCCGCCCAGGAGAAGCGCACGATCCTCGTCTCGGACGCGCCCAGCGGCTACCTGAAGATCTCCTCCGGGCTCGGCGAGGCACCGCCCGCGCAGGTGATCGTGCTGCCGGTGCTGTTCGAGGGGAAGGTGCTCGGCGTCATCGAGCTGGCCTCCTTCACGCCGTTCACGCAGATCCAGAAGGACTTCCTGAACCAGATCGCGGAGATGATCGCGACCAGCGTCAACACCATCTCCGTCAACACCAAGACCGAGCAGTTGCTGAAGCAGTCCCAGGAGCTGACCGAGCAGCTGCGCCTCCGGTCGGAGGAGCTGGAGCAGCGGCAGAAGGCTTTGCAGGCCTCCAACGCCGAACTGGAGGAGAAGGCCGAGCTGCTGGCCCAGCAGAACCGGGACATCGAGGCGAAGAACTCCGAGATCGAGGAGGCGCGGCAGGTCCTGGAGGAGCGCGCCGAGCAGCTCGCGGTCTCCATGCGCTACCGCAGCGAGTTCCTGGCCAACATGTCGCACGAGCTGCGGACGCCGCTGAACTCCCTGCTGATCCTGGCCAAGTTGCTCGCCGACAACGCCGAGGGGAACCTGTCGCCGAAGCAGGTGGAGTTCGCCGAGACCATTCACGGCGCCGGCTCCGACCTGCTCCAGCTGATCAACGACATCCTGGACCTGTCGAAGGTCGAGGCGGGCAAGATGGACGTCTCCCCGACGCGCATCGCGCTCGTCCAGCTCATCGACTACGTCGAGGCCACCTTCCGGCCGCTGACCGCCGAGAAGGGCCTGGACCTGTCGGTGCGGGTGTCGCCGGAGCTGCCCGCGACCCTGCACACCGACGAGCAGCGGTTGCTCCAGGTGCTGCGCAACCTGCTGTCGAACGCGGTGAAGTTCACCGACTCAGGGTCGGTGGAGCTGGTCATCCGTCCGGCGCGGGACGACGTTCCGCAGGCGATCCGGGAGCAGTTGCTGGAGGCCGGGTCGCTGACCGATCCGGACGCGGACATGATCGCGTTCTCCGTCACCGACACCGGCATCGGCATCGCGGCCAGCAAGATGCGGGTGATCTTCGAGGCGTTCAAGCAGGCCGACGGCACCACCAGCCGCAAGTACGGCGGTACGGGCCTCGGACTGTCCATCTCGCGGGAGATCGCGCAGCTGCTCGGTGGCGAGATCCACGCGCAGAGCGAGCCGGGCCGCGGCTCGACGTTCACCCTGTACCTGCCGCTGCACCCGGGCGAGCTGCCGCCGCAGGGCTACCAGCAGCCCGCCTCCGCCCTGGACGCCGACGAGCTGGTGGCCGCGGCCGAGCCGCACCTGTCCGAACTGCCCGGCCTGTCGGACCTGTCGGAGCTGTCGGCCGCGGAGGTCGAGACGCCGGCCGAGGTGAGGTCGTACCAGGAGACGCAGAACGGGGCCGCGGCGCTGTTCCGGCGCCGCCGCAGGGCGCTGCCCGCCGGTGAGCAGCGGCCCGGGCAGCAGGCGCAGCCGGCGCCGTCGGCGCCTTCGGGGCAGGAGCCGCGACCGGCTCCGTCCGCGGTGGAGGCGGCCGCGGCCGCGCAGGGGCGCCGGGACGTCCGGTTCGGCGGCGAGAAGGTGCTCATCGTCGACGACGACATCCGCAACGTCTTCGCGCTGACCAGCGTCCTGGAGCAGCACGGCCTGTCCGTGCTGTACGCCGAGAACGGCCGCGAGGGCATCGAGGTCCTGGAGCAGCACGACGACGTGGCGGTCGTCCTGATGGACATCATGATGCCGGAGATGGACGGGTACGCGACGACGACGGCGATCCGCCGGATGCCGCAGTTCGCCGGGCTGCCGATCATCGCGCTGACCGCGAAGGCGATGAAGGGCGACCGGGAGAAGGCGATCGGGTCGGGCGCCTCCGACTACGTGACCAAGCCGGTCGACCCCGACCACCTGCTGTCGGTGATGGAGCAGTGGATGCGTGGCGAGTGAGGGGGACGCGGCGGCGGGTACCTTGGGGACGCGAGCGGAGTTGTTGACTCCGGGTGCCCGAAGTCGTGTAGAAGTGCGGGAATCGGGGAACCTTCTGGTCTCCTGCCGCGTTTCCGCTATGTGCACAGTGACATCGCGGTGACAGGGTGTGGTGACGGGCGGGGTGCGGCTACGATGACCGGCACAAGGACGGGCGGCGAAAGGAAGTCGTCCCCTGGGGCGGCACCCGCCGGTGCCTCCCCGGTTCCTGCGGACAGGGGCGGCCCCAAGCCGGGGCGAGGAGGGCGGGCCATGGTGCAGAAGGCCAAGATCCTCCTGGTCGATGACCGGCCGGAGAATCTGCTGGCGCTGGAGGCCATCCTCTCTGCGCTCGATCAGACGCTGGTGCGGGCATCCTCCGGGGAGGAAGCACTCAAAGCGCTGCTCACGGATGACTTCGCGGTCATCCTGCTGGACGTCCAGATGCCGGGCATGGACGGATTCGAGACAGCCGCGCACATCAAGCGGCGGGAGAGGACCCGGGACATCCCGATCATCTTCCTCACCGCGATCAACCACGGCCCGCACCACACCTTCCGGGGTTATGCCGCGGGCGCGGTCGACTACATCTCCAAGCCGTTCGACCCGTGGGTGCTGCGCGCGAAGGTCTCGGTCTTCGTCGACCTGTACATGAAGAACTGCCAGCTGAAGGAGCAGGCCGCTCTGCTCCGCCTCCAGTTGGAGGGCGGCGGCAAGGAGGGTGGCGTCGGCGAGGGCAAGGAGGCCGCGGGCCTGCTCGCCGAGCTGTCCGCGCGCCTGGCGGCCGTCGAGGAGCAGGCGGAGGCGTTGTCCAAGCAGCTCGACGACGAGTCAGCGGACGCGGCGGCGGTGGCCACCGCGGCCCACTTGGAGCGCAAGCTGACCGGCCTGCGCCGGGCCCTCGACGCACTGGAGCCGGGTACGGGAAGCGCTTCCTCGGTGCCGTCCCGGGGGTGAGGGGGCGCCGGTCCTGGGGTGAGGCGGGCGCCGGTCCGGGGTTGGGGCAGGCGTCGGTCGGGGGTTGAGGGTCGGTCGGGCCCGGGTGTCGGCTGGTTGGGCGGGGGTGGAGTCGGGGGCGCGGGGGCGGCGGGGGCTGTCGGCGTTCCCCTGGTTCGGTCGGGTGGCTGATGTGGTGAATGGCGAATTCGGGCCACGATCGGGGTGGGGCTCGGGCTCGGGTGTGGCTCTAAACCGTCATTCGTCGCTGACGGGGCTGGATTCGGGCCGTCGAGCGGGGCGTCTGCCGGGCCCCGGCGCGGTGGTGAGGTCGTGTCAGCTCGGCGTTTCGGTGGAGGCGACACGAACGGGTGAAGCTGTGGGCACACGTGTCCGGCGTCGTCTCCACAGGTAATCTCACACCCATGGCCTCACGTCCCTCCGCAGCCAAGAAGCAGCCCGTGAAGAAGGCGGCCGCTCCCGCGAAGGCTTCGGCGAAGAAGGCCGCGGCGAAAAGGGCTCCCGCCCGGAAGGCGCCCGCCAAGAAGGCCGCGGCGCCCAGGCCCGTGCCCAGGCCCGCCCCGAGTCCCACCGGGGGCGTGTACCGCGTGGTGCGCGCTCTGTGGCTGGGACTCGCGCACGCCGTGGGCGCCGTGTTCCGCGGCGTGGGACACGGCGCCAAGAACCTGGATCCCGCACACCGCAAGGACGGTGTCGCGCTGCTGCTGCTCGCCGTCGCCCTGATCGTCGCCGCCGGAACCTGGGCCGATCTGCGCGGGCCCGTCGGCGACCTGGTCGAGATCCTGGTGACCGGGGCCTTCGGACGGCTGGACCTGCTCGTGCCGATCCTGGTCGGTGTCATCGCCGTGCGCTTCATCCGGCATCCGGAGAAGCCCGAGGCCAACGGCCGTATCGTCATCGGACTGTCGGCGCTCGTCCTCGGGGTGCTCGGTCAGGTGCACATCGCCTGCGGCTCGCCCGCCCGCAGCGACGGCATGCAGGCGATAAGGGACGCCGGCGGCCTCATCGGCTGGGGGGCGGCAACCCCGCTGACGTACGCGATGGGCGCGGTGCTCGCCGTACCGCTGCTCGTGCTGCTCACGGTGTTCGGCCTGCTCGTCGTCACCGCCACCCCGGTCAACGCGATCCCGCAGCGCCTGCGGCTGCTCGGTGTCAGGCTCGGTCTGCTGCCCGACCCGGAGGACGCCGAGTACACCGAGGACGACGCGCGTTACGACGAGCAGTGGCGTGAGGCGCTGCCCGCGCGCCCCCGCAAGCGCCAGGGCGGCCCTCAGGACCACGATGTCGAAGGCGCCGAACTGGAGGCCCTGTCCAAGCGGCGCGGCCGTCCGCGGCGGTCCGCCGTGCCGCAGCCCGACATGGAACGGCAGATGGACGCCGTGGACGTGGCGGCCGCTGCCGCCGCCTCGCTCGACGGCGCCGTCCTGCACGGAATGCCGCCGTCACCGGTCGTCGCGGACCTCACCCAGGGCGTCAGCGCGGGCGACCGCACCGAAACCCCGACCCCGACCCCGGCCCCGACGCCGGTGCCGGCCGCGCGCCCCGAGCCGGACGCCCCCGCGCCGCGCCGCGCCGCGGACGAACCGGCCGCCCGTGCCGCGCGGAAGGAACCGACCGCGGCCGTCCCCGACCTCACCAAGAACCCGCCCGCCGAGACACGCGAACTGCCGCCGCGCGCCGAACAGCTCCAGCTCTCCGGTGACATCACCTACTCCCTGCCCACGCTCGACCTGCTCGAGCGGGGCGGGCCCGGCAAGGCGCGCAGCGCGGCCAACGACGCGATCGTCGACTCGCTCACCACCGTCTTCACCGAGTTCAAGGTCGACGCGCGCGTCACCGGCTTCACCCGCGGTCCGACGGTCACGCGCTACGAGGTCGAACTCGGGCCGGCCGTGAAGGTCGAGCGGATCACCGCGCTGACGAAGAACATCGCGTACGCCGTCGCCAGCCCGGACGTGCGGATCATCAGCCCGATCCCCGGCAAGTCCGCGGTCGGCATCGAGATCCCCAACACCGACCGGGAGATGGTCAACCTCGGCGACGTGCTGCGCCTGGCGGCGGCGGCCGAGGACGATCACCCCATGCTGGTGGCGCTCGGCAAGGACGTCGAGGGCGGCTACGTGATGGCCAACATCGCGAAGATGCCGCACATCCTGGTCGCCGGCGCCACCGGCTCCGGCAAGTCGTCCTGCATCAACTGCCTGATCACCTCGATCATGATTCGGGCGACCCCGGAGGACGTCCGCATGGTCCTCGTCGACCCCAAGCGCGTGGAGCTGACCGCGTACGAGGGCATCCCGCACCTGATCACGCCGATCATCACCAACCCCAAGCGGGCCGCCGAGGCGCTGCAGTGGGTCGTGCGCGAGATGGACCTCAGATACGACGACCTCGCCGCGTACGGCTTCCGGCACATCGACGACTTCAACGCCGCGGTCCGCAGCGGCAAGGCGAAGGCGCCGGCGGGCAGTGAGCGGGAGTTGCAGCCCTACCCGTACCTGCTGGTGATCGTCGACGAGCTCGCCGACCTGATGATGGTCGCGCCGCGCGACGTCGAGGACGCGATCGTGCGCATCACCCAGCTCGCGCGAGCGGCCGGGATCCACCTGGTGCTCGCCACCCAGCGGCCCTCGGTCGACGTCGTCACCGGGTTGATCAAGGCGAACGTGCCCTCTCGGCTCGCCTTCGCCACCTCCTCGCTCGCCGACAGCCGCGTCATCCTCGACCAGCCCGGCGCCGAGAAGCTGATCGGCAAGGGCGACGGACTGTTCCTGCCGATGGGCGCCGGCAAACCCACCCGCATGCAGGGCGCCTTCGTGACCGAGGACGAGGTCGCGGCCGTCGTGCGGCACTGCAAGGAGCAGATGGCGCCGGTCTTCCGGGAGGACGTCACCGTCGGCACCAAGCAGAAGAAGGAGATCGACGAGGACATCGGCGACGACCTCGACCTGCTGTGCCAGGCGGCCGAACTGGTCGTCTCCACGCAGTTCGGGTCGACGTCCATGCTCCAGCGCAAGCTGCGCGTCGGCTTCGCGAAGGCCGGCCGGCTCATGGACCTCATGGAGTCCCGGAACATCGTCGGTCCCAGCGAGGGGTCCAAGGCGCGTGACGTCCTGGTGAAGCCCGACGACCTGGCAGGAGTGCTGGCCCTGATTCGGGGCGAGTCCGAGGGGTAGGCACAAGGAGTGTGTCCGGCGGCCCCCGCCTGCCACGGGCCCGCGGGCGGGGCTCCGTGATCCACCCGTTAGCCACGGGTGGGCAACCCTTTCGGGTGGACGTACGTCAAGTTGAGCGAGAGGCCCGGTGCGGGGTCCGACCACGGGTTTCGCACCTGTCCCGGCATCGGACTGACCGGCCATTCCGATGGCGTACAAAGTCGTACCGCCGGGTCGCTCCACGCTTTGGCACGCCCCTAGACTGAATGTCCAGCACAGGCGGCTACACGCTCGAAAGGCGCCCCCGTGTCCATCGGCAACTCCCCTGAAGACGAGCGTCCGTTCGAAGACGTTTCCGAGGAAGCCCGCCCCTCCATCGGCCGAGTCCTGAAGGACGCGCGGCTGGCCGCCGGTGTGACCCTCGACGAGGTCAGCACCGCCACCCGTGTCCGCAGCACCATCGTGCGCGCCATCGAGGCCGACGACTTCGCTCCGTGCGGCGGCGACGTGTACGCCCGCGGACACATCCGGGCCCTGGCCCGTGCGGTGCGCCTGGACCCGGCACCGCTGCTCGCCCAGTTCGACGCCGAGCACGGCGGGCGTCCCGCCCCCACGCCGGCCGCCCCGCTCTTCGAGGCGGAACGCATCCGTCCCGAGCGGCGCGGGCCCAACTGGACCGCGGCCATGGTCGCCGCGATCGTCGTCGTGGTCGGTTTCGTCGGCTTCACCGCCGTCAAGGGCGTCGGCGGCGACGGCTCCGACAGCAGTGGCAAGGCCCAGGTCGCCGAGGGCTCCACCGCGACCACCGGCGCACCCGCCTCGCCCCGGCCGAAGAACAGCAAGCCCGCCGACCAGAAGCCCGCCCCGTCCGACAGCGCCATCGCGGCCGCGCCCCAGGACAAGGTGACCGTCCAGGTCAGCGCGGCGAACGGGCGCAGCTGGATCTCCGCCAAGGACCACAGCGGCCGCATGCTCTTCGACGGGCTCCTCGGCAAGGGCGAGTCCAAGACCTTCCAGGACAGTACGAAGATCAACCTCATCCTCGGCGACGCCGGGGCCATACAGCTCTACGTCAACGGCAAGAAGATCGAGGACCAGTTCCAGCCGGGCGCCGTGGAACGCCTCACCTACACGAAGGGCGACCCGCAGGTCGGATAGGACCGGAAAAGGGGACCGGGCGGGTACGCGTCAAAGGGGTTGGCCGACATCGGCCAACCCCTTCGACATGGGCCGTCGCGCAGACGAAGTAGTCTTGAGCCCATGCCTGAACGCCGTACCGTCGCACTCGTCACTCTCGGCTGTGCCCGCAACGAGGTGGACTCGGAGGAGCTCGCAGGCCGTTTGGAGGCGGACGGCTGGCAGCTCGTGGAGGACGCCGCCGACGCGGACGTCGCCGTGGTCAACACCTGCGGCTTCGTGGAAGCCGCCAAGAAGGACTCCGTCGACGCCCTCCTGGAGGCCAACGACCTCAAGGACCACGGCAGGACGCAGGCCGTCGTCGCGGTGGGCTGCATGGCCGAGCGGTACGGCAAGGAGCTCGCCGAGGCACTGCCCGAGGCCGACGGCGTGCTCGGCTTCGACGACTACGCCGACATCTCCGACCGCCTGCAGACCATCCTGAGCGGCGGCATCCACGCCGCGCACACACCGCGCGACCGCCGCAGACTCCTGCCGATCAGCCCCGCCGAGCGCCAGGAGGCGGGCACCGCCGTCGCGCTGCCCGGGCACGGCCCCGTCGACCTCCCCGAGGGCGTCGCCCCGGCCTCCGGCCCGCGCGCGCCCCTGCGCCGCCGCCTGGACGGCGCCCCGGTCGCCTCCGTCAAGCTCGCCTCCGGCTGCGACCGGCGCTGCTCCTTCTGCGCCATCCCGTCCTTCCGCGGCTCCTTCATCTCCCGCCGCCCGAGCGACGTGCTGAACGAGACGCGGTGGCTGGCCGAGCAGGGCGTCAAGGAGATCATGCTGGTCTCCGAGAACAACACCTCCTACGGCAAGGACCTCGGCGACATCCGCCTGCTGGAGTCCCTGCTGCCCGAGCTCGCCGAGGTCGACGGCATCGAGCGGGTGCGGGTCAGCTACCTCCAGCCGGCCGAGATGCGCCCCGGGCTCATCGACGTGCTGACCTCCACCCCCAAGGTCGCCCCCTACTTCGACCTCTCCTTCCAGCACTCCGCGCCCGGCGTGCTGCGCGCCATGCGTCGCTTCGGCGACACCGACCGGTTCCTGGAACTGCTCGACACCATCCGCGGCAAGGCGCCCGAGGCCGGGGTGCGCTCCAACTTCATCGTCGGCTTCCCCGGCGAGTCCGAGGCCGACCTCGCCGAGCTGGAGCGTTTCCTGAACGGCGCCCGGCTGGACGCCATCGGCGTGTTCGGCTACTCCGACGAGGAGGGCACCGAAGCGGCGACGTACGACAACAAGCTGGACGAGGACGTCGTCGCCGAGCGGCTGGCCCGTGTCTCGCGGCTGGCCGAGGAACTCGTCTCGCAGCGCGCCGAGGAGCGCGTCGGCGAGACGGTGCGGGTGCTCGTGGAGTCCGTGGACCCCGAGGAGGGCGTGTACGGCCGGGCCGCGCACCAGGCGCCGGAGACGGACGGCCAGGTGCTGCTCACCGACGGCGAGGGTTTGATCGTCGGCCGTATGGTCGAGGCGAAGGTGGTCGGTACGGAGGGTGTCGACCTGGTGGCCGAGCCGCTGACGGGCGCGTTCGCGGGCAGTGAGGAGACGGGCAGATGACCGGAGTCCCGGCATCCGCGGCGGGCGGTACCTCCGGCGCGCAGGGAGCGGCCTCCGGCCGCGCCGACGCGCGCGGGGTGTCCGGGGCCCCCTCAGCTGCCGGGGCCTCGAGAGTCGCCCGCCTCGGTTCCGGTGATTCCGGTTCCGCGTCCCGCGGGGCCGCCCGGGCGGCCCAGGAGCCGGACGGCGGCCGGCCCGCGCGGGGCGGGAAGATCACGGCCGCGGCCGTGAACCAGGCCAGCGTGTGGAACGTCGCCAATCTGCTGACCATGCTCCGGCTGCTCCTCGTGCCCGGCTTCGTGGCCCTGATGCTGGCCGACGGCGGGTACGACCCGGCGTGGCGTTCGTTCGCCTGGGCGGCCTTCGCCGTCGCCATGATCACGGACCTGTTCGACGGCCACCTGGCGCGGACGTACGACCTCGTCACCGACTTCGGGAAGATCGCCGACCCCATCGCCGACAAGGCGATCATGGGGGCGGCGCTGATCTGTCTCTCGGCTCTCGGGGACCTGCCCTGGTGGGTGACCGGCGTGATCCTGGGCCGGGAACTCGGGATCACCCTGCTGCGTTTCCTGGTCATCCGCTACGGCGTCATCCCGGCGAGCAGAGGGGGCAAGCTCAAGACGCTCACGCAGGGCGTGGCCGTCGGGATGTACGTGCTGGCGCTGACGGGCTGGCTGGCCACCCTCAGGTTCTGGGTGATGGCCGCGGCCGTCGTGCTGACCGTGGTGACGGGACTGGACTACGTGCGGCAGGCCGTCGTGCTGCGCCGACGGGGGATCGCCGAGCGCCGCGCGGCGTTGCGGGAGTCGGAAGCGTGAGTTCACCGGCCGTCGAAGTCGTGCGACTACTCACGGTGAGGGGCGAGACGCTCGCCGTCGCGGAGTCGCTGACCGGTGGGCTGGTCGCGGCGGAGATCACCTCGGTGCCGGGGGCCTCCAAGGTCTTCCGGGGGTCGGTCACCGCCTACGCCACCGAGCTCAAGCACGAACTGCTCGGGGTGGACGCCGCCCTGCTGGCCCAGCGCGGAGCGGTGGACCCGCAGGTCGCGGCCCAGATGGCGGAGGGTGTGCGCACGGCGCTCGGTGCCGACTGGGGTGTCGCGACCACCGGCGTCGCCGGCCCCGACCCCCAGGACGGACAGCCTGTCGGAACGGTTTTCATGGCCGTGGCCGGGCCCTTGGCGACCGGATCCGGCACTTCCCGCGGCGGGAAAACGGCCGCTCTGCGGTTGAACGGCGGCCGGGCGGAAATTCGTATGGAGAGTGTACGCAGCGTACTCGCACTGCTCCTGGAGCTGATTGCGGGCGAACAGACCGGGAATGAGCGGGCACAGGATACGGAACAGAACGGGGGGTTTTGATGTTTGCAGCCCTGAGTGAACACGACATCGCTCCCCGCACGGCCGCGGCGCTAGGCGGTACGGTGGGGCGTGAAGGATGCGGCTACGCGGTCCGAGGAGGGAGCCACCGATGATTCTGCTCCGTCGCCTGCTGGGTGACGTGCTGCGTCGGCAGCGCCAACGCCAGGGCCGTACTCTGCGCGAAGTCTCCTCGTCCGCCCGAGTCTCGCTCGGCTATCTCTCCGAGGTGGAGCGGGGGCAGAAGGAGGCTTCCTCCGAGCTGCTCTCCGCCATCTGCGACGCGCTGGACGTACGGATGTCCGAGCTCATGCGGGAAGTGAGCGACGAACTCGCACTCGCGGAGCTGGCTCAGTCCGCCGCGGCCACCGATACCGTGCCCACGCCGGTTCGCCCGATGCTGGGTTCCGTGTCGGTGACCGGGGTGCCACCGGAACGGGTGACCATCAAGGCGCCCGCCGAGGCGGTGGACGTGGTCGCCGCGTGATCCGTCGCGCGCGGGTGCGCTGACCCATACGTTTGTGAGGCCCCGGCCGGGGTCTGCCCGGAACTCCGGGGAGGTACGGCCGGGGCCTTCGCGTCGGCCGGGCCACGTGGCGGCCCCCGGGGTGGCTGTCGGCCGGGCCGTGCGGTGGCGGGCCCGCGGTGGGGCCCTGTGGTGGCGGCCTTGCGGTGAAGGGCACGGCAGGCCCGGACCGGGCCTGCCGTCCGGGCCTGCCATTCGGGCCGTGGATCGCCGTGTTCGCCGGGTTTATCGTGTTCGCCGCGTTTGCCCGGGCGGGGTGGTGCGGTGATGGTGGAGGCCGGGCTGCGGTTCGGTCGACCGGCGCGAGCAGATGAGCAGAGCGCCCCCGTATGCCGCGTTGCGCCCTCCTGTGTGCGAGGGCGGGGTTCTAGCGTCGGGCTGGAGGTGGGCGCGTGCGTGTGACGGCGGGGCCGGCAGTGCGCTGGGGCGCCGCCCTGGGGCTCGGCGCGGTGTGGTGGTGGGCGGTGCTACGGCTGGTGCTGTCGAACGACGCGGGGGTGCTGGAAGGGGCGGTCGCGGCGGGAGGCTGGGGGCTGAGTGTGCTGCCCGTGCACTGCGTGCCCAGGGGCGGGGCCACGGGGGTGCTCACCGAGTGCCGGGGGCGCGCTGCGAACGCCGGGCGGGCCGCCGGGGCCGGTGCCTGTGGAGGCGGGACCGGTGAGGGCGGTGGAGCGGTGGCGTTCGACGGGAACGTCACCGGAAAGGCGCCGTCCGGGACCGCCGGTGGACCGCCGACCGCGGACCCGGGCGGATCTCCGTTCGGCGGGTTCGGGGGATGGCCCTACGGACGCGGTGGGGGAGCGCCGTCCGTAGACGGTGACGACGACCGGCCGTTCGCCACCGGGGAGCCGCCGCCTCGCCGCCCGGACGGAGAATCCGGCCTGTCCTGACGGAGGAGCGGGGCAGCGGACTCCAGGCGACTCGGTACGGCGGTCGCGGGCTTCGGCGCTGCTTGAGTGGACGTCAATCGGCCGTACGGCGATAGCGCTCCCGCCATCTCTGCGGCGATCCCGGTGGCGGAGCGGGACCCGCCTGGCAGACGGGGCACCAGTAGGTGGGGCGCTCCTGGGAGCCGTCGCCCTGGTCGGCCACGCGCACGGAGGTGCCGCAGCGCAGACAGGGGCGTGGAGCGCGGCCGTAGACGAACAGGTCCTGCCCGCGCAGGCCGGTGGTCCGGCGGACCGCACGGTCGCGGTTGGCCTCCAGGAGCCGCTTGGCGAGGGCGGGCAGCTTCGCGGCGCGGTCGGCGGGCAGGGCCCCGACCGGCAGCCACGGTGTCACGCCGAGCAGGAAGCAGAGCTCGCACTTGTAGACGTTGCCGATACCGGCGAGGTTGCGCTGGTCGAGCAGGGCCTCGCCGAGCTGCCGGGCCGGGTCGGCGAGGAGGTTGGCCAGGGCCAGGTCCGGGTCCCAGTCGGGCCCGAGCAGGTCCGGGCCGAGGTGGCTGACGGTACGGGCCTCCTCGCTGGTGCGCACGAGCTCCAGCACGGGCAGGCGGTAGCCTACGGCGGTGCGGTCGGCGGTGGCCAGGACGGCGCGGATCTGGTGGGCGGGGCCGCCCTTCCATCGCTCGCCGCTGCCGTACACCTTCCAGGCGCCCTCCATCCGCAGGTGCGAGTGCAGGGTCAGGCCCCCTTCGACACGGGTGAGCAGGTGCTTGCCCCGGGCGATGGTGTTCAGGACGGCACGGCCGCTGAGGTCGACGGTGGCGTACTTCGGCACCCGGAAGTCGCTGCGGGTCAGCACCTTGCCGGCGAGTGCGTCGTGCAGTCGTCCCGCCGCCTGCCAGACCGTGTCACCTTCGGGCATGGCTCAAGGGTGACACGCGCCGGTGCGCGTCGGCTCCGGCCGGGTGCGCTCCGGCGCCGGTCACGGACCCGCCCGCCGCGGTCATGCGCGCAGCCGCAGTCCGCGCGGGGTGGCGATGAACCCCGCTCCTTCCAGGAGTGTGCCGATGGGGGAGGTCAGCGCGGAGGCACCGTTGACGCGTTCCACCGTGACCGTACCGAGGGAGCCCGCGCGGGCGGCCGCGGCCAGTGCCTCGGCGGCCGTACCCAGGCGCGGGTCGTCGGCGGCCTGACCGTCCTGGGTGGCGGGCCAGGCCAGCAGCGTCTTCCCGCCGCGCTCCATGTAGAGCGTCAGCTCGCCCGAAACGAGCACCACCAGGGCACCGGCCTTGCGCCCTGGTTTGTGCCCGGCGCCGGTCGGCGGCTCCGGCCAGGGCAGGGCGGCTCCGTAGGCGTTCGCGGGGTCCGCGGCGGCGAGCACGATCGCCCGGGGATCGGCGCCGCCACCACGACGGTCACCGCGCCCGGCGCCGTACGGGGCGGCCGGACCGCCGCCCCGCGGACCTCCGTAGCCGGGAGCGGCGAAGTCCCGGGGCGAGGCCGGCCCGCCCGGTGCGACGTTGCCGGTGCCGAGCCAGTCGACGGGAGCGCCGTCGCCGTGGAACGCGTCGGCGCCGAATCCGTCGGCCGTGTCGAAGCCGCCGGGACGCGGCTGGGCGGGCAGGGAGCCGAACCCGTCCGGGCCGCCGTCCCGTCCGAGGGCCGTACCGGGCAGACCCTCCGCCCGCTCACGGGCGTTCGCCACCGCGCGGAGCCGGTCGACCGCGCCCTCCATGGCGAACTGGGCGGCGCCCAGCCCCTCCACCACGTACCCGCGCCGGGCCTGTCCGCTCTCCTCGAAGACGGACAGCACCCGGTACACGGCCGAGAAGCCGCCTTCCACGCCTTCCGCGGACACCGCTCCACGGGTGACCACCCCGTGCCGGTCGAGGAGGACGCGGGCCAGGGCGTGGGCGCGCACGGTGGCGTCGGTGTCGCGGCCGGGCAGCAGGGACCAGCGGCCCGCGACGGTCGGCGGGCCGCCTCGGGAGGCGGTGCGGGCGGCCGCGGTCAGCGAGCCGTAGCGACCGCGCGGGACGGCGCGCTTGGCGCGGTGCGCCGTGGACCCCGCGGTGCGGCCCGAGCCCAGCAGGGAGCGCATCGGGGCGAGCGTGTCGTTGGTGAGCCGCCCGGACCAGGCCAGGTCCCAGAGGGCGTCGGCGAGTTGGGGATCCGTGGCCTCGGGGTGGGTGGTCGCGCGGACCTGGTCGGCGATCTGACGGAAGAACAGGCCGTAGCCGCCGGAAAGGGCGTCCAGGACCGACTGGTGGAGCGCTGTCGGTTCCAGGGGATGCGGTGGCGGCAGGAGCGGTGGAGCCGCGTCGGCGAGGTAGAGGGAGATCCAGCCGTCCTTGCCGGGCAGTGCCCCCGCACCCGCCCAGACGACCTCGCCGGCCGCGGTGAGTTCGTCGAGCATCGCGGGGGTGTAGTCCGCCACCCGGGAGGGCAGGACCAGCTTCTCCAGCGCGGAGGCGGGCACGGATGCCCCCTGCATCTGCTCGATGGCGCGCACCAGTCCGTCGACGCCGCGCAGCCCGTGGCCCTTGCCGATGTGCTGCCACTGCGGCAGGAACTGGGCGAGCGCGGCCGGTGGCACCGGCTCCAGTTCGTGCCGCAGCGCTGCCAGCGAGCGCCGGCGCAGCCGGCGCAGGACCGCCGTGTCGCACCACTCCTGGCCGATGCCCGCCGGGTGGAACTCGCCCTGGACGACCCGGCCGCCTCCGGCGAGCCGGTGCAGCGCGCCCTCGGTGACCGCGACGCCCAGGCCGAAGCGGGCGGCGGCGGTCGCCGACGTGAACGGGCCGTGGGTGCGGGCGTAGCGGGCGAGGAGGTCGCCCAGCGGGTCCTTCACGGGCTCGGTGAACGCCTCCGGGACGCCGACCGGCAACGCCGTGCCGAGCGCGTCGCGCAGCCGGCCCGCGTCCTCGACGGCGGCCCAGTGGTCGGTTCCGGCGATCCTGACCCGGATGGCCCGCCGGGCGGCGGCGAGTTCGGACGCCCAGCCGGGCTCCGCGCCCCGCTGGGCCAGTTCGGCGTCGGTGAGCGGGCCGAGCAGCCGCAGGACGTCGGCGACGCCCTCGACGTCCTTGACGCGGCGGTCCTCGGTCAGCCACTGCAGCTCCCGCTCCAGCTCGACCAGCACCTCGGCGTCCAGCAGTTCGCGCAGCTCCGCCTGGCCCAGCAGCTCGGCCAGCAGCCGCGAGTCCAGGGAGAGGGCGGCGGCGCGGCGCTCGGCGAGCGGGGAGTCACCCTCGTACAGGAACTGGGCGACGTAACCGAAGAGCAGCGAGCGGGCGAACGGGGACGGCTCCGGTGTGGTGACCTCGACCAGGCGGACCCTGCGGGACTCGATGTCGCCCATCAGCTCGACGAGTCCGGGGACGTCGAAGACGTCCTGGAGGCACTCGCGAACCGCTTCCAGGACGATCGGGAACGACCCGAACTCGCTTGCCACCTGCAGTAGTTGGGCGGCGCGCTGGCGCTGCTGCCACAACGGGGTGCGCTTGCCCGGGTTACGGCGCGGCAGCAGCAGCGCGCGGGCCGCGCACTCGCGGAAGCGGGAGGCGAACAGGGCCGAGCCGCCGACCTGGTCGGTGACGATCCGGTCGACCTCGCCCTTGTCGAAGGCGACGTCCGCCGCGCCGACGGGCGCCTGATCGGCGTCGTACTCCGAACCGGCCCTCACGGGTTCCTGGTCGAGCAGGTCCAGGCTCATGAGGTCGGCGTCCGGCAGGCGCAGCACGATGCCGTCGTCGGCGTGCATGACCTGTGCGTCCATGCCGTACCGCTCGGAGAGCCGGGCGCCGAGCGCCAGCGCCCACGGGGCGTGCACCTGGGCGCCGAAGGGGGAGTGGACGACGACGCGCCAGTCGCCCAGTTCGTCGCGGAAGCGCTCCACGAGGATCGTCCGGTCGTCGGGGACGTGACCGCAGGCCTCGCGCTGTTCGGCCAGGTAGGAGAGGACGTTGTCCGCGGCCCACGCGTCGAGGCCGGCCGTCAGCAGCCTGAGCCGCGCGTCCTGCTCGGACAGCGATCCGACCTCGCGCAGGAACGCGCCCACCGCGCGGCCCAGTTCCAGCGGGCGGCCCAGCTGGTCGCCCTTCCAGAACGGCAGTCGGCCGGGCACTCCGGGCGCGGGGGAGACCAGGACCCGGTCGCGGGTGATGTCCTCGATGCGCCAGGAACTGGTGCCGAGGGTGAAGACGTCGCCGACCCGGGACTCGTAGACCATCTCCTCGTCCAGCTCGCCGACCCGGCCGCCGCCCTTCTTCGGGTCGGAGCCGGCGAGGAACACCCCGAAGAGACCGCGGTCGGGAATCGTGCCCCCGGAGGTGACGGCGAGGCGCTGCGCGCCGGGACGGCCGGTGACCGTGCCCGTCACGCGGTCCCACACCACCCGTGGGCGCAGCTCGGCGAACGCGTCGGAAGGATATCGGCCGGCGAGCATGTCGAGCACGGCGGTGAAGGCCGACTCCGGCAGCGTGGCGAACGGAGCCGCCCGCCGGACCAGGGCGAGCAGGTCGTCCACCTGCCAGGTGTCCATGGACGTCATCGCGACGAGCTGCTGGGCGAGGACGTCCAGGGGGTTGGCGGGCACCCGCAGCGACTCGATGGCGCCGGAACGCATCCGCTCGGTGACCACCGCCGCCTGGACCAGGTCACCGCGGTACTTGGGGAAGACCACGCCGGTGGAGACCGCGCCGACCTGGTGTCCCGCGCGGCCGACCCGTTGCAGGCCGGAGGCCACGGACGGCGGCGACTCCACCTGGACGACGAGGTCCACGGCGCCCATGTCGATGCCCAGCTCCAGGCTGGAGGTGGCCACCACCGCCGGCAGGCGGCCCGCCTTGAGGTCCTCCTCGACCAGGGCGCGCTGCTCCTTGGAGACCGAGCCGTGGTGCGCGCGGGCGATGACCGCCGGCGCGCCGTGCGCCGCGCCGGAGCCGCCCATCAGCTCGGCCGGGGAGTGGTGCTCGTCCAGACACTCCCCGGTCGCCCGCTCGTAGGCGATCTCGTTGAGCCGATTGCACAGGCGTTCGGCGAGCCGCCGTGAGTTCGCGAACACGATCGTGGAGCGATGGGCCTGGACGAGATCGGTGATGCGCTCCTCGACGTGCGGCCAGATCGAGGGCCGTTCCGCGCCTTCGTCGCCGTCGGCTGCCGGGGAGCCGCCGAGCTCGCCCAGGTCCTCGACCGGGACGACGACCGAGAGGTCGAACTCCTTGCCGGACTCGGGCTGGACGATCTCCACCTTGCGGCGGGGCGAGAGGTAGCGGGCGATCTCGTCGACCGGGCGCACGGTCGCGGACAGGCCGATGCGGCGGGCCGGCCTGGGCAGCAGCTCGTCCAGGCGCTCCAGGGACAGCGCGAGGTGCGCGCCGCGCTTGGTGCCCGCGACCGCGTGCACCTCGTCCAGGATCACCGTCTCCACACCGGTCAGCGCGTCGCGCGTGGCCGACGTCAGCATGAGGAACAGCGACTCGGGGGTGGTGATCAGGATGTCCGGCGGGCGCGTGGACAGGGCGCGGCGCTCGGCGGCCGGGGTGTCGCCGGAGCGGATGCCGACCCTCACCTCCGGCTCGGGCAGGCCCAGCCGGACGGATTCCTGGCGGATGCCGGTGAGCGGGCTGCGCAGGTTGCGCTCCACGTCGACGGCGAGGGCCTTGAGCGGTGAGACGTACAGCACCCGGCAGCGCTTCTTCGGGTCGGCCGGGGGCGGTGTGGAGGCGAGCTGGTCGAGGGCGGCCAGGAACGCGGCCAGGGTCTTGCCGGAGCCGGTCGGCGCGACCACCAGCACGTCCGCGCCCTCGCCGATCGCCTGCCACGCTCCCGTCTGGGCCGCGGTGGGCGCGGAGAAGGCCCCCGTGAACCAGCCGCGGGTCGCGGGGGAGAAGCCGCCGAGGGCTCGCTGCGGATCGCCTGCCATGCGTCCATCCTGCACCCGCCCACTGACAAACGGCCCTGAGCTGGGCTTTTGCCTCTGCGGCCGGTGGCGGGGGCGTCCGGCCGGCGCCATCGGCGGAGAATCGGACGCATGGCGGGATCCGGCGAGGAGCGGGCACGGCACTGGCGGTACGAGGAACTGCCCGGTGTCGACCTGCTGCGTGCCAGGTACGTCCGCAAGACGTTCGTGCGCCACACCCACGAGCACTTCGTGATCGCCGCCATCGCCGAGGGCGTCGAGGTGTTCCACCACCGGGGGTCGGACCAGTACGCGGGGCCCGGGGCGCTCGCGCTGGTCAATCCGGACACCCCGCACACCGGGCGGGCCGGTGTGCCCGAGGGCTGGCGGTACGGGGCCGTGTACCCGACGCCCGAACTGGTGGCCGAGATCGCGGCGGAGACGACCGTGATCCGCGGGACGCCCGGGTTCGTCAGCCCGGTCCTCGACGATCCCTACGCCGCCGCGCTGGTGCACCGGGTGCTACGGGCCGTGGACGAGGGCGACGCGCTGGCCGCCGACACGCTGCTGCGGATCGCGGTGACCCGGCTGCTGCGGCTGAACGGCGGGCCGCTGCCGCAGCGGGAGGTCCGCACGGCGGGCACAGCGGCGGCGGCCCGCGCGCGTGCCGTCCTGGAGGAACGCCTGGCCGGGCCGCCCACCCTGGAGGCCCTGGCGGCCGAACTCGAGACGAGCCCGTTCGCCCTGCTGCGGGCCTTCCGGGAGGCCTACGGGATGCCCCCGCACACCTGGCTGACCGACACCCGGGTGCGCCGGGCCAGACGGCTGCTGGACGCGGGCACCGCGCCGGCGGACGTCGCCGCGGCCGTCGGGTTCACCGACCAGTCGCACCTGAGCCGGCACTTCTCCCGGATCGTGGGCGTCCCGCCGGGGGCGTACCAGCGGGAGCGCAAGAACGTACAAGACACGAGGTCACGGCTGCTCCTACCGTCCGGGGTGTGGCAGAAGAGACAGCTCTCGCAGACATGCGCCCCGGCGGCGCCGGAGACGCCGGCGACCGGAGACCGGACTCCGCCGTCGTCCGGGACGCCCTCGGGGTCGGGATCGCCGTAGGACTGTCCGGGTTCGCCTTCGGGGTGACCTCGGCCGGCAGCGGGCTCACGCTGCTCCAGACCTGCGCGCTCAGCCTGCTGGTGTTCACCGGCGCGTCCCAGTTCGCGCTCGTCGGGGCGCTGGCGGCCGGCGGGAACCCGTTCACGGCGGCCGCGGGCGCCTTCTTCCTGGGGGTCCGCAACGCCTTCTACGGGCTGCGCCTGTCCCAGCTGCTGGCCCTCCCGCGCGCCGTGCGGCCGCTCGCCGCCCAATGGGTCATCGACGAGACCACGGCGGTGGCGCTCGCCCAGCCCGCTCGGCGCGGCGCGCGGATCGGCTTCACCGTCACCGGGGCCAGCCTGTACCTGCTGTGGAACCTCACCACGCTCCTGGGCGCGCTGGGCGCCAAGGCCCTCGGGGACACCGACGCGTGGGGCCTGGACGCGGCCGGGCCCGCCGTGTTCCTGGCCCTGCTCGCCCCCATGCTCAAGACCGTCACCGAGCGGGCCGTCGCCGCCCTCGCCGTCGCCCTCGGGCTCGGCCTGCTGCCCGTCCTGCCGGCCGGGGTGCCGGTCCTGGCGGCGGCGCTCGCCGCGCCGGCCGTGCTGTACCTGGAGGGCCGGCGCAGGCCCGCCCCGGACGGGGCGCGGGACGAGATACGAAAGGAAGAACGTTGAACACCTGGATCGCGGTCGCCCTGACCGCCGCCGGCTGCTACGCCGTCAAGCTCGCCGGACTGCTCGTTCCGGCGGGCGTCCTGGAACGGCCGCTGGTGAGGCGGCTCGCCGCGCTGCTGCCGGTGGCCCTGCTCGCCGCCCTCACCGCCCAGCAGACGTTCGCCGACGGGCCCTCGCTGGTCCTGGACGCGCGGGCGGCCGGGCTCGCGGCCGCCGCCGTGGCGCTGGTGCTGCGGGCGCCGTTCCTGCTCGTCGTCGCGGCGGCCGTGGTGGTGACGGCGGGGGCGCGGGCCCTGGGCGGCTGAGCCACGGCCACGGCCGGTCCGCCGGTGCGTCCGCCCGGTCTCAGCCGATGGCGCGGCCGTGCGCCCTGAGGGTGCGCAACGCCTCGATCGTCACCATGGGGCGCGCTTCCAGCGCGGTGCCCGGAGCCCACTGGCGCCAGGTGACCGGCCAGCCGCCGTCCTGCTGCTGCCGGCCCGCCAGGAAGTCCAGGGAGCGGTTCATCTCCTGGTCCGTGAACCAGGCCCGCGCCAGGGAGTTCGGCGTCCTGGCGAAGTCGTGCGGGAAGTGGTGCTCCCCAGGTGCGTAGCCGGGCGCGACCGGCCAGGACTCGAGACCGGCGGGGTCCAGCGCCGCGAGCCGCTGTTCGCGCACCAGACGGCCGAGCCGTTCGGCGGCGGCCTGCGCGCGCGGCCGGTCGGGCACGGCGTCCAGGAAGGTGACGGCCGCCTCGGCCTCGTAGGGGTGGGTGGCCCGCAGGGACTCGATCCGCTGCCAGCAGAAGTCGGTCGCTCGGAACAGCCAGGCGTGCCACACCTCGTTGCGGTGCAACAGGCCCACCACCGGCCCGGTGGCGAGCAGGTCGCTCGGCGGGTCGTCCAGGATCGGCACGAAGGGGGCCGTCGGATAGCCGCGCTGACCGGGATGGACCGCCGGCAGCGCGCCGTCCGCGGTGGAGACGGAGGTCAGATAGCGGCACACGCGCTCCACCCGCGCGCCGCCGCAGCGGCCGACGGAGTCCAGGACGCGCAGTGCGCGGGCCGTGTGCAGCGGCTGACTGACGGGGCCGCGCAGATCGGGCTCCAGCGCGTGGCCGTACCCGCCGTCCTCGTTGCGGTAGGCGTCCAGCGCCGTCTCCACCGGGTCCGCTCCGCCGTTCAGGAAATGGTGCGCGAACAGCCGCTGCTCCAGCACGCGCGCGGTCAGCCACACGAAGTGCTCGGCGCGGAACAGCGGGGAGGACGCCAAGGGCGGCGGGGAAGAGGGGGAAGCTCCGGTCTCGGCCATGCGTCAGACCGTAGGGCGGGAAGCGGCCCCGGCAGGCGGTCCCGGCTCGGGGTCACTCCCAGGGGCGGGATACTGGAGTCATGCGGTTGACGGTCTTCTGGGAGCGGATGGCGGAGCACTTCGGCGTGGGTTACGCCGACACCTTCGCACGCGACCACGTGATGTCGGAGCTCGGCGGACGCACGGTGCACGAGGCGCTGGCGGCCGGCTGGGAGGCCAAGGACGTGTGGCGCGTGGTCTGCCATGTCATGAACGTCCCGGGGGAGAGGCGCTGAGCGGGCACGACGATCACGGGGCTGTGCCGGATCGCCGGCGGCGTGGGCGAGACTTGCACCGTGGCACCCACTGACGAGTCCGGGCGGACGGCCCGGCAAGCACCCCCGACCGGTACGACGCCGCCTTCCCGGCCCCCGGCCGCGGGCGCCGCCGGGCCGGGTGCCCGTATGCCGCGCTGGCTGCCGCGAGCCATGGTGCTCGCGCTCGCGCTCATCGCCGCCTTCCAGTTCGGCAGCTGGGCGTTCCACCAGGTGACCGGCCTGCTGATCAACATCCTCATCGCGTTCTTCCTGGCCCTGGCCATCGAGCCCGCGGTGAGCCGCATGGCCGCCCGCGGCATGCGGCGGGGATTCGCGACCTTCCTGGTCTTCCTCGCCCTGGCGATCGCGACCGCGGGCTTCGTCACACTGCTCGGCTCGATGCTCGCCGGTCAGATCATCAAGATGATCGAGGGCTTCCCGGACTACCTCGACTCCGTCATCAACTGGGTCAACGCCACGTTCCACACCGAACTGCGGCGCGTCGACATCCAGGAGGGCCTGCTCCACTCCGACTGGCTGCGCAAGTACGCGCAGAACAGCGCGGCGGGCGTCCTGGACGTGTCCGCGCAGGTGCTCGGCGGGCTGTTCCAGATGCTGACGGTCGGGCTGTTCTCGTTCTACTTCGCCGCCGACGGGCCACGGCTGCGCCGCGCCCTGTGCTCCGTGCTGCCGCCGGCCCGCCAGGCCGAGGTACTGCGCGCGTGGGAGATCGCCGTCGACAAGACCGGCGGCTATCTGTACTCGCGCGGCCTGATGGCGCTCGTCTCGGGGATCGCCCACTACGTCCTGCTGCTGGCCCTGGGCGTTCCGTACGCGCCCGTGCTCGGCGTCTGGGTCGGGCTGGTGTCGCAGTTCATACCCACCATCGGCACCTATCTCGCGGGCGCCCTGCCGATGCTGATCGCCTTCACGGTCGACCCGTGGTACGCGGTGTGGGTGCTGGTCTTCGTCGTGGTCTACCAGCAGTTCGAGAACTACATGCTGCAGCCCAAGCTGACCTCGAGGACCGTGGACATCCACCCCGCGGTCGCCTTCGGATCGGTCATCGCCGGCACCGCGCTGCTCGGGGCCGTCGGCGCCCTGATCGCCATTCCCGCGGTCGCCACCCTGCAGGCGTTCCTGGGGGCGTACGTGAAGCGGTACGCCGTCACGGACGACCCCCGCGTCCAGGGCCACCGCAGCCGGGTCCCGGCTCCGGGCCTGGCCGCGCGCGTGCGACGGCTGTGGGAGCAGCAGCCCGAGGCGGAGGCCGGGACGGCGGCGTCGGAGGGGGCCGGGAGCGCCGCGGAGAGCGGGGCGGCCGAAGCGCGGACCGCCGTGGCCGAGGAGGGCACCTCCGGGTAGCGGCCGGCGGGGCGGGACGACGTGGCCGCGGCCTTCACCGGCCGAGGACCGCCCAGACCCCGGCGGCGACGGCGGCGGCGTAGGCGCCCACCGCCGCGGTCACGATCCGCCGGCGGACCCGCTCGCTCCAGGACGTGCGGGACAGCAGCCCGGCCACCGCGGGCAGCACCAGGACCGCGTGCAGGCTCACCCAGTGCAGCGGCTTGAGCGGGGCCGTCGAGCGGTACGCCGCCTGCTGGTGTCCGGCCCGGCTCAGCAGCACGCCGCGCGCGATCACCGCGGCGCCCGAAGCCAGGGCGACCAGCAGGATCGCGAACCCGGAGCGCAGCGCGAGCGCCATCCCCGCCGGGCCCTCGGGCCCGCGCCGGAAGGACGCGAGCGCGAACACGGTCAGAAGCGTCACCAGGACCACGCCGCCCGCCGCGAGCGTCATCGCCACCGCCGTGTCGAAGGGCGTCTGCGTGTGCAGGTGCGAGGGGACCCGGCGCCACGCCCGGAGCGTGAAGCCGCCGACCTCGACGACGCAGTCGGCGGCGAACACCACGAGCAGCGCGGCGCGCGTCCGCTCCCCGACGCGCAGGTACGACGCGGTCCAGGCGACCGCGATCAGCGTCACCCCGAAGGACAGTCCGAACGTGACGGGCTTGCGCCAGGAGACGGGCCCGTCCCACGGCCCGCCGTCGACCGCGAACACCACCAGACGGGCCAGGCCGGACAGGACGAGGAGAGAAGGCCGGTCGCGTGACACAGCCGTTCGGCGGGGCGTGGGGCGCGCACGGGCGACGGGCGGGTCCGGGGGCGCGGCGGGAGCGTGGGAACCGACATGGCCCGAGCCTCTCGAACGCGTGGCGCTCCCGTCGTCGTCCGGGCGGAGGCCTGCCGGCTGCTCCGCGCGGAGCAGCCGGGCCGGGGTGGGAGCGCCGGGCGGCCGGGGCCGGCGGGCCCCGTGTGGTGCGCTTGACACGAAAATCGAACATCTATTCTTATGGAGGCTCCGGTCAGGCTCAACGGAGGGGATTCCGTCCCGTTTCGGGGTAGTAGATCCCCTGGTTATCCACAGGCCGGACATGCGTCGAGGCGCATTGTCAGTGGCAGGCGTTAGCGTCTTTGACGTGAAGCGATCGACTCAAGCAAACCGGGTGGAACCCATGGCAGGAACCGACCGCGAGAAGGCGCTGGACGCCGCGCTCGCACAGATTGAACGACAATTCGGCAAGGGCGCGGTCATGCGCATGGGCGAGCGGTCGAAGGAGCCCATCGAGGTCATCCCGACCGGCTCGACCGCGCTCGACGTGGCCCTCGGCGTCGGCGGCCTGCCGCGCGGCCGTGTCGTGGAGATCTACGGACCGGAGTCCTCCGGCAAGACGACCCTGACCCTGCACGCCGTGGCGAACGCGCAGAAGGCCGGCGGCCAGGTCGCCTTCGTGGACGCGGAGCACGCCCTCGACCCCGAGTACGCGCGCAAGCTCGGCGTCGACATCGACAACCTGATCCTGTCCCAGCCGGACAACGGCGAGCAGGCGCTGGAGATCGTGGACATGCTGGTCCGCTCCGGCGCGCTCGACCTCATCGTCATCGACTCGGTCGCCGCGCTCGTCCCGCGCGCGGAGATCGAGGGCGAGATGGGCGACTCGCACGTGGGTCTGCAGGCCCGCCTGATGAGCCAGGCCCTCCGTAAGATCACCAGCGCCCTCAACCAGTCGAAGACCACGGCGATCTTCATCAACCAGCTGCGCGAGAAGATCGGCGTGATGTTCGGCTCCCCGGAGACGACGACCGGTGGCCGCGCGCTGAAGTTCTACGCCTCCGTGCGCATCGACATCCGCCGCATCGAGACCCTGAAGGACGGCACGGAGGCGGTCGGCAACCGCACCCGCTGCAAGGTCGTGAAGAACAAGGTCGCGCCGCCCTTCAAGCAGGCGGAGTTCGACATCCTCTACGGGCAGGGCATCAGCCGCGAGGGCGGTCTGATCGACATGGGCGTGGAGCACGGCTTCGTGCGCAAGGCCGGTGCCTGGTACACGTACGAGGGCGACCAGCTCGGCCAGGGCAAGGAGAACGCGCGCAACTTCCTGAAGGACAACCCCGACCTGGCCAACGAGATCGAGAAGAAGATCAAGGTGAAGCTGGGCGTCGGAGTGCGACCGGAGGAGCCGGCGGCCGAGCCGGGCGAGGACGCCGCGGTCGCCGCGGCCGCGGGTGACGCGGCCAAGACGGTGCCCGCACCGGCGGCCGCCAAGGCCACCAAGCCCAAGGCCGCCGCAGCCAAGAGCTGACCCGTGACACGACGAACCGACTGGGCCGAGTACGAGTACGAGCCCGCGTACGAGCGCGGACGCGCGGCCTCCGGTGCCCCACGGGGGAGGGGCACCGGGGACCGCGTCGGGGCGGACGGCGCCGGCGCGTACCGGGGCGACGGCCTGTACCGGCCGGACGGTGACAGCACGTACGGGGACGGGGACGACGGGGCCTACTGGCCGGATGACGGCAGCGGGTACGCCGGCGACCGGCCTCACCGGTCGGACGGTGACGAGGGCGGCTTCACGGCCGCCGGCTTCGCCGACGGGCACGGGGGAGACCCGGACGGCGAGCCGGGTGACGGTGGGACGCGTGGAGCCGGTGGATCACGGACGGCTGGTCCACGCCGGGGCGGCTCGCGTGACGGCGGGGCGCACGGCGGGCGCGGGCGTCGTCGGCGGGACTTCGGCGAGGCGCCCGCGGTGGACGGAGACGCTTCCTCCTTGTCGAGGGCTGAGCGGGGGGAGTCTCCGGGGGACCCGGTGGAGCGGGCGCGCGCGATCTGCCTGCGCCTGCTCACCGGGACCCCGCGCACTCGCAAGCAGCTCGCCGACGCCCTGCGCGAACGGGAGATCCCGGACGACGCGGCGCAGGAGGTGCTGTCCAGGTTCGAGGAGGTCGGGCTGATCGACGACAGCGCGTTCGCGGACGCCTGGGTGGAGTCCCGGCATCACGGGCGCGGACTGGCCCGGCGGGCCCTCGCCCGGGAACTGCGGACCAAGGGCGTCGACGCCACGCTGATCGACGAGGCCGTCGGGCGGCTCGACGCCGAACAGGAGGAGGCCACGGCGCGCGAGCTCGTCGCCCGCAAGCTGCGCTCCACCCGGGGCCTCGACCGGGACAAACGGCTGCGCCGGCTGGCCGGCATGCTCGCCCGCAAGGGCTACTCCCAGGGTCTGGCCCTGCGGGTGGTCAGACAGGCGCTGGAGGAGGAGGGCGAGGACACCGAGTTCCTCGAGAACGAGGGGTACTGAGGGCACACCGTCGCCCCGCCGCGCGGACGCGGGGCCGAGAAGGCCGGCAGGACACCCATCCGCCTCACCGCCGAGGGCGGCACGGACCCCGCACCTCCCGTAGCGCCCGTCGGACGCCTGAGCCACCAGGACGGCCGGACCCGCGCCAGGGCGGCCGGGCCGGCGCGGGGAGCGACCCGAGCGGCCGTTTCCGCTCCGTCCGGGTGCGCCCCCATGACGTCACCGGATGTACGGCGTCACCGGAAGTCCGGCCGCCCGCCAGGCCTGGAAGCCGCCGACGAGGTCGGTCGCCCGGCTCAGGCCCAGCTGGTGCAGGGACACCGCCGCCAGGCTGGAGGCGTATCCCTCGTTGCAGACCACGACGGGGCGCAGATCGTGGCCGGTGGCCTCCGGGAGGCGGTGGCTGCCCAGGGGGTCCAGCCGCCACTCCAGTTCGTTGCGCTCGACGACCAGGGCGCCGGGGATCAGCCCGTCCCGCTCCCGCAGCGCGGCGTACCGGATGTCCACCAGCAGGGCCTCGCCGGCCCGGGCGGCGGCGTACGCCTCGCCCGGCTCGACCCGCTCGTACCCCTGCCGCACCCGCTCCAGCAGTTCGTCGACACCGACCGGCGGTCGCTGTCCGGCCCCGCTCACTGCCAGTCCTCCGGTCGCTCGACCTGCTCCAGGCGCAGCGTGTGCCCCGTGCGGCTGTAACGGCGGATCCGCGGCAGCGGCGGGTAGTAGGCGTGCACGGAGATCGCGTGCCGGTCGGTGGACTCGTTGAGGACCTCGTGGACGTGGTGGCGGCCGAACGCGCGGCCCTGACCTGCCGGAAGCCGTCGCTCCCGGTCCACGCCGTCCGTCAGTTCCAGGGTCTTCCAGCCGTCGGTGGGCAGCCGGGCGGCGAGGGAGTTCTCCCGCAGCTCACCGGCCGCGGTGAGAAAGGCGCCGACCGAGTCGGCGTGGTCGTGCCAGCCGGTGCCGCTGCCCGGCGGCCAGCTGATCAACCAGGCCTCGCTGCCGCCGGGGCCGGTCAGGCGCACCCAGGTGCGGCCCTCCGGGTCGAGCGGCAGCGAGGCGATCAGTTCGGTGTCGGCGGCGGTGCGCCGGACGAAGTCGAGGAGTTCCGCCTGGGTGGGCGCCGAGGGGGACGTGGACGCCGAGGCGGGAGCGGACAGGGAAGCAGTAGGGGAGGCAGACACGTACACCGTCCTGAGGAACGTTCGCGGAAAGCGCGCGACAGCACGGGAGCGGCGCGCGCGGTGAAGTCGGAAGGGGAACGCGAGTTCAGCAGGACGGGCGACACACGCAGCCCGCGTAGCGGACGAGGTCCATGTGGACCCTCCGCCACAGGCGCACATCGGTGTCGGTCACGATCCGGAGTACACCACGAGCCCGGGGACCGGTCAACCGACTGTCACCATGCGGACGCGCGGTGACGGCGCGTACGGTCCGCCCGGCGCGCCCGGTCCCACCCCGCGCCCGCCCGGCGTACAGGTCATGGTGCTCGGCGCCGGCGTGCTCCACACCGATCCGCACCGAGGCTGCTCCGGCCCCCACGAGGGTCCCTCGGGCGGCCCGCACACCGGCGAGCCCCTTCCGCGCCCGCCGGTCCGTCCGCGTCAAGACGCGCCCCTCCCAGCGCGCCGGGCCCCCGGACACGCGCCCGCACACGCCCTTCCCAGCGCGCGGCGCCCGGCGCGTGTCCGCCTGCCGCCTTCGACGCGTGGTCGCCTGAGCGCGCGCGTGCCTGAGCACGGGCCGTCGCCTGAGCGCGTGCCTGGCTCAGAGCGTGCCCGCCCGGCGACTGCCGCCTTCGACGCGCCGTCGCGTCAGCACGCGCCGTAGCCTGAGCGCGTGCCTGCGCCGGCGCGCGCCGTCGCCTCCGTGTGCGCCTGGCTCAGCGCGTGCCCGCCTCGGCGTGCGCCTCCGAGCGTGCCGCGCCGCCGAGCGCGGTCTCGGCCGCCGTGTAGAGGTCGGCCGGACGCACTCCGCTCATCGTCGTGACCAGGTGCCCGTCGGGCCGTACCAGGAGCACGGTGTGCGGGGCCGCCCCCGGGTAGCCCTCGGCGACCAGCAGTTCGGCCGGGTGCGGCAGGGCGGCCACCGCGGCCGCCAGCCGGGGCATGATCCCGGCGCTCACCCAGTGCCGGCGCTCCCACACCACCGTGCCCGGCGCCACCAGCACCACCAGCAGCGCCCCGCGGCCCAGCCGGTCCCGCAGCGGCACGAACGCGCCGTCCTCCGCGGTCACCACCACATCGGCGACCTGCGCGCCGGCCGGCGTGTCCACGGGCGCCTCGGCGTCGGAGGGATCGGGCGCGAGCGGCGAGTCGGCGTACGACCCTGGAGCGCCCAGCGTCCCGCGCCCCAGATGGCCGTCCATGAGCAGCGCGTCGTGCCCGCGCGCCGCCCCGGGGACGTAGGACCGCAGCCCCCCGCCTCCGCGCAGCACCGGCAGTACCTGGTCCGCCGCGCGCAGCCGGGCCGCCACGACGGCGCGCCGCTCCGTCTGGTAGCTGTCCAGCAGTGCCTCGTTGGGCCCGTGGTGCCAGACGGAGGCCAGCTTCCAGGCGAGGTTGTCGGCGTCCCGCAGGCCCTCGTCCAGTCCTTGGGTGCCGAACGCGCCCAGCAGGTGCGCCGCGTCCCCGGCGAGGAAGACCCGCCCGGCGCGCCAGCGTCGGGCCACCCGGTGGTGGACCGTGTGGACTCCGGTGTCGAGGAGTTCGTACGCCGGTGCGGGCTCGCCGGTCCAGCCGGTGAGGGTCTCCCGGACGCGGTCGAGCAGCAGTTCGGGCGTGACCAGGTCCTTGCCGGGCGGCAGCAGCCAGTCCAGCCGCCAGACGCCGTCGGGGAGCGGACGCGCGGTGATCTCCCCGGCGAAGGGGCCGGTCGTCCGCCAGGGCGGTGTGCGGTGGAGGAACGCTTCCTCGGGCCGGGGCAGTTCGGCGCGCAACGCGGCCACGGCGTGCCGTTCGACGGCCGTGCGGCCGGGGAAGCGGATGTCCTGCAGTTTGCGCACGGTCGAGCGTGGGCCGTCGCAGCCGACCAGGTGGCTGCCGCGCCACCAGGTGCCGTCCGGCCCGCGGGTGTGCGCGGTCACGCCCGTGGGTTCCTGCTCCATGGCGTCGAGCCGGCTGTCGGGGGCGAGCTCGACCAGGGGCGAGCGGGCGACGGCGGCGCGCAGCGCGCCGGTCAGCACGTGCTGGGCGATGTGCAGCGGCGCCGGCCCGGCCGATCCCGGGGCCTCCGGGTCGCCGAAGTCGACTTCGTTCGTCACCTGCTTGCGCCGCATGGACCGCCATCCGGTCCAGCGCAGTCCCGTCCGGCCGAGCGGCACACCGGCCAGCCGCTCCATGAGGGCGGCCGTGTCCTCGCGCAGTACGACGGTGCGGGCGGCGCGTGGCGCTTCCCTGCCCGGCGTCTCGTCGAGTACGACGGTCGGTACTTCCTGACGCGCCAGTGCCAGGGCGAGCGCGAGCCCGACGGGCCCCGCTCCGACGACGATCACCGGATCCACGGCGCGGCGCTCCCTGCCCGTGGCGGTGTCCTGACGGACAGACGTGAACAGACGGTTGGAGCAGGGTGCACGATCACAGAAAGTATGCAACCTATTGCCGCTGCTCGCGTCAAGCGACGGGGGCAGTGGTGATCACTCCACTGCCCCCGCCCCATGACGTGGCACGTCTGTCGGCTGACCGCCCGTCAGGCGGCGGCGCCGGTCGTCTCGGCGCCCGCCACCGCCGTGGGCGGGAGCACCGCACCGGTCGACTTCTTCCCGCGCCGCAGCCGCCGCTCCAGCCAGCTCGCGAAGCTGGTGAGGCTGAAGTTGAGCACCACGTAGATCAGCGCCACCACCGTGAAGCTCGCGATGGTGTTCGCGCCGTAGTAGGAGCTCATCGGGGAGACCGAGGCCAGCAGTTCCGGGAAGGTGAGGAGCGCGCCGCCGAGCGCGGTGTCCTTCACGATCACCACGAGCTGGCTGACGATCGCCGGCAGCATCGCGGTGACCGCCTGCGGCAGCAGGATCGACGTCATGACCTGGGTCTTGCGCAGACCGATGGCCTGGGCGGCCTCCGTCTGGCCCTTGGGCAGAGCCAGGATGCCCGCGCGGACGATCTCCGCCAGGACGGAGGCGTTGTAGAGCACGAGGCCGGTGACGACGGCGTACAGCGGCCGGTCGTCCGAACCGACGTCGGTGTACTGGGCGTACAGCGCGTTCCCGAAGATCATCAGGATCAGCACCGGGATGGCGCGGAAGAACTCCACCACCACGGCGGCCGGCACTCTGACCCAGACGTGGTCGGAGAGCCGCGCGATGCCGAAGAAGGCGCCGAGCGGCAGCGCGATGACCATCGACAGGGCCGCCGCGATCAGCGTGTTCTTCAGGCCCGGCAGGATGTACGTGGTCCACGCCTCGGACCCGGACAGGAACGGCTTCCACTTCGCCCAGTCCAGCTGCTCCTTGTCGCTCAGGCTCTGGAAGACCCACCACACGAGCGCCGCGAGGGCGAGGACGAACACGATCGAGTAGAGGACGTTGCGCCGCTTGGCCCTGGGCCCCTGCGCGTCGTACAGCACCGAGCCGCTCATCGCTTCACCGCCACCTTCTTGCCCACCCAGCCGAGGATCAGGCCGGTCGGCAGCGTCAGGCACACGAAGCCGAACGCGAACACGGCGGCGATCAGCAGCAGCTGGGCCTCGTTCTCGATCATCTCCTTCATCAGCAGGGCCGCCTCGGCGACGCCGATCGCGGCCGCCACCGTGGTGTTCTTGGTGAGCGCGATCAGGACGTTGGTCAATGGGCCGACGACCGAGCGGAACGCCTGCGGCAGCACGATCAGGGTCAGCACCTGCGTGAAGCTCAGCCCGAGCGCCCGGGCCGCCTCCGCCTGCCCGACCGGCACCGTGTTGATGCCGGAACGGATCGCCTCGCAGACGAACGCCGAGGTGTAGGCGACCAGGCCGAGTACGGCGAGCCGGAAGTTGATGGTGCCGAAGTCCTGGGAGCCCAGGCCGACCCCGAGGGTCTGGTTCAGGCCCAGCGAGGTGAACAGGATGATCACCGTCAGCGGGATGTTCCGCACGATGTTGACGTAGGCGGTACCGAAGCCCCGCATGAGGGGCACCGGGCCGACGCGCATGCCGGCCAGCAGGGTGCCCCAGACCAGGGAGCCGGCGGCCGAGAGCAGCGTGAGCTGCACGGTCACCCAGAAGGCTCCCAGCAGGTCATAGCCTGAAAGAAAGTCGAACACGATCTCCCGCGCTTCCGCGTGTGAAGGGGCCGGGCCCCGGGTGCGCCGCTCCCCCGTGGGCGGCGCACCCGGGGGTGCTGGGTCAGCTCTTGATGTCGCCGATCTTCGGCGCCTTCTCGTACTGGTAGTTCGCCGGGCCGAAGTTGGCCTTCACGGCCTTCTCCCAGGAACCGTCCGAGACCATGTCCTCCAGAGCCTTGTTGATCTTGGCCTTGAGGTCGCTGCCCTTCTTGACGCCGATGCCGTAGTTCTCGTTGGTCATCCTCAGGCCGCCCAGCTTGAACTTGCCCTTGAACTGGTCCTGGGAGGCGTAACCGGCCAGGATCGAGTCGTCGGTGGTCAGCGCGTCGATGGCCTTGTTCTGCAGACCGGTCAGACAGGCCGAGTACGTCGGGTAGTTCAGCAGGTTCGCCTTGGGCGCCAGGCTGTCCTTGATGTTCTGCGCGGAGGTGGAGCCGGTGACCGAGCAGAGCTTCTTGCTGTTGAGGTCGGCCGGAGACTTGATCGAGCTGTCGTCGGCGCGGACCAGGACGTCCTGGTGCGCGAGCAGGTACGGACCGGCGAAGTCGACCTTCTTCTCGCGCTTCGGGGTGATCGAGTAGGTGGCGGCGATGAACTGCACGTCACCGCGCTGCAGCATGGTCTCGCGGTCGGCGCTCTTCGACTCCTTCCACTCGATCTGGTTCTCGTTGTAACCGAGCTTCTTGGCGACGTACTTGGCCACGTCCACGTCGAAGCCGGAGTAGCCCTGCGGCGTCTTCTGGCCGAGGCCCGGCTGGTCGTACTTGATGCCGATGGCGATCTTCTTGCCGCCGCCCGACGAGCCCTCGTCCTTCTTGTCGTCCGAACCGCACGCCGTCGCCGAGACGGCGAGGGCGAGCACGACGGCCGAGACGGCGGTGACCTTGCGGAGCTTCATGGTGAACATCCTTCGGGTGTTGAGGAGGTGCGGGCCGCGGGCCTCCGGAGCGGACGGCCGGGCGGTGCCGACGGGCGACGGCGGTCCGATGGCGCGAGCCGGCGGCCGGACCGGCGACGCGGGTCGGCCGCCGGTGAGCCGGCCGGGCCGGGAGCGGCACGGGAACCGGCCGGGGCGGGAACCGGGGCCGGGACCGGGGTCAGTGGTGCAGGATCTTCGACAGGAAGTCCTTGGCCCGGTCGCTGCGCGGGTTGCTGAAGAACTGGTCGGGCGCGGCCTCTTCGACGATCCGGCCGTCGGCCATGAAGACCACCCGGTTGGCGGCCGATCGGGCGAAGCCCATCTCATGGGTGACGACGATCATCGTCATGCCGTCCCGGGCGAGCTGCTGCATGACCTCCAGCACCTCGTTGATCATCTCCGGGTCCAGCGCGGAGGTCGGCTCGTCGAAGAGCATGACCTTCGGCTCCATCGCCAGCGCCCGCGCGATGGCCACGCGCTGCTGCTGGCCGCCGGAGAGCTGTGCGGGGTACTTGTCGGCCTGGGCGCCCACCCCGACCCGGTCGAGGAGGGCGCGGGCCCGCTCCTCGGCCGCCTTCTTGTCCGCGCGGCGGACCTTGACCTGACCGAGGGTCACGTTCTCCAGCACGGTCTTGTGCGCGAAGAGGTTGAAGGACTGGAAGACCATGCCGACGTCGGCACGCAGCCGGGCCAGCTCCTTGCCCTCGTGGGGCAGCGGCTTGCCGTCTATCGTGATCGTGCCCGAGTCGATGGTCTCCAGGCGGTTGATGGTGCGGCACAAGGTGGACTTGCCGGACCCGGAGGGCCCGATGACCACGACGACCTCGCCGCGGGAGATCGTCAGCTCGATGTCCTGGAGCACGTGCAACGCGCCGAAGTGCTTGTTGACGCTCTTCAGGACGACCAGTTCGCCGGTCGAGGCCAGGTCTTCCTTGGCCACCGATACTTCGGTCATCGCTTTCAGGCTCCGTCCTCCTCGGTTTCGGGGACCATAGCGATGCGGCACGACCAGCGTCATCACATCTGAGGGAGATCTGAGCATCACGATCCGGTAGCGGCCGGACACGGCTGGTAGCGGGCCCGGCCGGGGCGCGTACCGGCTGGGTAACGACAGCGGCGCGCAACCGGGAGCCTCTTGACGGCGTCCCCGTCCATCGGCGTGACTGCCATGGTGCACGCGAGGGGTGCGCACTCGCGGGCGGGCGTCAGCCACCCGGGATGACCATACGACGGACCGGAGGGGGCCGGGATGAGACTGCTCCTCGTCGAGGACGACAACCACGTGGCGGCCGCGCTGTCCGCGATACTGGCCAGGCACGGTTTCGACGTCACGCACGCCCGCAGCGGCGAGGAGGCCCTCCAGGCGCTCGTCCCCGAGGGCGCCGGCTTCGGCGTGGTCCTGCTCGACCTGGGCCTGCCCGACCAGGACGGGTACGAGGTCTGCGGCAAGATCCGCAAGCGCACCGGCATCCCGGTGATCATGGTCACCGCCCGCTCCGACGTCCGCTCCCGCATCCACGGCCTCAACCTCGGCGCCGACGACTACGTGGTCAAGCCCTACGACACCGGGGAACTGCTCGCCCGCATCCACGCCGTCAGCCGCCGCACCGTCCAGGAGGACGCGGGCGGCGGCGGCGAGAGCGCCCTGAGCCTCGGCCCGGTGCGCATCGAACTGCACACCCGGCAGGTCAGCGTGGACGGCACGGTCGTCCAGCTCACCCGCAAGGAGTTCGACCTGCTGGCGCTGCTCGCCCAGCGTCCCGGAGTGGTCTTCCGCCGGGAGCAGATCATCAGCGAGGTGTGGCGCACCAGCTGGGAGGGGACCGGCCGCACCCTGGAGGTGCACGTCGCCTCCCTGCGCGCCAAGCTGCGCCTGCCGGCCCTGATCGAGACGGTACGCGGCGTCGGCTACCGCCTCGTCGCCCCGGCGGCGTAGCGGGGACAGGTGCGCACACGACTGCTGCCGCTGCTCATCGTCCTGATGGCGGCGGTGCTGCTCGCCCTCGGCTTCCCGCTCGCCGTCAGCCTGGCCGCGGGCGAGCAGCAGAAGGTGGTCGTCGACCGGATCGACGACACGGCCCGGTTCGCCGCCCTCGCCCAGTTCGTCACCGACCGGCCCTCCGGTTCCCGCCGGACGGTGCCCGACGAGCGCCTGGAAACCCTCAGCCGCGAACTGAGCAGCTACTACAAGGTCTACGGCATCCGGGCCGGCGTCTTCTACCGCTCCGGCTCGGCCATGGCCAACGCTCCCTTCGTCTGGTCCCTGCCTCCCACGGGCGAGGTGCGCAACGCCTTCGACGAGGCGCTGCTCAGTCGGCGCAGCCACGACCCCGAACAGGTCTGGCCCTGGCAGCGGCACCGGCTCGTCGTCGCCTCGCCCGTCATCCGGGACGGTGACGTCGTCGCCGTCGTCCTCACCGACTCGCCGACCGGCCAGATGCGGTCCCGGACGCTGCACGGCTGGCTGACCATCGGCGCCGGCGAGATCGTCGCGATGCTGGTCGCCGTCGGCGCGGCCCTGCGGCTGACCGGCTGGGTGCTGCGTCCGGTGCGGGTGCTCGACGCCACCACCCACGACATCGCCACCGGACGGCTCAAGTCGCGGGTGGCGGCGGCCGGCGGGCCACCGGAACTCAGGAGGCTGGCCCGGTCGTTCAACGAGATGGCGGACAACGTCGAGGACGTCCTGGAGCAGCAGCGCGCCTTCGTCGCCGACGCCTCGCACCAGTTGCGCAACCCGCTGTCGGCGCTGCTGCTCCGGATCGAGCTGCTCGCCCTCGAACTGCCCGAGGGCAACGAGGAGATCGCCTCGGTCCGCACCGAGGGCAAGCGCCTCGCGCAGGTCCTGGACGACCTGCTCGGCCTCGCGCTCGCCGAGCACGCCGAGGCGGACCTGCAGCTCATGGACATCGGCGAGCTGACCGCGGAACGGGTGGCGGCCTGGGCGCCCACCGCCGAGGCCAAGGGGGTCCGGCTGGTCGGGGAGTGCCCGGCGACCACGGCCTGGGCCGACCCGGTGGCGCTGTCCTCCGCGCTGGACGCGGTGATCGACAACGCGGTGAAGTTCACGCCGGAGGGCGAGCGCGTCGACGTGCGGGTCGCGGGCGGCGGCGACACCTCGACGGTGGTGGTCGCCGACCACGGCCCGGGCCTCACCGACGAGGAGCTGTCCCGCATCGGCGACCGTTTCTGGCGCAGCGGCCGGCACCAGAACATCAAGGGCTCCGGCCTCGGCCTGTCCATCACCCGGGCGCTGCTCGCGGCGGGCGGCGGCTCCGTCTCCTACGCCCACCACCACGTCCACGAGCCACGCGGGCTGAAGGTCACGGTGACCGTGCCGCGGACGGCCCCGGGAACGTCGTAGCCGCCCGGCGCCCGGCGAGGGCTACGGCTTGACGGACCGGTAGTAGCGCCGCGCGCCCGCGTGCAGGGCCAGCGGGTCGGTGTAGATGGCGGTGCGCAGGTCGACCAGCTGGGCGGAGTGGACATGGGCGCCGATGCGGTCGCGGCTGTCGATGACGGTCCGGGTCACCCACTCGGTGAGCCGGGGATCGACGTCATCGCGGGTCATCAGCACGTTGGACACGGCGATGGTCGGTACGGGCGAGCCGTCCTGGATGTTCGGATAGGCCGACTCCGGCATGTTGGTGGCGCGGTAGTAGCGCGTGGCGCCGCCCTGCGCGTGCAGCTTGGCCACCAGGTCCGCCTCGATCGGAACGAACCGGAACGCGAACTTCGGGGCGAGCTGCTTGAGCCCGTCCGTCGGCAGACCGCCCGACCAGAAGAACGCGTCGATCGCGCCCTGCCGCAGCCGGCCCGGCCCGGTGTTGATGCCGTCGGCCATGGGGCGTACGCCCTGCCGCGGGTCGATCCCGGCCGCCGTGAGCACCCGCTCCGCGATCAGCCGCACGCCCGACTTCGGCGGGCCGACCGCCACCCGCTTGCCGCGCAGGTCCGCCACCGAGTTGATCCGCGAGCCGCGCGCGACGACGAGCTGCACGTAGTCGTCGTAGAGGCGGGCCACCCCGCGCAGGTGCTCCGCCCCCGGACCGTTCTCCAGCTCGTAGGTCTCCACGGCGTCGGCCGCGGCGATGGTGAAGTCGGCCTTGCCGGTCGCCACGCGCGTGACGTTCTCCTGGGAGCCGTCGCTGGTCAGCAACCGCACCTCCAGGTCCGGCATGTCCTTGCCGAACGCGGTGCGCAGCCGCTCGCCGTACTCCTGGTAGACCCCGCGCAGGGTCCCGGTGCTGAAGGTGATCGTCCCGCTCGGCGGGCGGTCGCCCAACGGCAGCAGCCACCACAGCAGCAGCCCGAGGACGACGACCCCGGCGGCCGCGCCCTGCAGGCCGCGGCGCCTGCCGATGGAGAGGAGCACCTTGGACATGCGCGCGATCCTGCCAGCCGGGGCAGGGTGCTGACCAGGCCCCGCCCCGGCGGGGGGCGCGGGCGCGGTGCCGGCGGGGCGGGGTCCGGCCGCGGCCGGTGGGGGAGGAGCGCCGGCGGCGCCGACTACAGTCGCCGTATGACTTCCTCGCCCGCCGACCTCGTCCGTGAGTTCCACCGGGTCTTCGGGCTCGACGCCCGCAGCACACCCGCACGGGTGTCACCGGAGCTCGCCGCGCACCGCGGGGAACTGCTCGCCGAGGAGGCGGCCGAGGTCGCCGAGGTGTCCGTCGGCGGCCCGCTCGACCGGCTGGCGCACGAACTGGCGGACGTGGTCTACGTGGCGTACGGCACCGCCCTGGTGCACGGCATCGACCTCGACGAGGTGATCGCCGAGATCCACCGCGCCAACATGACCAAGGTCGGCCCCGACGGACAGGTCGCCCGTCGTACCGACGGCAAGGTCCTGAAGGGCGACCACTACCGGGCCCCCGACGTGTCCGCCGTCCTGCGCCGCCAGGGCTGGGACCCCGACGGCGCCTGACGCCCGGCTCAGCGCGCCGGCCCCGGCACGTCCGCCGCCGGCCCGCCCGCCGGGCGGGGCGGCCGCCCGGGTGACGGCCGGACGCACCGCACGGCCAGCACCAGCGCGAGACCGGACAGCGTCACCACGTCCTTGAACGCCCTGCGCGTCGAGGCGTCCAGGTGGGGGAACGCGAAGTCGGGCGCCTGCGGAACGAGCGAGGCCCAGAACCAGGGCGAGCGCGCCGCCGAGTCCGCCGCCGTGAGAGCGCCGGCGAGCAGCAGCGGCACGACGACCACCAGGTAGTGCTCGTAGGACGGCCGGGAGACCAGGTACGAGGCCAGCATGAGCATCGCGGCCGTGTCCACCAGCCGGGCCGGACCGGCGTCGGCGCGCCGCCAGCGCCGCCGGGCGCACACCACCCCCGCCGCCGCCGCGGCCAGGGCGACGGCTTCGGCCAGCACCGGCGGCACTCCGAGCCGCGGCAGCACCGCGGGCCACGAGCAGTCGAACGGCCGCATCAGGGCGTCCCCGCCCCTGAGGAGGAAGGGCAGCGTGCGGGTGAGGAACCCGCCCGGATCCGGCATGATCAACGCCGTGCCCGCGGACAGTGCCACGGGCACCGCGACCATCCAGGCCACGGCCCGCCACCGACGGGCCAGGACCAGCAGGACGACCACCGGCACCAGCAGCGGTTTCACCGCCACGGACACGCCCAGCACCATCCCGGCCGCGGCCCAGCGGCCGCGGTCCGCCAGCAGCAGCGCCAACGGCAGCGCCAGGACGCCGACCGCGGTCCAGTTCCCCAGGTTCATCAGATGGCCGACCGGTGCCCAGAACAGCACCAGCCCCAGCAGCCCCAGCACGGCGAAGCGACTGAGCGCCGGGAGACGGAACAGGCGCACGGCGCACCACCAGCCGGCCGCGACCAGCGCCACGCACACCAGGGGCGCTGCGATCCGGAGCACGGGCGCCGGCAGCAGCGCCTGCCCGGCGGCGAACAGCACGGCGCTCGGCAGGTAGAGGAAACGCCGGTCGGCGTACGGCGCCCCGCCGTGCAGCCAGACCTGCCCGGCGTGGACGACGAAGGCGTTGTCCATGCCCCCCTGGGGGTGGACGGCCGCCACGCGCGCGGCGCGGGCCAGCAGGACGGCGGCGAGGACGGCGACCGCGACCGGACCGGCCGGCCGCAGGAGCCACGCGCGCGGCACCGGGACCGCGGGCACCCGCGGGGCGGACGTCCGGGGGGCGTCACGAAGCTGCATCACACGTACCTGTCCGGGAGGGCTGCGCTGGGAGGACGTCGGGGAGCGGGCGGACCGCGGGCGGAGGAGCGGCCGGTCGGCGGGCGCGAGGGCCGCCGCGCGGAACCACCCCGCCGGCCGGGTGGACGGGGCGTCCCCATTTTGGATCTCTCGTCCCCCTTCGGGGGGCAAGAGCCGGCTCGTGTCGCGGGCGTGTCCCTCCGGTGATCACGCCGTCCGGGGGCACTGCGCCGAGCGCCTACCCTTATGGCATGAGCAGCATCGACCGGAGCCGAGAAGTGGGCGTCACTCGCAGCTATGAGATCCGCACCTACGGGTGCCAGATGAACGTCCACGACTCCGAGCGGCTGGCCGGGCTGCTCGAGGACGCGGGCTACGTGCGGGCGCCGGAGGGAGCGGACGGCGACGCGGACGTCGTCGTCTTCAACACCTGCGCCGTCCGCGAGAACGCCGACAACCGGCTCTACGGCAACCTCGGTCACCTCGCCCCGAAGAAGGCGAAGCGGCCCGGGATGCAGATCGCGGTCGGCGGCTGCCTGGCGCAGAAGGACCGGGACACCATCGTGAAGAAGGCGCCCTGGGTGGACGTCGTCTTCGGCACGCACAACATCGGCAAGCTGCCGGTCCTGCTGGAGCGCGCCCGCGTCCAGGAGGAGGCGCAGGTCGAGATCGCCGAGTCCCTGGAGGCGTTCCCCTCCACGCTGCCGACCCGCCGCGAGAGCGCGTACGCGGCCTGGGTCTCCATCTCGGTCGGCTGCAACAACACCTGCACCTTCTGCATCGTCCCGGCGCTGCGCGGCAAGGAGAAGGACCGTCGTCCCGGCGACATCCTCGCCGAGGTCGAGGCGCTGGTCGGCGAGGGCGTCTCGGAGATCACGCTGCTCGGTCAGAACGTCAACGCCTACGGCTCCGACATCGGCGACCGCGAGGCGTTCAGCAAGCTGCTGCGGGCCTGCGGGAGGGTCGAGGGTCTGGAGCGCGTCCGCTTCACCTCCCCGCACCCGCGCGACTTCACCGACGACGTGATCGCCGCCATGGCCGAGACCCCGAACGTCATGCCGCAGCTGCACATGCCGCTGCAGTCCGGCTCGGACACGGTCCTGAAGGCGATGCGCCGGTCCTACCGCCAGGACCGCTACCTCGGGATCATCGAGAAGGTCCGCGCCGCCATCCCGCACGCGGCGATCACCACCGACATCATCGTGGGCTTCCCCGGCGAGACCGAGGAGGACTTCGAACAGACGCTGCACGTGGTGCGCGAGGCACGGTTCGCCCAGGCGTTCACCTTCCAGTACTCCAAGCGGCCCGGCACCCCCGCCGCCGAGATGGAGAACCAGATCCCCAAGGAGGTCGTCCAGGCGCGCTACGAGCGGCTCGTCGCCCTCCAGGAGGAGATCTCCTGGGAGGAGAACAAGAAGCAGGTCGGCCGCACGCTGGAACTCATGGTCGCCGAGGGCGAGGGCCGCAAGGACGGCGCCACGCACCGTCTGTCCGGCCGCGCCCCCGACAGCCGTCTGGTCCACTTCACCAAGCCGGAGCAGGAGGTCCGCCCCGGCGACATGGTCACGGTCGAGGTCACCTACGCCGCCCCGCACCACCTGCTCGCCGAGGGAGCGGTGCTCGACGTGCGGCGCACCCGTGCGGGTGACGCCTGGGAGCAGCGCACCGCCGCCGCCGCGGCCAAGCCGGCGGGCGTCCTGCTGGGCCTGCCGAAGGTCGGTGTCCCCGAGCCGCTGCCGGTCGCGGCGAACAGCGGCTGCGTCCGCGACTGACCCGCGGACGCACCGCCTTCCGGGGACGGCCGCCGGAGCGGCCACGGGGGACGGCCGTTGCCGGCGGCCCGGGCGCTGCGAGCCGCGGCCGAGGCGGGTGCGGCGGCGGTGCGGAGCGAGGAGCGGGGCCAAAAGCGGGCGCGGCGGCGATGAGCGGCCCGCCCGCCCGCGGGGTTACCCTGCCGATCATGCTTGTCGCCGCCGCAGTCTGCCCCTGTCCGCCCCTTCTCGTGCCCGCGGTCGCCGCCGGAGCCGCCCCCGAGCTGGTCGCCGCGCGGGCCGCGTGCACGGACGCGCTGGGCGTGCTCGCCGCCGCCCGGCCCGACCGCCTCGTGGTCGTGGGGCCCGCCGAGGGTGCGGGAGTCGTCCCGCACCCGGAGGGCGCACGGGGCTCGTTCCGCGGCTTCGGCGTGGACCTGGAGGTACGGCTCGGCCGGGACCTGGGCACCGCCGCGGAGCGCGGGCTGCCGACCTCGCTCGCCGTGGCCGCACACCTGCTGGAGCGGACCGGGTGGTCCGACGCGCCGGTGGAGGGGCTGGGCGTGGGGGAGGCGCTGGCGCCCGAACGGTGCCTGGCCGCCGGGCGCGACATCGCCGGGCGGCCCGGGCGAGTGACGCTGCTGGTGATGGGCGACGCGAGCGCCTGCCGGTCGCTCAAGGCGCCGGGGTACCTCGACGAACGGGCCGAACCCTTCGACGCGGAGGTCGCCCGTGCCCTGGGCGCCGCGGACCCGGCGGCCCTGGCGGCGCTCGACGCCGGGCTCGCGGACGAGCTGAAGGTGTCGGGCCGGGCCCCGTGGCAGGTGCTCGCGGGCGCGGCCGAGGAGGCGGGTCTGTCCGGAGCACTCCTGTACGACGAGGCGCCGTACGGCGTGGGCTACCTGGTGGCGACCTGGTCCTGACGCCGCGGGGCCGCGGCGCGTGCCCGGAGCGGCCGGAGGACCGGTCCGGCAACGGCACCCCTCGGGACCGCCGCCCGGACACCGGCGGACGGCCGGGGGTCACATGCCTCCCGGCCGTCCGCCGATGTGCGCCGGCTCCCCGGGCGCCCGGTTGACCGGTCGTCCGCGGATGCCTGCCCGGCGGTCCGCCGGCGTGCGCCGGTGTGTTGTTTCAGGACATGGGCGGAGGTGGTCCGGGCGGTGTGTCCTGCTGCGGAGTCCGCGTCGTCCGGTCGGTCGTGTCGGCCCGGCCGGTGCCGCCGGTCTCGGGCGCGCCGCCCGGTGCCGTCGCCTGGCCGGTCCTGGCGGCCGGACCCGCGTGCGGACCCGGTTCGCCCTGCTGGGCGAGCCGGTCCATGGCGCCCTTGGCCTTGTCCGTGCCCGCGTGGATCTTCTCGCTGTACTTGCCCTTGGTCCTCTCGTCGACCATCCTCGCGGCCCGGTCGAGGCCGTGCTCGATGGAGCCGCCGTGTCGCTGTGCGAGGTCCGAGACCTTGTTCCGGGCCGGGCCGAGCCGGGCCCTCATGTTGTCCAGCAGACCCATGGTTCACCTTCCCTTGCGGGGCAGTTACGTGCGGGCGCCCTTGCCGGTCTCCTGCTCGGCCACCTCGTCGGCGGACTGCTGCTTGGGGATCTCCACGCCGTCGGCGGCGCCGCTGCCGGTGCCCGCCGCGTCCTCGCCGCCGCCGTCCCCGGCCTTCGTCGCCTCCTCGCCGGCGCCGGCGTCCGCCGGCGAGCCGCCCACCTCGGAGTGGACGCTCTCCGGACCGGATGCCGTCACGTCGGCCGGTTCCTCGGCGGCCGTCGCCCCGTCCGCCGTCCTGGACCTCCGGAAAAGTCGCGCAAAAACGCCCATATCAACTCCATACGTTACTTGTGCGGGCGGAATCCCGCGTGGTCCGGTGTCTCCGTTCGCGGTGCCCGCGCCACCGCCTCTCGGAATCCGGGCGCGGGAACCTCTCAACGGGCAACGACCCCGCGTCCGCGCTGTCACGTAACTCGTTCGAGGGGCCCGCGAGAGGTTTGCGAAACTGGTGCGGTGAGCAGCGCACCCCTCGTACCCCGCGTCATCGCCGTCGTCGGCCCCACGGCGGCCGGAAAGTCCGATCTCGGCGTGTTCCTGGCCCAGCGTCTCGGCGGCGAGGTCGTCAACGCCGACTCCATGCAGCTCTACCGGGGGATGGACATCGGCACCGCGAAACTGACGTCCGAGGAACGGGGCGGCGTGCCGCACCACCTCCTGGACGTCTGGGACGTGACGGTCACCGCCTCCGTCGCCGAGTATCAGCGGCTCGCCCGGGAGCGGATCGACGCCCTGCTCGCCGACGGGCGCTGGCCGATCCTGGTCGGCGGCTCCGGGCTCTACGTGCGCGGGGCCGTCGACAACCTGGAGTTCCCCGGCACGGACCCGCGGGTGCGGGCCCGGCTGGAGGAGGAACTCACCCTGCGCGGCTCCGGCGCGCTGCACGCCCGGCTGGCCGCCGCCGACCCCGAGGCGGCGCGGGCGATCCTGCCGGGAAACGGCCGCCGCATCGTCCGGGCCCTCGAAGTGATCGAGATCACCGGCCGGCCCTTCACGGCCAACCTCCCGGGCCACGACTCCGTCTACGACACCGTGCAGATCGGTGTGGACGTCGCCCGTCCCGAGCTCGACGAGCGCATCGCGCGCCGGGTCGACCGGATGTGGGAGGCCGGACTCGTGGCGGAGGTGCGCGCGCTGGAGGCGCAGGGTCTGCGAGAGGGGCGCACGGCCTCGCGCGCGCTCGGCTACCAGCAGGTCCTCGCGGCGCTCGCGGGGGAGTGCACGCTGGAGGAGGCGCGCGCGGAGACGGTGCGCGCCACCAAGCGCTTCGCGCGCCGCCAGGACTCCTGGTTCCGGCGCGACCCGCGCGTGCACTGGCTGAGCGGGGCCGCCGGGGACGTCACGGAACTTCCGCACCGGGCCCTGGCGTTGGTCGAACGACCGGTTACAGCCTGATCACGTGATGGCATCGGGAAGCCCAGGCCGTCATCCAGGCCACCGGCGCCGTGCCATCATCGAGCTTCGATCGACCAAATGGAATCCTAGTTGGGAGGGCGCGTGGCGATGGAGGCCGGCCCTCGCGACACCGCGCAAGGCGGCACCGAGCGCGTCACCGCGGAGCGCACCGGAACGGGAACGGAACCGGAGGAGGTCTCGCTGAGCCCCGACGGCCCCGACGGCCCGCTCGGCGGTGTGACCGAGGACGGACCGGGGCCCGAGGAGATGTTCGCCGGGCCCGAGGTGGAGGTCGAGCTGCGCCCGCAGCGGCGGCTGCGCATCTGGCAGCTGGCCCCGATCGTCGGCCTGGCCGCGGTCGGCTCGCTGATGTTCGCCTTCCCGCTCGCCTTCGACGGCGACAGCGGTGCGATGATCGCCATGCTCGGGCTGCTGATCTGCTCCTGCGCGGCGGGCTGGGGCATGATGGCCGCCCGCCGCGTGGGCTACACCTGGCCGGGCCTGCCGCCGCGCGGAGCCGGCCGGCGACCCGACTGGCGACTGATCGGGGCCTACGTGGTGATCGTCGCACTGGTCGTGGTCCTCGCCGTCTGGCGGGTCGCCCGGCTGCGTTAGCCGGCCCCTCGGGACTCCCCGCACGGAGCCCGCTCCCCCGAACGGAACCCCGCCCGCGCGGGGGCGGTCCGGCAGGCGGGCGGAGCCGCCGTGTCGTCATGTCCACCCCGTACGATCGAGGCATGAGCACCCGCATCGCCTTCCTCAAGGGCCACGGTACGGAGAACGACTTCGTGATCCTCCCCGATCCGGAGAACGCCCTCGACCTGTCACCCGCAGCCGTCGCCGCGCTGTGCGACCGGCGCGCGGGCATCGGCGCCGACGGCGTGCTGCACGTCGTCCGGTCCGCCGCGCACCCGGAGGCCCGCCATCTGGCGCCCGAGGCGCAGTGGTTCATGGACTACCGCAACGGCGACGGCTCGATCGCGGAGATGTGCGGCAACGGCGTGCGCGTGTTCGCGCGCTACCTCCAGCACGCCGGGCACGTGTCCGAGGGTGACCTCGCCGTCGCCACGCGCGGGGGCGTGAAGACCATCCACATCGCCAAGGACGGTGACATCACGGTCGGCATGGGCCGGGCCCGGCTCCCGGAGGGGGACGTCACGGTGAGCGTCGGGGAGCACAGCTGGCCCGCGCGGAACGTGAACATGGGCAACCCGCACGCGGTGGCCTTCGTCGGCGACCTCGCGGACGCCGGCGATTTGATCTCCCCGCCGCCGTTCAGTCCGGCCGCCGCCTACCCGGACGGCGTGAACGTCGAGTTCGTCGCCGACCGCGGCCCCCGGCACGTCGCGATGCGCGTGCACGAGCGCGGGGCCGGCGAGACCCGTTCGTGCGGCACGGGCGCGTGCGCCGTCGCCGTGGCGGCCGCCCGCCGCGACGGTGCCGACCCGGCCGTCACCGGTGTTCCGGCCACGTACACGGTCGACGTGCCCGGCGGCACCCTGGTCATCACCGAGCGGCCGGACGGCGAGATCGAGATGACGGGTCCCGCGGTGATCGTGGCCGAGGGCGCGATCGATGCGGAGTGGCTGGAAAACGCCGCAGGCTGAGCGTGCGTGGACCTGGCATTCGCGGCGACGGCGGACCGGGCCGGGGCAAGATCCATGTCCGCGGTCCGGTTCGGGGGGTGGAACGCACGGCCGGCCTCTGCCAGGTGGCCGAAAATCGTAAACCTCTGATTCGTCGCTCGAATGGGTGATCCGTTTCACGCTCCCCGAGAGGCGGTCGGCCGAGTGTGCTGGGCTCGGTAGCATCAAGCACCGGCACGGACGGGGGATCCGACGCCAACCCCTGAGCCGAATACGCCCCGGGGCACCCCGTCCGCCGGTCCACGCAGCCGGAGGTGCCCATGAGTGCGGATGCCACGAACCCCGCGGCCCCGGGTCCGGTGGTGCCGGCGGCACCCCGCAGAAGGACCCGCCCGCGGCTCGACCTGCGCCGTCTGGGCCGGGCCGCGCTGCTCGGCCCCGCCGCCCGCGACCGTCTGCCCGACGCCATCGGGCACATGGCCGAGGCGCACCGCGCCCACTTCCCCGACGCCGACCTCGAACCACTGCGCCGCGCCTATGTGCTCGCCGAGTCCTCGCACCGCGGTCAGATGCGCAAGAGCGGCGAACCGTACATCACGCACCCTCTCGCCGTGACCCTGATCCTCGCCGAACTCGGCGCCGAGACGACGACGTTGACGGCCTCCCTGCTCCACGACACGGTCGAGGACACCGACGTGACACTGGACCAGGTCGGCGAGCAGTTCGGCGCCGAGGTCCGCTACCTCGTCGACGGCGTCACCAAGCTGGAGAAGGTCGACTACGGCGCGGCCGCCGAACCCGAGACCTTCCGCAAGATGCTCGTCGCCACCGGCAACGACGTCCGTGTGATGTCGATCAAACTCGCCGACCGGCTGCACAACATGCGCACCCTCGGCGTCATGCGCCCGGAGAAACAGGCCCGCATCGCCAAGGTGACGAGGGACGTGCTCATCCCGCTCGCCGAACGGCTCGGTGTGCAGGCGCTCAAGACCGAGCTGGAGGACCTGGTCTTCGCGATCCTGCGCCCGGAGGAGTACGAGCGGACGCGCGAGCTCATCGCGGAGAACGCGGGCCGCCCCGACGACCCGCTCAGCGAGGTCGCCGAACAGGTCCGCGGGGTGCTGCGGGATGCCGACATCACCGCGGAAGTCCTCGTCAGACCCCGTCACTCCGTCTCCGTGCACCGCGTCGCCCGCAAGCGCGGCCGGCTGCGCGGCTCCGACTTCGGGCGGCTGCTGGTCCTGGTCAACGAGGACGCCGACTGCTACGGGGTCCTCGGCGAACTGCACACGTGCATGACACCGGTCGTCTCGGAGTTCAAGGACTTCATCGCCGTACCGAAGTTCAACCTGTACCAGTCGCTGCACACCGCCGTCGCCCGCGAGGACGGCCAGGTCGTCGAAGTCCTCATCCGCACCCATCAGATGCACAAGGTCGCCGAGGCCGGCGTCGTCGCGCTCGGCAACCCCTACGCGCCCCCCTCGGACGAGCAGGCCGCCGGCGACGGCGAGCGCGCCGACCCCACCCGCCCCGGCTGGCTCTCCCGTCTGCTCGACTGGCAGCAGGCGGCGCCCGACACCGACACCTTCTGGTCCACCCTGCGCCAGGACCTGGCCCAGGACCGGGAGATCACCGTCTTCCGGCCGGACGGCGGCAGCCTGGGCCTGCCCGAGGGCGCCACCTGCGTCGACGCCGCGTACGCCCAGTACGGGGAGGACGCGCACGCGTGCATCGGCGCCCGGGTCAACGGTCGGCTGGCCACGCTGAGCACCGTCCTCGGGGACGGCGACACCGTCCAGCTCCTCATGGGTCAGGACCCCGCCTCCGGACCCTCCAGGGAATGGCTGGACCACGCCCGCACCCCGGGCGCCCGCATCGCCATCCAGCGGTGGCTGACGACCCATCCGACGGCCGTCGACCCGCCCGAGGCCGACGAGCAGGCCCGCACCACCGTCCCGGACACCGCCGACGGGCCGGGCGCGGGTCCGCGCGGCGGCCGGCCCGGCACGGCGGGCGCCGTCGTCGTCGACCGGCCCCAGGCCACCGTGCGGCTCGCCGGCTGCTGCACACCGGTACCGCCCGACCGGGTGGCCGCGTTCGCCGTGCGCGGCGGAGTGGTGACCGTGCACCGTGTCGAGTGCGCCGCGGTCGAGCGGATGAAGAGTGCGGGGCGCGCGGAGATCGGCGTGCGCTGGGGCGAAACCACCGAGTGCCGTGTGACGCTGCTCGCCGAATCGTTCGGCCGCCCCCATCTGCTCGCGGACCTCACCGAGGCCATCGCGCTGGAAGGCGTCGAGATCGTCTCGGCGACCGTGGCCCCGCCGGCCCAGCAGCGCGTCCACCACACCTACACGCTGCAACTGCCCGACGCCGCCCGGCTGCCCGCCCTCATGCGGGCGATGCGCAACGTCCCGGGGGTGTACGACGTGAGCCGCGCCCAGCCGCAGCCCCAGTCGCAGCCACCGGGATTCTGAGACGGGCGCCCGGCCCCCGCCCCGGTCGCCGGGGCCGGGGCCGGGGTGGGGGGACGGCGCCCGGACAGGCACCCGGACGTACCGGAACCGTTGCGGAGACGGGGACGACGGAGAGCCGGGTGAGGGACGGCCGGGGGGCGTGCGGGGGTCTCGGCGGCGTTTTCGAGCGTTCGGGAGCGCGCCGGGCCTGCATGGGTGGTGCGGTTCCGCCTCGCACCCCCGAAGGACCCGTTCGGGTGGGCCGGGCGCGCGTCGGCGCCGTACGAGGGCCGCTCCCTGATAGCCGTGTGTGCATGCCGCGCACCCTCCGTCACCGCCTTCCGCGCCGCCTGACGGCGCCCCTCCTCGCCTCCGCCGTCTCCGTCTGCCTGCTGGCGGCGAGCGCGCCGCCCGCACCGCTCGGCGTCGGCGACCGGCTCTTCCCGTACCTCGGCAATCCGGGATACGACGTGTCGGCGTACGACCTCTCCTTCACCTACGCCGGCGACAACAGCAAGCCGCTGCGGGCCGTCACCACCATCGACGCCCGGACGACCAGGCCCCTGGAGAGCCTGAACCTCGACTTCACGCACGGCACCGTCGAATCCGTCGAGGTCGACGGCGTGCCGGCCGCCTTCACCACCGCCGGTGAGGACCTCGTGATCACCCCGCCGGTGCCGCTGCCCGAGGACAGCCGGACACGGATCACCGTCCGGCACACCAGCGACCCCGTCCCCGGGAAGAGCCGGGACGGCGGGTGGGTGCGCACCGCCGACGGTCTCGCCATGGCCAATCAGGCCGACGTGGCCCACCTGGTGTTCCCGTGCAACGACCACCCCTCCGACAAGGCGATGTTCACCATCCACGTCACCGCGCCCCAGGGCTACACGGCCGTGGCGAACGGCCTGCCCGCCGGCACCGCCCGCACCGGCGCGTCGACCACCTGGACCTACCGCACCCGACACCCCATGGCCACCGAACTCGCCCAGGTCTCCATCGGCCGCTCCACCGTGCTGCACCGGACCGGCCCGCACGGCCTGCCCGTACGCGACGTGGTCCCCACCGCGGACCGCCGCACGCTCGAGCCGTGGCTCGCCCGGACCCCGGACCAGATCGCCTGGCTGGAGGGCAAGATCGGGCGCTACCCCTTCGAGACGTACGGCGTGCTCATGGCCTCCGCCACCACCGGCTTCGAACTCGAGACGCAGACCCTCTCCCTCTTCGAGAAGGACCTGTTCACCGATCCCGCCTACCCGAAGTGGTACGTCGAGTCGGTCATGGTCCACGAGCTGTCCCACCAGTGGTTCGGCGACAGCGTCAGCCCGCGCGCGTGGTCCGACGTGTGGCTCAATGAGGGACACGCGACCTGGTACGAGGCCCTGTACGCCGAGGAGACCGCGCACCGGCCCATGGAGGCGCGCATGAAGGCCGCCTACGGAGCCTCCGACGGCTGGCGGGCGGCAGGCGGACCGCCCGGGCTGCCCAAGCCGCCCAAGGCCGGCGACAAGATCGGCATCTTCCGTCCCAACATCTACGACGGAGCGGCCCTCGTCCTGTACGCGCTGCGCCAGGAGATCGGCAGGCCGGCCTTCGAGCGCCTGGAGCGCGCCTGGGTGCGCGACCACCGGGACGGGACGGCGACCACGGCCGACTTCGAGCGCCTGGCCGCGGGCATCGCCGGACGCGATCTGAGCGCCTTCTTCAAGGCCTGGCTGTACGGCGTGAGGACCCCGCCGATGCCGGGTCACCCGGACTGGAAGCCCGTACCGCCCGCGAAGCCGGCGAAGAAGTGACCTGTGACGGGACCGGGGCGGTGTCCGGACGGGACCGTCCGGACGGGGCCGGGGCGGTGGGACGGGCGGGAAATAACACCGTGACGAGACGAGCCGTGCCGTGCGACCATCTTGGGGTCGGCGCGGCACGGTACACGGGAATCTCCCGGGGTATCCGTGCGTTGTCAGCAGTGACGGAACGGCTGTCGGAAGCCGGTCGGACTCCGCCGCGGTTTCGTCGCCGCACCACGGATTCCCAACGACGTAAGGACCCAATGACCTCCTCTTCTTCCTCTTCCCAGGCCACCAAGCGCTTCGCGCGCACCCATCCCGAAGGTCTTCGGGCCGATGCCCTGATGGAAGAGGACGTCGCCTGGAGCCACGAGATCGACGGAGAGCGGGACGGCGAGCAGTTCGACCGCTCCGAGCGCGCGGCCCTGCGCCGTGTCGCGGGACTCTCCACCGAGCTCGAGGACGTCACCGAGGTCGAGTACCGGCAGCTCCGTCTGGAGCGGGTCGTGCTCGTCGGCGTCTGGACCTCGGGGACCGTGCAGGACGCGGAGAACTCCCTGGCCGAGCTCGCCGCCCTGGCGGAGACCGCGGGCGCGATGGTGCTCGACGGCGTGATCCAGCGCCGCGACAAGCCCGACGCCGCCACCTACATCGGCTCCGGCAAGGCCGACGAGCTGCGGGACATCGTCCTGGAGACCGGCGCCGACACCGTCATCTGCGACGGTGAGCTGAGCCCGGGCCAGCTCATCCACCTCGAGGACATCGTCAAGGTCAAGGTCATCGACCGTACGGCCCTGATCCTGGACATCTTCGCCCAGCACGCCAAGTCCCGCGAGGGCAAGGCGCAGGTCGCGCTGGCGCAGATGCAGTACATGCTGCCGCGGCTGCGCGGTTGGGGTCAGTCCCTGTCCCGGCAGATGGGCGGCGGCAGCGGCGGCCTCGCCACGCGTGGTCCCGGTGAGACCAAGATCGAGACGGACCGGCGGCGGATCCGCGAGAAGATGGCGAAGATGCGCCGGGAGATCGCGGACATGAAGACCGGCCGCGAGATCAAGCGCCAGGAGCGGCGCCGCAACAAGGTGCCCTCGGTCGCCATCGCCGGCTACACCAACGCCGGCAAGTCCTCCCTGCTCAACCGCCTCACCGGCGCCGGCGTCCTGGTCGAGAACGCGCTGTTCGCGACCCTGGACCCGACCGTGCGCCGGGCCGAGACCCCGAGCGGGCGGCTCTACACGCTGGCCGACACCGTCGGTTTCGTCCGGCACCTGCCCCACCACCTGGTCGAGGCGTTCCGCTCCACGATGGAGGAGGTCGGCGACTCCGACCTGATCCTGCACGTGGTGGACGGCTCGCACCCGAACCCGGAGGAGCAGCTGGCCGCCGTGCGCGAGGTGATCAGGGACGTCGGCGCCACCGACGTGCCCGAGATCGTCGTCGTCAACAAGGCGGACGCGGCCGATCCGCTGGTGCTCCAGCGGCTGCTGCGGGTGGAGAAGCGCTCCATCGCGGTCTCGGCCCGTACCGGACGGGGCATCGCCGAACTGCTCGCCCTGATCGACGCCGAGCTGCCCCGCCCGTCCGTCGAGATCGAGGCGCTCGTGCCCTACACGCACGGCAAGCTGGTCGCCCGCGCCCACTCCGAGGGTGAGGTGATCTCCGAGGAGCACACCGCGGAGGGAACCCTGCTCAAGGCCCGGGTGCACGAGGAGCTGGCGGCGGACCTGGCGCCGTACGTACCGGCTCCCGCGCTCTGAGGCGTCCCGGCTCCGCCCGGCCGCACAGCAGGAGGGCCCGCCCCCGCACGAAAGGGGGGGCGGGCCCTCGGCGCGCCGGTGCCACGGCGGCCGTGGCTCGCCCCACCGCCGCCGCCGGGTCACCGGGTGCTCACCGCCCGGCGAACTTGCCGCTGACCGAGTCGAACACCTTCTTGGCCACCGGGCCCAGCCGCGGCCCCGCCAGCCAGCCCGACGACACCGGGCCGATCGAGGTGTTGGAGACCAGCGCGGGCTTGCCGTCCGGGCCCGTCTCCACCCAGCCGCCACCCGAGGAACCGCCGGTCATGGTGCAGCCGATGCGGTACATCGTCGGGTCGGACGCGGTGACCGACAGCCGTCCGGGCTTGTCCTGGCACTGGTACAGCCGCTGCCCGTCGTACGGTGCCGCCGCCGGGTAGCCGGTCGCGGTGAGGCTCCGCACCTTCGGCACCGCGGGCGCGTCGAAGTTCACGGGCAGCGCCGCGCCGACCGTCTCCTGGAGCGACTTGCCGTTCCCGCCCTTCTCCGGCGTCACGTGGATGACGGCGTAGTCGTACGGCGCGCCCTGCCCGCCGGTCGAACCGCCCTGCGCGATCCACTGGTCGGAGGTCTGCGCCCAGTCGCCCCACCAGAGGCCGAACGGGGCCACCTCGTCCTTGGGGGCGCCCTTCAACTGCGCAGCACTCCGGCCCGCGTCGTTGTACGACGGCACGAAAGCGATGTTGCGGTACCAGCCGCCCTTTTTGCCGGCGTGGACGCAGTGGCCGGCCGTCCACACCAGGTTGGACTTGCCCGGGTGGGCGGGGTCCTCGACGACCGTCGCGGAACAGACCATCGTGCCCTCGGGGGAGTCGAAGAACACCTTGCCCGCCGTCGCGGCGTTGGCGTGGTACGTGGGCGACACCGCCTGCGCCGTCACCGGGGCCGGCGTCGGGTCGGTGACTCCCTGGTCACCGGAGATGTCGTTGGCGTCGACGCGCTTGTCGGGGTTCTTGGCCCGGCGCATCCGGTCCGGGTCCCACAGGTCCTTGATGATGGGGTTGACGAAGTCGTTGGCCTCGCGCAGCCAGTCGTCCTTGCTCCAGTCCCTCCAGGCGCCGTTCCGCCACTTGTCGATGTCGATCCCGTGCTCCTTGAGCTTGTTCCGGATGTCGTCCGGGATCTTGATCTTGCCGTCGCCCGTGCCGCCGGCGTTCGCGGAGGCGGACGGCTTCCCGTCCGCCTCGTCGTCGCCCGAGTCGCAGGCGGTGGCGGTGAGGGCCACCACCGAGACCAGCGCGACGGCGGCCACGACGGGGGACGTCGTGCGCCGGGCGCTCCTTCCCCGGCGAGCGGTGACGGACGGGCGTGTGGATCGCATGCTCTGACTCCCCCTGGAACGGACGGACTTGCTGAAAACCCTCCGCGCCCGATCGCCCAACTCCGGCTGGACTCGGGCGGGTCACGGTGTGGTGGAACGCGACCACACACTATGCGCTCGCTGTGGGGGAGCACCGACGGAACGGCAACGGTTCGGCTACAAGCCACCTGACCTGCACGATCGTCCGGACATCCACCGATTTGAGCGGCCCGGGCCGAGGCCGGTGGCGGCGTCGCGGCCCCGCCCCCGTGACACGGACGTCGAGGGACCGAGGCCCTGCCGGGGGCGGGCGAGCGGAACCCGCGACGGCTCCGTCCCGGCAAGGATCTCGAGGAAACCCGTAACCGAGCGGACGGTGCGCGGTTGTAGCGGCGGGGGCCCGCGGTCCACGTCCGGGCCCCTCGCCGCCGGTGGGCGACTCGGCGCCGGCGCGGGCACGGCGTTCGGCGCCACCGGGACGTCCGCCGCCCGATGACGCGCCGGGCGTCCGCGTCCGGCGGCAGGGCGCCGGGAGGCACCGGCTTCCTGCGGCCGGGGAGCCCGACGCCGTGCGGCGGCGGAAGTCCGGCGCCTCGGGACAGGGGGCGGTCGACGCCTTGGGAGAGCGGGAGGACAGGGAACCGTGACGGTGACGGAGTCTGCGCCGGGAGGGACCGCCTCCGTGGAGGCGCGCCCCCTCCACGAGGGCGTCCTGCGGCGTCAGTCGGCGCGCGAGTCGGCGGCGCGGGCCTCTGCGCGCACCATGCCGATCGTCCCGGTGCGGGCCCGCGGACTGACCATCGAGGGCGCGGACGGCCGTCGTTATCCGGCCTGCCTCTCGGGCGCGGGCTCCCTCGCCCTCGGGCACAACCACCCGGTCGTTCCCGAAGCCAACCGGAAGGTACTCGACCAGGGCGCGCCGCTGCACGCCCTGGAGAAGGCCACGCCCGCCAAACTCCTCGGCACGCTGCCGCCCGGGCTCGCCGACCGGGCGTAGCTTCCCGGCCCGCCCGCGGTCCGGCACCGAGATCAGCACCACACCACGAGGAGCCCGTCTTGACCACCGCCCGGACACCCCACGGTCACCCGGCTCCCGCCCACGCACCGACCGGGGCGGTGCCGCGCCCGTCCGGCGGGGCGCCGCACGGCCTGGGGCTCACCGACGACTGTGCCGCCGATCCGCTGGAGCACCCCGACCCCCACACAGCCGCCCAGGCCGCGACCGTGGAGAGTCTGCTGCGCTGCTGGGTGCGCGAGACCGGCACCGCCGAGCCCGCCGGCGACACCCTTCGCATCCCCCTCCCGGCCAGCGGAACCGCCCTGCTCGTCCCGGTCCGCCACTGGTCCCCGACCGGCTGGCACCGTTTCGGTCCGCCGCGCCTGGCCGGCGCCCCGGTGTCCGCCGCGCCGGCCGACGCCGTCACGGTCGCCGCCCTGCTCGCCCGGGAGACGCCCCGAACCGCCTGTCCGTCCACGACCGCGCACGCGCCGACGGCATCCGCTCCGTTCATGCCGGGGCCGACCGCCCCGGCCGGTCCCACCGGCGCCGAGGCGGCCGATCTCGTCGCCCGGGTCGCCGACTCCGTGCGTCGTACCACCCTCTTCCTCGGTGACCGCCGGGCACGTCCCGCCGACGGGCCGGACCGCTTCCTCGCCGCGGAACAGGCGCTGATCCTCGGACACCCGCTGCACCCCGCCCCGAAAAGCAGGGACGGCCTCTCGGAAGCGGAAGCGCGCCCCTACTCGCCGGAGTCGCGCGGCGCCTTCCCCCTGCACTGGACGGCCGTCTCCCCCCGCCTGCTCGCCGCCGACTCGGCCTGGACCGAAGGCGGTCGCCCCGTGCCCGCCGACCGGCTCACGGCCCGCCTCGCCGGGGCCGGGCTGCCTCTGCCCGACGGGTACGCCGCCCTGCCGCTGCACCCATGGCAGCTGCGTGAGGTCCGGCACCGCGCGGGCCCGGCGGCGCTGTTCGACGCGGGACTGCTCCGCGACCTGGGACCGCACGGACCGTCCTGGTGTCCCACCTCCTCCGTGCGCACCGTGCACCGCACCGGCGCCCGCGCCATGCTCAAACTCTCGCTGGCACTGCGCATCACCAACTCCCGACGGGAGAACCTTCGCAAGGAACTGCACCGCGGTGTCGAGGTCCACCGTCTGCTGCGCGGTGGCCTGGGCAGCCAGTGGCGGGCCGTCCACCCGGGCTTCGACATCGTCCGGGACCCGGCCTGGCTGGCCGTCGACGACCAGGACGGAGCCCCGGTGCCCGGGCTGGACGTGATGATCCGGCACAATCCGTTCGCTCCGGAGGACGACGTCTCGTGCGTCGCCGGACTCGTCGCGCCCCGACCGTACCCGTGCACGGGTACGGCCCCCCGGGCCGCCGCCGGCCCGACGATGCGGTCGCGGCTCGACGACATCGTCACGCGCCTCGCCGCGCGCACCGGCCGGCCGCGCGCAGCCGTCGCCGTCGAGTGGTTCCTGCGCTACCTCGAACAAGTGATCCGGCCCGTGCTCTGGCTGGACGGCGAGGCGGGGATCGCCCTCGAAGCCCATCAGCAGAACACGCTGCTCCTGCTGGACGCCGACGGCTGGCCCGCCGGCGGTCGTTACCGGGACAACCAGGGCTACTACTTCCGTGCCTCCCGGCGGGCGGAACTGGACGCACGGCTCCCGGGCATCGGGGAGCGGAGCGACACCTTCGTCCCCGACGAGGTCACGGACGAACGCTTCGCGTACTACCTCGCCGTCAACAACGTGTTCGGCCTCATCGGCGCCTTCGGCTCCCAGCGGCTGGCGGACGAGAGGCTGCTGCTGGCCGCGTTCCGCCGCTTCCTCGGCGAGGCCGCCTCCCATCCCGCCCGAATGCGTTCCACCCTGCCGGCCCGTCTGCTCGACTCACCGGTGCTGCGCTGCAAGGCCAACCTCCTGACCCGGCTGCACGGCCTCGACGAACTCGTCGGCCCGGTCGACACCCAGTCCGTCTACGTCACCATCGCCAACCCCTTGAGACTCTGAGCGGCTCGGCCTCCGCCGCCTCCGCCGCCGCCCCTTCGCCGCCAGGACTTCGCCGCACCCCGCCCCACCCCCGCCTTCCGAGAGGAGCGCGCCATGCCGCCCACCGACGCGGGCCCAGCCGTCGAGCACGCCTGTGCCGCGACCACCCCCGACGCCGACCGTCCACCCGCTCCTCCCGAGCAGGGCGCCGACGGCGAGGACACGCTGGACCTGCACCTGCCCGACGAGTTCACGGCGCTCTTCGGGCGGACGCCCGGGACCGGCGCCGCCCGGAGCGACGACCTGCTGGGCGGCGTCGGCGACTGGGGCCCCACCCGCACCCCCGTCGGCGCCTTTCGGCTGGTTCCCGTCCGCGTCGAACGCGACCTGCCGGTCATCAGCCGCTGGATGAACGACCCGGCCGTCGCCGAGTTCTGGCAACTGGCCGGTGAGCAGCGCGTGACGGAGGCCCACCTCGGCGCCCAGCTCGACGGCGACGGACGCAGCGTCCCCTGTCTCGGCCTGGTCGACGGCACGCCGATGAGCTACTGGGAGATCTACCGGGCCGATCTCGATCCGCTCGCCCGGCATTACCCCGCCCGGCCGCACGACACCGGCGTCCACCTGCTCATCGGCAGCGTCGCCGACCGCGGCCGAGGACTGGGAGGCGCCCTGCTGAGAGCCGTGGCCGACCTGATCCTCGACAAGCGCCCCGGCTGCGCCCGGGTCGTGGCCGAACCCGACCTGCGCAACGCGCCCTCCGTGGCCGCGTTCCTCACCGCCGGATTCCGCTACGCGGCCGAGGTCGGCCTGCCCGACAAGCGGGCCGCCCTCATGGTCCGCGACCGGTCCCTGCGCGACCTGATGTGACAGCGGGCGATGCCGTCATCGCCGCCGGTGCACCGCGCGGGACGATCCGGTCCCCGCCCGTCGCGGCCGGATCGGACCGGAGCCGAGCCGCCGACCCCCGCCTCGACCGCCCGTTTGTCAGTCCCGAGCCGTAGGGTGGTCGCGCTATGACGAAGCCCTCCCTTCCCGAACTCCTCCACGCCGCCGTCGCAGCCGTCGGCGGTACGGAGCGCCCCGGCCAGGTGACCATGGCCCAAGCCGTCGCCGACGCGATCGACGACGCCTCGCACCTGCTGGTCCAGGCCGGCACCGGCACCGGAAAGTCCCTCGGCTACCTCGTGCCCGCGCTCGCCCACGGGGAGCGGGTCGTCGTGGCGACCGCCACCCTGGCCCTCCAGCGTCAGCTGGTCGAACGGGACCTGCCGCGCACGGTCGACGCCCTGCATCCGCTGCTGCGCCGCCGCCCGGAATTCGCCATGCTCAAGGGCCGGTCGAACTACCTGTGCCTGCACCGGCTGCACGAGGGCGTTCCGCAGGACGAGGAGGAGGGCCTGTTCGACCAGTTCGAGGCGGCCGCCCCCACCAGCAGGCTGGGCCAGGACCTGCTGCGGCTGCGCGACTGGTCCGACGAGACCGAGTCCGGCGACCGGGACGACCTCACGCCCGGCGTGTCCGACCGCGCCTGGGCGCAGGTGTCGGTCTCCTCCCGGGAGTGCCTGGGCGCCTCGAAGTGCGCCTACGGCGCCGAGTGCTTCGCCGAGACGGCCCGCGAGCAGGCCAAGCTCGCCGAGGTCGTGGTCACCAACCACGCGCTGCTCGCGATCGACGCCATCGAGGGCGCGCCGGTCCTCCCGCAGCACGAGGTGCTGATCGTCGACGAGGCGCACGAGCTGGTCTCCCGGGTGACCGGTGTCGCCACCGGCGAGCTCACCCCCGGACAGGTCAACCGCGCGGTCCGGCGCGCCGCCAAGCTCGTCAACGAGAAGGCCGCCGACCAGCTCCAGACCGCCGCCGAGGGTTTCGAGCGGCTGATGGAGCTCGCTCTGCCCGGCCGGCTGGAGGAGATCCCGGAGGACCTCGGCTACGCGTTGATGGCGCTGCGCGACGCCGCCCGCACGGTCATCTCGGCGCTCGGCCAGACCCGCGACAAGTCGGTCCAGGACGAGGACGCCGTCCGCAAGCAGGCCTTGGCCTCCGTGGAGAACGTGCACGATGTGGCGGAGCGCATCACCAACGGTTCCGAGTGGGACGTCGTCTGGTACGAGCGGCACGACCGGTTCGGCGCCTCCCTGCGGGTGGCTCCCATGAACGTGTCCGGCCTGCTGCGGGAGAAGCTCTTCACGGACCGTTCGGTGGTCCTGACCTCCGCGACCCTCAAGCTCGGCGGCGACTTCAACGGCGTGGGCGCCTCCCTCGGCCTCGCCCCGGAGGGCACCGAGGGCGACGACGTGCCGAAGTGGAAGGGGGTGGACGTGGGCTCGCCGTTCGACTACCCCAAGCAGGGCATCCTGTATGTGGCCAAGCACCTGGCACGCCCCGCGCGGGACGGCGACCGCGGCGACATGCTCGATGAGCTGACGGAGCTGATCCAGGCGGCCGGCGGCCGGACGCTCGGCCTCTTCTCGTCGATGCGGGCCGCTCAGCTCGCCGCGGAGGAGCTGCGCACCCGGATCCCCGAGTTCCCGATCCTGCTCCAGGGCGAGGAGACCCTGGGCGAGCTGATCAAGAACTTCGCCGCGGACCCGAAGACCTGTCTCTTCGGCACGCTCTCCCTCTGGCAGGGCGTCGACGTCCCCGGTCCCAGCTGTCAGCTCGTGGTCATGGACAAGATCCCGTTCCCGCGCCCGGACGACCCGCTGATGAGCGCCCGCCAGAAGGCGGTCGAGGAGGCCGGCGGCAACGGCTTCATGGCGGTCGCCGCGACCCACGCGGCGCTGCTGATGGCCCAGGGCGCCGGACGCCTCGTACGCGCCTCGGGGGACCGGGGCGTGGTCGCCGTGCTGGACCCGCGACTGGCCACGGCGCGCTACGGGAGCTATCTGAAGGCGTCGCTGCCCGACTTCTGGTCCACCACGGACCGCAACCAGGTGCGGAAGTCCCTGACGGCCATCGACGCGGCGGCACAGCGGTCGGAGGGCCGGCCGGACGGGGAGTGATCGCGGGGCGGGGTGCTGACCGGGCCGGGCAGCACCACCGTGATCCCACGCGACCGCGCGGGGGCCCGTGCCCGGGCGCCGGGCTGTGCGCCGAACCGTCACAGCGACGCACACGGGTCCCGGTTCTCGTGCGCGCAGCACAGAGCCCCGGAACCGGCGCAGGGGTCCCGGGGCCCGATCAGGGGGTCGGTGAGCCGGCCCACCGCGGTCGTCAGACGCGGCGCAGGACCGCCACCACCTTGCCGAGGATGGTCGCGTCGTCACCCGGGATCGGCTCGTAGGCCGCGTTGTGCGGCAGCAGCCAGACATGGCCGTCCTCGCGCTTGAAGCGCTTGACGGTGGCCTCGCCGTCGATCATGGCGGCCACGATGTCGCCGTTCTCCGCGACCTGCTGGCGGCGGACCGTCACCCAGTCCCCGTCGCAGATCGCGGCCTCGATCATGGAGTCGCCGACGACCTTCAGGACGAACAGCTCGCCGTCGCCCACCAGCTGCCGGGGGAGGGGGAAGACGTCCTCGACCGACTCCTCGGCGAGGATCGGGCCGCCGGCGGCGATCCGGCCGACCAGCGGGACGTACGACGCGGCGGGCTTGCCGACGGTGTCCGTGGGCTGCAGCGTGGCCGCCTGGTCCGAGCCGCGGACCTCGTAGGCGCGCGGACGGTGCGGGTCACGGCGCAGGAAACCCTTGCGCTCCAGGGCCATCAGCTGGTGCGCGACGGAGGAGGTGCTGGACAGACCGACGGCCTGGCCGATCTCCCGCATGGACGGCGGGTAGCCGCGCCGCTGGACGGAGTCCCTGATGACCTCGATCACCCGGCGCTGCCGGTCGGTGAGGCCCGAGCTGTCGGCCCGGATGCCTGGAGGTCGGCCCGGCAGGGAGCGCTTGGGCCCCTCGGGGTTCGCGGCTTCGTTCATGGCATGCACCGGCTCGAGTCGGCCCTGGGGGCGGTCCTGGGCAGTGATGGTGGCACTGTCTGCGGCGGTGGTGGTCACGTCGGCCCCTCTCGATGGTCTCCCTCCGGCACAACGGTAGTGGCTTTCGAAAGGTTGCGCCAAACACACGTTCGAGTGAAAAAACGCGAATCACCAGACTTGATCATGTCTGTGGGTGTATGGCTCACGCCGCACCTGACGGACATACGGGACCATTGCGGTACTCTTCACCGCCGGGCCGGGGTCCTCCGGGGCCGCGCCCCAGTCTGCCATCCGGCGCCCCGCCGGCCGAGCACCGGTGCCCTTCCGCGCCGGAGTCCCACGCGTCCTCCCCGGGGCGCTCACGGTATCCCCGCAGGCGTTCCCGCGGTACAGGCGCGCGGGGCGTGTGCGCTCTCGTGGCGCGGGCAGACGGCCTACGACCCCGCCCTTGCGACACATGGCTGCCTCTCGGGCGTTTGAGGGACGATCCCCACATCTAGTGGTTGGATGGCTACAGCGGCCCACAAGTTGTGTTGCCCCGGGTCTTGGCCGCCTCTTTCATCGCCTATGCTTGGGGCTGCTTCGCGGGGCCCATGAGGCCTGGCGAGGCTTTTGAGTCTGCTGTGAGGAGGGTTGGAGTCCATGCACTGCCCCTTCTGCAGGCACCCCGACAGTCGCGTCGTCGACAGCCGTACGACGGACGACGGCACGTCGATCCGCAGGCGCCGCCAGTGCCCCGACTGCACCCGTCGTTTCACGACGGTGGAGACGTGCTCGCTCATGGTGGTGAAGCGGTCCGGAGTCACCGAGCCCTTCAGCCGTACCAAGGTCATCAACGGCGTGCGCAAGGCATGCCAGGGACGGCCCGTCACCGAGGACGCGCTCGCCCAGCTCGGCCAGCGGGTCGAGGAGGCGGTGCGCGCCAGCGGAAGCGCCGAGGTGGCGGCCCACGAGGTGGGGCTGGCCATACTCGGCCCGCTGCGGGAGCTCGACCTCGTCGCCTATCTGCGGTTCGCGTCCGTGTACCGGGCGTTCGACACGCTGGAGGACTTCGAGGCCGCCATCGCGGAACTCAGGGAAGGGACGCGAAGCCCCGCCGCGGAGCAGGAGGGCGGCGAATGCGCCGTCGCGGGGAGCCAGGAAGACGACCGCGGGCGCGGTGGGACGGCTGACGTCCCCGGGCCCGCGCGCGCCGCCGACTGACAGGCGGGCCGGTCCGGACCACGGGTCCGGGGCCGGCTCAGCGGCGGCGGGAAAGACGGTTGCGGGCGGCGGCGACACAGGCGCCCGCAGCACCAGACAGAACACCGTGTCTCGGAACATCGAGGCACTTCAGGGCGTTTTCGCCCGTATCAGGGAGGCGGCATGACAGAGACGGCGAGCGGTCCGGCACGTGGTTCCCGCGCCAAGGGCTCCAAGGCAGGGAACAAGGGACTGCAGATCGAGCGCATCCACACCACCCCCGGCGTGCACCCGTACGACGAGGTGGCCTGGGAGCGCCGTGACGTCGTCATGACCAACTGGCGCGACGGCTCGATCAACTTCGAGCAGCGTGGTGTCGAGTTCCCCGACTTCTGGTCGGTGAACGCGGTCAACATCGTCACCAGCAAGTACTTCCGCGGTGCCGTCGGCACCCCGCAGCGGGAGACCAGCCTCAGGCAGCTGATCGACCGCATCGTGAAGACGTACCGGAAGGCCGGTGAGGACTACAAGTACTTCGCCTCGCCCGCCGACGCGGAGATCTTCGAGCACGAACTGGCCTACGCCCTCCTGCACCAGATCTTCAGCTTCAACAGCCCCGTCTGGTTCAACGTCGGCACGCCCCAGCCGCAGCAGGTCTCCGCCTGCTTCATCCTGTCCGTCGACGACTCCATGGAGTCGATCCTCGACTGGTACAAGGAAGAGGGCATGATCTTCAAGGGCGGCTCCGGCGCGGGCCTGAACCTGTCCCGCATCCGCTCCTCCAAGGAACTGCTCTCCTCCGGCGGCAACGCCTCCGGTCCCGTCTCCTTCATGCGCGGCGCCGACGCCTCCGCCGGCACCATCAAGTCCGGTGGCGCCACCCGCCGCGCGGCCAAGATGGTCATCCTCGACGTCGACCACCCCGACGTGGAGGACTTCATCGAGACCAAGGTGAAGGAGGAGGAGAAGATCCGCGCCCTGCGCGACGCGGGCTTCGACATGGACCTGGGCGGCGACGACATCACGTCCGTCCAGTACCAGAACGCCAACAACTCGGTCCGTGTGAACGACGAGTTCATGAAGGCCGTCGAGCAGGGCGGGAAGTTCGGACTGCGGGCCCGCATGACCGGCGAGGTCATCGAGGAGATCGAGGCCAAGTCCCTGTTCCGCAAGATGGCCGAGGCCGCCTGGGCCTGCGCCGACCCGGGCATCCAGTACGACGACACCATCAACCACTGGCACACCTGCCCGGAGTCCGGCCGGATCAACGGCTCGAACCCCTGCAGCGAGTACATGCACCTGGACAACACGTCCTGCAACCTGGCCTCGCTGAACCTGATGAAGTTCCTGAAGGACGACGGCAAGGGCGAGCAGTCCTTCGACGTCGTGCGCTTCTCGCAGGTCGTCGAGCTGGTCATCACCGCGATGGACATCTCCATCTGCTTCGCGGACTTCCCCACCCAGAAGATCGGCGAGAACACCCGCGCCTTCCGCCAGCTCGGCATCGGCTACGCCAACCTCGGCGCCCTGCTGATGGCGACCGGCCACGCCTACGACTCCGACGGCGGCCGCGCCCTCGCCGGCGCCATCACCTCGCTGATGACCGGCACCGCGTACAAGCGCTCCGCCGAGCTGGCCGCGGTCGTCGGTCCGTACGACGGCTACGCCCGCAACGCCCAGCCGCACCAGCGGGTGATGAAGCAGCACGCCGACGCCAACGCCACGGCCGTCCGCATGGACGACCTGGACACCCCGGTGTGGGCGGCCGCCACGGAGGCCTGGCAGGACGTCCTGCGCCTCGGCGAGAAGAACGGTTTCCGTAACTCCCAGGCGTCGGTCCTCGCCCCGACCGGCACCATCGGTCTGGCGATGTCCTGCGACACCACCGGTGTCGAGCCCGACCTCGCGCTGGTCAAGTTCAAGAAGCTGGTCGGCGGCGGCTCGATGCAGATCGTCAACGGCACCGTCCCGCAGGCCCTGCGCCGCCTGGGCTACCAGGAGGAGCAGATCGAGGCGATCGTCGCCCACATCTCCGAGCACGGCAACGTGATCGACGCTCCCGGCCTCAAGCAGGAGCACTACGAGGTGTTCGACTGCGCCATGGGCGAGCGCGCCATCTCCCCGATGGGCCACGTCCGCATGATGGCGGCGATCCAGCCCTGGATCTCCGGCGCCATCTCCAAGACGGTCAACATGCCGGAGTCGGCGACCGTCGAGGAGGTCGAGGAGATCTACTTCGAGGCCTGGAAGCTGGGCGTCAAGGCGCTCGCCATCTACCGCGACAACTGCAAGGTCGGCCAGCCGCTCTCCGCCAAGAAGAAGGAGGAGGAGAAGAAGGCCGAGGCCGTCGAGGAGCCGCGGGCCAAGGTCGAGAAGGTCGTCGAGTACCGTCCGGTCCGCAAGCGCCTGCCGAAGGGTCGTCCCGGAATCACCACCTCCTTCACCGTCGGCGGCGCCGAGGGCTACATGACCGCCAACTCCTACCCGGACGACGGTCTCGGCGAGGTCTTCCTGAAGATGTCCAAGCAGGGCTCGACCCTGGCGGGCATGATGGACGCCTTCTCCATCGCGGTGTCGGTGGGCCTGCAGTACGGCGTCCCGCTGGAGACGTACGTCTCGAAGTTCACCAACATGCGCTTCGAGCCGGCCGGCATGACCGACGACCCGGACGTGCGGATGGCGCAGTCGATCGTCGACTACATCTTCCGCCGCCTGGCGCTGGACTTCCTGCCGTTCGAGACGCGCTCCGCGCTCGGCATCCACTCCGCCGAGGAGCGGCAGCGCCACCTCGAGACCGGCTCCTACGAGCCGATCGACGAGGAGGTCGACGTCGAGGGTCTGGCCCAGTCCGCGCCGCGGCAGACCGACCTGAAGGCCGTCGCCACGCCGAAGGCCGAGGTCGAGGCGGCCCAGCCCGCCCCGAAGCAGGCGCACACCAGCGCCGAGCTGGTGGAGATGCAGCTGGGTATCCAGGCCGACGCCCCGCTGTGCTTCTCCTGCGGCACCAAGATGCAGCGCGCCGGTTCCTGCTACATCTGCGAGGGCTGCGGCTCGACGAGCGGCTGCAGCTGACGCGGGCGGAACCGACGGAAACGTCGTGAGGCGGGGGGCGCCGGCCACGAGCCGGCGCCCCCCGCCGCGTGGCGGCCAGTGCCGCGGCAGGCAGCGTTCGCCCGTCAAGGAGCGGGGTGAACGCTGCCTGTTGCGGCACCTAGGACTGGTGCGCCCGGCCCATCTCGCGGGTGAACGTCGCCGGGTCGTCCTCGAAACCGTGGATGCCGGGGCGGAAGTCCCAGCTCCCGGAGCCGTCGCGGGTGAACTCCGCGACGGCGGCGGCCGTGGCTGAGGGGACCGTGCCGAAGTCGTCCTCGGCGAGCACGGTGTAGCCCTCGCGGATGCGAAGGCCGGAGTCGAGCACGCCGGCGAAGGTACGGTGCGCGGCGCGCTGCTGGATGACGACGCCGACCACCACCCGCGTGTAGCGCTCGGAGAGCCGGTCGAGCTCCAGGGTCATGACCTCGTCCCAGCCGAAGCCCCTGCCGTCCGTGCTGTCCCGGTTGAGGTAGATCGTGCCGTCGGGTGAACGGCTGTCGAAGTGCACCACGTAGGACGGGACCCCGTACGGATCGCCCGCCAGGTAGGTGGCGGCGACGATGTCCAGATCGGTGGGTGGCTGCCCCGCCGGACTCGGATCCCACTTGATCGCGACCTCGACCTTGCGGATTCCCTTGCTGAGCCCGCTCACCGGACTCCCCCTTCCCGGTTCCGTGCGCCCCCCTGCCCCGACTTCCGGATCGCGGGCGCTCGTTGTCCATCGTGCCATGTGCGCGGGGGCGCCCGCGCGGGCGCTGATCCCGCGAGCGTGACCGGCGCCACGCTCCATGGCCTTACCATGGCGCGGTGCTGGTCAAGTGGATTCGCTGCACCGTGGTGGACCGCCGGGGCTTCGAGCGGGGGCAGCGGAAGTGGGCGGGGCTTCTGGGAGAGCCGGGGTTTCGGGGACAGGGGGGTGGCTGGAGCCGGGGGCGGCAGGGCGTGGCGCACACCTTCGCCTTCTGGGAGAGCCGCGCCTTCTACGACTCCTTCATGGCCCGCTCGCACGACCGACTGGCGGCGGCCCAGGCCGGCACCTTCAAGAACGCCCAGGTGCGGCTCTTCGATCACCGGTTCGACGTAAAGACGGGTTTCCAACCGCGTTTCACGGACGCCGACCTGCTGCGCGTCGCCCTGTGCCGGGTCCACGAGGAGCGCGCCGAGCACTTCACGCTGATGCAGGAGAAGGTGTGGAACCCGGCGATGGCCGGCTCGCCCGGCATGGTCCGCGGCCTGTTCGGCGAGGCCCCGGGCAACGAGTTCCTGGTGCTGTCGATGTGGCAGTCGTCCGCCGAGCACGGCAAGTACCGCACGGAGCGGGTCGAGCGGCTCGCGCTGCGCGCGCAGACGGAGGCCGACGTCGCGGCCCTCACGGGCGACATCGTGGAGCTGGAACCCGCCTGGACGGTGTAGCCCCGCCCGGACGGCGCGGTGTGCTGGACGAGCCGGGCGGGCACTTCCCCCGGCGGGCGGCCACCGGCGCGATCCGTGTGATCTGTGCCGTACGCGGGCCGCTCGAGTCCTCGAACGGCCGTCACCCGATCTAGTGTTTCGACATGGCACGACCACGGCGCATCGTCCTTGTCCGGCACGGCGAGTCGGCGGGCAACGTCGACGACTCGGTGTACGAGCGCGAGCCCGACCACGCGCTGGCCCTGACCGAGCGGGGCCTGCGGCAGGCCGAGGAGACGGGCGAGGAACTGCGCGCACTGTTCGGCCGGGAGCGCGTGAGCGTCTACGTCTCCCCCTACCGCCGCACCCACGAGACCCTCCGCGCCCTCCGTCTCGATCCCGGGCTCATCCGGGTGCGGGAGGAGCCGCGGCTGCGCGAGCAGGACTGGGGGAACTGGCAGGACTGCGACGAAGTACGCTTCCAGAAGGCCTGCCGGGACGCCTACGGTCACTTCTTCTACCGCTTCGCCCAGGGGGAGTCCGGGGCCGACGTCTACGACCGGGTCGGCGGATTCCTGGAGAGCCTCTTCCGCAGCTTCGAGGAGCCCGACCACCCGCCCAACGTGCTCCTGGTCACCCATGGCCTGGCGATGCGGCTGTTCTGCATGCGCTGGTTCCACTGGACCGTCGCGGAGTTCGAGTCGCTGTCGAACCCGGGGAACGCCGAGACGCGGATGCTCGTTCTCGGGGACGACGGCAGGTACGTCCTGAACCGGCCGTTCGAACGATGGCGGGATCCGGAACCGTACGGGATCACTGGATGGAGCGGCTGAGCGATGACCCATGACTCCTCCTCCGGCGGGCGCCTGGAACGCGCCCTGGCCAGCGCGCGCGGACTGGCGGTGGGGGACGCCCTCGGCTCCCAGTTCTTCGTGCCGGCGAACCGGCCCCTGCTGAGGAACCGCGAGCTGCCGCCCGGCCGCTGGCAGTGGACGGACGACACGGAGATGGCCTGCTCGGTGGTGGCCGTACTCGCCGCCCACCACCGCATCGACCAGGACGCCCTCGCGCAGTCCTTCGCCCGGCACCACGACTTCGACCGGGGCTACGGTCCCGCGGTCAACCGCCTGCTGCGCCTCGTCCGGGAGGGCGGGGACTGGCGGGTGCTCTCGGCCGCCCTGTTCAACGGCCAGGGCTCGTGGGGCAACGGCGCCGCCATGCGGATCGCCCCCCTGGGCGCCTGGTACGCGGACGACCCGGAGCAGGCCACCCATCAGGCCGAGATCTCGGCCTACCCGACCCACCAGCACCGCGAGGCGGTCGTGGGCGCCATGGCCGTGGCGGCAGCCGCCGCGCTGGCCGCCGCCCCCGGCGGGCCGCCGAGCCCCGGGGCGCTGCTCGACGGCGTCATCGCCCTGGTGCCGGGCAGGAGCGCGGTGGGCGCCGGACTGCGTCGGGCCCGCGACATGCTCGACTACGGCGACGCGGTCACGGTCGCGGCCGTCCTCGGCTGCGGCCGGCGCACGACGGCCCATGACACGGTGCCCTTCGCGCTCTGGTCGGCCGCCCGGCGCCTCGGTGACTTCGAGGAGGCGTTCTGGACGACCGCCCAGGTCGGCGGCGACGTGGACACCACCTGCGCCATCGTGGGCGGTGTCCTGGCCTCGGGAAGGGCGGGGAGCCCGCCCGTGGAGTGGGCACGCCGCACGGAGGCGCTGCCGGACTGGGTGCCGGTCTCCGGCTGACCAGGGCCACGCGACCGGGAACTCTCCGTGTCCGTCGGGAACTCAGCGTGACCCTCGTCCGTTGTCCCGGCATGGGCCGCGCGTGCCGTGGGCGCGCCGGACACAGGCGTCGGCCGAGGGGCGGGGGAGTCATGCCATGGTCGCGGGCCGCGGAGGTCGTGCCGCTCTTGGTGGCCGCCGCCGCCGGGACGCGGTCGGTGCCGTGGTCCCGGATCGGTCACCTCCGGTCGCGTGGCGTTCCGAGCGAGGGACGGCCGGTCCGCGCCGGACGTCGCAGCGTGACGTCCGCCGCCGAAGGGCTCCGGCCGGTCCGCCCCGCGCCGCCGTCAGCCGATTCCGGGTCCTGCCGTTCCGGCCAGGGCCGCCAGGTCGCTCCTGCGGACGCGGATGACCAGCAAGGCGGTCGCCAGGGCGAGCGCGGCCATCGCCGTGGCCGGGACGAAGGCGGTCGAGATGCCCTGGGCCAGGACGTCGTGTCCCCATGGAGCGGGCAACTGGTGGGTCCTGGCGAACTGTGCCTTCTGCTCCGCGGAGCCGTCCGTGAGGAACTTCGGAAGCTGCTTGTTCCCCTCGTCCTTGCTGGCCGAGCCGAACACCGTGGTGAGGATGGACAGTCCGAGCGAACCGCCCACCTGCTGGGTGGCGTTGAGCAGGCCCGATGCGGCGCCCGCCTCGTGCTGGGCGACGCCCGAGACGGCGGTGACCGTCACGGTCACGAAGTTCAGGCCCATGCCGAAGCCGAACACCAGCATCGGGCCGAGCACTCCGCCGGCGTAGGAACTGCCGGGGCTGATGAAGGTCAGCCAGAAGAGCCCGATCACCACGAGTCCCGAGCCGGTGACCATGAACGGCTTGGGGCCGAGCACGGGGAGGAACCGCTGCGACAGTCCCGCTCCCACCGCGATGGCGGCGGTGACCGGGAGGAAGGCCAGCCCGGCCTTGATGGGGCTGTACCCCAGCACGTTCTGCACGAAGAGCACGATGTAGAAGAACATGCCGAACATCGCCGCGGCCAGGCTGAGCATGATCACATAGGTGCCGGAGCGGTTGCGGTCGGCGAACATCCGCAGCGGTGTGATCGGTTCCTTGGCACGCCGCTCGGTGAGTACGAAGGCCAGCAGCAGGACCACCGCGGCGGCGAAGGACCCGAGGGTGAGACCGTCCCGCCAGCCGTCCTCCGACGCGCGGATGAAGCCGTAGACGAGAGAGGCCATGCCCGCCGTGGAGGTCAGCGCGCCCGCGATGTCGAAGCGCCCGGGATGCCGTTCGGACTCGCTGATGAACACCGGCGCGACCAGGGCGATCAGCACGCCGATGGGCACGTTGACGAAGAACACCCAGCGCCAGTCGAGCCACTGGGTGAGCATTCCGCCGGCCAGCAGTCCGACGGCGCCGCCGCCGGCCGAGACCGCGGCGAAGACTCCGAACGCCCGGTTGCGCTCGGGGCCTTCGGGGAAGGTCGTCGTGATGAGTGCGAGCGAGGTGGGCGACGCTATCGCGCCGCCCACGCCCTGCAGGGCTCGTGCGGCCAGCAGCTGCCAGGGCTCCTGGGCGAGCCCGCCCAGCAACGAGGCGAAGGTGAACACGAGGATGCCGGTCATGAAGATCCGGCGGCGGCCGAGGATGTCGCCGGCCCGGGCGCCGAGCAGCAGCAGGCCGCCGAAGGTGAGTGTGTACGCGCTGACGACCCAGGTGAGGTCGGTGGTGCTGAACGCGAGCGCGTCTTGAATGTGCGGGAGTGCGATGTTCACAATCGTCGCGTCGAGTACCACCATGAGCTGGCAGGCCGCGATGACGGTGAGCGCGATACCGGGATGCCCCTCCCGGCGGGCCGCACCCGGTTTCTGGTTCTGGATCAACTGAGAGGTTGTCACTATGGGTCCCCCACGACAGCGTTAGTGAACGCACCCGTTCACTGCTGCGCCAACGGTAGTGAGTCCCCATAGTGAACGCAAGCGTTCACTTTCGGCTCTGTCATGCGACGTGTCCCCCGTCGCGGCCGTTCGGCCCTCCCCTCCCCATACATCCCGCTCACCGCTCGCTGGAGAAGACAGATGGTTACCTCGCGCTGGGAAGCCGCACCCGCCAGGGCGGCCGCCCCCCGACGGCGCGGCGCCGTGCTCGAACGTGCGATCCTCGAAGCCGCCCTGGAACAGCTCTGCACGGTCGGATGGAGGGGTCTGACCATGGAAGGCGTGGCCGCCGGCGCCCGGACCGGGAAGGCCGCCGTCTACCGGCGCTGGCCGTCCAGGGAGGACCTGGTCGAGGACGCCCTGCGAGCCGGGTTCTCGCCCGTCGAGGAGGCGCCGGACCTGGGCGCTGTACGTGAGGACCTGCTGGCCCTGTGTCGGCGGGTCCGTGGGGCGATGTTCTCGCGCCCCGGCACCGCGCTGCGCGCCGTCATTCACGAATGCGATCCAGACCAGGAGGAGCGCCTTCACGGTGTGATCTACAGCGCCGTGGTGGAGCCGACCGTCAGACTCCTCCGGGAAGTCATCACCCGCGGAATCGAGCGGGGAGAGGTGCGCCCCGACGCGGTGGACGACTATGTCCTCGACGTCGTCCCGGCCATGATGATGTACCGGTCCAAGATGTGCACCAGCGAATGGACGGACGCGGAACTCCAGGAGATGATCGACCGGGTGATGGTCCCGCTGCTGCGCCCGGCCGGTCCCTGACCGCCGGGGAGGGCGGACCGTGCGGCCACCGGTGGAAACCGGGGTGTCGCAGCGGTATCCGGGCGGCGTAGGCTAAGGGCGCCATGCCGTACGAACCACCCACCCATACCGTCGAGCGCTCCCTTCGAGCCACGACCGGAGCGAAGGTCATTGCCGGTGTCGACGAAGTGGGGCGCGGCGCGTGGGCCGGTCCCGTCACCGTCTGCGCGGCGGTCACCGGACTGCGCCGGCCCCCCGCGGGTCTCACCGACTCCAAACTGCTCACCGCGAAGCGACGCACCGAACTCGACGCGGAGCTGCGGAAGTGGGTGACGGCGTACGCCCTCGGGCACGCCTCGCCCGAGGAGATCGACGACCTCGGGATGACCGCGGCGCTGCGGCTCGCGGCCTCGCGCGCCCTGGGGGCACTGCCCGTCCGGCCGGACGCGGTCATCCTCGACGGGAAGCACGACTACCTCGGCGCTCCCTGGACGGTTCGCACGGTCATCAAGGGCGACCGGTCCTGCGTGGCCGTCGCGGCGGCATCGGTGATCGCCAAGGTCCACCGCGACAAAATGATGGCCGAACTCGGCATCGACCATGCAGACTTCGGTTTCGCGGCCAACGCCGGATATCCGTCGCCGGTGCACAAGGCCGCGCTGGAGGATCGGGGGCCCACCCCGTACCACCGGCTGTCGTGGGCGTATCTTGATGCGCTGCCCCGGTGGCAGCACCTCAAGAAGGTCCGCGTTCAGGCGGACGGAGGCGTTCCGGAGATCGAGGGTCAGCTCGGTTTCGACTTCTGATGGTTCCCTCCTGCCCGGAAGTGCCACCCGCCCGCGCGAGCCGCACCAACGTTTGATAAATATCAGCCCATGCCTCTCATTCCCGAGGAGCCTCAGATTCACGAGAGCGCCCAGGGTCCCCGCGTCACTCCGGCCACCGGCCGCACCGCGCCGACCCCTCGTCCCGTACCCGGCCCCCGTCCCGCGGCTCCGTCGCGCCCCGGTCGTCCTGGCCCCGCGCGGCCGGCGCCGCCGGTGCAACGTACGCCGCGGGACGTGACCGCGACCAAGCCCGGGCCTTCAAGCCCGGCCGCCCCCGCCGCCCCGGCGGGCCCTCAGATCCAGCTGCTCCCGGCCTCCGCCGAGGGTGCGCTCGACGCCGCCGAGGAGGCCGTCGACCTGCTCCTGGAGTCGGGTCGTGCCCCCGGTGAGGTGCTGGTGATCACCACGGGTGACCCGCACCCCTGGGCCGCACACGAGCTGTCCTTCGGTGACACGTCCTACTGGGCGCAGCACGACGCGGGTGACGACGTCTTCTACCTGGACGCCGCCGCCGCCTCCCGTGCCGCGTCGCGTCCGGTGGTCGTGGTCGCCGTCAACGGCGGCACCGACGCCGACGCCGCCACCGTCCTGCCTCTGGCCCACACCCGGGCCGGTGCGCTGCTGATCGTCTGCGGTGACCCCCAGAAGATCAACTCGCTGCTGGGCGCGGGCGTCTGAGTCGTCTCGGGCCGTGCCCGAAGACCCCGGTCCGTCCGGGGTCGTGCTGGGCGGCAGCCGTCGCCGCGGTGGTCACCGCGCGACGGCCGCTTGGGCGTGCGCGGACGACTGCGGGCGCCCGGTGCGGCGTTGTGGCCCATGCGGCGCGCGGTCATGTCTGGAGGGGCCGACGGCTGTCGTCGGGGCGGCCGCCGGGCCGCCGGACGGGCTCCGGGACCGTGCCGTCGACGGTGGGAACAGCCCAGTCCCGCGGCGCGGGCTCGCCGGTGATCCGCCGATCAGCAGGCCCCCGGTCGGGGGTGCGCGTGTTCCGCGGGCTCCTCGTCGGCCGCCGCGTCGGCGTCAGCCCGCCGCGTCGGCGTCAGCGAGCCGCGGCGCGGCGCAGCACCTCGGAGGCGGCGCCCCCGGTGCGGGGTGGGCGCGGTGGCGGCGTACCGGCCGTCCCGAACGGCTCGGGAGCGGAGTCGGCACTCGGTCGCCGGCCGCCGCGGCCCTCGCCGAGGACCTGCCAGCCGTCCCGGGTCAGCGTGATGTACGCCCCGCAGCGCAGCCCGTGCAGCGTGCAGGCGTCACGAAGGCCCCACATCCACGCCCCGTCCTCCTCCGTCCAACGCGCGTCGCCCTCGCGGCAGTAGAGCAGCACGGCGGTGCGCACCGGAGTGCGGCGCCGCAGATCGTGCGGGATGACCCGGCGCAGCTGGGCGAGCAGCGCGTTGCGGAACATCCAGCCGTCGGCAGCCGATGGGCGGCGGATGAAGGAGGCGCTCGCCCGCAGCCGTTCGTCCGGGTCGAGGACCGCGACCACGGCGGTGGCGGGGCCGGGGTGGTGCCGGGCGTGCAGTCCGCTCACCACTTCGCGCGGGTTGCGCAGCAGGGGGATGCCCGCGGCGGCCCACTCCGCGGGTTCGAGCACGCGATGGGCGGAGGCGGCGGACGCAGACAACGACGCCGCCGAGGACGGAGCGAATCCGAAGGTCACGTTCCTCCCTTCGGCTACGCGCCCACACTGCGGGCGGGGTCGGTTTCGGGGGAGCGCACACCGCAGCAGAGCCCTACCGGATCACGGCCGGGCCGTGCGGGGAGCGGACTTCAATTCTTCCTGTCGAACTGGGATGCGGCAACGAGCAATTGGAGGCGCCGACCGTTATCGGACGACCCGCGCCTTATATCCCTACCCAGGGTGTCGCCGGGCGACGCCTGGAGCGGCGGCCGCACCGCGTTCCGGTGGTCGCGCGGCAGAAGACATCAGCGGTCAGGGGGCTTAGGCACTTCTCCGCGGCCTCCGAGGCGCCAGCGGTGGCCGGGATCACGGTGGGTGAGCACGCTGCGAGCCGGGCGGCGTGCGCCGGGGGCTGTGCCGCGATGGCGGTGATGGCGACGGTGCTGACGGTGTCCTGGACCAGGGGACCGCGCTGCCCGTGCGCCCGAGCCCGGCGGGTGCGCCGCCCGCTCACCCCTGAACGGCGAGCACCAGGGGCAGCACCGCCTGCGCACCGGCCCTTCGCAGCAGCCGCGCGGCGACCGCTAGGGTCCAGCCGGTCTCGGTGTAGTCGTCCACGAGGAGCACCGGCCCAGGGCTGCCGGCCAGCGCGGCGGCCAGTGCGGGCGGAACGGTCAGCGCCCCGTCGAGGGCCTTGAGACGCTGGGCGCTGTTGCTGCGCGACACCCGGTGCGCTTCCTCGGTGTACTCCACGCCCCCCAGCAGCGGCAACCGGCCGATCTGCGAGATGTGCGCGCCCAGGGACTGGATCAGACGGGGCCGGGTGCGCGAGGCCAGGGTGACGATGCCGATCGGGCGCGGCTGCGCGTCCGCCGCCCCCGTGGCCCAGCCGCCGGGCCCCTTCGCCCAGTCGGCCAGCACGCCCACCACGGCCCGGGCCACATCCTCCGGCACGGGGCCGTCGGGGGCGTGCTGGGTGAGCATCGGCCGCAGCCGATTGCCCCAGCCGATGTCCGACAGACGTCCCAACGCGCGACCCGCGGCGGCCTGTTCACCGGCGGGGATGCGTCCCTTGAGGTCGACTCCGATCGCCGCGAGGCCGGTCGGCCACATGCGACGCGGCTCCACCTCGACTCCCGCCCGGCCGAGGTCCACGCGGGCGGCGTCCAGCGCAGCCGCGGAGGCGTCGACGGTGAACCGGGCACCGGCGCAGTTGTCGCAACGGCCGCACGGCCTGGCGCTCTCGTCGTCGAGCCGGCGCTGCAGGAACTCCATCCGGCAGCCCGTGGTCGCCGCGTACTCCCGCATCGACTGCTGTTCGGCCGCCCGCTGCCGCGCGACCCAGTCGTACCGCTCGGCGTCGTACGTCCACGGGCGGCCGGTAGAGACCCAGCCGCCCTTGACCCGCCGGACCGCCCCGTCCACGTCGAGCACCTTGAGCATGGCCTCCAGGCGGGAACGGCGCAGCTCGACCAGAGGCTCCAGCGCGGGCAGCGACAGCGGCCCCTCCGCGCGGGCGAGTACGTCGAGGGTCCGGCGCACCAGTTCCTCGGAGGGAAAGGCGAGCGAGGCGAAGTACTCCCAGATCGCCTCGTCCTCCTTGCCCGGCAGGAGCAGCACCTCGGCGTGCTCGACACCGCGGCCGGCGCGGCCCACCTGCTGGTAGTAGGCGATGGGGGAGGACGGCGATCCCAGGTGCACGACGAAGCCGAGGTCGGGCTTGTCGAAGCCCATCCCGAGGGCCGAGGTGGCGATGAGGGCCTTGACCTTGTTCGCGAGCAGGTCGTCCTCGGCCTGCTGCCGGTCGGCGTTCTCGGTCCTGCCGGTGTAGGAGGCGACCGCGTGACCGCGGTGCCGCAGGAAGGCGGTGACCTCCTCGGCGGCCGCCACGGTGAGCGTGTAGACGATCCCGGATCCGGGCAGCTCGTCGAGGTGGTCGGCGAGCCAGGCCATCCGGTGCGCGGCGTCCGGCAGCCGCAGCACGCTCATGCTGAGGCTCTCCCGGTCCAGCGGGCCGCGGAGCACCAGGGCGTCCGAGGCGTCGCCGGTGCCCAGCTGCTCCGCGACGTCGGCGGTCACGCGCGCGTTGGCGGTGGCGGTGGTGGCGAGGACGGGCACGCCCGGAGGGAGGTCGCCGAGCATGGTCCGCAGGCGTCGGTAGTCGGGACGGAAGTCGTGCCCCCAGTCGGAGATGCAGTGGGCCTCGTCGACGACCAGCAGCCCCGTGGCGGCGGCCAGCTTGGGCAGGACCTGGTCGCGGAAGTCCGGGTTGTTGAGCCGCTCCGGGCTCACCAGCAGGACATCGACCGAGCCGGAGGCGATCTCGGCCTGGACGGTGTCCCACTCCTCGGTGTTCGCCGAGTTGATCGTGCGGGCGTGGATACCGGCGCGGGACGCGGCCTCCACCTGGTTGCGCATGAGCGCGAGCAGCGGCGAGACGATCACGGTGGGGCCGCTTCCCCGAGCCCGGAGCAACGAGGTGGCCACGAAGTAGACCGCGGACTTGCCCCAGCCCGTGCGCTGGACGACCAGGGCCCGTCGCCGCTCGGCGACGAGCGCCTCGATCGCCCGCCACTGGTCCTCGCGCAGCCGGGCCGTCCCCGTGGCGTCGCCGACGAGGCGGGCGAGGACCGCGTCGGCGGCCGCCCGGAGTTCCGCGTTGCTCGTGTGCTCCATGCGTCCCATACAACAGGACGGCACTGACAATCGGGACGGGCCCGGCCGCGGACCGGTATGCGCCGACCTGGGTGTCATGGCCCTTACCAGAGTTTTCCACAAGCCCAAGCGAGATTCTCTGTTCCGCGAGATCGTCGGCGCATGACGAATCACAGCGAAACGGCCGGACCCTCCGGAAACGGGGACATCACCTACGACGGTCTCGGCCCGGAACACCAGGTCACCCTGCGTACTCCCGCCGAGCTCGCCGACGCCCTGCCCTACCTCCTCGGCTACCCGCCCGAGGACAGCATCGTCCTCGCCGCCCTGCACGACCGGGGCGGACGCGGCAGGTTCGGCGGCCGGGCCCGGCTCGGGATTCCGCCGAACGAGGGCGACTGGCAGTCCGCCGCCCGCCAGCTGGCACAGGGTCTGGTCACGGGCAGTGAGCGCAGGGGCGCCAAGCCGGAACAGATGGTCGCCTTCATCTGCCAGGAGCCGCCGCCGGGCGAGTCGGGGCGGGACGTCATGCGCAGGCTGCGTCCGCTGGCCCAGAAACTGCGCACGGAATGCGGCCGCCTCGACGTTCCGGTGATCGAGGCACTCTGCATCTCCGCCGGTCGATTCTGGTCCTACTGCTGTCCGGACGACGGGTGCTGCCCCGACGAAGGACGGCCCATGGGGCTGCCCGGTACGTCCGTGCTGGCGGCCGCGGCGACCTACGCCGGCATCCAGGTGCGGGGCAGCCTGCGGGAGCTGCGCGCCAGGCTGCTTCCCCGGGAGACCTCCGAGGTCCGTGCCCAGGAGACCGCACTGGACGCCGCGGGCATGGCCCTGGTGCCCAGGATCCTCGACGAGACCGGCCGCGCGGCGGTGGCCGAGGAGACCCTGGGCCTCGCCGAACGGGTCATGCGGCGGTTCGCCCAGGCGCCCCTCGTCGCCGGCGCCGCCCCGTCCGACCTGCGCGACGACCGGCTGCTCGGCGACGAGGAGGCCGCGTCGCTGATCCTCGGCCTGCAGGACCGCACGACCCGCGACCGGGCGGCCGGGTGGATGGAAGGGGACGAGGCCGGCCCGGCGCTCCGGCTGTGGCGGGCCCTGGCCCGCCGCTGCGTCGGCCCGTACGGCGAACACGCGGCCGCGCCGCTGACCCTCGCGGGCTGGGTCGCATGGTCGGCCGGCGACGACGTGGAGGCCCGGGAAGCCCTGGCCATGGCGCTGGGCGCAGACCCCGACTATCTCTTCGCCCGGCTTCTGCACCAGGCCTGCAACGAAGGACTGGACCCCGAATCGGTGCGGCGCTGCCTGCGTAGGGAACGCCAGGGGTCTGCCGGGCCGGCCGTCGAGGAAATCGGGGACCGGGGTGCGGGGGGCCAGGTTGCCGGGTCGGGTGGCGCAGGCGCGGAGGACGGTGGCCGGGAGGAGCGCCCGTCCGCCGCGGCCGGCCCGGGCCCCACGGCGCGGAACCCGGTGGCCGGTGGAGACGCCGGTTCCCCCGGTGCGCGGCCCGAGACGACGCGCCGGCGCCGGCGCCGGCCGCGGGCGGACGGCTGCGGTCCGGCTCCGGTGGGATCGGACCGCGCGCGCCCGGCCGCCTCCCGAACGGACAGCGCCCGTCCCGGCTCGTCCCCGGCACCGGACCGTACGCGCATCAACTCCAAGGAGGCCGTTCGCCGTCGCGGCGCGTGCCCGCCGGTCACGGATCCGCGGAGCGGCGCGTGAGTTCCGCGGGGTCCGCCCGGATGGCGGAACGACCGGCCGGGGACGCTTCGTGGCACCGCGCCGAAGCTCCGACGGCAGGTGCCCCCGCACGGCCGCCCCGCGGGCACCATGGCGGCCGCCGGCACGTCGCTCACCGCGTGGCGGGCGGCTCGGCGAGTCGCCCCTGGACTGTGCCGGGCCCGCGTCATCCTCCGCCCGGGTTGTTCGGGCACGTCTGAGGGGCCGGCCTCCCGGGCTGTGGGCACGGGGGGGCCCTCGGAGCGGGCGGGCCGGCTCGGCCCGGTCCGGCCGAAGGGGCGGCCGAGCAGAGCCGGAGGGGAGTCCGAACTCGTACGGTGCGATGCCGGGCGATCGCGGGACGCGGCGGCGGGACCTGCGGCGGACCGAGCTGGACCGGCCGTCGATACGACCGGCGGAGGGAGTGTTTATCGTCAGGAAGACGACTATGATCGCCGCATGTCCTACGACCCGTCAGCCTTCCCGCCCTTCGCCGTCACCGTTGACCTGGTCGTGCTGACCGTGCGCCGACATGCGCTGTGCGCGCTGGCGGTGCGCAGGGCGGAGCCGCCCTTCCAGGGGCGCTGGGCGCTCCCCGGCGGCTTCGTGCGGGCCGACGAGGACCTTGCGCAGGCGGCGGCGCGGGAGCTGGCCGAGGAAGCCGGTCTGCGCGCCCACGACTCGTCCGCGCCGGTCCAGGACGACGGCGCTCACCTGGAGCAGCTCGCGACCTACGGCGACCCCGAGCGTGATCCCCGTATGCGGGTCGTCAGTGTCGCCCACCTGGCCCTCGCGCCGGACCTGCCAGCGCCCAGGGCGGGCGGCGACGCCGGCGACGCCCGCTGGGCGCCCGTGGCGGAGTTGCTGCAGCGGGGCGGCTACGGCCGCGACGGCGAGCCGGTGGCTCCGCTCGCCTTCGACCACGCGCAGATCCTCGCCGACGGGGTGGAACGCGCCCGCTCCAAGATCGAGTACTCGTCGCTGGCGACGGCGTTCTGCCCGCCGGAATTCACCGTCGGGGAACTCCGCCGTGTCTACGAGGCGGTGTGGGGCGTGGCGCTCGACCCGCGCAACTTCCACCGCAAGGTGACGGGTACTCCGGGCTTCCTCGTGCCGACCGGGGGCACGACCACCCGCCAGGGCGGGCGGCCGGCCCAGCTCTTCAGGGCCGGGGGCGCCACCCTGCTCAATCCGCCCATGCTCCGTCCCGAGGTCTGACGCCGACGGAGTCGGGGGCCGTGCTGCCGGTCGGCCTTTTCCACGAATGGCGAACACAGGGTCGAGCGACGGCGTCACGGACGCCGTTACGCGCGTCGCGATCACCAAAAAAGGTACATAACGCGCTATCTTGCTGCGGGTGATCCAGGCCTTCGGACTGACCAGCGACTCCCGTAAGGACCTTCCCTCCGCCGTCGACGACGTCTCCTTCGAAGCGCACGCGGGGCGTGTCACCGCGCTCCTGGGGGCGGCGGGCGCGGGCAAGACGACGACGCTCAGACTTCTGCTCGGACTTCAACAGGGCCGTGGCATCGCCTACTTCAGGGGCCGGCCGCTGCACCGCATCCCCCGCCCGGCGCGTGAAGTCGGTGTTCTCCTGGGCGACGTCCCCGGCCACCCGTCGCGCACGGTACGCGGTCACCTGCGCATGCTGTGCGCGGCGGCGGGCCTCCCGGCCCGGCGCGCCGACGAAGTCCTCGAGGCCGTCGGGCTCGTCAGTTTCCGCGAGGAACGCCTGGGCACGCTCTCCCGCGGACTGGACCGGCGTCTGGGCCTGGCCTGCGTCCTGTTGCCCGAGCCGCACACGCTGGTGCTGGACAACCCGGCCGAGGGGGTCTCGGCACGGGAGGGCCGTTGGCTGCACGGCATGCTGCGGGCCCATGCGGCCCAGGGCGGGACCGTCCTGTTCTCCACGGCCGACGCCAAGGAGGCTGCCCGCACGGCCGACCGCGTCCTCACTCTGGAGCGCGGCGCTCTCGTCGCCGACCAGGAGGCCGCGGACTTCGCCCGCAACCGACTGCGCCCCCGTGTCGTCGTCCGCAGCCCGCACGCCGCACGCCTCGCGGCCCTCCTGGCCAAGGAGGCTCGAACGGCCCACCGCTCCGTCGAGGTCGTGCGCGAGGACGGCAACCGCCTGTCCGTCTACGGCAGTACCTGCGCGGATGTCGGCGAGGCGGCGTTCCGCCACGGCATTCTGGTCCACCAACTAGCCGATGAGGTGGGCGACATGGGGCCTGGTGCGGGCGCCACGCCACCGGCCTCCGCTCACCCCGCGGGACAGGCCCGTGCCACGGCCGGCACGGTGGTCCCGGAGGCTGCAGGGACGTCGGAGAGACCGGCCGACGCGCCGCACGCCGGGCACCGTGCGGCCGTGGGCGTCCGGCGGCTCGCCGACATCCACGCGCCCGACTCCGACAGTGCGTCGCACCACGGCCGAGCACTGACCGATCCGGTGTCGGCCGCCTCCGGTGCCGGGCTTCCCGAGCCGACGGCGCCCCCCGCGTCCGCTCCCGCGGCCCGTGCCACGGACACGAAGCAGGGAGCGCCGGCCGAGGGGGCTCTGATCGCGGCAGGCGCCGACGAGGCGTCGGGACCGCCGGCCCTGGACGGCGGCAGCGCCTTCGGCGGACGCTTCCAGGGAGCGTCCGTCCCCGGGCTGGCCAGGGGCGGAAACGTCTCCGCCCGGTTCGAGGACGCGGCCGCCGCCGAGCAGAGCGAAAGGGCGTCCGTCACCGCCGGGACGATCTCCCTGGCGCCGCGCCCCGGTGATTCCTCCGGCACGGCTCCCGCCGACGGCGGACCCCCACCGTCGGACGCGGACGGCGGGTCCGGCGCGGACCGTACCGAGGGCCGGGTCCGTCCCGTCGATCGCGCGAACCCGGACCGGTCGGCCGGCGCCCGTCCCGCCCCGCCCTCCATTGCCACGCGCCCGGACGGCCCGCCCGCCACCACGCGCCCGGGCGACGGGTCCGCCGCCGGCCGCCGGGACGCCGAGTGCGCGCCGGCCGGCCGCGCGGACGGGCCGGCCGGCGCGGCCCCGGACGGCCACCGCCCGGGCACCGAGCCGTCCTCCTCCCGACAGCGCTCCACCTCCCGCCCCGGTGGCTCACGGACCGGGCCGGCCGTCGCCCCGCACGCCGCGAAGGCGCGGCCGGGGACCTGGCGGCCCGCGAGTGTCCACCCCTCCATCCCCACTCCACGCCCGGCCGAGGCCGTCGCGCTCGACGCCTCGTCCCCTCTCCCGCCTCCCATCTCCGTCCGCCTGGGCCCCGGTCCGCTGCGACCGCTCCGTTACGAACTGCGCCGCGCCTCCGGCATCGGAACGGGTTTCGCCGTCGGCGCGGCCGTCCTCGTGGTCTCCGCCCTCGGAGCTCTGGTCATGGGGCGTCTCGGTCACAGCCCGCAGCCGCGGCTGCTGGCCGCATGGCCCCGGCAACTTCCCCTGCCGCCCGCGGCGCTCGGCGCCGGACTGCTCGGTGCGCTCGCCTTCGGCGACGAGTTCCGCCACCCCGCGCTGGCGGCGGACCGGGGCACCGTGCCGCGCCGCCTCGGGCTGCTGACCGCGAAGCTCGTCGTCGCCGCCGTCACCGGGCTGATGCTGGCCTTCCTCACGGTCGGCTGCGACGCCGAGGTGCTCTACGTCGTCTACGGACGGGAGCTCACGCGGATCCCCGGCGACTGGCTCACGCTGGGGGCGGGTTGGTTCGGGCTCGTGGTCGGGTGTGCCTGGGCCGGCGTGCTGGCCGCCGGACTGTTCCGTTCCACCACGGCCGGGCTCGCCGCGGTGGTCGCCGTACCGGTCGTCGTCGCACCGCTCGTGCAGAGCGGCATGGGGGGAGCGTCCTGGAGCGCGGACGGGGTCCCCGCCCGGCTGCGCCGGACGTTCCTGTTGCAGTGGCCCTTCGGGGGCGACGGCTACCTGGCCGCCGCGATCGATGTGATCGCCCAACCCATGGGCGCGGCACTGGCGTTGTCGCTGGCCGCGTTGGTGTGCGGGTACCTGCTGACGGCTCTGCGGAGCAGGGGTCGATGACATCCGTGCACCCGCTTTCGGTCGCTCCTCGAATTCAATTGGCTACAGAAAGTGCATTTCCTTTCAAGAAGGCGTCAATTACGACAGAGTGAGCGATCACCCTTTCGTGTGCTTTTCACCAAAGACCTCAAGGGAGTTGGAAACGACGCCGACAAAGGATGCGTGAGTACCCTTGCGCACACCATGATGACCGCCGCCCGCCCCACAGACTCCGGTCTCGCCGGCCCGGGCGGACTCGACCGCTACCCGTACGCCGAGGCGGCCGCTCCCGACCGTGTCTCGAGCCCCGCCTGGGAAGGCGCGGAGCCGGAGCTGGGCCGCGTCGGCCGTCGCGCCGCGGGCAGCCGAGGCCGCGGACTGCACGGCCAACTCGTCCAGCAGCTGGGTCAGATGATCGTCTCCGGGGACCTCGGGGCCGACCGCCCGCTGGTGCCCGAGGAGATCGGCCAGCGCTTCGAGGTCTCCCGCACCGTCGTACGTGAGTCGCTCCGCGTCCTGGAGGCCAAGGGCCTGGTCAGCGCCCGGCCGAACGTCGGCACGCGGGTGCGGCCGGTCAGCGACTGGAATCTCCTCGACCCGGACATCATCGAATGGCGGGCCTTCGGGCCGCAGCGCGACGACCAGCGCCGCGAGCTGAGCGAGCTGCGCTGGACGATCGAGCCGCTCGCCGCACGGCTCGCCGCCGGACACGGGCGCGAGGACGTCCAGCAGCGCCTCGCCGACATGGTCGAGATCATGGGGCACGCACTCGGGCAGGGCGACGCGCTCACCTTCTCCCGAGCGGACAGCGAGTTCCACTCGCTGCTCATCCAGGTCGCGGGCAACCGGATGCTGGAGCACCTGTCCGGGATCGTCTCGGCCGCCCTCCAGGTGTCCGGCGGCCCCGTCACGGGCTGCGACCGGCCCAACGAGAACTCCGTGGCCCAGCACGCCCGGATCGCCGACGCCCTCGCCGCAGGTGACGGCGCGGCCGCTGAGTCGGCCATGCGGCAGCTCCTCACCGTGCATCCGGAGATCGAGCGGGTCGTCCCCGCGCCGCGCGAGCACTGAGCCGTCCGCGCTGCTGCTCCGAGCCCGGGCGGCACGGCCGTGCCCTGCCGTCCTCCGGCGGCCCCGCCCGGCCGGTGAGCGGCCTCCCGCAGGACCCCGCCGGATCCTCCGCGTACTCGGCGGGGTCCGCGCGCGTGCCGGTCGGGCGGGGCTCGACGGGTCCTGGCGACAACCGCGAGTGACCCCGTTTGCTCTTATTTGCCCATATTTGTCCGCTTACGGGGTGTGACTCGGGCCACGCGGATTGGGCGTAACGCTCGTGGAAACAGCGCGATGACCTAAGAGGTGACAGCCGAGGAGGGAATACGGACGCCGTTCACGGCGCTGTGCATCTTCCCGGCACCCGCCCGCGCCGTCGGCCCAATCCCCAGGCCGGTGGTCGGTTCCTGTCCCCCGTGGACGGGGCCGGAAGCCGTTTTCCAACGTTCCGAGAGGTTGTTCGTGTCGGCCAGCACATCCCGTACGCTCCCGCCGGAGATCGCCGAGTCCGTCTCTGTCATGGCGCTCATTGAGCGGGGAAAGGCTGAGGGGCAGATCGCCGGCGACGATGTGCGTCGGGCCTTCGAAGCTGACCAGATTCCGGCCACTCAGTGGAAGAACGTACTGCGCAGCCTCAATCAGATCCTCGAGGAAGAGGGTGTGACGCTGATGGTCAGTGCCGCGGAGCCCAACAAGCGCACCCGGAAGAGCGTCGCAGCGAAGAGCCCGGCCAAGCGCACCGCCACCAAGACGGTCGCGGCGAAGACGGTGACCACCCGGAAGGCCACCGCCACGGCCACGCCGGCGGCACCCGTCGTCGACGCGTCCGCCGACGACGACGCCCCCGCGAAGAGGGCGGCTGCCAAGAAGGCGGCCCCCGCCAAGAAGACGGTGGCGAAGAAGACGACGGCCGCCAAGAAGACGGCGGCGAAGAAGACGACCGGCAAGAAGGACGACGTCGAGCTCCTCGAGGACGAGGTGCTCGAGGACCCCAAGGGCGCGGAAGAGCCGGAGGGCACCGAGAGCGCCGGTTTCGTCCTCTCCGACGAGGACGAGGACGACGCCCCCGCCCAGCAGGTCGCCGCCGCCGGCGCCACCGCGGACCCGGTCAAGGACTACCTCAAGCAGATCGGCAAGGTTCCCCTGCTCAACGCCGAGCAGGAGGTCGAGCTGGCCAAGCGTATCGAGGCCGGTCTCTTCGCCGAGGACAAGCTGGCGAACTCCGACAAGCTCGCTCCCAAGCTCAAGCGCGAGCTGGAGATCATCGCCGAGGACGGCCGCCGCGCCAAGAACCACCTGCTGGAGGCCAACCTCCGTCTGGTGGTCTCCCTGGCCAAGCGCTACACCGGCCGCGGCATGCTCTTCCTGGACCTCATCCAGGAGGGCAACCTCGGTCTGATCCGCGCGGTCGAGAAGTTCGACTACACCAAGGGCTACAAGTTCTCCACGTACGCCACCTGGTGGATCCGGCAGGCGATCACCCGTGCGATGGCCGACCAGGCCCGTACCATCCGCATCCCGGTGCACATGGTCGAGGTCATCAACAAGCTCGCGCGTGTGCAGCGCCAGATGCTCCAGGACCTCGGGCGCGAGCCCACCCCGGAGGAGCTGGCCAAGGAACTCGACATGACCCCGGAGAAGGTCATCGAGGTCCAGAAGTACGGCCGCGAGCCCATCTCGCTGCACACCCCCCTGGGCGAGGACGGCGACAGCGAGTTCGGTGACCTCATCGAGGACTCCGAGGCGGTCGTTCCGGCCGACGCGGTCAGCTTCACGCTGCTGCAGGAGCAGCTGCACTCGGTCCTCGACACCCTGTCCGAGCGCGAGGCGGGCGTCGTTTCCATGCGCTTCGGTCTCACCGACGGCCAGCCGAAGACCCTCGACGAGATCGGCAAGGTGTACGGCGTCACGCGCGAGCGGATCCGTCAGATCGAGTCCAAGACCATGTCGAAGCTGCGTCACCCGTCGCGTTCGCAGGTGCTGCGCGACTACCTCGACTAGGTCGGGTTCACAGCACGCCAAGGGCCCGGTTCCCCGCGGGGAGCCGGGCCCTCGTGCTGCGACCGGCGCCGCTCTGCCCGACCCTGGGTGTCCGATGATCAACCCAGAGTGAGGAGCGCGCATGCGAGGCCGTATTGTCCGGGCGCTGGCCCGGCCGCTGGTCATGGCGGCCGCAGGGGCCGCCATACCGCTGATGAACGCTGCGCCGGCGACCGCCGACGGTGTCGTCGTCGGCGGCTTCCCCGTCGACGTGTCACAGAGTCCCTGGACCGTGGCGCTCGCCAGCCGTGACCTGTTCGGGGGCAATCGCGCGGGGCAGTTCTGCGGGGGTGTGGCCATCGCCCCGGCCGCCGTGCTCACCGCGGCCCACTGCCTGGCCGGAGACCTGGTCGGAGCGCCGCCGGCACGGGACCTCAAGGTCATCACCGGGCGAACGGATCTGCTCTCCAGCCAGGGCAAGGAGATCCCCGTACGCGCCGTCTGGGTCAACCCGCACTACGACACCGTCACGAACAGCGGTGATTTCGCCGTCCTGACCCTGGCCGAGTCGCTCCCCCGGAACGCGGTCATCCCGATGGCGGGCGCCGGTGACCCGGCCTACACGCCCGGCACGAGCGCCACGGTGTACGGCTGGGGGGACGTCGACGGCACAGCCGCCTACTCCCGTAGCCTGCGCGCCGCACGGGTTCACGTGCTGCCCGACGCCCAGTGCGAGCGGGCCTATCCGGGGAGCGACGACGGCACGTACGCGGCCGGGACGATGCTGTGCGCGGGCGAGACCCTGGGGGGCAAGGACGCGTGCCAGGGGGACAGCGGCGGGCCGCTGGTCGCCCAGGGGCGGCTGATCGGCCTGGTGTCGTGGGGGAGTGGCTGCGGGCGTCCGGGCAGCCCTGGCGTGTACACACGTGTGTCCGACGTCGTGCGGGCCCTCAAGGGGGCCGCCGACGCCAAGGTGCTGCCACAGGGTGCCGACGGAGCCTGACCGGGTCGGTGGGCGACAACGGGCGGCCGCTCCCGTGTGTCAGGAGCGGCCGCCCGTTCGCCGGCCTGTGCCGGTGCTGGCTCGTCGTGCGAGGTGTCAGCGTTCGTCTTCGGACGCGCTTGCCGGAACGGACGTCAGGCGCTCCGTCTCGTCCTGTATCTCAGCGGCGATCTTCTTGAGTTCCGGCTCGAACTTGCGACCGTGGTGGGCGCAGAAGAGCAGTTCTCCGCCGCTCAGCAGGACGACGCGCAGATATGCCTGGGCGCCGCAGCGGTCGCAGCGATCAGCGGCCGTCAGCGGGCTCGCGGGGGTCAGAACAGTAGTCACGTCGCCTCTTCTCTAGCTCGACGAGCTGTCGTACCAGGGTCAACATCCAACCAGCCCCAAACGTTCCCGCTCGCGGCTTTTCCTCGAAAGAATCTTTCGGGGCGGCTGTCCGTTGCCGGTTTGGCGGCGAATGTGCCGTATTACGTCTGTGTGTCTTACGGGTTCGCGCTGTCGGTCATGGTCGGTCCCCCCGGCCGGGTTGCCGGTTGTTCATGAGGACGTGCCCGGAGCCTAAATGGTTCATGCCCCAAAGGGAACGTGATATGTGCTTCACTCCATCGAGGGATCGAACGTACATGCGACTCTGGACTAGTCTGGGTCGCTGCCGAGGGTTGCGTTACAAGGGCTCTACCAGGCCTCGGTACCCTCTGAGCGGCAACCGAAGCCACGCCCTTACCCATCAGGGCCTCATCTGAAATTCAGCGAGGAGCGAACCGCGTGACCGCCGATACGTCCGTGCCGTCCACAGCGCTGCTGGCAGGAGCAGACCGGGACGGTTCCAACTACACCGCGCGGCACCTGCTCGTCCTCGAGGGCCTCGAAGCCGTGCGCAAGCGCCCGGGCATGTACATCGGGTCGACCGACAGCCGCGGCCTGATGCACTGCCTGTGGGAGATCATCGACAACTCCGTGGACGAGGCCCTCGGCGGCTACTGCGACCACATCGAGGTCATCCTGCACGACGACGGCTCCGTGGAGGTGCAGGACAACGGCCGTGGCATCCCGGTCGACGTCGAGCCCAAGACAGGTCTGTCCGGCGTCGAGGTCGTCATGACCAAGCTGCACGCCGGCGGCAAGTTCGGCGGCGGCTCGTACGCCGCCTCCGGCGGTCTGCACGGCGTGGGCGCCTCCGTGGTCAACGCCCTGTCCGCCCGGCTTGACGTGGAGGTCGACCGAGTCGGCCACACCCACGCCGTCAGCTTCCGGCGCGGGGTGCCCGGAGCGTTCACGGGGGACGGGCCGGAGGCCAAGTTCGAGGCCAAGAGCGGTCTGCGCAAGGCGAGGAAGATCCCCAAGACGCGCAGCGGCACCCGCGTGCGCTACTGGGCGGACCGCCAGATCTTCCTCAAGGACGCCAAGCTCTCCCTGGAGACGCTGCACCAGCGCGCCCGCCAGACGGCGTTCCTGGTGCCCGGCCTGACCATCCTCGTCCGCGACGAGTACGGTCTCGGCGAGGGCGGCAGCAAGGGGGAGGAATCCTTCCGCTTCGACGGCGGCATCAGCGAGTTCTGCGAGTACCTGGCGACCGACAGGCCGGTCTGCGACGTCCTCCGCTTCAACGGGCAGGGCTCCTTCAAGGAGACCGTTCCGGTCCTCGACGAGCACGGCCAGATGACGCCCACGGAGGTCACCCGGGAGCTCGGCGTGGACGTCGCGCTGCGCTGGGGAACGGGCTACGACACCACGCTCCGGTCCTTCGTCAACATCATCGCCACCCCCAAGGGCGGCACCCACGTCGCCGGTTTCGAGCAGGCGGTCACCCAGACGCTGAACGAGGTGCTGCGCGCCAAGAAGCTGCTGCGCGTCGCCGAGGACAACATCGTCAAGGACGACGCCCTGGAGGGCCTCACCGCGGTCGTCACGGTCCGCCTCGCGGAACCGCAGTTCGAGGGCCAGACCAAGGAGGTGCTCGGCACCTCGGCGGCCCGCCGGATCGTCAACAACGTGGTCACCAAGGAGCTCAAGGCGTTCCTGACCTCCACCAAGCGGGACGCCGCCCAGCAGGCCCGCGTCATCATGGAGAAGGCGGTCGCCGCGGCCCGTACGCGGATCGCCGCCCGCCAGCACAAGGACGCGCAGCGCCGCAAGACGGCCCTGGAGTCCTCCTCGCTGCCCGCCAAGCTCGCCGACTGTCGCAGCGACGACGTCGACCGCAGCGAACTGTTCATCGTCGAGGGCGACTCGGCGCTCGGTACGGCGAAGCTCGCCCGGAACTCCGAGTTCCAGGCACTGCTGCCGATCCGCGGCAAGATCCTCAACGTCCAGAAGTCGTCCGTCACCGACATGCTGAAGAACGCCGAGTGCGGGGCGATCATCCAGGTCATAGGAGCCGGGTCGGGCCGGACCTTCGATCTGGACGCGGCGCGCTACGGCAAGATCATCATGATGACCGACGCCGACGTGGACGGCTCCCACATCCGGACCCTGCTCCTGACCCTGTTCCACCGCTACATGCGGCCCATGGTCGAGGCCGGCCGGGTGTTCGCCGCGGTCCCGCCGCTGCACCGCGTCGAGTTGATCCAGCCGAAGAAGGGCCAGGACAAGTACGTCTACACGTACTCGGACCGTGAACTGCGCGACAGGCTGCTGGAGTTCCAGACCAAGAACATCCGGTACAAGGACTCGATCCAGCGGTACAAGGGCCTCGGTGAGATGGACGCCGACCAGCTGGCCGAGACCACCATGGACCCGCGGCACCGCACCCTGCGCCGGATCAACCTCTCGGACCTGGAGGCCGCGGAAGGCGTCTTCGACCTGCTGATGGGCAACGACGTGGCGCCCCGCAAGGAGTTCATCGCCAGCTCGGCGGCCACCCTGGACCGCTCCCGCATCGACGCGTAGCCGCACCCGGACCGGCCCCGGGGGCCGGTCCGGTGACGGACGGCGGGGCGCGCCGGGATCGTCACGGCAGCGCGGCCGGGAAGGAGCCGAGGGGGAGCCGGGGCAGGATCTCCACCCCCGGGTGGAGTTCAGCGGCACCGCAGGATCCACCCGTGATCCACCTCCGCTCCGATCAGTCGGCTCGCGATCTTCCGTAGTGTCGAAGGCGTCGGCGGCAACCTGCCGCCGGTCTCCCCTTCCCGCTCACGGAGGCTCAGATGCCCCGGCTCGTCGACGCGCCGGCGATCACCGCCGCCGCCCTCGTGACCCCGCGGCAGTTTCGCGCACACCGGCCCGACGCGGACGGCTGTCGACGGCTCCTGCCGGCGATCCTGACGATCGTCGCGCTCCGCGGGTCCGGAATACTCGACGCCCGCCAACGTGCCGGGGCCGAGGCACTGCTCGCCGCCGGACCGGCCCTCGGTCCGGGCGCCGGGTCCGGCCGGGCCTGGACCACCCGCATGCGGGAGAAGCCGGACGGCGCCGTGCGGACCAGAAGCACGACGGCCGGCGTGGCCGCCCGGCTCGGGGGCATCGTCCTGTGTGTCGGCCTCTTCGCTATCGGTGCGTTGCTCGGCATGCACCGGAACGGCTCCGCTCTCCGGCCGGCCCTCGCCGCCGCGCTCCCCGTCCGCTCCGGAGATCGTCCGGGCCGTGGAGAGCGTGCTGTCCGGCGAAGCGGGGCTGTCGCCCAGCATTCAGCGGCGGCTGCTGGAGCGGCTGTCCGAGGTTGGCCTCGAGCCCCGGCACGCTCCCGCCGCCGAGGCACCGGACGGTCTCACCGCGCGGGAGTGCGAGGTGCTGGTCCTGATCGCCGAGGGTCTGTCCAACCAGGAGATCGCCCGTCGGCTGCACGTGTCCACCGCGACAGTGAAGACCCACATCAACAACCTCTTCGCCAAGGCCGGGCTCAAGGACCGTACCCAGGCGGTGCGCTATGCCTACGCGCACGGGCTGGCGAGGCCACCGGCGAGGTGAATCACCTGATGGGGTGAAGAGCGGGAGGAAGGGAAGCCGGGGATCTTCCGGCTGCGTCCATGCTTGGGCATGCAGTCAAGCAACGGCCGCTCCCACGGGAGCGGGGGCGTTCCCGAAAGGGCGTCCGGGAACCACGAGGGCCGGGAGCCGGCACCCGAGGACCTGGGATACCGCGACCCCTGGTACGAGGCGCTGGCCTCGGGCTGGGGAGAGGGGGGCGGCGCCGGCGTGCCCGCCGCGCCGGTGTCCGCGGCCCGGCGCGAGGGGCGGGCGGCGCGGGCGGCAGGGGGCGCCGGCACGACGGCCGACGCGTACGTCGAGGTGCAGCGCAGTGCGGCGTTCCAGGAGGTGCGCGGCCGGTACCGGCGGTTCGTGGTGCCCGCGGTGGCGGTCTTCTTCGTCTGGTACGTGGGCTATGTCGTGACCGCGACGACCGCGCCCGGGCTCATGGCCCGGCCGGTGGTGGGCGCCGTGAACGTGGCGATGCTCGCCGGGCTCGGGCAGTTCCTCACCACCTTCCTCCTCACCTGGGCCTACGCCCGCCACGCGCGGTTGCGCCGGGACCGGGCCGCGCTCGAACTGCGCTGGGACACCCAGGAACTGGCACGCGGTGCGCAAGGAGGTGTGTCGTGACCGGCGACCACCAGACCCTGGCCCTGCTGTTGTTCAGCGTGTTCGTGGCGGTCACGCTGGCGATCACGACCTGGGTGAGCCGCAACCGGCATGGTTCGGCGGAGGAGTTCTACGCCGGCGGGCGGCTCTTCTCCCCGATGGAGAATGGTTTTGCCATCGCCGGTGACTACGCGTCGGCCGCATCGTTCCTGGGAGTCCCCGGGCTGATCGCTCTGTTCGGCTACGACGGTGTGCTCTATGTGGTGGGCTTCTTCGTGGGCTGGCTGGTGGTGCTGTTCCTCGTCGCCGAGCTGGTGCGCAACTGCGGCCGCTTCACACTCGCCGACGTGGTCGCGGCCCGGATGAGCGAGCGACCGGTGCGGATCGCCGTGGGAACCTCCTCGGTGACGGTGTCCGTTCTGTATCTGGTGGCGCAGATGGTGGGCGCGGGCAGCCTGGTGGCGCTGCTCCTCGGCCGGACGGGCGGGGCGGCCCAGTCCTGGACCGTCATCGGGGTCGGTGCGCTGATGGTGGTCTACGTGTCGCTGGGCGGTATGCGGGCCACCACCTGGATCCAGATCGTCAAGGCGGTGCTGCTGCTGGGCGGCACCGTCGTGCTGACCGTGCTCGTCATGGTCCGCTTCCACGGCGACCTGGACCGGCTGCTGCTCACCGCGGCCGAGCGCAGCGGCCACGGAACCGCCTTCCTGGCCCCCGGACTGCGGTATGGCGGGGACTGGACCGCCCGGCTGGACTTCATCAGCCTCGGCCTCGCACTGGTGCTCGGCACGGGTGGGCTGCCGCACATCGTGTCCCGCTTCTACACCGTGCCGACCGCTCGGGCCGCCCGCCGTTCGGCCATCTGGTCCATCGGTCTCATCGGCGCGTTCTACCTGATGACGATCGTCCTCGGCTTCGGAGCGGCCGCGATCGTCGGCCCCCGGGCCGTACAGGGCGCGAACGCGGCCGGCAACACGGCGGTTCCACTGCTCGCCCTCGACCTGGGCGGCGGCGCCGACTCCACGGGCGGCACCGTCCTGTTCGCGGTGGTGGCCGCCGTCGCCTTCGCCACGATTCTCGCGGTGGTCGCCGGGATCACCCTCGCCTCCTCGGTCTCCGTGGCCCACGACCTGTACGCGTCGCTGCGGCGTCGGGGCGGCCGGCCGCGCGGCGAGGTGGCCGTGGCACGCATCGCGGCGGTCGGCGTCGGGGCGGTCGCGATCGCCCTCGGTCTGGTCGCCCGCGACCTCAACGTCGCCTTCCTGGTGGGCCTCGCCTTCGCCGTCGCCGCCTCCGCGAATCTGCCCGTACTGCTCTATCCGCTGTTCTGGCGCGGGTTCACCACCCGCGGGGCGGTGTGGGCCGTGTACGGCGGGCTGGTCCCGGCGCTGGTGCTCGTCGTGCTCTCCCCGGTGGTCTCGGGCAGCCCCGGCTCGCTGCTCCCGGGTGTCGACTTCCAGTTCTTCCCGCTGGAGAACCCCGCCATCGTCTCGGTTCCGCTGGGCTTCCTCGCCGGCTGGCTCGGCACCGTGATCTCCGCCGAGCCGCCGGACCACGCCAAGTACGCGGAGACGGAGGTGCGTTCGCTGACCGGTGCCGGAGCCGTGTGACCGTCGAGCCGTCGCCGTCGTAGCGCCTCACCGCCGTGCCCTCCGCCCGGGGCGGACCGGGCCCGGTCTACGGAGCCACCCAGGCGTAGCGGTGCTCGGGCCGTCCCGTGTCGCCGTACTTCAGCGACAGGCGCAGCCGGCCGGCCTGTTCCAGGTGGCGGAGGTACCGCTGGGCGGTGGAGCGGCTCAGGCCGGTCCGGGCGGCCACCTCGTGAGCCGACAGCGGCCCCGCGGCGCGGTGCAGAACACCGCAGATGAGGTCCGTAGTCGGTTCCGAGTGGCCACTGGGCAGGCCGGGGGAGGAGGGAGCCGGCGTGGTGCGCAGCGCGCCGAAGATCCGGTCCACCTGCTCCTGTCCGGCCACCCCCCGGCCGCCGACGCGGTCGACGGTGCGGCGCAGGGCCGCATAGGAGTCCAGGCGGGTGCGCAGCGCGCTGAAGGTGAAGGGTTTCACCAGATAGTGCAATGCGCCCAGCCGCATCGCCTGCTGCACGGTGGCCACGTCCCCGGCTGCCGTGATCATGATGACGTCGGTGCCCAGGCCCTGCTCGCGCATGCGGTGGACGAGTTCCAGCCCCGGACGGTCGGGCAGGTAGTGGTCCAGCAGCACCAGGTCGACGCCGCCGCGCTGCACGGCGGTCAGCGCCTGCGCGGCGCTGTGCGCGCGGGAGGTCACCCGGAAACCGGGAACCTTTCCCACGTACTTGGCGTTGATCTCGGCGACACGGAAGTCGTCGTCGACCACCAGGACGTCAATCATCGGGCCTCTTCCCTCCCAGGCCTGGCGAGCGTTAAGCCCGTGTTTCGGCTCCGTTGTTGTAGCGCGAGCAAAACGAGCACAACAGGTCCTTGCGAGCAAAAGAACGACTTGCGCCCAGAAGACTGCTGCTGTGGCCGGTGCCACACCTACCGTCCTTGGCCATGAGCACAGACACCGGCCCCGCCATCGAGCTGCGGGGCGCGAGCAAAACGTTCAGGACCCCCTCGGGGGGCCTGCACACGGCTGTGAGGGACCTCGACCTGACGGTCCGCCGGGGCGAGTTCGTGGCCGTGGTCGGTCCCACCGGCTGCGGCAAGTCGACCACATTGACGCTCGTCAGCGGCCTGGAGGAGCCCACCGAGGGCGAGGTGCTGGTGGCCGGCGAGCCGGTTCGCGGCGTCGGCGGCAAGGTCGGCTTCGTCTTCCAGCAGGACGCCACCTTCCCCTGGCGCACGGTGCTGTCCAACGTGATGGCGGGACCGCGCTTCCGCGGTCTGCCCAAGGCGGAGGCGCAGGAGAAGGCGCGCGCCTGGCTGGCCCGGGTCGGGCTCGCCGCGTTCGAGGACCGTTACCCGCACCAGCTCTCCGGCGGCCAGCGCAAGCGCGTCGCCCTCGCCGCCACCTTCGTCAACGACCCCGAGATCCTGCTGATGGACGAGCCGTTCTCGGCGCTCGACGTGCAGACCCGGGCCCTGATGTCGGACGAGTTGATGGAGCTGTGGGAGGGCACGGGCGCCTCGGTCGTCTTCGTCACTCATGACCTGGAGGAGGCCATCGCGCTCGCCGACAGAGTCGTCGTGATGACGGCCGGCCCGGCGACCGTGAAGCAGATCTTCGACATCGACCTGCCCAGGCCGCGCAAGGTCGAGCAGGTGCGCCTGCAGACGCAGTTCATCGAGATCTACCGGGAGATCTGGGAGTCCCTCGGCGAAGAGGTCCGCATCACCCGTGAGAGGGGTGCCGCCCATGTCGCCTGAGGTTCTCGGCGCGCCGGTCGTCGACACGGTCAAGACCCCCGACCGGGCGCACTCCCGGGCCCGCGCGGCCCGCAGACGCAAGGTGATCGTCACCGCTGCCCGCGCCCTGCTCCTGGTGGCCGTGCTCGGCCTGTGGGAAGGGCTCTCCCGGGCCAAGGCCATCGATCCCTTCAACTTCTCGATGCCCTCGCAGATCTGGGACCAGATCTGGACCTGGATCACGCACGGCACCGCGCTCGGCTCGCTGGGCGAGCAGATCTGGTACACGCTCTACGAGGCCCTGCTCGGCTGGGTGTTCGGTGTGGTGGCCGGTGTGGTCCTCGGGATCGCGCTCGGCCGCGTCACCTTCCTCGCCGATGTCCTCGGCCCCTACATCAAGGTGCTCAACTCGATCCCCAGGATCGTGCTCGCCCCGATCTTCGTGATCTGGTTCGGGCTCGGACCGGTCTCCAAGGTCGCCTCGGCCGTCGTCCTCGTCTTCTTCCCGGTGTTCTTCAACGCCTTCCAGGGCGCCCGGGAGGTGGACCGCAACCTGGTCTCCAACGCCCGGATCCTCGGCGCGAGCGACCGCCGGGTGACGCTCCAGGTGGTCATCCCGTCCGCGACCTCGTGGATCTTCACCAGCCTGCACGTCAGCTTCGGCTTCGCCCTGATCGGCGCGATCGTCGGCGAGTACATCGGCGCCACCAAGGGCATCGGCCTGCTCGTCGCGCAGTCCCAGGGCACGTTCAACGCGGCCGGCGTGTACGCCGCGATGGTCATCCTCGCCGCCGTCGCGCTCGTCGCCGAGGGACTGCTCACCTTCGCCGAGCGCCGCATCTTCCGCTGGAAGCCCGCGGGCTCCGGGGACTGAGCGACCCGGTCCCGCCGCACCCCCTTCCTCCCCGCCTTCCGCACCCCGTACCGCCCTCTCACAAGGACGTGAAACCGCCATGCGCAAGTCCGCCAGACTCGCGGCGTCGGCCGCCGCCGGCCTGCTCGCCCTGTCCTCCCTCACCGCCTGTGCCAACGACGCGGCCGGATCCGCCGCCGACTCCGGCAGCGGCGGCGGGGGCGGCAAGGGAGAGCACGTCAAGATCATGGTCGGTGGCCTGGACAAGGTCATCTACCTGCCCGCGATGCTCACCCAGCGCCTCGGCTACTTCTCGGCGGAGGGCCTGAACGTCGAGCTGCTGAGCGAGCCCGCCGGGGTGCAGGCGGAGACCGCACTCGTCTCCGGTCAGGTCCAGGGCGCCGTCGGCTTCTACGACCACACCCTCGATCTGCAGGTCAAGGGCAAGAACGTCGAGTCCGTGGTGCAGTTCTCGCACGCGCCCGGCGAGGTGGAGGTCGTCTCCACCAAGGCCGCGGGCAAGATCAGTTCGGCGAAGGACTTCAAGGGCAAGAAGCTCGGCGTCACCGGCCTCGGCTCCTCGACCGACTTCCTCACCAAGTACCTCGCGGTCAAGAACGGGGTGAGCGTCAGCGAGTTCGCTCCGGTCGCCGTCGGCGCCGGACCGACCTTCGTCTCCGCGCTCCAGAAGGGCTCCATCGACGGCGGCATGACGACCGATCCGACCGTCGCGACCATCCTGGACAAGAAGGCCGGCAAGATCCTCGTCGACATGCGGACCCCCGAGGGATCGCAGGCGGCGCTCGGCGGGCCGTACCCGTCGTCGAGCCTGTACATGCGGACGGACTGGGTCGACGGCCACAAGGAGACGGTCCAGAAGCTCGCCAACGCGTTCGTCAGGACGCTCAGGTGGATGTCCACCCACAGCGCGTCCGAGATCGCCGCCAAGATGCCCGCGGACTACTCGCAGGGCGACAAGACGCTCTACGCCGAGGCGATCAAAAGCACGCTGCCGATGTTCACCAAGGACGGCGTGATGCCGGCGAACGGTCCCGAGACCGTCGAGAAGGTCCTCAAGGCGTTCAACCCCAACATCAAGAACGCCAAGGTGGACCTGGGCAAGACCTACACCACCGAGTTCGTCGAGAAGGTCACCGGCTGACCTCCGTACGCAACGGCGGCACGGTCCTTCGCGCCCGTGCCGCGAGCCGTGTCCTCAGAGGCGGGCCGCCCACACGTAACGGTGTTCCGGGCGGCCCGCTTCGCCGTACCTGAGGGTCAGCGCGGCCCGGCCGGCGCGCTCCAGCAGCTTGAGGTAGCGCTGGGCCGTCTGCCGGCTCACTCCCGTCCGGTCGGCGATCTGCTGCGCCGACAGCGGCTCCCCGGCCCGCATCAGGGCCTGGCGGACCCGGTCGGCGGTGGTGGGGGAGTGTCCGCCGGGCAGTCGGGGCCCGGTGGGCGCGGACAGCGCCCCGAAGATCCGGTCCACCGCGGCCTGTTCCGCCTCACCGCCGCCGTCCAGCGTGCGCCGCAGCTCGGCGTAGGCCTCCAGCTTGACCCGCAGGCCCGCGAAACCGAACGGCTTGACGAGGTACTGCAGCGCACCGTGCCGCATCGCCGCCTGTACGGTCGCCATGTCCCGGGCCGCCGTCACCATGATCACGTCCGTCCGGCGGCCGCGGCGGCGCATCTCCCGGACGACCGCCAGACCCGTCAGGTCGGGCAGGTGCTGGTCCATGAGGACCAGGTCGATGCGCGGCAGTTCCGCCAGCCGGCGCAGTGCCCCGGCCGCGCTGTGCGCCTCCGCGGCGACGTGGAAACCCGGCACCCTGGCGACGTAGGCCGCGTTGACCCGCGCGACCCGGGTGTCGTCGTCCACGACCAGGACCTCGATCACCGTGCCTCCTCGTCGGCCGTCCCGACGGCGGCGGTGCCGCCGGACTCCGGCCCTCCGGTCCCGGCCCCGGAGGGCCGCGGGGCCGGTTCGGCGAGCGCCTCGGGCAGGACGACCGTGAACTCCGCGCCACCGCCGCGCGCCTCGCCCACCGTCACGCCGCCGCCCTGCCGTTCGGCGAGCCGGCGGACCAGGGAGAGGCCCAGGCCGCGCTTGCCGTGGGCGGGAGGCTCCTTGGTGGACCACCCTTCGGTGAAGATCAGGTCGCGCCGGTCGGCGGGTATCCCCGGGCCGGTGTCGCGCACCCTGAGGACGGCGGCCCGGCCCTCCGCCCGCAGTTCGACCTCCACGCGCGCGTGCGGTGTCGCCGCCACCGCGTCGAGCGCGTTGTCCACCAGATTGCCGACGACCGTCACCAGCCCGCGGGGGTCCACCAGCCGGTCCGGCAGCCAGGTCCCGTCCGACACCCACAGCGCCACTTGGCGCTCGGCCGCGACGGTCGCCTTGCCGACCAGCAGGGCGGCGAGCAGCGGATCCTGGATCTTCTCGGTGACCTGCTCCGACGTGGCCCGGTGGTCGCCGACGACCTCTCCGACGAACTCCACGGCGTCGTCGTACATCTCCAGCTCCAGCAGCCCGAGCAGCGTGTGCATGCGGTTGGCGTGCTCGTGGTCCTGGGCGCGCAGCGCGTCGATGAGACCGTGCGTGGAGTCCAGTTCCCGGCCCAGTTGCTCCAGCTCGGTGCGGTCGCGCAGGGTGGCGACCGCGCCGCCGTCGCCGGTGGGCATGCGGTTGGCGACCAGGACCCGCCGGCCGCGCACCGTGAGCAGGTCGGTGCCGCTGACCCGGCCGGCCAGCACGTCGGTCGTACGGCCCGCGCCGAGCGCCTCGTCCAGCGTGCGGCCGACGGCCTCGTCACCGATGCCGAGCAGCCGTCGCGCCTCGTCGTTGAGGAGCCGGACGCGGTCGCCCCGGTCGAGGGCCACGACGCCCTCCCGGATGCCGTGCAGCATCGCCTCCCGCTCGGCGAGCAGGGCCGCGATGTCCGAGAAGGCGAGGTCCCTCGTCTGCCGCTGGACCCGCCGGGAGATCAGCCAGGCGGCCAGCGCACCGACGGCCAGGGCGCCGCCTGCGTACGCCAGCAGGCCCGGGATGGCGTCGATCAGCCTGGCGCGCACGCTGTCGTAGGCGATGCCGACCGAGACCGCCCCGATGATGCGATGGCGGCCGGTGTCGTACAGCGGCACCTTGCCGCGGGCTGAGCGGCCCAGGGTGCCGGTGTCGATCTGCATGACCTCGTGGCCGGCCAGCGCCGGTCTGGGGTCCGTCGAGACGACGTCGCCGATCTGCCTCGGGTCGGTGTGGGACCAGCGTGTGCCGCGCATGTCCATCACCACGATGTACTCGGCGTGCGTGGCCAGCCGGATCCGTTCCGCCTCCTGCTGCACGGGCCCGTCCACGCTCGGGGTGGTGTTCCGCAGGTCCCGGGCGATCTGCGGGTTCTGCGCGGTGGTCTCCGCGATGGCCAGCGCGCGGCGCATCGCCTGGTCGTCCAGCTGGTGGCTGAGCGGGGCGAGGAAGAGCCCGGTCGCGAGCACCGCGACTCCCGCGGCGACCGCCAGCTGCATCAGCAGCACCTGCGAGAACACGCGTCGTGGCAGGCTGAGGCGCCTGCGGCGCGCGGGGGAAGTGGGGCTCATGGCGATGACGGTACGTGGGCGGACGGGACCGCCCCAGAGGGTGTGGCGTGTATCTCCAGGCCGCCTGGCGGACGTGGCTGCCCGACCGACGTGGCCCGGTCGTCCGGCTGCTCGACCGACTTGTGGCCTGGCGGCCTGGCTGCTCGACCGACCGGTGGCCTGGCTGCCGGCCGACTGGTCGTGCGGCCGTTCGACGGCCGGTGGCCCGACTGCCCGCCCACTGGTCGTCCGGCTGTTCGAGGCCCGGTGGCCCGGTGGCCCGGTGGCCCTGTCGTCCGGTCGCTCGCCGCGGGGCAGTTCGGCCGTCCGCCGTCCGGCCGCTCGCCCGCGCGGCCACCTGTCCGTCCGGCGACCTCGACGGGTGACTCAGCCGGCGGGGCGGGGCACGGCCAGTTCGCGGACGGCCACCACGTCCATGCGGGCCGGGCCGCCCAGCACCGGCGCGCCGCAGCTCTCCGGGCGGGGCGGCTCCGCGGCGCCCCGCGCGACGGTGACGTGCCACTCGCGCCCGTCGGCGTGGGCGACGGTCACCGCCCAACGGGGTGCGGCGGCCCCGGTCTCCAGCGCCTCGGTGCGCACGACGCTCAGCGCGTCCGCCCGGAACTCGCCGGCCGCCGCCCGCACGGAGAGCTCGGCGGCCTGTGCGGGCCGCTCCCAGGCGGTACGGCCCCGGCAGCCCTCCAGGACGACACGGCCTTCCCGCACGCCGTGCAGGGCCTCCTTGACGGCGTGCGCCTCGGCCCGCCCGTACGCGTATCCGTACGGCAGGACGAGCAGGGTCGGTGAGAAGCGGTGGCCGCCGAGGTGGGTGACCTCCCACGCCCCGCCGACTCCGGAGGAGGCCAGTTCCGCCGCGAGCGGGCGGCCGAGCAGGGCGCAGCACCGATCCCGTCTGCCGTTGGTGCAGACGAGCGCGAGCGGGTCGCCCGTGTGCGGCGCGCCCCCCAGCGCCGCGTCGAAGGTGTGGTGCTCGCCCCTGCCCAGCGCGCGGAAGTCGAGGTCCAGCAGCCGTTCCGGATCGGTGATCACGGCGCTGTGCAGCCATACGCCGCCCGGAACCGTGTGGGCCGCGTACACATGCCGCGCGGTCGGCGTACGGCGGTCGGCGTGCCGGCCGGGCCGGCGGATGAGCGCGACACGGACGCCGGTGCCCGCGGCCGCACGCTTGAGGGCACGTCCCAGCGCCGGGTCCAGGTGGCTCGAAGTGAGCGCCTCGGCGCCCCACGGGCCGGGCTGCTCCAGGAGCAGCCAGGTCCTCGCCGTGGGCGCGGTGGCGGACATGGACTCGTCCAACTGCCGGGAGACGGTCGCGCACGTACTCACACAGGTGAGCCTAACCTGACTTGGCGCCATATGGTGGCCGGCCCTCGGGGTGATCTACTCGGGCAGTGGCTGCGGGGGCCGCCGGCCGACGTACCGGCCGCTGGGGCGCATGCGCAGCGGGCGCTCCCCGTACTCCTCCAGGGCATGGGCGATCCAGCCCGCGGTCCGGGCCACGGCGAAGATCGTCTCGCTCGCGGTGGAGGGCATGCCGGAGGAAGCGGTGAGCACGGCGAGAGCCAGGTCGACGTTGGCGTGCAGCGGGGTGCGGCGGGCCGTGGTGGCCACGATGTCGCGGGCGGCGGCGAGGGCGGGAGCGGCGTGCGGGATCTCCTCCAGGAGAGCGAACAGGGCCCTCGCGCGGGGGTCCTCGCCGGTGTAGAGGCGGTGGCCGAGTCCGGGGATGCGACGGCCGTCGCGCAGCTCGTCGGCGACGACCGGGCCGGCCGATCCCCGGTCCAGCACCTCCAGGAGCAGCCGGTGGGCGAGTCCGCCGGCCGCGCCGTGCAGCGGGCCCTCGATCACGCCGAGCCCGGCGGAGACGGCGGCGTAGGCGTGCGCGCGGGCCGAGGCGGCCACCCGCACGGCGAGCGTCGAGGCGGCCAGGTCGTGGTCGGCGAGCAGGCCCATGGCGGTGTCCAGCACGCGCAGCGAGGCCTCGTCGGCGGGACGGCCGGTCAGCCGCACCCACAGGCGGTGGGCGAGCGGCCCCTGGTCGTGGCGACCACCAGGGACCGGCCGGTCATCGCGACCACCCGGGACCGGTGGCAGCGCGTCGACGAGGGTCGGGATGAGGACGCGCGCGGTGCCGAGCACGGCGCCCTCCGACAGGTCGAACCTCAGGGGGTCGGCCGCCGCGGCGGCGATCGCGGCGACCCGCAGCCGGTCGGTGGGTCCCGCGTGCTCCGGGAGGGCGTTCACCGCCGCACGGGCCACGGCGACGGCCGGCTCCGGCGCGGTGAAGGCCGCGCCCGGGCGCGGCCGTCCCGTCCACAGCCACTCGGCGACCTCCTCGTAGGTGTGCCGGGCGGCCAGTTCCGTCGCGTCGACGCCGCGGAAGTAGTACCGGTCCTCGGCGATGAGGGTGAGGCGGGTCCGCACGGTCAGCTCTCCGGCGGCGCCGGCGGCGGCGCCGCTCTCCCGCCTGTTGCGGCGGGCGAGCGCCTCGACCTCCGCGGCGTCGAAGGTGCTGCCCCGGCCGCCCGGCTCACGGCGGCTGCCGAGCTGGCCGCGGCTCACGTACGCGTACACGGTCTCGGGTTTCACGCCGAGCAGTTCGGCGGTCTCCTTCGTGCTGAGCCGCCGCTCCGCGGGGCCGGCGGGAGGTTCTTGATCGCGCATGGGGCTCACCGTATCCGCCGCCGGGTGCCCGTTATCCATTGATGTGATCCCCATTGACGGGGATGCGCCGTGCGGGCCGGGAGGCGCCGGCGGCGGCCCCGCGCGGCGAGTGCCGCCGACGGTCGTCCCGGGCCTCTGCGCGGCGAGTGCCGCCGACGGCCGTCCCGGGCCTCTGCGTGACGAGTGCCGCCGACCGGCGTCCACGTCGGCACGTCGGCGGGGACCGTACGCCTCGTATCCTGGCGCGGGATCCAGTCCCGGAAGGCGCACCGAGCCCGTGAGCCGGTGCGCGCGTCGGCGTGAGAGAGGTCGTACGGTGGAGCAGCCGAGCCCGGGCGCGGAGCCGAGTCGCAGCGTGCGGCAGATCCCGGTCGTCGTACTCGCCGGATTCCTCGGCTCCGGGAAGACGACGCTCCTCAACCACCTCCTCCACCACAGCGGTGGCAGCCGGATCGGCGCGATCGTCAACGACTTCGGGGCCATCGAGATCGACGCCATGGCGGTCGCAGGGGCCCTCGGGGACTCCACCGTCTCCCTCGGCAACGGGTGTCTGTGCTGCGCGGTCGACGCCGGTGAACTCGATCTGTATCTGGACCGGCTCACCCGGCCCGCCCTCGGCATCGACGTCGTCGTGATCGAGGCGAGCGGCCTCGCCGAGCCGCAAGAACTCGTCCGCATGGTGCTGGCCAGCGAGAACCCCGCGGTCGTCTACGGCGGGCTCGTCGAGGTCGTCGACGCCGCCGAGTTCGAGGACACCCGCACGAAGCACCCTGGGATCGACCGGCACCTCGCCCTCGCCGACCTGGTCGTCGTCAACAAGGCCGACCGGGCCGACGGGCCGGGCGGGGCCGGGCGGGTGCTCGCACTGGTGCGGTCCCTGGTCGACCGGGCCGCCGTCGTCCCGGCCTCCTACGGCCGGATCGACCCCGAGTTCCTCTTCGACTGCCGGCCCGGCGAGGAGCGCATCGGGCAGCTCTCCTTCGACGACCTGCACCCGCACCACGAGGACGACGGCGCCCACGACGGCAGCGGCCATCCGCACGCCGCCTACGAGAGCCTCTCCTTCGTCTCCGGCACGCCGGTCGATCCCCGCCGGCTCATGAGCTTCCTCGACAGCCGGCCCGACGGCCTCTACCGCATCAAGGGGTACGTCGACTTCGGCGCCCACGACACCCGCAACCGCTACGCCGTGCACGCCGTGGGCCGGTTCCTGCGCTTCTACCCCGAGCCCTGGCCGGCCGGCGAGCCCCGCCTGACCCAGCTCGTCCTCATCGGCGCCGGCATCGACGTGCCGGCCCTGGGAGAGGAACTGCGGGCGTGCGAGGCGGACGCCCCGGACGCCGACGAGCACGGCATGTGGGGCGTCCTGCGCTACGTACCGCGGCAGGAAGGGCCGACCGGGCCGGACGGCCCCGAAGGCGGGCAGGACTCCCACGGGCAGGGCTCATACGCGCAGGGCCCCTACGAACCGGACCCCTACGAGCCGGACCGTCAGTAACCGGTTCTTCGTGAACCGGACCGGCGGGAAGCGGCCCCCGTCGGTCGGACCTCGACGAGTCCGGCCGCTGCGATCCGCGCCCGGCGAACCCGGCCTGCGCGGACCGTGCCGCGGATCAGAACACCGCGAGGCGACGCCCCGCGGCGCCGGACGCCCGGACGCCCGGACGCCCGGGCGCCCGTGGAGCCGGGGGCGGCCTCGCCGCGTCCCCGGCACGTCCCGTCGGACCGGACGGGCAGGACCTACCAGACCGGTCCCGCCACGGCCGCGACCGTCTTGGCGAGCGACACTCCCGAGCCGTCGCGGCGCGGATCGATCGCCGGGAGCTCGGCCGGGGTGCCGTTCTTCTGGGCGGCCCGTGCCGGAGCGGGGCCCGCCCAGGCGAAGGACAGGCAGTCCTCGCCCTTCAGGAACCGCTGGCAGCGCACACCACCGGTGGCCCGGCCCTTGCGCGGGTACTGGTCGAACGGCGTCACCTTGGCCGTCGTGTGCACGGAGTCGTCCAGCGTGCCGCGTGAGCCCGCCACCGTGAAGACCACCGCGTCCACGGCCGGGTCGACCGCCGTGAACGAGATGACCTTGACGCCCTCGGCGAGCTTGACGCCCGCCATGCCGCCGGCCGGGCGGCCCTGCGGCCGGACCTGGGCGGCCTGGTAGCGCAGGAGCTGGGCGTCGTCCGTGATGAAGACCAGGTCCTCCTCGCCGGTGCGCAGCTCGACCGCGCCGACGATCCGGTCGCCATCCTTGAGGGTGATGACCTCCAGCTCGTCCTTGTTGGCCGGGTAGTCGGGGACCACCCGCTTGACCACGCCCTGTTCCGTGCCGAGGGCCAGGCCCGGCGAGGACTCGTCCAGCGTGGTCAGGCAGACCACCGTCTCGTCGCCCTCCAGGGAGATGAACTCGGCGATCGGCGCGCCGCCGGCCAGGTTCGGCGCGGAGACCGGCTCCGGCAACTGGGGCAGGTCGACGACGTTCACCCGGAGCAGACGGCCGGCCGACGTCACCACGCCCACCTCGCCGCGGGCGGTGGCCGGGACCGCGGAGACGATCACGTCGTGCTTGTGCCGCTTGCCGCCGGTGTCCCGGGGGAGCGGATCGCCGTTCGGCGTGCGGGCGAGCAGGCCCGTCGAGGACAGCAGGACGCGGCACGGGTCGTCCGCCACCTGGAGCGGCACGGCGGCGACCGGGGCGGCGCCCGCCTCCAGCAGGACCGTGCGCCGGGGGGTGCCGAACTTCTTCGCGACCGCGGCCAGTTCCGCCGACACCAGCTTGCGCAGCTCCGCGTCCGACTCCAGGATCCGGGTCAGCTCCTCGATCTCCGCGGTGAGCCGCTCCTTCTCCGCCTCCAGTTCGATGCGGTCGTACTTGGTCAGACGGCGCAGGGGGGTGTCGAGGATGTACTGCGTCTGGACGTCGCTCAGCGAGAAGCGCTCCATCAGGCGCTGCTTGGCCTGGGCGGAGTTCTCGCTGGAGCGGATCAGACGGATGACCTCGTCGATGTCCACCAGCGCCGTGATCAGGCCCTCGACCAGGTGCAGCCGGTCGCGCCGCTTGCCGCGGCGGTACTCGCTGCGACGCCGTACGACGTCGAAACGGTGGTCGAGGTAGACCTCCAGCAGCTCCTTCAGGCCGAGCGTGAGGGGCTGCCCGTCGACCAGCGCGACGTTGTTGATGCCGAAGGACTCCTCCATCGGCGTCAGCTTGTAGAGCTGCTCCAGGACCGCCTCCGGCACGAAGCCGTTCTTGATCTCGATGACCAGGCGCAGTCCGTGCTCGCGGTCGGTGAGGTCCTTGACGTCGGCGATGCCCTGGACCTTCTTGGCGCCGACCAGGTCCTTGATCTTGGCGATCACCTTCTCCGGGCCGACCGTGAAGGGCAGCTCGGTGACGACGAGGCCCTTGCGCCGGGCCGTCACGGTCTCCACCGAGACCGTGGCGCGGATCTTGAACGTGCCGCGGCCCGACTCGTAGGCGTCCCGGATCCCGGACAGGCCGACGATCCGGCCGCCGGTCGGCAGGTCGGGGCCCGGAACGAGCTTCATCAGCGCGTCCAGGTCCGCGTTCGGGTAGCGGATCAGGTGCCGGGCGGCCGCGATCACCTCGCCGAGGTTGTGCGGCGGCATGTTCGTGGCCATGCCGACCGCGATGCCCGACGAGCCGTTCACCAGCAGGTTCGGGAAGGCGGCGGGCAGTGCCACCGGCTCCTGCTCCTGGCCGTCGTAGTTGGGCGCGAAGTCGACCGTGTCCTCGTCGATCGACTCGGTCATCAGGCTCGTCGCCTCGGCCATGCGGCACTCGGTGTACCGCATGGCGGCGGGCGGGTCGTCGTTGCCCAGCGAGCCGAAGTTGCCGTGGCCGTCGACCAGGGGGACGCGCATCGAGAACGACTGGGCCAGCCGCACCAGCGCGTCGTAGATCGACGCGTCGCCGTGCGGGTGGAGCTTGCCCATGACCTCGCCGACGACGCGGGCGCACTTCACGTAGCCCCGCTCGGGGCGCAGGCCCATCTCGTTCATCTGGTAGACGATGCGCCGGTGCACCGGCTTGAGACCGTCCCGGGCGTCCGGCAGGGCGCGGGAGTAGATGACCGAGTACGCGTACTCGAGGAAGGAGCCCTGCATCTCGTCGACGACGTCGATGTCGAGGATCCGCTCCTCGTACGAATCGTCGGGCGGCGGGGTCTTCGTGCTGCGGCGGGCCATCGCTGCCGGCTCCTTGCTGAAGCGTGGGACGGGATCTGATGCCGACCATTGTGGACCGCCCGACCGACAACGCGGACCAGACCCCGCCCCCCGGCCGCCCGCCCCGCCGGTCGGGGACACCCCCAACGCCTCGGCGACGCGCCGTTCCAGGCGGCCCGGCCGGCGCGCCCGGACGCCCTCCGACGTCCCGTCACGCCGCGCCCCGCAGGCCCGGCCGGCGCCCCGCGGCGCGCTTCCGCGGCCCGTGCGCCGTACTGCCTGCGCCGTGCCGACGGTCCCGTGCCGGTGATCTCGTTCCGGTGGTCCTGTCCCGGGCGTCCCGCACCGGGCGTTTCGCACCGGGCGTTCTGCGCGGGGCGTCCCGTGCCGGTCGTCGTCCACCGTGCCGAGGCCCTGCCGGTCCCGCGGCGCCCCCCTCGACGGCCGACCGCCCGCGGCCCCCTGCCTGCGGTCCGCGACCGCTCGTACACGGCCCGCGACCGCCCGCCCGCGCCCCGGCGCTCCCGGCCCGCGCCCCGGCGCACGCGGCCCTCCCCGCCCCGGCGCTCCACCGTGCGCTGGTCCGCGCCCGGCAGCGATCCGGGGCACGGCTGGCCGTGCCCCGCCGGTCCCCGTGTCCTCTCCGCCCCGGCGCCCCTGCCGCCCGCCCGACCGGCCCCGGCCGTGCCGCCGTCCCCTCGTCCGTCACCCGCGCGGCGACGCCGTCCCTCTTTCGTTCTCGCTCTCGGCGTACGACCTCGGGGAACTTCGCCAGGGGTGCGCACGCTTGCATACAGTGGCAGGACCGGCAGGAAAAGGGCGGTTTCCAGACCGCCATCGCGATCGAAGGGACGTACATGCCCATGGGTCACACGGCCACAGCCGAGGCAGGCTCCGGCGGCCTGACAGCGACCGAGCACCGCCTGGCCAACGGTCTGCGCGTGGTGCTCTCCGAGGACCACCTGACCCCGGTCGCGGCGGTGTGCCTCTGGTACGACGTCGGCTCCCGGCACGAGGTCAAGGGACGTACCGGCCTGGCTCACCTTTTCGAGCACCTGATGTTCCAGGGATCCGCCCAGGTCAAGGGCAACGGCCATTTCGAGCTGGTGCAGGGCGCCGGCGGCTCGCTCAACGGCACCACCAGCTTCGAGCGCACCAACTACTTCGAGACCATGCCCGCCCACCAGCTGGAGCTCGCCCTCTGGCTCGAGGCCGACCGCATGGGCTCGCTGCTCGCCGCCCTGGACGACGAGTCCATGGAGAACCAGCGCGACGTCGTCAAGAACGAGCGCCGCCAGCGCTACGACAACGTCCCCTACGGCACCGCCTTCGAGAAGCTGACCGCCCTCGCCTACCCGGAGGGTCACCCCTACCACCACACGCCCATCGGGTCGATGGCGGACCTGGACGCGGCCACCCTGGAGGACGCGCGCGCGTTCTTCCGCACGTACTACGCGCCCAACAACGCCGTGCTGTCGGTCGTCGGCGACATCGACCCGCAGCAGACGCTCGCCTGGATCGAGAAGTACTTCGGCTCCATCGCGTCCCACGACGGCAAGCCGCAGCCGCGGGACGGCTCCCTGCCCGACGTCCTCGGCGAGCAGCTTCGCGAGGTCGTCGAGGAGGAGGTCCCGGCCCGCGCCCTGATGGCCGCCTACCGGCTGCCGCACGACGGCACGCGCGCCGGCGACGCGGCCGACCTCGCCCTGACCATCCTCGGCGGCGGCGAGTCCTCCCGGCTCTACAACCGTCTGGTACGGCGCGACCGCACCGCCGTCGCGGCCGGGTTCGGCATGCTGCGGCTGGCCGGCGCGCCGTCCCTGGGCTGGCTGGACGTGAAGGCCTCCGGTGACGTCGAGGTGCCGGTCATCGAGGCCGCCATCGACGAGGAGCTCGCCCGGTTCGCCGAGGAGGGTCCCACCGCCGAGGAGATGGAGCGCGCCCAGGCCCAGTTGGAGCGCGAGTGGCTGGACCGGCTGGGCACGGTCGCCGGCCGCGCCGACGAACTGTGCCGCTACGCCGTCCTGTTCGGTGACCCGCAGCTCGCCCTCACCGCCGTCAAGCGCGTCCTGGAGGTGACGGCCGAGGAGGTCCAGGAGGTCGCCAAGGCCCGCCTGCGCCCCGACAACCGCGCGGTGCTCGTCTACGAGCCGACCCCCGCCGCAGCCGCCGGCGACCAGGACGCGGACGCCGCGGCCACCGACGACACCGAGGAGACGGCGAAGTGACCGAGCTGGCCACCATGGACTTCCACCCCCAGCCCCGGGCGGGCGAGGCCAAGCCCTGGGCCTTCCCGGCGCCCGAGCGCGGCACGCTGGACAACGGCCTGACGGTGCTGCGCTGCCACCGCCCCGGCCAGCAGGTCGTCGCCGTCGAGGTGCTGCTGGACGCGCCCCTGGACGCCGAGCCGGCCGGCCTGGACGGCGTGGCCACGATCATGGCGCGGGCCTTCTCCGAGGGCACCGACAAGCACTCCGCCGAGGAGTACGCCGCCGAGCTGGAGCGTGCGGGCGCCACCCTCGACGCGCACGCCGACCACCCCGGCGTACGGCTGAGCCTTGAGGTGCCGGCCTCCCGCCTGGCCAAGGGACTCGCCCTGCTGTCCGACGCCCTCAGGGCGCCCGCGTTCGCGGAGTCCGAGGTCGAGCGGCTGGTGCGCAACAGGCTCGACGAGATCCCGCACGAGCTGGCCAACCCCTCCCGCCGCGCCGCCAAGGAGCTCTCCAAGGAGCTGTTCCCGGCCACCGCGCGCATGTCGCGGCCGCGCCAGGGCACCGAGGAGACCGTCCGGAACATCGACTCGGCGGCCGTACGCACCTTCTACGACCGGTACGTCCGCCCCGCCACGGCCACCGCCGTGGTCGTCGGCGACCTCACCGGCACCGATCTCGACGAACTGCTCGGCGAGACCCTGGGCGCCTGGACCGGCTCGCCGGCCAAGCCGCGGCCCGTCCCGCCGGTCACCGCCGACGACACCGGCCGGGTGGTCGTCGTGGACCGCCCGGGCGCCGTCCAGACCCAGCTCCTCATCGGCCGGGTCGGCCCGGACCGGCACGACCGGGTCTGGCCCGCGCAGGTGCTCGGCACCTACTGCCTGGGCGGCACCCTCACCTCCCGCCTGGACCGCGTCCTGCGCGAGGAGAAGGGCTACACCTACGGCGTGCGGTCGTTCGGCCAGGTGCTGCGCTCGGCCCCCGACGGCTCGGGCGCCGCGATGCTCGCGATCAGCGGCTCGGTCGACACGCCGAACACCGGCCCGGCCCTGGAGGACCTGTTCACGGTGCTGCGCAAGCTCGCCGCCGGGGGCCTCACCGACGCCGAGCGGGACGTCGCCGTGCAGAACCTCGTCGGTGTGGCGCCGCTCAAGTACGAGACCGCGGCCGCCGTGGCGAGCACGCTGGCCGACCAGGTCGAGCAGCACCTGCCCGACGACTACCAGGCGACGCTCTATCAGCAGCTCGCCGCGACCGGCACGGTGGAGGCCACCGCGGCCGTCGTCAACGCCTTCCCGGTGGACCGCCTGGTGACCGTCCTCGTCGGCGACGCGGCGCAGATCAAGGAGCCCGTCGAAGCCCTGGGCATCGGTCAGGTCACGGTCGTCGCAGCGGAGTAGCGGCGCCCGCCGGCCGCTCGTGACGGCGGCGGGCGGTGCGTACGGGGCCCTGGTGACCGAAGCGTCACCAGGGCCCCGTGATGTCCGGATTGCGGGAGAGGCTGCCCGTCTGACCTGTGGCCTGCGCTACAAAAACCCCGATTCGTTTGGGAATTGAAAGCGGCCCCGTCTAGCGTCAGTGCGGCTGTCCGTCAGGCAGTGCGCCGCACCCGCGGCACCGGACAGTCATCGCCGAGTCCCCGTACGGCGCGAGCCAGGGGAGCCGGGGACCCATCCAGTCCCTGGGGTGAATCGGACGCCCGCGCGCAGCGGGGCGCCCGTAGGAGACCTTCCTGCTCCGAACCCGTCAGCTAACCCGGTAGGCGAGAGGGAAGGAAAGGACCCACGTCTGCATGGCGTTCACCCGCGCCACCGGGAAGCACCGCCGTCCTGGCCGGATGCACCGCACCACCGCCCGCGCGGCGGGCGTCGCGGCCCTCACCACGACCGGCGTCATCGGCACCCTCGCCGCCGCCCCGGCGCTCGCCGCCGACGCTCCCGCTCCCGAGGACACCGGCCTCACCCCGGTCATCAGCATCGGCGACACGGTCGCCGCGAAGATCGACGCCCAGGCCGCCGCCCAGCAGCACGCCGCCGAGCGGAAGCAGGCCGAGGAGGCCGCCCGCAAGAGGGCCGCCGAGCTGGCGAAGAAGGAGCGCGAGGCCAAGGAGCGCGCCGCCCGCGAGGCCGAGCGCAAGCGCCTCAACGCCTTCGTGTCGCCGATCGCCGGCTCCTACGTCTCCACCGGCTACCAGAGCGGCGGTTCCCTGTGGTCCTCCGGCTCCCACACCGGGGTCGACTTCCACGCCATGACCGGCACCAGCGTCCACGCGGTCGGCGTCGGCACCGTCGTGGAGACCGGCTGGGGCGGGGCGTACGGCAACCAGATCGTGATCAGGATGGCCGACGGCATGTACACCCAGTACGGCCACCTGTCCTCCATCGGGGTCTCGGTGGGCCAGCAGGTCGCCGCGGGCCAGCAGATCGGCCTGTCCGGCGCGACCGGCCACGTCACCGGGCCGCACCTGCACTTCGAGGCGCGCACCACCCCGGACTACGGCTCGGACATCGACCCCGTGGCCTATCTCCGCAAGCACGGCGTGGACGTCTGACCGGCGCCCTCGAAGCCCGCTCCCGAGCTCCCCGAACGCCCTCGACGGCCCCGGCCCCGCGCCGGGGCCGTCGTCGTTCACGAGGCCGCCGGCGCCGCGGGCCGCGCCCGAGCCCGTGACGCGGACGCCGAAGCCGCGCCCCCCGGAAAAGGGTGACGCGGCTCCTGAGCGCTATCGGCTCCAACCGTCCGGGCCCCGCCGCCCCGCGCGGTCCGGCGGGTTCCGCCGTCCCGCTCGATCGGTCCGGCCCCACGACCTCGCCCCGGAACAGACCGTCCCGGAGCGCGGTCCGTTCGGATCAGACCGTCTCGGGAAGCTCCTCGAGTCCCTCGGCGACCAGCTTGGCCAGCCGGTCGAGGGCGGCCTCGGCGCCCTCGGCGTCGGAGGCCAGGACGATCTCCTCGCCGCCCTGCGCGCCGAGACCGAGGACGGCCAGCATGGAGGCCGCGTTGACGGGGGCGCCGTCGGCCTTGGCGATCGTCACGGGGACGCCGGAGGCCGCGGTGGCCCGGACGAAGATGGAGGCGGGGCGGGCGTGGAGGCCCTCGGCCCAGCCGACGTTGACGCGGCGCTCAGCCATGTGATGCTGCCCTTCAGGTGTACCGGGTTGTCTAGACCAGTTTCCCACACGCGGAGCACCCCCCGGAGCGGCACGGTGCCCCGCTCCGGGGACGGCCTCGGACCGCGCGGCCCCGGCCCGAGGGGTCCTCTCCCGTGTGCTCCCCCGAGTGTCCACCACGGACCGCCCCCGCTGCCGCCGGACGCGAGCCGTACTCTGGGGCCCATGCACATCTCGTCGGACCGGCACGAGTATCCCGCCCACTGGGAGGCCGACGTGGTGCTGCGCGACGGCGGCACCGCGCGGGTCCGTCCCATCACCGCCCACGACGCCGACCGGCTGGTCAGCTTCTACGAGCAGGTGTCGGACGAGTCGAAGTACTACCGCTTCTTCGCGCCCTACCCCCGTCTGTCGGCGAAGGACGTCCACCGCTTCACCCATCACGACTTCGTGGACCGGGTGGGCCTCGCGGCCACGATCGGCGGCGAGTTCATCGCCACCGTGCGCTACGACCGCGTCGGCGCCGCCGGGCCGTCCGACGAGGCCGAGGTCGCCTTCCTGGTGCAGGACGCCCACCAGGGGCGCGGGGTCGCCTCCGCGCTGCTGGAGCACATCGCCGCCGTCGCCCGGGAGCGCGGCATCCGCCGCTTCACCGCCGAGGTGCTGCCCGCCAACACCAAGATGATCAAGGTGTTCACGGACGCCGGGTACACCCAGAAACGCAGCTTCGAGGACGGCGTCGTACACCTGGAGTTCGACATCGAGCCCACGGACCGTTCGCTGGCCGTGCAGCACGCGCGGGAGCAGCGCGCGGAGGGGCGGTCGGTGCGCCGGCTCCTGGCGCCCGGCTCGGTCGCCGTCGTCGGAGTGGGCCGCACGCGCGGCGGAGTGGGCCGCAGCATCCTCGACCACGTCCGCGACGCCGGGTTCACCGGTCGGCTGTACGCCGTCAACCGCGCCTTCGGCGAGGACCGGACGGAGATCGACGGGGTGCCCGCCCACCGTTCGGTGCGCGACATCGCCGGGCCGGTCGACCTCGCGGTGGTGGCCGTGCCCGCCGAACACGTCCCCGGCGTCGTCGCCGAGTGCGGCGAGCACGGCGTACAGGGGCTCGTCGTGATCTCCGCCGGGTACGCGGAGAGCGGCCCCGAGGGGCGCGAGCGCCAGCGCGCCCTGGTGCGGCAGGCGCGCACCCACGGCATGCGCATCATCGGGCCGAACGCCTTCGGGATCGTCAACACCTCGCCCGAGGTCCGGCTGAACGCCTCGCTCGCCCCCGAGATGCCCCGGCCCGGCCGGATCGGGATGTTCGCGCAGTCCGGGGCCATCGGCATCGCGCTGCTGTCCCGGCTGCACCGGCGCGGCGGCGGGGTCACCGGGACCACGGGCGTGTCGACCTTCGTGTCGTCCGGCAACCGCGCGGACGTCTCCGGCAACGATGTCCTGCAGTACTGGTACGACGACCCCGACACCGACGTCGCCCTGATGTACCTGGAGTCCATCGGCAACCCGCGCAAGTTCACCCGGCTCGCCCGGCGAACGGCGGCGGCGAAACCGCTCGTCGTCGTGCAGGGCGCCGGATCGGCCCCGCAGGGACACGCCGTGCGGGCGACGCGGCTGCCGCACGCGACGGTGTCCGCGCTGCTGCGGCAGGCCGGCGTGATCCGCGTGGACACCATCACGGAACTCGTGGACACCGGGCTGCTGCTCGCCCGGCAGCCACTGCCCCCGGGACCGCGGGTGGCGATCCTGGGCAATTCCGAGTCGTTGGGTGTGCTGACGTACGACCGGTGCCTCGCGGAGGGGCTGCGGCCGCAGCCGCCCCAGGACCTGACGACGGCGGCGTCGGCGGAGGACTTCCGGGCCGCGCTGGCGCGGGCGCTCGCCGACGACACGATCGACGCGGTGGTCGTGACCGCGATACCGGCACTGGGCGAGGGCGCCGCCGAGGACGCCGCGCTGGCCGAGGCGCTGCGGTCGGCCGCGGCCGCGGTGCCCGGCAAGCCGGTGCTGGTTGTCCACGTCGAGCTGGGCGGTCTCGCGGAGGCGCTGTCGGCCGCCGCCAGCACCGGACCGCAGTCGGCGGCCGGCGCCGTCCCCGCCGTCCGGGACCTGGCGCGGACACCCCCGGCCGCACCGGGGACGACCACCGCCACGGGACCGGCCACCGGCGCCGCCGGCCCCGGGACCGGCGCCGACCCCGCACCCGGCACCCACTCCGGACCCGGCACGGCCCGCCCCGCGCAACCGCCCCAGGCGGCCCCCGGGACCGCCCCACGCCCAGGCTCGCACCTCATTCCCGCCTACCCCGCCGCCGAGCGGGCCGTGCGCGCCCTCGCCGAAGCCGTCCGGTACGGCCAGTGGCGGCGGGAGGCCGCCGACCCTGGCAAGGTGCCCGAGTACGACGACATCGACGAGAAGGGCGCCGCCGCGCTCATCGGCTCCCTGCTCGCGCGCGGGCAGGGCCTCACCCTGGGCCCCGAGGAGACCTGCGAGCTGCTCGGCCGCTACGGCATCCACGTCCGCCGGGCCATTCCCGCGCCCACCCCCGACGCCGCCGCCGAGGCCGCCCGCGCCCTCGGCTACCCCGTCGCCCTGAAGGCCACCGCCCCGCACCTTAGGCACCGTGCCGACCTGGGCGGGGTACGCCTGGACCTGGCCGACGAGGAGCAACTGCGACGGGCCTACGCCGAGTTGACCGAGCTGTTCGGCAAGCCGGAGGAACTGCGCCCGGTGGTGCAGGCGATGGCGCCGCGCGGGGTCGACACCGTCGTGCGCGCGGTCATCGACCCGGCGGCCGGCGCGGTGCTCTCCTTCGGGCTGGCCGGGGCCGCCTCCCAGCTGCTGGACGACATGGCGCACCGGCTGGTCCCGGTCACCGGCCGGGAGGCCACCTCCATGATCCGCTCCGTCCGGACCGCCCCCCTGCTGTTCGGCTGGCGCGGCTCGGCACCGGTCGACACGCCCGCCCTGGAGGAGCTGCTGCTGCGCGTGTCGCGGCTCGTCGACGACCACCCGGAAGTGGTCGCGGTCACCCTGGAGCCGGCCGTCGTCGCCCCGCACGGGGTGAGCGTCCTCAGCGCCAGCGTCCGGCTCGCGCCCCCGCCCGCCCGGGACGACCTCGGCCCGCGCACGCTCCCGGTGTACTGAGCCGCTCCCGCGCGGCGGCTTTCCCGCGCGGAGCGGTGCCTCGCAGTCGGCGCGCCCCCGTAGGATGGACGGCATGGCCAAGACCAGTACGACGACCCAGGGGCTGCGGGCGGCGATCGAGCGCAGCGGCTACTACCCGGCCCTCGTGGCCGAGGCGGTGGAGGCCGCCGTCGGCGGCGAGCCGATCCGGTCGTACCTGGTCCACCAGGAGACCACGTTCGACCAGAACGAAGTGCGGCGGCACGTGACGGTGCTCGTCCTCACGGGCAACCGCTTCATCGTCAGCCACACCGACGAGCAGGCCGCCGACGACACCTCCCCGACGCCGTACGCCACCACCTCCACGGAGTCGGTCAAGCTCGACCGGATCTCGTCGGTCGTGGTCAGCCGCGTGGTGGCCAACCCGGAGCAGTACACGCCGGGCACGCTGCCCCGCGAGGTCGTCCTCACCATCGGCTGGGGCGCCGTCTCGCGCATCGATCTGGAGCCCGCCGCCTGCGGCGACCCCAACTGCGAGGCCGACCACGGGTACACGGGCAGCTCGACGGCGGACGACCTCAGCCTGCGCGTCAGCGAGGCCGGTGACGGCCCGGAGACGGTGCGTCAGGCCCTCGTCTTCGCACAGGCCATCTCCGAGGCCACCGCGGACGTCACCCGCTGATGACACAGTCCACCGCCTGGGGCCACCCCGAACCTCTCGCCATCGAGTCCGCGCCCGTCCCCGAGTACGGGTCCGGCTCCCTCGCCGACCTGCTGCCCACCCTGGCCGCGGGCATGGGCGTGCCGGACATGACGGCCGCGATCACCGAGCTGACCCCGGTCGACCGGGCCTGCGTCTTCCTGATCGACGGGCTCGGCTGGCAGCAGCTTCGCGCGCATCCCGAGGACGCGCCCTTCCTGACCTCCCTGCTGGGCAGCTCGCGCGGCGGCACCGGCCGTCCGATCACCGCCGGTTACCCCGCCACCACCGCCACCTCGCTCGCCTCCGTGGGCACGGGCCTGCCGCCGGGCGCCCACGGGCTGCCTGGCTACACCGTGCGCGACCCGGCCACCGGCGGGCTGATGAACCAGCTCCGCTGGCAGCCGTACACCGACCCGCGCGCCTGGCAGCCGCACCCCACCGTCTTCCGGCTCGCCCAGCGGGCCGGTGTGCACGCCGCCCAGGTGTCCTCGCCGACCTTCGAGAACACCCCGCTGACCAAGGTCGCGCTCAGCGGCGGAACGTTCCTGGGACGGCTGACCGGCGAGGACCGCATGGACCTCGCGGCCGAGCAGCTCGCGGCGGCCGACCGCGCCCTGGTCTACACGTACTACTCCGAGCTCGACGGCGCCGGCCACCGCTACGGCGTGGACTCCGACACCTGGCGCGGCCAGCTCATGCACGTCGACCGGCTGGTCCAGCGCCTGGCCGAGCAACTGCCGCCCCGCAGCGCGCTGTACGTCACCGCAGACCACGGCATGGTCGACATCCCGTTCGACGAGCAGCACCGCCTCGACTTCGACGAGGACTGGGAGCTGCGGGCCGGCGTCGCCCTGCTCGGCGGCGAGGGGCGCGCCCGGCACGTGTACGCCGTGCCGGGCGCCGGGAACGACGTGCTGACCTGCTGGCGCGAGGTGCTCGGCGAGCAGTTCTGGGTGGCCTCCCGGGACGAGGCGGTCGAGGCGGGCTGGTTCGGGCCGCGGATCGAGGACCGCGTGTACGCGCGGCTCGGCGACGTGATCGCCGCCGCCCGCGACGACGTGCTGCTCATCGCCTCGGAGCGGGAGCCGAAGGAGTCCTCGATGGTCGGCAACCACGGCTCGATGACCCCTGCCGAGCAACTGGTGCCCCTGCTGGAAGTACGCTCCTGACGCAGCCGTCCGCTCACCGCCCGTTCCCCCACTTGCCGCCCATCCCGCCGAAAGGTGCCCGACTTCCCATGTCCGAGCTGGTGTTCTTCTCCGGAACCATGGACTGCGGGAAGTCGACACTGGCTCTGCAGATCGAGCACAACCGGTCGGCGCGCGGCCTGGCGGGAATGATCTTCACCCGGGACGACCGGGCGGGCGAGGGCAAGCTGTCCTCGCGCCTCGGCCTGGTCACCGACGCGGTGGAGGTCGAGGACGGGGTGGACCTGTACGCCTACCTCGTCGATCACCTCTCCCGGGGCGGCCGCGCCGACTACGTGATCGCGGACGAGGCGCAGTTCCTCGCGCCGGGGCAGATCGACCAGCTCGCACGCGTGGTCGACGATCTGGAGATCGACGTCTTCGCCTTCGGCATCACCACCGACTTCCGCTCCAAGCTCTTCCCCGGCTCCCAGCGCCTGGTCGAGCTCGCCGACCGGGTGGAGGTGCTCCAGGTCGAGGCGCTGTGCTGGTGCGGCGCCCGTGCCACCCACAACGCCCGTACGGTGGGCGGCGTCATGGTCGTCGAGGGCGCGCAGGTGGTCGTCGGCGACGTGAACCACTCCGCGGACGAGGTCGGTTACGAGGTGCTGTGCCGCCGGCACCACCGCCGCCGTATGACCGCCGCCTCGGCCCGGGCCGCGGCGCTCTCCCCGGACGTCCTGCCGGTGGCCGCGGACGGCCGGGGCTGACACCCGGTCACCGCAGTTCGGACGGAGAGGCCGAAGGCCACCAGTGACCGCGCGGCCCGCCTGGGGTCGAGCGCGGATACGCGCGGGCGGAGCGCCCTGCGGATGGCTGCCGTGCTCACCACACGGCCTGGGCGACGGCCGCGCCCGCGAACGACAGGCCGAGGCCGACGGCGACCGTCACCAGGAGGTACCCGGCGGCCCCGGCGACCCGGCGCGCGCTGGTCATGGACATGAGTTCCTGGGAGAAGGTCGACCAGGTGGACAGGGCGCCGCAGAACCCCGTCGACAGCAGCGCCTGCCCGGACACGCCGAGCGCGCCGCGGGTGCCGGCCTCGACGAAGAAGCCGAGGAGCAGGGCCGCGGCCATGTTGGCCAGGAACGTGCCCCAGTGGAACGCGGACCGCAGGTGCTCCCGCGTCGACGCGCCGATCAGGTAGCGGGCCGGCGCGCCGACCGCCCCGCCCGCCAGGACCAGGAACCAGTCACCCATCAGGCGCCGCCCCGTGCCGTGGACGCCGGGCGCTGGGGCGTCAGGACCAGGCGTGCCACGGCCACGCCCAGGGCCACGCCGGCCAGCGCGCCGGCCACGGTCAGGACGAGGTAGCCCACGGCCAGGGCCGCCTGGTCGTTCTCGATCAGCCGCCGGATGTCGTCCGTGTAGGACGAGAACGTGGTGAAGCCACCGAGGACGCCCGTGCCCAGCATGGGGTGCAGCAGCCGGTGGGCGCCGGTGAACCGCTCCCTGAACGCGACGGTCAGCACCCCCATGAGGAAGCACCCCACCACGTTGATCAGCAGGATCGTCCAGGGGAAGACCGCCGCGCCGGTCCGCCACACCAGATAGGCGTCGCTGCCGTTGCGCCACAGACGGGAGGCGGCGTAGCGGAGCAGGGCGCCCACCGCCCCACCCACCGCCACGACGGCGACCACGGGCAGCCGCGAGCCGGTGACGTGATCCGGGTGGGGGTGGAGGTGCGTATCGCCAATAAGGTGCATATTGTCACATTAAGTTGCCATCGGTCACCCGCCCCCGAACGGGCGGCCGACTCCGCCGCTTCCCCTCTTTCGGCGCACTCGCGCGGCCTCTTCACGAAGGAGCACGTGTGACCTCCCAAGCCCTCGCGTCCCACCCCGCGCCGGCCTCGGCCTCCCCGAAGGAGACGGCGCTCGGCGCGTTGCGCGGGGTGGGCCAGGTGGACTTCCAGGCGAGCGTGTGGACCTCCCTGGTCATCCTCGCGGCCCTGTGGGTGCAGAGCTGGCAGATGGGTCTCTTCGCCGTCATCGGAGCGGTGGTCTCCACGCTCACCGCCCGTCTCCTCGCCGTCGAGCGCGATCCGCTGACCCAGGGCCTGATGACCTACTGCGGCGTGCTCGGGGCCATCGCCATGGTGGTGTACCTCGGCAACCACCCGTCGACCTACGTCCTGGCCGTCAGCGCCGCCGTCATGTGCACCCTGATCACGGCCACCCTCAACCACCTGCTCGGCCCCTTCGGGCTCAAGGCGTTCACCGGACCGTTCTGCCTCGTCGCCCTGGTGATGGTCCTGGGCGCCCCCTCGTTCGCCCGGGTCTGGCACGGCACCCCGCCGACGGCGGTCACCCCGGCCACCCCCACCAGCCCCGTCGCCAGCTGGACCGACCTGTGGCAGGGCTTCTTCGCCAACGTCTCCCAGATCTTCTTCGCCGGGACCTGGTACGTCGGCCTGATCATGCTGGCCGGCCTCTTCCTGGCCGGCTGGAAGGTGGGCCTGTTCGCCGTGGTGGGCAGCGTCGTCGGCCAGCTCACCGCGTGGGCGCTCGGCGCGCCGGCCGCCCTGATCGGTGAGGGGATCTACGGCTACAACGCCGTCCTGACGTCCCTCGCGTTCGGCGTCGTCCTGCTGCGCCCCACCGCGTGGAACTACGCCTACACGGTGGTGGCCGCCGCCGCCAGCACCGGACTGACCGCCTCGCTGTCGGTGTTCTTCAAGGTCTTCGGGAGCCACACCTTCACCTGGCCGTTCAACATCACCACCTGGGCGTTGCTGGCGGCCGTCCCCTTCCTGCCGCGCGTCACGCGCCTGGACGACTCCTGACGGCCCGCCCGCGGAGCACATACCCGCTCATCCGAGAAAGGCGTGATCCATGAACCTGGCCCCCCGGGAAATCGACAAACTGCTCGTGTACGTCGTGGCCGACCTGGCCCGCAAACGCCGCGAGCGCGGACTGAAGCTCAACTACAGCGAATCGGTGGCGCTCATCAGCGAGGCCATACTCGAAGCGGCCAGGGACGGCAGGAGCGTCGCCGACTGCATGGAACTGGGCCGCACCGTGATCAACGAGGACGAGACCATGCCGGGCGTGCGGGAGATGCTGCCGCTGCTCCAGGTGGAGGCGACCTTCGAGGACGGCAACAAGCTCGTCTCCTGCCACGACCCGGTCGGCGGCTGACCCGTGTCCCCGGGCGAGGTGGTCGCGGTCGGCGGGCACGAGAGCGACGGCGGCCGGGCCCTGCGCGGCCTGCTGGACCCCCAGGTGCCGTGCGTGGCCGGCGGACGCGAACTCCTGCGGCGCGTCGGCGCGCTGCGCGCCCGCGGCGAACCCGTCTGCGTGGTGCCGATGACCCTGGGCAGGGACCCGGAGCTGATCGCCGACGCCGCCCGCACCCTGCTGGCCCTCTCCTCCGAGCAGCGCGCCCGGACCGTGCTGGCCGAGCCCTTCGGCACCGCGGACCACCTGATCGGCTGGCTGCGCGCGGCGGCCACCCGGGTGGCCGGGGACAAGGCGCTGCTGCTCACCGCCCCGACCGGCGGTCCGTACGCCGACGCGGAACTCTTCCGGATCGCGCGCCTGGTACGGCAGTACGGCCGGCACCGCACGGTCGAGGTCGCCCTGATCGGAGGCGACCCGGACCCGGCCGAAGGCGTACGGCGCTGCCGCGCCCTCGGCGAGCGGAACGTCGTCCTGCTCCCGGCCGCATGGGTGACGCCACCGGTGCCCGACCCCGAACACTGCGCGCCGGGCGGTCCGTTGCTCGCGGCGGCCGCCGTGGCGGGCGTGATCGACGCGCGGGTGCGCCAGGCGTGGGAACGGCACGGCCGGCTCGGCGACGACGGCCTGTCCCGGGCGATCGCGGCCGCCCACGGCCACGGCCACGCCCACAGCCACGAACCGGACCACCGGGCGCACGACCACGCGCACACCGACGAGCCGCACCGCCCCCACGGTCCGCACCCCCACGACCCCCGCACGCACCCCCACGCCATGGACGGCGCCGGAGCCGCGCGCAGCGACCGCCGCGCCCCGGACGGCCCCCCGAACACGCGCCACCGTGCCGACGCCGTCACGCGAAGGGGTGCCGACCCGCACGATCTCCCCCTCCACAGGAGCCCTCGATGACGCTTCCCCCTCGACACCAGTACGGCGACGGCCCGATCGAGATCAACGCCGGCCGGCGGACCGTGAGGATAACCGTCCGCAACACCGGCGACCGGGCCGTCCAGGTCGGTTCCGACTACCACTTCTTCGAAGTCAACCCCGCCCTCGACTTCGACCGCGACGCCACGCTCGGCATGCACCTCAACATCGCCGCCGGCACCGCCGTCCGCTTCGAGCCCGGCGGCACCCACGAGGTGGAACTGTGCGCGTACGCCGGCACCGGGCGCCTCACCGGCTTCAGCGGCCTCCTCAACGGCAGCGTCAAGTCGCACCCCGCCCGGGTCGACGCCGTCCGGCGGGCGCTGGAGCACGGCTTCCGCGGCGCGAGGGCCAAGGAGGAGAAGGAGCACACGCGCGGCGGGAACGGCCCGGAGAAGACGGGTCCGGACAAGTCCGGCGCCAGGAAGAACACGAAGAAGGAGTCCCACTGACATGCCCACTCTTTCCCGTGAGCAGTACGCCGCCCTGTTCGGCCCCACGGTGGGCGACCGGTTCCGGCTGGCCGACACCAACCTCGTCGTCGAGGTAGAGAAGGACGTCCGCGAGGGCTCGTACGGCGACGAGGTGGTCTACGGCGGCGGCAAGACCATGCGCGACGGCATGGCCTCCGACCCGCAGGCCACCGCCGCGCAGGGCGCCCTGGACCTGGTGATCACCAACGTCGTCGTCATGGACGCGGTGGCCGGCGTGGTCAAGTGCGACCTGGGCGTCAAGGACGGCTTCATCGCGGGCATCGGCAAGGCCGGCAACCCGCAGACCCAGGACGCCGTGGACCCCCGGCTCGTCATCGGCCCGGGCACGGAGGTCATCGCCGGAGAGCATCTGATCGCGACCGCCGGGGCCATGGACGCCCATGTGCACCTCATCTCCCCGCAGCAGTGCGAGCAGGCCCTCAGCAACGGAATCACCACGCTGTTCGGCGGCGGCACCGGCCCGACGGACGGCACCAACGGCACGACCTGCACCCCCGGCCCCTTCAACCTCGCCCGTTTCCTGGAAGCCGCCGAGGACCTGCCGGTCAACCTCGGCATCATGGGCAAGGGCAACGGCAGCCTGCCCGGCGCGCTGGACGAGCAGATCGAGGCCGGCGCCGCCGCCCTCAAGGTCCACGAGGACTGGGGCTCCACCCCCGCCGTCATCGACAACGCCCTGGCCGTCGCCGACCGGCACGACATCCAGGTCGCGATCCACACCGACACCCTCAACGAGGGCGGTTTCTTCGAGGACACCCGCTCCGCGATCGACGGCCGCACCATCCACACCTTCCACAGCGAGGGCGCGGGCGGCGGCCACGCCCCCGACATCCTGCGGGTCACCGGCGAGCCCAACGTCCTGCCGTCCTCCACCAACCCCACGCTGCCGTACACCAAGAACTCCGTGGACGAACTGCTGGACATGGTGATGGTCTGCCACCACCTCAGCCACGACATCCCCGAGGACGTGGCCTTCGCCGACAGCCGGGTGCGCGCGGAGACCATCGCCGCCGAGACGGTCCTGCACGACCGGGGCATCATCAGCATGATCTCGTCCGACTCCCAGGCCATGGGCCGCGTCGGCGAGTCCGTCACCCGCGCCTTCCAGATCGCGCACGTGTGCAAGGAGGCCTTCGGCGCGCTGCCGGAGGACTCCGAACGCAACGACAACCACCGTGTCCTGCGTTTCCTGGCCAAGGTCACCATCAACCCGGCCATCGCCAGCGGCATCTCCGATCACGTCGGATCGATCGAGGCGGGCAAGCTGGCGGACATCGTCCTGTGGCCGATGCACTCCTTCGGGGCGAAGCCGAAGATGGTCATCAAGGGCGGCATCGTCTCCTGGGCGCAGATGGGCGACCCCAACGCCTCGCTGCCCACCCCGCAACCCGTCTACTACCGGCCGATGTTCGCCCAGTACGGACGCGCCATGCAGTCGACGCACGTCACCTTCATGTCGCAGGCGGGCATCGCCGCCGGGGTGCCCGAGAAGCTCGGCCTGAGGCGCAGGGTGCTCCCGGTGCGCAAGACCCGGACCATCGGCAAGCACAACATGATCCGCAACGACGTCGTGCCGAGGATCGAGGTCGACCCGGAGACCTACAAGGTCACGGTGGACGGCGAGGTCGTGACCATCGACCCGGCCCAGAAGCTGCCGCTCAACCAGCTCTTCTTCCTGGCCTGAGGGTATGTACCGCAACGAGACCGCCGCCCCGGACGGCTCCGCCCCGGACGGCTCCGCCCGGGGCGGCGTCCCACCGGAGACGGACCTGGGGCACCTCCTGGTCAGCCTCCAGCTCACCGACTCGGCGTTCCCCAGTGGCTTCTACACCCTGTCCCACGGCTTGGAGGGCTTCGTACAGGAGGGAGCGGTCGACCACGACTGTCTCCCCGCGCTGCTCCACGACCTCCTCAGGCACGGCGTCGGCCCGTCCGACGCCACCGCGCTGGCCCTGGCCCACCGGGCCGCCCAGGCGCAGGACTGGGCGGCGGTGGCGGCGACGGACCGGCGGCTGCACGCGACGAAGCTCAACCGCGAGATGCGGCAGGCCGCCGTGCGGACCGGACGGCAGTTGCTGGACCTCGCCGCCGAGGTGTTCGGCGCCGAGGGCATCGTCCGCTACCACCGGGAGGTGACGGCCCGCCGGGCGCCGGGCACGCAGGCCGTCGCCGCCGGGGTGGTGTACGCGGCGACCGGGGTGCCCGTGCGGCAGGCCGTCGCCGCCGACCTGTTCGCGTTCTGCGCGAGCTTCGCCGGCGCGGCGCTGAGACTGCGGCTGACCGACCACCGCCTGGCCCAGGTCCTGCTGCGGCACACGGCCCCGGTCATCGAGGAGGTCACGGGCCAGGCGCTGACCCGGGACCTCGACGACCTCGGGGCCACCACGTTCGCCGCGGACGTCATGTCCGCCCGTCACGAGCGGGCAGAGGCCCGCCTGTTCGCCAGTTGACCGACACCCGGCCGCCACGGCCGGCACCGAAGAGGAACACCATGCGAGACAACGTCCTTCGCGTCGGGATCGGCGGCCCCGTCGGCTCGGGGAAGACCGCCCTCATCGAGGCACTCGTCCCGATCCTGATCAAGCAGGGCCACCGGCCCGCCGTTATCACCAACGACATCTACACCCAGGAGGACGCCCAGCACGTCCGGCGCACGCTCGACGGCGTACTGGAGGGCGAACGCGTCGTGGGCGTGGAGACGGGCGCCTGCCCGCACACCGCAGTGCGCGACGACCCGACGATGAACCTGGCCGCGGGCGCCGAGATGCTGGAGCGCTGGCCCGACGTCGACGTCCTCCTCTACGAGAGCGGCGGCGACAACCTGACCCTCACCTTCAGCCCGGCCCTGGTGGACGTGTTCGTCTTCGTCCTGGACACCGCCGAGGGGGAGAAGATGCCGCGCAAGCGGGGACCGGGCATCACCGACTCCGACCTGCTGGTCATCAACAAGATCGACATCGCCCGGTACGTGCGGACCGACATCGACGTGATGGAGTCCGACGCCCACCGGGTGCGCGGCGACGGACCGGTGGTGCTGACCGACTGCCTGACCGGCAAGGGCGTCGACGAGGTCGCCGCCTTCCTCGACGCCCGGCGCAAGGCGCTCACCTGACATGCCGGCCGTCCGCGACCGGCTCGCGCCGGAGTACTACGAGCCCGTCCGGCTCCCGCCGGAGCTGACGGCGCTCTCGGCCGCGCCCGAGACCCTGGGCCCCGGCTCGCCGGCCAAGGTCGGCATCCTCGACCTCGCCTTCGCGCTGCGCGGCGACCGGACGGAACTGGTCGAGCGTTACCAGAAGACACCCCTTCAGATCATGCGCCCGCTGTACGTCGATCCGGCGCTGCCCGGCATGGCGTTCGTCTATGTGATGGCCACGGGCGGCGGCATCGCCCAGGCGGACCGCTACCGCCAGGACCTGCGGTGCGGTCCGGGCACCCAGGTCCTGTTCACCACGCAGGCGGCCACCAAGGTCTACCGGATGGAACAGGACTACGCGACGCAGCGGGTCCACCTGACCGCGGCCGACGGCGCCTACGTGGAGTACCTGCCCGATCCGCTGATCCCGTTCGCCGGGTCGCGCTTCCACCAGGGCACGGTGCTGACCGTCCACGAGAACGCCACCGTGGTGTACGGGGAGACGGTCACGGCGGGCCGGATCGCCCGGGGCGAGCGGCACGCCTACACCCTGCTCGGCGGCGACCTGGAGATCCGCCGGCCCGACGGCACGACGCTGGCGGTGGACACCCTGCGGCTGCGGCCGGAGGCGCACGGCGGGGTGACCGGCCCGGGCGTCTTCGCCGGACACGACCACGTCGCCTCGCTGTTCGTGGTGAGCGGCCGGCGCCCCGCCGCGGAGATCGCCGACGCCCTGCACCGGGCGCTGACCGGCCGTGAGGTGCTGCACGGGGCGAGCGTGCTGCCGGAGGACTGCGGGGCCTGGGTGCGCGTCCTCGCCCACGAACAGCCCCGCCTCGCCGAGGCCGTGCGCGCCGCGTGGGACGCCGTACGCCGGCTGCTCATCGGCCACCCCGCTCCCGACCTGCGCAAACCGTAGCGCGCCCTCAACCCCAGGAGACCGTGCCGTGATCATCGCACCCGCCCCCATGCCACCCGCCTACGACTCCGGCGACACCGCCTGGATGCTGGCCGCGGCCGCCATGGTGCTGCTGATGACCCCCGCCCTCGCCTTCTTCTACGGCGGCATGGTCCGCACGAAGCACATCCTGGTGATGCTCAAGATGAGCTTCGCCTCGCTGTGCTTCGTGAGCATCCTCTGGTACCTCCTCGGCTACTCGCTCGCCTTCGGACCCGACGTGGGCGGCGTCGGACTCATCGGCGACCTCGACTACGCCCTGCTGCGCGGCATCGGGCCGAACACCCTGACCGGGTCCGTCCCCACCTACGTCTACACCACCTTCCAGATGGGCTTCGCCATCGTCACGGTGGCGCTGATCAGCGGTTCCATCGCCGGCCGGGCGACGATGCGGGGGTGGCTGGTCTTCTCGGCCCTGTGGCTGCTGATCGTGTACGTGCCGATCGCGCACTGGGTCTTCGACACGCGGCACGGCTGGATCACGAAGCACTTGGGCGCGCTGGACTTCGCCGGCGGACTGCCGGTGGAACTCAACTCGGGCATCGCCGGGCTCGCCGTGGCCCTGGTCATCAGGGGCCCGGAGGACTTCCGCCGCCAGGAGCCCAGGCCCGGAAACATCCCCCTGGTCATGATCGGCGTCGCCCTGCTGTGGTTCGGCTGGCTGGCCTTCAACGCCGGATCGGCCATCCGCGACACCGGCACCGCCGCCACGGCCTTCATCAACACCCAGCTCGGCGCGGCCGGGGCGATGGTCACCTGGCCGCTGGTGGAGTACTGGCGGACGCGGCGGGTCACCATGATGGGCGTCGGCTCGGCGGCAGTGGCCGGCATGGTCGCCATCACCCCCGCCTGCGGCGAGATCGACCCCAGCGGCGCACTGGTGACCGGACTCGTCGCCGGGTGCGTCTGCGCGTACGCCGTCACCCTCAAGTACCGCCTGAACGTCGACGACACGCTCGACGTGGTCGGTGTGCACGGCGCGGGCGGCCTCACCGGACTGATCATGGTCGGGCTGTTCGCCACGTCGAGCGTCAGCGGCAAGCAGGGCCTCTTCTACGGCGGCGGCGGCTCGCTGCTCTGGCGACAGGTCGTCGCCGTCCTCGCGGTGGCCGCGTTCTCCTTCGCGCTGACCTGGATCATCGCCAAGGCCGTCGACGTGGTCGTCGGCTTCGCGGAGAAGGAGGACTACTCCGCCGTACCGGGCGAGGACGAGGAACGCGCCTACGACTTCCGCACCGCCGCCCGCCTGGACGCACTGGCGGGAGGCGGCCTGGACCGGGAGACGCTGGCCGAGATCCAGCGTCTCCTGCGCGAACACCGGGAGGGGTGAGCGCACCGGCCACCGGGGGGCGGACGCACGGCCACGCGCGGTGAGGAGTGCTGCCGGAAGGGGGGCGCGAACACGGCACCGGGAGGGCACGGAGGGGGCCGGGCCGACGGCCGAGGGGGCCGAGGGTGCGGCCCGCAGCCCCCGCCCACCCGTCCACTCGGGGTCTATTCCGCCGCGTCGGCCTCGTCGATGTCCCTGTGCAGATGGGTCATCAGGTCCCGCATCTCATCGATCCCGGGGGACGAGGGGGCGGCCTGCTCGGTGGCGTGCCGCAGCCAGTCCGTCGTCGCCAGGGCGAGCCGCTTGGCGTCCTGCGTGTGGTGCTCGAAGAGGAGTTCGTCGATGCGGTAGGCGATGTCGCTGAGTGTTTCCTCGCTGGTCTCCGGCGGCAGGATGCCCGCCAGTTCACCGGGGAGCGGGTCCCGGGAGCGCGAGGAGCGCAGAGCCTCGACGATCCCGTTGTCCTCGCTGTAGCGGTCGAGGTTGCCCGTCAGCGCGAACAGGCGTGCGGTCAGGCGCGGCAGGCCGGGGTGGCGGTCCAGCCACTCCAGCAACTGCCGCTCACCACCGAGGTGGTCGGTCACCCGGCTCAGCCGTTCCTTGGCCCGCGGCGACAGGGACCAGCCCAGCGGAAGGATCTCGGCGACCTCTTCGGCGAGCCTCTTCTCGTCCGCGGGGGCCAGCGCGCCGTCGACGAATCCGAGGACCTTCTCCTCGTCCAGGCCGAGCGCGTCCGGACCGACCCGCTGCCGGGCGGGGCGCGAGGCGCCCGGCCGCCGGTGCAACAGGTCACCCACGAGCTTGCCGAGCGGCTTGTCGTGCACGGATCCTCCTAGTGGACCGGTGGGGAACGTCTTCCTCGGCCGCCGGTCCGGCGGACTCCCGCCGCGACGGACGCCGCCGGTGGCACCTTGTTCCGCGCGTTCGCAGACGACCGCACCCCAACTGTGCCGCTCCAGGGGTACGGCCGCGCGCCCGGTGACCCGGTCGGGCGACGCCCGCCGCCCGGTGAGGGCCGGACTCGGGACCGCTCGCCCCCGGCGGTCATGGAAGAGCCCTGCCGCCCGTCAGGACCGGCAGGGCTCTCGCGTCCGTACGACCGTCAGACGCGCCGCTCCGACGAGGCCAGCCCGACGAACCCCGCCCAGGCCGCACGCGAGACCGTGAGCATGGGCCCGGAGGCAACCTTCGAGTCCCTGACGTGCACGATCGCCGTGGCAGAGGCGACTTCCACGCACTGCCCACCCTCGGTTCCGCTGTAGCTGCTCTTGAACCAGGCGAGGTCGGAGCTGACGGTCGAGGACTCAGCGGTGTTCATAGCTCCCTCAGCAACCTCTCGATGAACTGCCGTGACTCTCGCGGACTGAGAGCCTGTGATCGGATGATCCCATAGCGGGCGGCTGCGTGAGCCGCCTGCTCGGGGTCCGTTTCAAGAGTGCTCGATCGGTGAGTCTCGGCGTACACGAACTTCTTGCCGTCCTTGCGTGTGGCGACTGTGAACGGCCCGTTCACACCCGCGTTCTCCTCGCATTCGGTCGGCATGACCTGGACGACGACGTTCGGCTTCTGCGCGATCAGGAGGAGCTGCTCCAACTGTCCACGCAGGACGTCGGTGCCGCCGTACCGGTGCCGCAGTACCGACTCATCCATCACGAAACCCACCAGCGGCGAGGGGCGTCGCTCGAAGATGTCCTGCCGGACCAGCCGGGCGGACACCCGCTGCTCGGTCGTTTCCTGGTCCAGCGGGGGGGCATCGCATCGCGAGCAGGGCCCTCATGTACTCCTCGGTCTGAAGCAGGCCATTGACGACCAGAGGGTCGTACATGAGCAATTCGAAGGCCTCCTTCTCCAGGACCGCCATCCCCTGGAAGAACACCGGGTACTGGGCCCGCTCCACCTGCTCCTTCCACAGGGTCAGCAAGCCGTCCGCGTCCAGTTCCTCATCGGTCCGCTCGATCGTCCGCGGCGACGGGATCCTCCGCCCCTGCTCGAACGCCGCGATCGTGGACGCCGAGTACCCGAGCCGCCTCCCCAGCTCCTCGCGCTCCAGTCCCTTCCGCAGCCGCAGCGTCTTCATGGTCTGCCCGAACGCGACGACGACGCCCCGGCCCGCCTCGTCCTCCGCCCGCCGCCCGGCCCCGTTGTCCCAGACGTCCCCGAGACCGACGACCGCCCCCGCGCCGCCGTTCCCCTGGTCTCCGGGGACCGTCTCGGCCCCCGCCGTCACGCCCTCGCGCTCCGTCATCTCCACCACCGCCTCTCCCGCTCAACGCCCCCGCGAGGGGCGCCGTCACGGTGCGCGGGGCCGACAGAGGCGTACAACGCGCGTACAGCCGCTCTCTGTCGTCGCGGTACCGCTGGTCACGCTTCTAGACGAGTTGTTCCTAATGTCGCCGGGGTAAAAGGGCTGATCCACTTCGCCTCAGTCTTGGTCACTAGCAGCTGATACGGCGCCGTCTGCCCAGATCTGTGCTTTCAGGTCGCGTCGCCAAGCAGGGTTTGGAGGGCCTGCCGGAAGGCGGCGGTGTCGATGTCCTGGCCGATGGCCAGGCGCTGCGAATATCCCGTGAGCATGGCGAGCAGTGCGCCGGCCACGCCGGAGGGGTCCGGCGAGTCGGGCAGGCCGCGGGCGCAGCGGTCCTGGCGGATGAGCCCGGCGACCTTCTCCTGGTCCTTGGCCAGTTGCGCCCGGATCTGGGCGGCGAGGTCGGGCGAGACGGCGGCCTCGGCCCAGACCTGCGCCATCAGCCGGGCGTGGCCGCCGTGGCGGGCGCGGACCCGGTCGAGCAGTTCGGCGGCGTCGCGGATGCTGGCGAGGTCGATGAGGTTATCCACGGCGTCCTCGCAGACGGCCGCCACCAGGTCGTTCTTGCTGGGGAAGTAGCTGTAGACCGCTCCGGTGGACAGTCCGCTGGCGGCGACGATCTCACCGGTGGAGGTCTGGGCGAAGCCCTTGGCCGCGAACACCTCGCGGGCGGCGGCCAGGATCTGCCGGCGCCGGGCGTCGCGGTGCTCCTGGGTAACCTTGGGCATAAAAAGAACGACCTCTCGTTTTATTGTAGAGTGAGGCTCACCCTAACCGACCGCCGACTCCCGGAAGGCGGCGCCCTCCGACGAAGGAGTTGTGTCGCATGACATCCACCACCGTGACATCCGCCTCTGGGCCAGCTGGCGAGTTTGCCGGCGTTCGAGTCCTGGTCACCGGCGGCACGAAGGGAATCGGCGCGGCTGTCGCGGTCCGGTTCGCCGAGGCCGGGGCCGACGTCGTCGTCGCGGCCCGCACGCCGGTCGACGAGCCGCCGGCCGGCAGGTTCGTCGCCGCCGACCTCGCCACCGCCGACGGGGCCGCCGCCCTCGCCGCGCAGGCGACGCAGTTGCTCGGAGGAATCGATGTCCTGATCAACAACGCCGGCAGCCAGACGCACATCCCAGGCGGGGCGCTCGACGCGGCCGACGACGACTGGTACCGCGACCTCGACACCAACCTGATGTCCGCGGTCCGCCTGGACCGGGCCCTGTTGCCGGGGATGATCGCGCAAAACCGCGGAGTCATCATCCACGTCACATCGGGCCAAGCCCGCCTGCCCGGCCCCGCGTCCCTCCCGTACGCGGCGGCGAAGGCCGCGACGACCGTCTACAGCAAGGGCCTGGCCAACGAGGTCGGCAAGCACGGGATCAGAGTGAACACCGTCGTCCCCGGACTCATCGAGACCCCGGCCGTCACCCGGCGTCTGAACCAGATCACCGCCGACAGCGGCCAGGACGCCGAAACGGCCCGCCGGCAGCTGATCGACCGGGTCGGCATCCCGCTCGGGCGCCCCGGCCAGCCCGCCGACGTCGCCGAACTCGTCGCGTTCCTCGCCTCCGACCGCGCGGCGTTCCTCACCGGCAGCCAGTACGTCGTCGACGGCGGCAGCATTCCGACGGTCTAGCCAGGCGCGAAGTTCCTGATCGGTTCAGTGGTCGTAGGCGATCAGTGATCGGGGGACGGTTGCACCGGTCTTGTTGTTGTGCCGGATCGCTGCGGCCAGGGCCAGGACGCGCTGGGCGACGCGGACCGCCACACCTTCGATGGTGCGTGCACCGTGTTGCTCCAGGTCGAGCTGACCCTTGAGGGTGTCGTTGACCGACTCGATCAGTTGGCGGACCTTCTTGAGCACCGGCTCGCCGTACCGCTGCCTCTCCCGCTTGCGCGAGGGCCGCAGCAGCTCGATGCCTTGCCCGGCGAGGGCCTTTTCGAATGGCTTGGACGCGAAGCCCTTGTCCGAGATCAGCACGATGCCCTCGCGGTCGGCGACCAGGTCGGCGTCGACCTCCAGCATCGCCGCAAGGACCTCGCGCTCGCCTATCTTCGGGTTGGCCAGCGCCCACATGATCGGCATTCCGGTCGGGGTGCACACCAGGTACAAGCGTAGGCCCCAAAAGAACCGGGAGTGGGAGGCGCAGTAGCCGTAGCCGGCCCAGCCCGCGAGATTGGAACGCTGCACGGTCGGGCGCGACATCCCGCACGGCACCGGAGTCGAGTCGGTGATCCAGAGGTTGTCGAACCAGAAGTCGCTATCCATCGCCAGTTCCCGGATCATGCGCTTGACCAGCCCGAGCGTGGAGCGGAGCCGCTTGTTGTAGCCCGCGCGCTGCGGCAGGTACGGGAACATACCCGTCAGGTGCTTGTTCGCGTAGCGCAACCAGCGCGACTCAGAGTGGTAGCCGAGCCAGGGCCTGGGCCACGGCCAGGCAGACGAGTTCGGAGTCGCTGAGCAGCGGCGGCCTGCCCATGCATCGGGTTCCCCCGATCTCGTCGTCGATCTTCACATACAGTGCGGTCAAGAGGGTGTTCAGGTCTGTCGTCACACACGGATCTTGGACACCCTCGCCCCTTTGACGGGCCGAAACTTCGGATCAACTCGTCTAGGTGGCCGGTCCGCCTTCCGGGCCGGCTTCGGCGTGACCGTGACGGCCGGCCTCGGAACCGCTCACCCCGGCAGTCATGGAAGAGCCCCGCCGCCCGTCAGGACCGGCAGGGCTCTCGCGTCCGTACGACCGTCAGACGCGCCGCTCCGACGAGGCCAGTCCGACGAATCCCGCCCAGGCCTCACGCGAGACCGTGAGCATGGAGCCGGTCACGGCCTTCGAGTCCCGGACGTGCACAACTGCCGTGGCGGCAGCGACCTCTACGCATTCGCCGCCCTCGGTTCCGCTGTAACTGCTCTTGAACCAGGCGAGGCCGGAGGCGACGGTCGAGGACTCAGCGTTGTTCATAGCGATCCCAGCAACCTTTCGACGAACTCCGTCGACTCTCGCGGACTGAGAGCCTGTGATCGGATGATCCCATAGAGTGCGGCGGCCAGGACCCCTTGCTCCGGGTCGGTCTGAAGAGAGCCGATTCCCCTCGCCTCGGCGTACACGAACTTCTTGCCGTCCTTGCGCGTGACCACGGTGAACGGCCCGTTCACACCCGCGTTGTCCTCACGGTCGAGAGGCATGACCTGGATTTCGACGTTGCGCTTCTCGCCGATCGACAACAGATGTTCCAACTGCCCGCGCAGCACCGCCTTGCCCCCGTACGGACGTCGCAGGAGCGACTCGTCGAGTACGAAGCTCAGGAAGGGCGCGGGTCGACGATCGAAGACGTCCTGCCGGGCCAGCCGTGCCGTTACACGCTGCTCGGTGGTTTCCTCGTCCAGAGGGGGACGCCTCATGGCGAGTAGCGCCCTCATGTACTCCTCGGTCTGAAGCAGGCCGTTGAGGACAGGCACGCTGTACGAGACCAGCTCAACGGCCTCCTTCTCCAAGACCGCCATCCCCTGGAAGAACACCGGGTACTGAGCCCGCTCCACCTGCTCCTTCCACAGGGTCAGCAACCCGTCCGCGTCCAGCTCCTCATCGGTCCGCTCGATCGTTCGCGGCGACGGGATCCTCCGCCCCTGCTCGAACGCCGCGATCGTGGACGCCGAGTACCCGAGCCGCCTCCCCAGCTCCTCGCGCTCCAGTCCCTTCCGCAGCCGTAGCGTCTTCATGGTCTGCCCGAACGCGATGACGACGCCCCGGCCCGCCTCGTCCTCCGCTCGCCGCCCGGCCCCGTCGTCGTTGTCCCAGACGTCCCCGAGACCGACGACCGCACCCGCGCCGCCGTCCTCCTGGTCTCCGGGGACCGTCTCGGCCCCCGTCGTCACGCCCTCGCGCTCCGTCATCTCCACCACCACCTCTTTTGCTCAACGCCCCCGCGAGGGGCGCCGTCACGGTGCGCGGGGCCGACAGAGGCGTACAACGCGCGTACAGCCGCTCTCTGTCGTCGCGGTACCGCTGGTCACGCTACGCGTCCAGCTGGAACACAGGGGGCGTGATGACGACACCCGGCAATCTCACCGACACCGCCCGACCCGCCGTCCCCGCAGCCGCGCCTCCTACGCCCCGCCGGGACTGGCGCCGGCGCCCGGATGGTTCGGGCAAGTCCGTCAGGACCGAGTGCGCGTGCGCGTCAGGTGGCCGGCGGTGAGCCCGTCCGGACCGCTCGACACGGGACGGGTGCGTACCCGTATCCGTACCTTCGGGGACGATTGAGGAGGCCGGTATGTCCGACGCCAACATCCGCATCCCCGCCGAAGCCCGCGACCGGCTTGCCCGGATGGCGTCCTCCCAAGGCATGTCGCTGCGGGGCTACCTGTCCCACCTGGCCGAGACCATGCTCACCCCCGAGGAGCGCGCGGCGCGCGCCGAGCAGGCGCGCACCGCCCTGCGGGCGTGGAACGGCTACGATCCGAGCGCAGGTGAACAAGCCGCCCTGGACGTCGAATTGGACCGACGACTCGGTGGGGCAGGGGCGCGGTGACCGAGGCTCTGCACCGGCTCGCCCCCTCGAACCCCCTCCCGAGTGACCGTACGAGGTCGACGGCAGCACGGCCACGGCCCGGCAAGCCGGAGCGAGGCCCGCGAGGCCCGGAACTCCCCGCACGCGGCACACGGCCACGCGCGTCAGCGCGGGCGGCTGACCAGCGCGAACCGGGCGCCCTCCGGGTCGGTCACCGTGGCCGTCCTGCCGTGGGCGGTGTCCTCGGCCGGGGTGAGCACCCGGCCGCCCAGGGCGACGAGGCGTACGGCCGCCTCGTCGGCGTCGGCGACCTCGAAGTACGTCAGCCAGTGCGGGCCCCGGTCGCGGGGCAGGGCGTGGCCCATGCCGTGGATGCCGGCGACCGGGCGGCCGCCGAGGCTCAGGGTGATGTGGTCGGGATCCGCGGAAGCGGTCGGCCGCTCCTCATAATCAAACAGGTTTCCGTAGAACTTGGCGACGGCGGCGGTCTCGTAGGTCAGCAACTCGTTCCAGGCGGGCGTGCCGGGCACGCCGTCGACGCTCGTGGCGCGATGCGCGGCGGGCTGCCAGATGCCGAAGACCGCGCCCGCCGGGTCGGAGCCGATCGCCAGGCGTCCGGCGTCGCCCGCCTCCAGCGGGCCCACCCCGATCGTGCCGCCGCACCGCCGTACCGTTTCAGCGGTCAGGTCGACGTCGTCCGAGGCGAGGTACGGAGTCCAGGCGACGGGCAGGTGCCGGTCCGGCGGCAGGAGGCCGATGCCCGCGACCTCCCGGCCGTCCAGCAGGGCCCGCACATAGGGGCCGAGCCGTTCGGGGCCCGGCTGGAACTCCCAGCCGAAGAGCTCTCCGTAGAAGGTCCGCATCGCGGTCATCCCGTGGACCATCAGGCTCACCCAGCACGGTGTGCCGGGCGCGTACCGGGCGGGCGTCCGGCCGTCGTGGTCGGCCGGCTCCGGTGCCTCGGTCATCGTCACCCTTTTCCCGGCCCCTCGCGGTGGCCGCATCGTTTCAGCTCCCCGGACCCGGCCGCTGCCCCGCCGTCCGGGGCGGAAGCGTGTTTCCGGGCGGTCTCGGGCCGGTCGCGGCGCACTGCCGACGGATGCCGGTCCCCGGTACGGCACGTGGCCGATTCCGTACGCCTCGTGACCGGGACCGTCAGGCCGAGCAGAGTAGCCGGACCTGGACGCCGGGGCCACCCCGTGCGCAAGGATGGTGGCCATGAACGCCATCATCTCCGCGGCCGATCTCGCCGCCGTCCTCGCGGGACCGAACCCGCCGGTGCTGCTCGACGTCCGCTGGCAGCTCAGCGTGGCCAAGGCGGCGGGCGAGCCGCCCTTCGACGGACGCGCCGCCTACGAGTCCGGGCACCTCCCCGGCGCCGTCTTCGTCGACCTGGACCGCGAACTGGCCTCGGCGCCGGGCGGCGCGGGCCGTCATCCGCTGCCCGGCACGGAGGAGTTCGGCGCCGCGATGCGCCGGGCGGGAGTCTCCGCGGCCCGGCCGGTCGTGGTGTACGACGGCGGGCAGGGCTGGGCGGCGGCGCGCGCCTGGTGGCTGCTGCGCTGGACGGGGCACCCCGACGTACGGGTGCTCGACGGCGGCCTGGCGGCCTGGGAGGGCCCGCTGGAGACCTCGGTGCCCGAGCCCGCCGAGGGTGACTTCTCGCCGGCGCCGGGCGCCGTCCGGCTGCTCGACGCCGACGGCGCGGCGGCGCTGGCGCGCTCCGGGCTGCTTTTCGACGCGCGCGCGGGGGAGCGGTACCGCGGGGAGGTGGAGCCGATCGACCGGGTGGGCGGCCACATCCCCGGAGCGGTCTCCGCGCCCACGACCGGGAACGTCGGCCCGGACGGGCGGTTCCTGCCCGCGGCGGAACTCCGGGCGCGGTTCACGGCACTCGGCGCGGCCGACGGCGGGGAGGTCGGCGTCTACTGCGGCTCGGGCGTCTCCGCGGCGCACGAGGTGCTGGCGCTGGCCGTGGCGGGGATCCCGGCGGCCCTGTACGTCGGCTCGTGGTCGGAGTGGTCCGCGGACCCGGCCAGGCCGGTGGCGGTGGGGCCGGACCCGCAGTAACCGCCGGGGCACCCGGGCACGCGAGGAGGACCGTCCCCTGAAGGGGGCGGTCCTCACGCTCGTACGGCCTCGCTACTCCTGCTTCTTGCGGCGGGTGCCGAACACGATCTCGTCCCAGCTCGGGACCGCGGCCCGGCGGCCGGGGCGGACGCCGTCCGCCTCGGCCTGGCGGTCGGTGGCGCCGATGAGACGGTCGCGGTGACTGCCGACGGAGCGGGGCATGAGGACGTCCGCGTAGGCGGACCCGGCTCCGGCGGAGGCAGCGGGGGCCGGCGGCTCCTCCACCTCCACCTCCTCGTCGGGCTCGGTCGCGGGCTCCGGCGCCCGCTCGGGCACCACCAGGTCGCCGCGGAAGCTGGGCACCGCCTCCAGCAGGCTGGTCAGCGAGTCGCGCTCGCCGGCGCTCTCCTCGGTCGGGTCGGAGAGCTGCGCGGGCAGGGCCGGCCGGTCGCGGTCCCGGTCCAGCGGGCGGTCGCGCGGCAGCCGGGCGATGCGCGGCACGAACGGGAAGCTCGGCTCCGGGGCTCCCAGGTCGTCGGACTCGCCGATCAGGGCGCGCGCCTCGCCGTCGACGGCCTGCACCAGGCGGCGCGGCGGGTCGTACGTCCAGCTCGCCGAGTGCGGCTCGCCCGCGACCCGGTACACCAGCAGGACCTCCCAGGTGCCGTCGTCGCGGCGCCAGGAGTCCCACTGGACGGTGTCCTTCTCGGCGCCGCGCAGCAGCAGCCGCTCCTGGACCGCCTCGCCGAGCAGCGGACCGGAGTTCTCGCCGGGTCGGCGGACCGGGGTCTTGCGGGCCCGTTCGGCCATGAAGGCGCGCTCGGCGAGCACGGGGCCCTCGAAGCGCCGTACGCGGTCCACGGGGATGCCGGCGAGCTGGGCGACCTCTTCCGCGGACGCGCCTGCTCGTATCCGCGCCTGGATGTCGCGGGGGCGGAGATGGCTCTCCACCTCGATCTCGATCTGGCCGAGGCGGGGACGGTCGCCGCGCACGGCGGCGCGGAGCCGTTCGTCGATGGGAAGCGTGTACTCCGTGCTGTCCGCAGCCTTCAGCACCAGCCGTGTGCCGTCATTGGAGACGGCCACGACACGCAGTTCGGGCATGGGGACCTCCCGGGTGGTGCCTGCCGACGTCACGTGCGTCGCTGCTTCCGCTAGTCGAGTGTGGCCTGCCCGGGTGCAGCCTGCCACAACCTTGCCGAGTTGCCCGGCGTGTCGGGCACGGGCCCTGGCTCGCCGTTATGGCACGGTTACCTGTTCGCAACGCTAAGTGACCAACTCCGTCACCCTGTGCAACCAGCCCCCTCCCGGCGGTCCAGCAGGTCCCGGACACCCTGGCGGGAGACCGGACCCAGGGCTCGCAACAGTACTCCATTTGGGCCACGTGCGTGGATTGGCGCGCCGTCGAACTTCTGGCGTCGGACGGGACTTGACCGCCCCTGACCGGATTTATCGATCATGAACGTGGCGTAGTTCACGGAATGGACAGAAACGGAACCAATGGTTTCGCCCATACGTCCCTTTCTCGTGCAGTGGGTCGATCAAGTCCCGAAAATTCATCCATGTGCGGGAGAGGCAGGCAAGATCCGGGTATGCGCGAAAAGCCCGACAGCATCGGCGCGCCGAACACCGAGGAGGAGGAGGCGCCCCGGAAACGGATCGAGCTGAACGCGGCCCAGGTCGCGGGCAGCGCCGTGGCGGCGGTGGTGGCCGCGAAGCTCGCCTCGTACTTCGGCGTCTACGGGACCATCCTCGGAGCGGGGGTCGTCAGTGTCATCGCCACCTGCGGCGGCACGGTCTTCCAGCACTTCTTCCGGCGCACCGGCGAACAGATCCGGACGGTGAGGGTCTCCTCCCGGACCGAGGCCGTTCCCCGGCCGGCCGTCGCCGACGCCCCCGCCGGGCGGACGCCGGCGCCGGGCGAGTTCACCGAGGGCACCGTCTACCGCGCCCGGGTCCGCAGCTGGAAGCGGCCGGTACTCGCGGCCGCCCTCGTCTTCGGCGTCACCATGGCCGGCATCACGGTGTACGAGACGGCGTCGGGCAGCAGCTTCAGCGGCGGACACGGCACGACGGTCGGCGACGCGGTCACCGGCCGCCGCACGCACGTGCAGCCGTCCGGCGGCGACACGCCGACCCCCGCGACCTCACCCACGGCCGACCCCGGAACCGGCGGCGCGACGTCGCCGGGCGGGACCGCCTCCCACGGCACGGACGGCCCCGGGAAGGCGAGCGGGACGCCCGCGCCCGACGCGACGGCGAGCGCCGGAACCGGCGGCACCGGGTCGGACGGCGCCGGCCCGGGCTCGGAGAGCACCGGCGCCGGCAGCGACGGCACGGGGACGGCGGACGGCACGGCCGGGACCGGCGGCACCGCCCCGGCGCCCGGCGCGTCCGCTACGACCCCAGCACCCTCCGCAAGTAGTCGTTCTGGAACAGGCGCTGCGGATCCAGCCGGTCCCGAAGCGCGGTGAACTCGCCGAAGCGCGGGTACACCCCGGCGAAGTACTCCGCGTCCCCGGTGTGCACCTTGCCCCAGTGCGGCCGGCCCTCGTGGGCGGTGAAGATCCGCTCGGCGGCGGTGAAGTACCGCTGGTAGGGGGTGCCGCGGAACATGTGGACCGCGACGTACGCGCTGTCCCGGCCCGAGGCCGTGGACAGCGCGATGTCGTCGGCGGGCGCGGTGCGCACCTCCACCGGGAAGCTCACGCGCAGGCCGGAGCGGTCCACCATCGCCTTCAGCTCGCGCAGCGTGTCGGCCAGGGCCGCGCGCGGGACGGCGTACTCCATCTCCACGAAGCGCACCCGGCGCGGGGAGGTGAAGACCTTGTAGGGGATGTCGGTGTACGTCCGCGCGGACAGCGCCCGGCTGGAGAGCCGGGCGATCGCCGGGACCGTGGCGGGCACCGCGCGGCCGACCCAGTTGGCCACCTGGAAGACGCCGTTGGAGAGGAGCTCGTCCTCGATCCAGCCGGCCAGCCCGCCCACCGGCTGCTCCGGTCCGGCGCTGCGGTTGTTGCGCTTGGTGTTGGTGCTGGTGGTGTGCGGGAACCAGTAGAACTCGAAGTGCTCGTTCTCCGCCCAGAGCTGGTCGAACTCGGCGAGCACCTTCTCCAGGGGCATCGGCTCCTCGCGGGCCGTGAGCAGGAAGACCGGCTCCACGGCGAAGGTGATCGCCGTGACGATGCCCAGCGCGCCGAGGCCTATTCGGGCGGCCGCGAAGACCTCGGGGTTCTCGCTCTCGGAGCAGGTGAGCACCGAGCCGTCGGCGGTGACCAGTTCCAGGCCCCTGATCTGGGCGGCGATCGAGGCCGACTCGCGGCCGGTGCCGTGGGTGCCGGTGCTGGTCGCCCCGGACACCGTCTGCTCCATGATGTCGCCCATGTTGGTGAGGGACAGCCCCTCGCGCGCCAGCGCCAGGTTGAGCCTCTTGAGCGGGGTGCCGGCCTCCACGGTGACCGTCATGGCGTCGCGGTCGATGCGACGGATGCCGGTCAGCAGATCGGGGCGGACCATGACGCCGTCGGTCGCGGCGATCGACGTGAAGGAGTGCCCCGTGCCGACGGCCTTCACCCTGAGGCCGTCCTCGGCGGCCCGGCGCACGGCGGCGCGGAGCTCCTCGACCGAGGCCGGAGCGACCTCCCGCGCGGGACGGGCGGCGACGTTGCCGCCCCAGTTACGCCACGTGCCGTTCTTCCCGCTCGCTGTGCTGCTCAACGGAGCCTCCCCGACCCGGAGCCGGCCTGCTGAGCCGGCGGTACCCGAGGAAACCGACCGCGACCGCGACGGCCCCGGACACCGCCGGAACCCCGTACCCGGACCGCGCGCCGGCCGCGTCGATGACCCAGCCGGCCACCGACGAACCGAGCGCCACCCCGACCGCGAGCCCGGTGCTCACCCAGGTCATGCCCTCGGTCAGGTGCGCGCGTGGTACGTGCTCTTCGACGAGGGCCATCGTCGTGATCATCGTGGGAGCGACGGAGAGGCCCGCAACGAACAGCGCCACGGCCAGAAACGGCAGGTTTCCGACCAGTAGGAGGGGGATCATACTCACGGACATCGCGCATATGCCCAGCAGCCACCGGCGGGCGGGCGCCCCGGACGGCCGCAGCAGCCCGAACAGCACCCCCGCCGTGCAGGAGCCCGCGGCGTACAGGGCGAGCACGACGCTCGCCGCGCCCTTGTGGCCGCGCTCGTCGGCGAAGGCCACGGTGACCACGTCGACCGCCCCGAAGATCGACCCGGTCGCCACGAAGGTGGCCACCAGCACCTGGAGTCCGCGCGAGCGCAGCGCCGAACCCCCACTGTGCTCCTCGCGCGGGTGCGGCGCCGGCTCGGTGGCCCGCTGAGCGGTCAGCCAGAAGACGCCCACGGCGAGGAAACAGGCGGCCAGCAGCGGCCCAGCCTCCGGGAACCAGGCCGTCGACAGCCCGATGGAGACGATCGGTCCGAAGATGAAGCAGACCTCGTCCACCACCGACTCGAACGAGTAGGCGGTGTGCAGCTGCGGGGTCCCCCGGTACAGGGCCGCCCAGCGGGCCCGGACCATCGCGCCCAGGGACGGGACCGAACCGATCCCGGCCGCGCACACGAACAGCACCCAGTCCGGCCACCGGAACCAGGCGGCCAGCAGCAGCCCCGCCGCCGCGGCCAGCGCGACCAGCGTCGCGGGCCGCAGCACCCGGCGCTGACCGTACCGGTCGACCAGCCGGGATATCTGCGGTCCCAGGGCGGCCGCGGCCAGCGCGATGGTGGCCGACAGCGCTCCGGCGAGCCCGTAGCGCCCCGTGAGCTGGGAGATCATCGTGACCACGCCGATGCCCATCATGGACAGCGGCATCCGGCCGAGGAACCCCGCGGCGGAGAAGCCCTTGGAGCCGGGAGCGGCGAACAGGGCGCGGTACGGGCTGGGCACAGGGTCTCCGGGATCCGGTAAGGCGTCTCCGGGGGTCCGGTAAGGCGCGAAGGAAGCGGATACAGCTTACGGGTTAGGTGACCCTAACGCACCACCGGGAGCGGGTCGGGATCCCTGCCGTCGGTGCCGGATGGCAGGATCGGAGCATGCCAGACGCGCTCGATGCCACCCCGTACGACGCCCTGCTCCTGCTCTCGTTCGGCGGCCCGGAAGGGCCGGACGACGTGGTCCCGTTCCTGGAGAACGTGACTCGCGGGCGCGGCATCCCCACCGAACGCCTGAAGGAAGTCGGACAGCACTACTTCCTGTTCGGCGGGGTCAGTCCCATCAACGAACAGAACCGCGCCCTGCTGGACGCCCTCCGCACGGACTTCGCCGACCACGGCCTGGACCTGCCCGTCTACTGGGGCAACCGCAACTGGGCGCCCTACCTCACCGACACCCTGCGCGAGATGGTCCGTGACGGGCGCCGCCGCATCCTCGTCCTGGCCACCAGCGCCTACGCCTCCTACTCGGGCTGCCGCCAGTACCGCGAGAACCTCGCCGACTCGCTCGCCGCGCTCGAGGCCGAGGGCCTGGAGCTGCCGCGGATCGACAAGCTGCGGCACTACTTCAACCACCCCGGCTTCGTCGAACCCATGATCGACGGCGTGGTCGAGTCCCTCGCCGACCTGCCCGAGGACGTCCGGGCCGGCGCGCACATCGCCTTCACGACCCACTCGATCCCGACCTCCGCCGCCGACACCTCCGGCCCGGTGGAGCAGCACGGCGACGGCGGGGCGTACGTCAGGGAGCACCTGGACGTCGCACGGCTGATCGCCGACGCGGTCCGCGAGCGAACCGGCGTGGACCACCCCTGGCAGCTCGTGTACCAGTCGCGCTCCGGCGCGCCGCACATCCCGTGGCTGGAGCCCGACATCTGCGACCACCTCCAGGAGCGGCACGCGGCGGGTGTCCCGGCCGTCGTCATGGCTCCCATCGGCTTCGTCTCCGACCACATGGAGGTCCTCTACGACCTCGACACGGAGGCCAAGGCCAAGGCCGAGGAGCTGGGCCTGCCGGTGCGCCGCTCGGCCACCGTGGGCGCCGACCCGCGCTTCGCCGCCGCCGTCCGCGATCTGATCCTGGAGCGGGCCGCCGTCGAGCGCGGACAGCGGGTCACGCCGTGCGCCCTGGGTGCGCTCGGGGCCGGCCACGATGTCTGCCCGGTGGGCTGCTGCCCGGCCCGCGCCGCCCGGCCCGCCGCCGCGGGCGCCGACAGCCCCTACGCGTGAGGAGCACCGTGACCGACGCCCTGCACACGGAACTGCTCCAGCTCGCCCTGCTGGCCGCCGGCCGCGCCGGAGAGCTGCTGCGGGACGGCCGCCCGGCCGACCTGGCGGTCGCCGCCACCAAGTCCAGTCCGATCGACGTCGTGACCGAGATGGACCTGGCGGCCGAGAAGCTGATCACCGACCTGATCGCCGACCGGCGCCCCGCCGACGGCTTCCTCGGCGAGGAGGGCGCCGCCACCGAGGGCACCAGCGGGATCCGCTGGGTGATCGACCCCCTGGACGGCACGGTGAACTACCTCTACGGACTGCCGACCTGGGCCGTCTCGGTCGCGGCCGAGCAGAACGGCGAGACGGTCGTCGGAGTCGTGATGGCCCCGATGCGGGACGAGACGTTCCACGCCGTGCGCGGCCGCGGGGCCTGGGCCACCGGCGCCTGGGCCGGCGTGCGCAGGCTCGCCTGCCGCCCCGCGCCGCCGCTCGACCAGGCCCTGGTCTCCACGGGCTTCAACTACGTCGCCGAGGTCCGCGCCCACCAGGCCGACGTCGCCCGCAGGCTGATCCCGCTGGTGCGGGACATCCGGCGCGGCGGCTCCGCCGCGATCGACCTGTGCGACGTGGCGGCGGGCCGCCTCGACGGCTACTACGAGCGCGGCCTGCACCCCTGGGACTACGCAGCCGGCGACCTGATCGCCCGCGAGGCGGGCGCGCTGACCGGAGGCCGCCCGGGAGAGCGCGTGTCACGCGACCTGACCGTGGCCGCCCCGCCGGGCGTCTTCGAGCCCCTCCAGGAACTCCTGGAGGAACTGGGCGCCGGTCGGGACTAGGCAGTGTCCGGCGGACCATATGGGTGGGTCGGGGCCAACTGTCTGGGCTGGTCAGCCGTCAGCAGACCGCTCATCCGGGGGGAGGGCACGAGCCGAGCGCTTCTTGACCTCAAGCCTGCTTGAGGTGTGAGGCTCGGCATCGAAGTCACACCACCATGTCCTGGGAGCCCTCGTGATACACGTCGAAGTCACTCAGCCCGTCAACGATCCCTCTCAGCCTGGTCAGTACGTGCTTGACCGTGACGAGGTGTGGGCTGGTCTTCGCAGCAAGGCGGAGAACGCCATCCCGTTCGTTGCCGGCATGTCCGAGTGCTCCGTCCTGGAGCGCGGGCCGGAGGGTCTGGTGCGGGAGGTCGTCGTGCACGGCGAACGAATCCGCGAGGACGTCGCCTTCCAGGTAGGACAGCGTGTCAGTTTCCATCGCAGGGACGACCGAGCCACGTGGGTGATCCACAACGAGATCGGAGAGGACGAGACGGGTGATCTCACTCTGACCTTCGCCGGCGAAGTCCTCTTCCATGGCCAGGCGGCCGAGGCGAAGCACGACGATGAGGCCGCCGAGCGCATGCGCGTCAGCACCCTGCGGGTCGTACGGAACACCCTGGCCGTCATCCGAGAGATGTCCGAAGCCCGCGCCGCCGAGCACGCTGGCTGAACCGCACCGACAGACCACTCGCTCAGGCACGGAGCCATCGTCGGATCGCGGCGACCGGCACGGGGCAGTGGAAGCCCTCCTGGTATCTCGTGGCCACGGCCCTGGAGCCCTCGAGGCCGGAATGCGACGACGGTCCCAGCACGGCCACGAACGCCGGTGGGAGCCCGAGTGGGCGCCCTGCTCCCCGGCACGCGCAAGGGCCCGCACCGGCCGACGGCGAGGGCCGTCCCAGGACGCCCCTCCCCACGCGCCGGCCGCGAGAGAGCCGGCGCGGGCGCCCCGTAGGCGAACGAGCCATCGGGCAGGAGAACGAGCGGAAAGCCGGGGCCCCGGCGCTGGATTCGCCGGGGCCCCGCTCAGGTGCAGCCGATCTGGAACAGGATGATCAGACGCCGGACACGCCGACCTCCACACCGTGCTCGGCGGCGAGGCGGCGCAGGTCGTCGAGTTCGGCCAGCTCCACCTCGACGAGGAAGTCGTCGCCCTCGTCGCGAGCCCGCGTGAGGTCGGACTCGGTCGCCTTTATGCGCTGCAGAAGTCCTGCGGTGAATGCGTCCATGCTGCGCCCCCTCGTCCTGGGTCGTGGGTCGGTGGCACGGGGGTGTGCCTGCCGTTGGGAAAGGGGCGATCACGTCTCCTGCAGGGTGCCCAGCGCTGCCCTGCCGGGCGGCGACGGTGCCGGACACCCACGCCCGCTCTGCGGAAGCGGATGACGGTGAACCGCATTGTGGTGCGGCACATGCAGAGCGTGATCGCGGGGTGTAAACCCGTCCTCCCCAACCTCCCCGCCGGGGAAACCTCGACCGCACGAGAAAATTTCGCGTTCCCGGCCGCTTCATCCGTCGCTCACCCGTTCTCCGGCGGGCGCTTCCCCGGGAATCTCCTCCGCGCTCCTCCCGGGCTTCCCCGGCTTACAGCCGACTTATGGCCGAAAAGGGCAGGATGGAGGCACACACCCATGAAGACCCCTGCCCGCGCGTGCCCGAGCGGCGCCGCGCGGGTGGCCACAGGAAGGACAAGCGACGTGCGCGTACTCGTCGTCGAGGACGAGCAGCTGCTCGCCGATGCGGTGGCCACCGGACTGCGCCGGGAGGCCATGGCGGTCGACGTCGTGTACGACGGTGCGGCCGCCCTGGAGCGCATCGGCGTCAACGACTACGACGTGGTCGTCCTCGACCGCGACCTCCCGCTCGTCCACGGTGACGACGTCTGCCGCAGGATCGTGGAGCTCGGCATGCCCACGCGGGTGCTGATGCTCACCGCGTCCGGTGACGTCAGCGACCGTGTCGAGGGCCTGGAGATCGGCGCCGACGACTATCTGCCCAAGCCCTTCGCGTTCAGCGAGCTCACCGCCCGTGTGCGTGCCCTGGGCCGGCGTACGAGCGTGCCCCTGCCGCCCGTCCTGGAGCGCGCCGGGATCAAGCTCGACCCCAACCGCCGCGAGGTCTTCCGCGACGGCAAGGAGGTCCAGCTGGCGCCCAAGGAGTTCGCCGTGCTGGAGGTCCTCATGCGCAGCGAGGGCGCGGTCGTCTCCGCCGAGCAACTGCTGGAGAAGGCCTGGGACGAGAACACGGACCCGTTCACCAATGTCGTGCGCGTCACCGTGATGACCCTCCGCCGCAAGCTGGGCGAGCCTCCCGTGATCGTCACCGTGCCCGGCTCCGGCTACCGGATCTGATCCGCCGTGGCCGCCACTCCCGCGCCGCCACAGGCGCCCCCGAAGCCCACCTGGGACCCCAGAAGGCCCGAACCGCCCTTCCCCTGGCTGCGCCCGACCATCCGGATACGGCTCACGCTGCTGTACGGCGGCATGTTCCTGATCGCCGGCATCCTGCTGCTGTCGATCATCTACCTGCTCGCCGCCCAGGCCCTGCGCACCGGCAACCAACCGCTGTTCAAGATCGTCGATTTCAGCAACCTCAAGGTCTCCAGCAACGACTGCCCGGGGGTCAACAACGGCAATCTGTCGCTGTCGGAGTTCAACGCCGCGATCAGCGCGTGCACCGACCACCAGCGGCAGGTCGCCCTGGACAGCCTGCTCAGCCGCTCGCTGCTGGCTCTGCTCGGGCTCGCCGTCATCGCCTTCGCCTTCGGCTACGCCATGGCCGGCCGCGTGCTGGCACCGCTCGGCAGGATCACGCGCACGGCCCGCGCGGTGGCCGGCTCCGACCTGTCCCGGCGGATCGAGCTGGACGGCCCGGACGACGAGCTGAAGGAGCTCGCGGACACCTTCGACGACATGCTGGAGCGCCTCCAGAGGGCGTTCACCGCCCAGCAGCGCTTCGTCGGCAACGCCTCCCACGAGCTGCGCACCCCGCTCGCGATCAACCGCACGCTGCTGGAGGTGCACCTGTCCGACCCGAACGCGCCCGTGGAGCTCCAGCAGCTCGGCAAGACCCTGCTGGCCACCAACGAGCGCAGCGAGCAGCTCGTCGAGGGCTTGCTGCTGCTCGCCCGCAGTGACAACCAGATCGTCGAGCGCAAGCCGGTGGACCTCGCCGAGGTCGCCTCGCAGGCCGTCGACCAGGTGCACGGCGAGGCGGAGGCGAAGGGCGTCGAGATCCGCGGCGAGCGCAAGCCCGCGGTCGTCCAGGGCAACGGCGTGCTGCTGGAGCGGATCGCGCTGAACCTGGTGCAGAACGCGGTGCGGTACAACACCGCCGAGGGCGGGTGGGTGGAGGTCCTGACGGATGTCCAGCACGGCCGGGCGGTGCTGTCCGTCACGAACACCGGGCCGATCGTTCCCGCGTACGAGATCGACAACCTCTTCGAACCGTTCAGAAGGCTCCGCACCGAGCGCACCGGCAGTGACAAGGGCGTCGGCCTGGGCCTGTCCATCGTCCGTTCCGTGGCGCGGGCGCACGGCGGGCACATCGCGGCCCAGCCGCGTGAGGGAGGAGGCCTGGTGATGCGCGTCACGCTGCCGATCTGAGATCATGTCCTCGGCAGGCGAGGATGTTCGCTTTGCGCTGAATTTCCGGGCGCCCTTACCGACCTTTTCATGTGCGATCGATCACATGGGCGGTTTTCCGGCCATCCACTCTGAGTGATCATGAAGAGGCCGGAAAGCCGGAAAAATCCGGGTTTTCAGGGCCCCTGATCACGGGAAGTACACGGTGAGACCGCTTTGAAGTGCGGCATTGGAACCGTGTACGGTCCCCATCGCCATCCAAGCCGATCACTCTCGGGGAGTTCGGTTGGGTGTCGATTGAGTAACAGACCTTGATGTGAGGCAAAATCTCCGCCTCGGGTCGGGCACAAGTCCGGCCTCTCACGCGTTACGTGCGCTGGAGACACCGCAGACACCCAGAGGGGGAGAGCGACATGGCAACCGATTACGACACCCCACGCAAGACCGACGACGACGTCGACTCGGACAGCCTTGAAGAGCTGAAGGCCCGGCGGAACGACAAGTCGACCTCCGCCGTGGACGTCGATGAGTTCGAGGCCGCCGAGGGCCTGGAGCTGCCCGGGGCCGACCTCTCCAATGAGGAACTGGCCGTCCGGGTACTGCCCAAGCAGCAGGACGAGTTCACCTGCATGAGCTGCTTCCTGGTGCACCACCGCAGTCAGCTGGCCCGCGAGAAGAACGGCCAGCCGATCTGCCGCGACTGCGACTGAGGCGGGGTCGGCCGTGACTGGCTCGACCCCTCCTTGGAAGCGCCGCTTCCCCCGTGGGGGAGCGGACTCGGGGCCGCCCGACGGCCCCTTCGGCGCGCGTGACCACGACGAGCGAGGCCCATCCCGTCGGTCCGACAGGACGGATGCGACAGCATCGACGGGACCGGTCTCGCTCGCACGGGTGAGCGGGCGCGGCGACCCGGCCCCGCCGGGGGATTCCGCGCCCGTCGCTCGACGGCGGGTCGCGGCGTTCCGCGACCGGGCCGGGGAAGCGGCCCGCAACGGCGTCCGCAAGAGCGGCAGCCGGGCCAGGGCGGCGTTGTCCCACCTCGCCGACCGGATCATCGACATGGCCCCACGCGTTCCCGTGCGCGACCTCGCCACGCTCCGCCGGCAGTTCCCGGGGCTCGGGCCGGAACAGCTCGCGGACAAGCTGGTGGCCGGCGCCGCCTACGCGACGTCCACGGTCGGGGCGGGCATCGGAGCGGCGGCGATGCTGCCGGTTCCGCCGGCGATGCCGACCGAACTGGCGGCCGAGATCACCGGAGTCGCGGCGATCGAACTCAAGTTGATCGCCGAACTCCACGAGGTCTACGGGGTGAGGCCGTCCGGGCCGCTCAAGGCCCGCAGCACCGTGTATCTGTCCTCCTGGTCGGGGGAGCGCGGGATCGACGTGCTCAAACCGTCGACGATCGACACCGCCCTGGGCGGCCAGATGAAGCGCCGGCTGCGTCAGCAGATCATGAAGCGCATGGTGCGCGACCTGCCGAACCTCATGCCGTTCCTGGTGGGCGCCGCCGTCGGCGCCGTCATCAACCGGCGCGACACCAAGAAGCTCGCGGCCCGCGTCCGCACGGACCTGCGCAAGGTCCAGGTGCCGTGGGACGAGCTGCCCGCGCTGCCGCCCCTGGACACCCCCGAGCACCCGCTGGCCATGGGCGACGCCCCGGACGGACCCGGGGACCGGCCCGGGCACTGAGACGGGTCCCGCCCGGCCGAGCCATGCCGTGGGTCGCACCAGTGCGACCAGGGCCGCAGCCGACCGAATCCGTACACCCGGGCTGCCATGCCGTACCCGGGCACTGGCGCGGCCCCGCCCGGCCCATCCGACGTGGGCCCCGCCCGGGCACCTGACCTGGGTCCCGCCCGGGCACGACCAATGACCTGGGCCCCGCCCGGCCGCCGACCTGCTCCCGCCGATCCGTCGAGGCGCTGCCAGGCCGCCGCACCTGCCCCCGCACGGGTGGCTCGGGTCTACGCGGCCTCGGGCGTGGCGGCCGTCCGCGCCGCCAGCAGGGCCTCCGCGAGCCGCTGCGGCTCCCGGGTCGACAGGTACAGGTACGGCGTCGGGTCCTCCGGGTCGGTGACCTCCACGCGCAGTGCCGTGGGGATGTAGGCGCGCAGCAGCAGGAAGGCCCGGGTGTCGGCCTTGTGGGTGCGCCAGGCGCGCGCTTCCTCCGGGTCCAGGACCTCCGTGGTGCCCAGGGCCGTGACCGGGACCTTCGCCTCGCCCGCGATCAGGTTGCCGCCCACGACGCGGATGCGGACGGATCCGTACGAGCTCGCCACGACCGCCGCCGCGGCGGTGCCGCCGACCAGGCCGCCCAGCATGGGCAGGGTGCCGAAGGGGAAGACGATCAGGGCGAACGAGACACCGATCAGGAAGCTGATCAGCCACCAGGAACGGGGCGCGGTGAGACGTTCTTCGTACGGCTGGGCGGAGAGCTGCATGAAGCTAGCTTGGCACGGTGCCCGCCCGACCCGGAGGCGCGGGTAAGGTCTGCGGCTGTGAGTGGTAGTTCCGCAGCTCTTCAGCCTCCCGCCGATGCCGTGAGCCCCGTACGGCATCCCGATGCCCCCGCGCCGGGCGAGCTCCTCGGCGCGCACTACGGCGAGTGTTTCGGGTGCGGCGGCGACCAGCCGCACGGTCTGCGCCTGCAGGCCCGTGCCGGTGACGGCGTCCGCATCACCGCCGAGTTCACCGTGCAGCCGGCACACCAGGGAGCGCCCGGCCTCGCGCACGGCGGCATCCTCGCCACCGCCCTCGACGAGACCCTCGGCTCGCTGAACTGGCTGCTGCGGACCGTCGCCGTCACCGGACGGCTGGAGACGGACTTCGTGCGACCGGTGCCGGTCGGAACCACGCTGCACCTGGAGGCCGAGGTCACCGCCGTGGCCGGACGGAAGATCTACTCGACGGCCGTCGGGCGGATCGGTGGCCCCGACGGCCCCGTCGCGGTCCGCGCGGACGCCCTGTTCGTCGAGGTCAAGATCGACCACTTCGTGCGGCACGGCCGCGAGGAGGAGATCCAGGCCGCCATGAGCGACCCGGACCAGGTCCGGCGCGCCCGGGCCTTCGAGGTGAACCCGTGAGCGCCGCCGACCCGGCGGGCCGTGCTCCGCTGGACGTGCTGATCCGGCGCGTCGACCCGGACGTACCGCTTCCGGCGTACGAGCACCCCGGCGACGCGGGCGCCGATCTGCGCACCACCGAGGCCTGTGAACTGGCGCCCGGCGAGCGGGCCGTGTTGCCCACGGGAGTGTCTGTGGCGCTCCCCGAGGGGTACGCGGCCTTCGTGCACCCCCGATCCGGTCTCGCCGCCCGATGCGGTGTCGCCCTCGTGAATGCCCCGGGGACGGTTGATGCCGGGTACCGTGGGGAGATCAAGGTGATCGTGGTGAATCTCGACCCGCGCGAGTCCGTGCGGTTCGAGCGCTTCGACCGGATTGCCCAACTGGTCGTCCAGCAGGTCGAGAGGGTCCGCTTCCAGGAGGTGGCGGAACTTCCCGACTCGGCGCGGGCCGAGGGGGGCTTCGGGTCCACCGGTGGCCACGCCGCGGTGGACGGCGTGAGCGGCACAAGCGGCCGGGCCGCCCAGGGCGGGCCGGCGGGTGGGAATCGATACGCTTCGGTCGTATCCGACCGGGAAGGACAGTGACGTGTTCGGACGTCGCAAGAAGAAGGGTGCCGCCGAGGACGCGGCCGGCGAGGCCGAGCAGGTCGTCGACAGCGTCGACACCGAGGCGGACGACGAGGGCGAGCGCGAGCGGGTCCGGCTCGAGCCGGAACCGCGGCCCGACGGGCCCTGGGACGGCTCCGAGGTGCGCGACCCGGGCGAGGGCCGGGTGGACCTGGGCGGTCTGTTCGTGCCGGGCGTCGACGGCATGGAACTGCGGGTGGAGGTCGCGGGCGACGCGATCGTGGCGGCCACCGTCGTCCTGGGGGACAGCGCCGTGCAGTTGCAGGCCTTCGCCGCTCCCAAGCGGGAGGGCATCTGGGGCGAGGTGCGCGAGGAGATCGCCGGCGGCATCACCCAGCAGGGCGGCATCGTCGACGAGGTCGAGGGGCCGCTGGGCTGGGAGCTGCGCGCCCAGGTGCCGGTCCAGCTCCCGGACGGCACCGGCGGCTTCCAGGTCGTGCGGTTCGTCGGCGTGGACGGCCCCCGATGGTTCCTGCGCGGAGTCATCTCGGGCCAGGGCGCGGTGCAGCCGCAGGCGGCCGGGCTGCTCGAGCAGATCTTCCGCGACACGGTCGTGGTCCGCGGCGAGGGCCCGATGGCGCCCCGCGACCCGATCGTCCTGCAGCTGCCGAACGACGCGCAGATGGTGCCCGAGGGCGTCCAGCAGGACGAGGGCCAGTCCCGCTTCTCCGGCGGCATGGGCCAGTTGCAGCGCGGCCCGGAGATCACCGAGGTCCGCTAGCCGCGACAGTCGGCGTTCGCCCCGTCGTGGCGCCCGGCACGCCTCCCGCGAGCTCTTCGAGCAGGCAAGGGTCCCCGGAGCACGCACCGGACGCCGCTCCTTGTCGGGTGGACGTAGCCTGCCGCGGCAGCAGCGCACGCCGTCGGGATCTTGCCGGGCCCGCGGGGTCCGGCGAGATCCCGGTGGAAGGTCCTGGAGCCTGCCGGTCGACCCCGTCCGTGGCCCGGCCGCCCCGTCCGTGACGGGCGCCTGCGTCGTCACCCGACCCGGCCGAGGCGGAAACCATCGCGGGGTGCCGGTCGTTGGGCGGTTGAGGCAACGGGCGCCGCTGGCGATACTGGCGCACGGTCCACGGGGGAGCACAACGGGGAGGGCACATGAGTCAGGTCGTCGCCGAGACCATGGTGCGCGTCGAGAACGTCCACAAGTCCTACGGGCACGGCGCCGGTGCCGTGCACGCCCTGCGCGGGGTCTCCTTCGAGGTGCCGCGCGGCGAACTCGTCGCCCTCAAGGGACGCTCCGGTTCCGGCAAGACCACTCTGCTCAACATCGTCGGCGGGCTCGACGAGCCGGACCGGGGCCGGGTCCGGGTCGACGGCCACGACCTCTCCGAGCTCGGTGAGAACGGCCTGCTGGCGCTCCGCCGCGACCGGGTCGGCTTCGTCTTCCAGTCCTTCGGGCTCATCCCCATCCTCACGGCCGCTGAGAACGTCGGGGTGCCGCTGCGGATGCGCCGCGCGGACCCGCGCGAGCGCGAGGAGCGCGTGGCGCTGCTGCTGTCGCTCGTCGGCCTCGCCGACCACGCCGGACAGCGGCCCGGCGAGCTCTCCGGCGGTCAGCAGCAGCGCGTCGCCATAGCCCGCGCGCTCGCCAACGATCCCGCCCTGCTGATCGCCGACGAGCCGACCGGCCAGCTGGACGCGGAGACCGGACTCGCCGTGATGGAACTGCTGCGCGCCGTGGTCCGCAGCCAGCGGGTTACCGCGCTGGTCGCCACGCACGATCCGACCCTGCTGGGCCTGGCCGACCGGGTCCTGGAACTGCGCGACGGGGAGATCGTCGAGCACTGACGCGACGGGGAGATCGTCGAGCACTGAGCCGACCGGTCCCGACCGCCGGAGCGTCCGGACCGAGGGGCACCCCCCCAGGCCGAGGAGGGCAGCCCGGCCGGGGGAGCCCGGACCGAGAGGACCGGTGGGGCCGCCTGAGCACCAGGACCACCCGGAGCACCAGGCCCCCAGAGCATCAGGACCACCCCGACCGCGGCGACGCGACCCGGCTCCCCGGGACCGCCCGGACGACCCGGCTCACGCGGTCCCACCAGGGGCTCTTCCCGGTGTCAGGGTTGCGTCAAGGACGACCGCACGCCCCGTCCCGGCCCCTTTTGTCGCGATCGCGGGCCGTAGGGTCGTCGCAGCGTGCACAGCTGCGACGGAAGACAATGAGGCCATGGGACGTGGCAAGCTCCGGATCTACCTCGGCGCGGCGCCGGGAGTGGGCAAGACGTACGCCATGCTGGCCGAGGCCCACCGCCGGGTGGAGCGGGGCACCGACTGCGTGGTCGCGTACGCCGAGGACCACGGCCGCCCGCGCACCGAGGTGCTGCTGCACGGCCTCGAACAGGTGGCGCGCGTCGAGCTGGCACACCGGGGGAGCACCTTCACCGAGATGGACGTCGACGCCGTGCTGCGACGCGCCCCGGCGGTCGCCCTGGTGGACGAGCTCGCCCACACCAACGTCCCCGGCTCCCGCAACCCCAAGCGCTGGCAGGACGTCGAGGAACTGCTCGCGGCCGGCATCGACGTCGTCTCGACCGTCAACATCCAGCACCTGGAGTCCCTGGGCGACGTGGTCGAGTCGATCACGGGGGTGCGGCAGCGGGAGACCGTCCCCGACGAGGTCGTCCGCCGTGCCGACCAGATCGAGTTGGTCGACATGTCGCCCGAGGCGCTGCGCCGCCGCATGGCGCACGGCAACATCTACCAGCCCGACAAGGTCGACGCGGCCCTGTCCAACTACTTCCGGCCCGGCAACCTCACCGCGCTGCGCGAACTGGCCCTGCTGTGGGTGGCCGACCGGGTCGACGAGTACCTCCAGCGGTACCGCAGCGAGCACCGGGTGTCGCGGATCTGGGGCTCGCGCGAGCGGATCGTGGTGGGCCTCACCGGCGGCCCGGAGGGGCGCACCCTGATCCGCCGTGCGGTCCGTCTGGCGGAGAAGGGCGCGGGCGGCGAGGTCATGGCCGTCTACGTGGCCCGCAGCGACGGACTGACCGCCGCCTCCCCGAAGGAGCTCACCGTCCAGCGCACCCTGGTGGAGGACCTGGGCGGCACCTTCCACCACGTGGTCGGCGACGACATACCGTCCGCGCTGCTCGACTTCGCGCGCGGCGTCAACGCCACCCAGATCGTGCTGGGCTCCTCGCGCCGCAAGTCCTGGCAGTACGTCTTCGGACCCGGCGTCGGCGCGACGGTCGCCCGCGAGTCCGGTCCCGACCTCGACGTGCACATCGTCACCCACGGACAGATCGCCAAGGGCCGCGGACTGCCCGTGGCCCGGGGCGCGCGGCTGGGACGGGCCCGTATCGCGGGGGGCTGGGTGATGGCCGTCGTGGGGCCGGTGGTCCTCGCGCTGCTGCTCAACGGCGTCGACCTCGGCCTGGCCAACGACATGCTGCTGTTCCTCACCCTGACGGTGGCGGCGGCACTGCTGGGCGGGCTGCTGCCCGCGCTCGCCTCCGCGGCCGTCGGGTCGTTCCTGCTGAACTACTACTACACGCCCCCGCTGCACCGGCTCACCATCGCCGACCCCAAGAACATCGTCGCCATCGCCATCTTCGTCGGGGTCGCCGTCTCCGTGGCCTCCGTGGTGGACCTGGCCGCCCGCCGCACCCACCAGGCGGCCCGGCTGCGCGCGGAGGCGGAGATACTGTCCTTCCTCGCCGGCAGCGTCCTGCGTGGCGAGACCAGTCTGGAGGCCCTTCTGGAGCGGGTCCGCGAGACCTTCGCCATGGACTCGGTGGCGCTGCTGGAGCGGCAGAGCGAGGTGGACCCCTGGACGTGCGCCGGCCGGGTGGGCGCGGACCGGCCGCTGCAACGCCCGGAGGACGCGGACGTGGACATGCCCGTCGGGGACCACATGGCGCTGGCGCTCACCGGCCGGGTGCTGCCCGCCTCCGACCGACGGGTGCTCTCCGCCTTCGCCGCACAGGCCGCCGTCGTCCTGGACCGTCGGCGGCTGCGGGAGGAGGCCGACCGGGCCAGGACCCTCGCCGAGGGCAACCGCATCCGCACCGCGCTGCTCGCCGCCGTCAGCCACGACCTGCGCACGCCGCTGGCCGGGATCAAGGCGGCCGTCTCCTCGCTCAGGTCCGAGGACGTCGAATGGTCCGAGGAGGACCGGGCCGAGCTGCTGGAGGGCATCGAGGACGGCGCCGACCGCCTCGACCACCTGGTGGGCAACCTGCTGGACATGTCCCGACTGCAGACCGGCACGGTGACCCCGCTGATCCGCGAGATCGACCTCGACGAGGTGGTGCCGATGGCGCTCGGCGGAGTGCCCGAGGACAGCGTGGACCTGGACGTCCCGGAGACGCTGCCGATGGTCGCCGTGGACGCCGGGCTGCTGGAGCGAGCGATGGCCAACATCGTGGAGAACGCGGTCAAGTACAGCCCGGCGCACGCACCGGTCCTGGTGTCGGCCAGTGCCATCGCCGACCGGGTGGAGGTGCGCGTGGTGGACCGCGGACCCGGCGTGCCGGACGCGGCCAAGGACCGCATCTTCGAACCCTTCCAGCGGTACGGCGACGCGCCGCGCGGGGCGGGCGTCGGCCTCGGCCTCGCGGTGGCCCGCGGCTTCGCCGAGGCCATGAACGGCACCCTCGGCGCCGAGGACACGCCCGGCGGCGGCCTGACCATGGTGCTCACCCTCCGAGCGGCCGGCCCGCGCCCCGAACCGCATCCCCCGGAGACGGCCGGCCGCGAACCACTCGACTGCGAACCCCACCGTCCCGAGGAGGCGCGCGGCCGTGACGGGACGCGGCGCCCCGAGGGGACACGGAGCCCCGAACACCCCGAAAGGCAGGTTTCATGACCAGGGTGCTGGTGGTCGACGACGAGCCGCAGATCGTGCGCGCCCTCGTGATCAACCTCAAGGCCCGCAAGTACGAGGTCGACGCCGCCTCCGACGGCCGGACCGCCCTCGACCTCGCCGCCTCCCGCCACCCCGACGTGGTCGTCCTCGACCTGGGCCTGCCCGACATGGACGGCGTGGAGGTGATCCGGGGCCTGCGCGGCTGGACCCGGGTGCCGATCCTGGTGCTGTCCGCCCGGCACTCCTCCGACGAGAAGGTCGAGGCGCTGGACGCGGGCGCCGACGACTACGTCACCAAGCCGTTCGGCATGGACGAACTGCTGGCCCGGCTGCGCGCCGCCGTCCGCCGCGCGGAACCCGTCGGCGCCGGGGACGACGAGGTGACGACGGTGGAGACCGGGCAGTTCACCGTCGACCTGGCCGCGAAGAAGGTCAACCGGGCCGGCAAGGACGTGCGGCTGACCCCGACCGAGTGGCACCTGCTGGAGGTCTTGGTGCGCAACACCGGCCGCCTGGTCAGCCAGAAGCAGCTGCTCCAGGAGGTGTGGGGGCCGTCGTACGGGACCGAGACGAACTACCTGCGCGTCTACATGGCGCAGCTGCGCCGGAAGCTGGAGGCCGACCCCTCGCACCCCCGGCACTTCGTGACGGAGCCCGGAATGGGCTATCGGTTCGAGAGGTGAGCGCGGTGACGGTCCTGCCGACGGGCCCCGGTACGCTTCAGATATGAGTGCTGTCCCTCGTCCCGAAAAGCCGGTGGGCCGGTTCAGGCGCATGCTCGACCGGCTCTCCTCGTCCCAGGAGGACCTGGAGTCGGAGGAGCTGCGGGAGGACGCCGAGACCGCGGGCTGCACCCGGATCGGCGACTGTCACGACCGCCAGGTCGTCACGGTTACTGGTACCTTGCGCACGGTCACCCTGCGCCCCCGCGCCGGAGTCCCGGCCCTGGAGGCGGAGTTGTTCGACGGCTCCGCCGCCCTGGACGTGGTGTGGCTCGGCAGGCGCTCCATCGTCGGGATCGAACCGGGGCGCAAGCTGATCGCATCAGGCCGGATCTCGATGAGCCGGGGCCGCCGGGTGCTGTTCAACCCCAAGTACGAACTGCGACCCCTCGGACGGGAGTAGCCCGTGACGTCACTCGACAAGCCGACCGAAGACACGTCCGCCGATCAAGAGGCCCGGGCGGTGACGGAGGCCGCGCTGTTCGAGGCGTTCGGCGGGGTGCGGGGCATGGTCGAGACGGTGCTCCCCGGCCTGCTCTTCGTCAGCATCTTCACGATCAACAAGGACCTGCACTGGTCGGCGATCGCCGCGCTGGTGGTCTCCCTGGTGCTGGTCGCCGTCCGGCTGGCGATGCGGGACACCGTCAAACACGCCTTCAGCGGCGTCTTCGGGGTGGCCTTCGGCGTGGTCTTCGCGATGATGACCGGCAACGCCAAGGACTTCTACCTGCCCGGCATGCTCTACACCCTGGGACTGAGCGTGGCGTACATCGTCACCGCGCTCGCCGGGGTCCCGCTGATCGGTCTGATCCTCGGCCCGGTCTTCAAGGAGAACCTCTCCTGGCGCACCCGCAACCCGGGCCGCAAGAAGGCGTACACCAAGGCGAGCTGGGCCTGGGGCCTGATCCTGCTCGCCAAGTGCGCGATCCTCTTCCCGCTGTACTGGTGGGCCGACACCACACAGCTCGGGTGGGTCCTGATCATCCTGAAGATCCCGCCGTTCCTGCTGGCGGTCTATCTGACCTGGCTGTTCCTGGCGAAGGCGCCCGCGCCCATCGACGTGTTCGCGGAGATGGAGGCGGAGGAGAAGGCCGAGGAGGAGCGCAAGGCGGCCCTCGCGGCCGAGCGCGGCGAGGCGCCGGGGGGAACCGAAGGCCCGGCCGGGGCGAACGGCGGCCGTCACCGCCGCGAGCCGTAGGACCCGTCGTCATCCCCGCCTGCCCCGCGACGCCGGGCAGGCGGCCCCCCAGCCCTTCGGGCGGGGCGGGCCCCGGAGCAGGCAGCGGACGCCGAGGGGCCGCCCTCCGGGCGACGACGGGAATGTGACGACAAGCCGTAGCGGCCCGACGCGCGACCGCTTTCCATTCCGACCGCACGGTGTTCCGGTCCGACCGCTTCCCGTACGGCGGTTCCGCCCCGGCGTACCCGGTACGCGGTGAGGGGCGCCCGGAGATCTCCGGGCGCCCCTCACGCCGCAACTCTCGGAGGACTCAGCCCTCCGTGTCCGCCCGCCGCACCGACAGCAGGTCCTCGAGCTGCTCCTCACGGGCCTGTGCGGCCACGAACAGCAGTTCGTCGCCCGCCTCCAGGGAGTCCTCCTGGGACGGGGTGAGCACCCGGGTGCCGCGGATGATGGTGACCAGCGAGGTGTCCTCCGGCCACTCGACGTCGCCGACCTGCGTGCCGGCCAGCGCGGACTCCTCCGGCAGGGTCAGCTCGACGAGGTTGGCGTCACCGTGGCTGAAGCGCAGCAGCCGGACCAGGTCACCGACGCTCACCGCCTCCTCGACCAGCGCCGACATCAGCCGCGGTGTGGAGACGGCGACGTCCACGCCCCACGCCTCGTTGAACAGCCACTCGTTCTTCGGGTTGTTCACCCGGGCGACGACCCGCGGCACGCCGTACTCCGTCTTCGCCAGCAGGGAGACGACCAGGTTCACCTTGTCGTCGCCCGTCGCGGCGATCACCACGTTGCAGCGCTGGAGCGCGGCCTCGTCCAGGGACGTGATCTCGCAGGCGTCCGCCAGCAGCCACTCGGCCTGCGGCACGCGCTCGACCGAGATGGCGGTCGGCGCCTTGTCGACGAGAAGGACCTCGTGGCCGTTCTCCAGCAGTTCCCCCGCGATCGAGCGACCGACCGCGCCGGCGCCGGCAATGGCGACCCTCATCAGTGACCGCTCTCCTCTTCGGGGCCCTCGGCGAACGCCGCCTCGACCTTCTCCACGTCGTCCGTCCGCATCATCACGTGCACGAGGTCGCCCTCCTGCAGCACCGTCTGCGAGGACGGCAGCATCGCCTCACCGAGGCGGGTCAGGAACGCCACCCGGACGCCCGTCTCCTCCTGCAACCTGCTGATCTTGTGGCCGACCCACTTCGAGGAGGCGTGCACCTCGGCGAGCTGCACACCGCCGGTGGGGTCCCGCCACAGCGGCTCGGCACCCGAGGGCAGCAGTCGGCGCAGCATCTGGTCGGCCGTCCAGCGAACCGTGGCCACCGTCGGGATGCCCAGGCGCTGGTACACCTCGGCGCGGCGGGGGTCGTAGATACGGGCGGCCACGTTCTGCACGCCGAACATCTCGCGGGCCACGCGCGCGGAGATGATGTTGGAGTTGTCGCCGCTGGAGACGGCCGCGAAGGCGCCGGCCTCCTCGATGCCCGCCTCGCGCAGCGTGTCCTGGTCGAAACCGATCCCGGTGACCCGGCGGCCACCGAACCCGGGGCCCAGCCGACGGAAGGCGGTGGGGTCCTGGTCGATCACGGCGACCGTGTGCCCCTGTTGCTCCAGGGTCTGGGCGAGAGCGGAACCCACTCTCCCGCAGCCCATGATGACGATGTGCACGACCGTCCTTCCGGTGTCAATAGCCTCTGCTCAGCCCCATCAGGGTCTCAGACAGAGGGACAAGCTACACATGCGCGGTACGAGGTGGGCACCCCCCTGCCGCATGCCGGACGGGGACCCGCTCCGAACCCCGCCCCTCCGGCGCCGCCCCCCCCCGGGGGGCACGGAGCCGGGCCGCGTGGGAGGGGAGCCGGGGCAGGCCGGGCGCGGAAGGGCGGAGCCCCGGCGGACGGGGGAGCCCCCGCAGGTGGCAGGGCCGACCCTACGGACGGGTGGGCTGACTCTACGGAAGGATGGGCTGATACCCGCAGGCGGGGGGCCCGAGTTTCCTGCGAAAGCCAGGGCGCACGGCCCGGCGGAGGCCGGAAGCCAAGGCGTTTATTCCGCTTCCGAGGGGCGGCGTCGAGTGATACTGCGCACGCTGCACAGGGTCAGGAATCCGAGGCCGAGCAGTGCCGCGGCGGCGCCGATCAGTTCCGCGGTCGGGGGCATGGGACCTCCGGGAGTCGGCGAGAGACGGAGAAAGCGGCGGGATTTCAGCCATCTAGGCACGGCAGGACGTCCACCTGCGGAATCCGTCGCGCTCCCGGCCGCCGATTTCACTCGTGAGGCAGATCTCGGGCGGCAGGTGGGCGACCCCCAGTTCGAAGCCCTACGATCCTCTGTTGTGTCCAAACTGACCGACGTGCCCAAACGGATTCTGATCGGGCGCGCACTGCGCAGCGACCGGCTGGGGGAGACCCTCCTGCCGAAGCGCATCGCACTCCCCGTCTTCGCTTCCGACCCGTTGTCCTCCGTGGCGTACGCCCCCGGCGAGGTACTGCTGGTCCTGTCCATCGCGGGCGTGTCGGCGTACCACTTCAGCCCCTGGATCGCGGTCGCGGTCGTCGTGCTGATGTTCACGGTCGTCGCCTCCTACCGGCAGAACGTGCACGCCTACCCGAGCGGTGGCGGCGACTACGAGGTGGCGACCACCAACCTCGGGCCCAAGGCGGGCCTGACGGTCGCGAGCGCGCTGCTCGTCGACTACGTGATGACCGTCGCCGTCTCGATCTCCTCCGGCATCGAGAACCTGGGCTCGGCGGTGCCCTTCGTCGTCCAGCACAAGGTGCTGTGCGCGGTCGCCGTGATCGTGCTGCTGACCGTGATGAACCTGCGCGGAGTGAGGGAGTCGGGCACGCTGTTCGCGATCCCGACGTACGTCTTCGTCGCCGGCGTGTTCATCATGATCCTCTGGGGCGCGTTCCGCGGTCTGGTGCTCGGCGACACCATGCGGGCGCCGACCGCCGACTTCCACATCAAGGCCGAACACCAGGGTCTCGCCGGCTTCGCCCTCGTCTTCCTGCTGCTGCGCGCCTTCTCCTCCGGCTGTGCGGCGCTCACCGGTGTCGAGGCGATCTCCAACGGCGTCCCGGCCTTCCGCAAGCCCAAGTCCAAGAACGCCGCGACCACGCTGGCGATGATGGGCCTGCTGGCCGTGACGATGTTCTGCGGCATCATCGGCCTCGCGATGACCACCAAGGTCCACATGGCCGAGAACCCGGCCACCGACCTGATCCACAAGGGCGTCCCGATCGGCTCCGGCTACGTCCAGAACCCGGTGATCTCCCAGGTCGCCGAGGCGGTGTTCGGCAAGGGCAGCTTCCTGTTCGTCGTGCTGGCGGCGGCCACCGCACTGGTGCTGTTCCTGGCGGCGAACACGGCGTACAACGGCTTCCCGCTGCTCGGCTCGATCCTCGCCCAAGACCGCTACCTGCCCCGCCAGCTGCACACCCGCGGCGACCGTCTGGCCTTCTCCAACGGCATCGTCCTGCTCGCGGGCGCGGCCACCTTGCTGACCGTCGTCTACGGCGCCGACTCCACCCGGCTGATCCAGCTCTACATCGTCGGCGTGTTCGTCTCCTTCACGCTCAGCCAGATCGGCATGGTCCGGCACTGGAACCGCCATCTGACCACCGAGCGGGACGAGGCCAAGCGGCGCCACATGATCCGCTCCCGGGCCATCAACGCGTTCGGCGCCTTCCTCACCGGCATGGTGCTGGTCGTCGTGCTGCTGACGAAGTTCACGCACGGCGCCTGGGTGGCCCTGCTCGGCATGTGCATCTTCTACGCGACGATGACGGCGATCCGTAAGCACTACGACCGCGTCTCCGAGGAGATCGCCGCCCCCGAGGGCCCCAGCGACGAGAGCGTCCGGCCGTCCCGGGTGCACTCGGTCGTCCTGATCTCCAAGATCCACCGCCCGACGCTGCGGGCGCTCGCCTACGCCAAGCTGATGCGCTCCGACACCCTGGAGGCGCTCACCGTCAACGTCGACCCGGCGGAGACCAAGGCGCTGCGCGAGGAGTGGGAGCGCCGGGGCATCGACGTACCGCTCAAGGTGCTCGACTCGCCCTACCGCGAGGTCACGCGGCCGGTCATCGAGTACGTCAAGAGCCTGCGCAAGGAGTCCCCGCGCGACGCGGTCTCCGTGATCATCCCCGAGTACGTCGTCGGCCACTGGTACGAGCACCTGCTGCACAACCAGAGCGCCCTGCGGCTGAAGGGCCGGCTGCTGTTCACCGCGGGCGTCATGGTGACCTCGGTGCCCTACCAGCTCGCCTCCTCCGAGGCGGCCCGCGACCGGGCCCGCAGGCGCCAGGAGTGGAGCGCGCCGGGCGCGGTGCGGCGAGGTCCTGCACAGGTGCGGCCGAAGGAACAGAAGGAGTCCCCGGCGGCGAAGGGCTGACGGGCGCGGCACCGGCCGCCCGCGCCCGGGCCCGTGCGGCCCAGGCGCCTGCCTCGCCCCGGGCCCGGGGCGAGGCAGGCCTCGCGTCCCCGGCCCCGGCCCCGGCTGCCTCGTGGTGAACGGCCGGACGGCGCCCACGTAGACTGGTGGGCTGTTGTCCGGCCGTTTCCCGCTTTCCGATCTGGAGTCACCCACCATGCAGGCAGAACCGAAGAACGCGCGGGTGGAACCGGAGACGGGGACCCGGCCGCGCTCACTGGCGGGGCAGGAGTACGAGGTCGAGATCGGCCCCGTCGCCCACGGCGGCCACTGCATCGCCCGCACCGCCGAGGGCCAGGTGCTGTTCGTCCGGCACGCGCTGCCCGGCGAGCGGGTCGTGGCGCGGGTGACCGAGGGCGAGGAGGGAGCGCGCTTCCTGCGGGCCGACGCGGTGCGGATCATCGACGCCGCCAAGGACCGCGTCGAGGCTCCCTGCCCCTACGCGGGCCCGGGCCGCTGCGGCGGCTGCGACTGGCAGCACGCCAAGCCCGGCGCCCAGCGGCGGCTGAAGGGCGAGGTGATCGCCGAGCAGCTCAAGCGGCTCGCGGGCCTCACCCCCGAGGAGGCCGGCTGGGACGGCACGGTGATGCCGGCCGAGGGCGACAAGCTGCCCGCCGGCGAGGTCCCGCAGTGGCGCACGCGCGTGCAGTACGCCGTCGACCCCGCCACGGGCAAGGCGGGTCTGCGCCGCCACCGCTCGCACGAGGTCGAGCCGATCGAGCACTGCATGATCGCGGCCGAGGGCGTCAGCGAACTGGGGATCGAGCAGCGGGACTGGTCCGGCATGGCCTCCGTCGACGCGATCGCCGCCACCGGGTCCCAGGACCGCATGGTGATCCTGGAGCCGCGCCCCGGCGCCCGGCTGCCGCTCGTCGAACTCGACAAGCCGGTCTCCGTCATGCGCGTCGACGAGCACGACGGCGGCATCCACCGCGTCCACGGCCGCGCCTTCGTCCGTGAGCGCGCCGACGGCCGCACCTACCGCGTCGGCAGCGGCGGCTTCTGGCAGGTCCACCCGAAGGCGGCCGACACCCTGGTCAAGGCGGTCATGCAGGGCCTGCTGCCGCGCAAGGGCGAGACGGCCCTCGACCTCTACTGCGGCGTCGGGCTCTTCGCCGGCGCGCTCGCCGACCGCCTCGGCGAGAAGGGCGCCGTCCTCGGTATCGAGTCCGGCAAGCGGGCGGTGGAGGACGCGCGGCACAACCTGGCCGACTTCCCGCGGGTCCGCATCGAGCAGGGCAAGGTCGAGTCGGTCCTGCCGCGCACCGGCATCACGGAGGCCGACCTGATCGTCCTCGACCCGCCGCGTGCGGGCGCCGGCCGCAGGACGGTCGAGCACCTCACGTCCCTGGGCGCCCGCCGCATCGCCTACGTCGCCTGCGATCCCGCCGCGCTCGCCAGGGACCTGGCGTACTTCCGCGAGGGCGGGTACCGGGTGCGGACGCTGCGGGCGTTCGACTTGTTCCCGATGACGTCGCACGTGGAGTGTGTGGCGATCCTTGAACCATCGGAAAAGGGCCTCTGACCTGCTGCTTTGCGATGGGGGGGAGGGTCTCGACCTGTTTCGGGGTTGGGCGTCTTGGGGTCCACCGGCTACATCCAGCGCGGGCAGGACATCCTGCGCCCTCACCACTCGGTCATCACGCTGACCGACCCGGCCATCCGCTTCAACCAGCTCATTACCTGCCGCAGGCCGCCACCGTGGGGCAGGGCTCGCGGAACAGGCGTGGCGGGCCCGCGTCGACGCCAACTCCAAGAACTGGAAACCGGCGAGACCAAGTGGGACGCCGAATTCCTGATGGACGAGTGGACGCAGGTCATCCTCGGCCAGGCGGTCGACTCCCGAGCCGGCTGCTTGAAGGCACGCCGGGCCGGGCGGGGCAGGAGCATGACCCGGGCGCACCGGGCCGAGATCTGGCAGCTGACCGAGCGGTTCACCCAGCAGCTCGACGAGAAGAACGTGGAGACCCACCGCCAGGTCACCGAGCGTGCTGCCCGCCTGGAGATCGAACGCACGGCCCGGATCGAGGCCGCGGCAAGGAGCGGCATCGTGTCGACGGAGATCACCGCCGACGGTCCGCGCGGTGACCAGGGTGTCCACATCGGCACGATGTACCGGTTCCAGGGCCTGGGATACCGTTGGCTGATCATCGCGGGCGTGGGCCGCCCCGCCCGGCGTTTCCGGCCTCCCGCTTCCCGGATCCACCCGGGAATGCCAGTGCCGCCCTCTACGGTGGGCAGCAGGAAGCCGCCGAAGCGGTGGGGAGGAGACCGACGGGCGTGCGCAGGATTCCACCGGAGATGTTCCGGTTCACGACGGGGGAGAGGGCCGACCTCTACGGGGCGGTGTTGGATGCCTTCGGCGTGGCCGGCGAGCACCTGGAGACCGCGCTCGGGCTCGACGCGGTGCGCGAGCGACTGCGCGCGGTGGGCTGGCCGGCGGCGGTCGAGGACGAGGAGCTGCACGAGACGCTCAGAAAGCTCGTGCAGTGGAAGCTTCTGGACGTCGTGCACAACCACGCGGAGAACTACCGCACGGCCGAGGAGTACGAGCGGCGCAATCTCCAGTACTCCCTGACCCGCCGGGGCGAGGCGGCTCTCGCCGGCGTGCGGCACGCGCTCGAGGTGCTGGCCTCCACGGGGGCGCTGCAGACGGCCGTACTGGAGGCCATCGCCGACCGGCTGGACGAACTGTGCCTGCTGTTTGGTGAACCCGCCTCGGCCGACCGCCGGATCTTCAGCACCCTGCGCGAGCTGGAGGGACACCTGGAGGCCCTGGTGGAGAACACCAAGGCGTTCAACGGTGAACTGCAGCGCCTGCTGCGCGCCGAGGGCGCGGACCTGGAGGTGTTCCGCGAGGTCAAGGCCGCGACCGTCGCGTATCTGCAGGAGTTCCTGGTGAACCTCGACCGGCGCGGACAGACGGTCGCCGCCGCCGTGGCCCGGGTGGAGGAGCAGGGGATCACCGTGCTGCGGGAGCGAGCCCTGCGCGGGGCGGAGCTGCCGCCGATGGCCGGCGAGGACCCCGCGGCGGGCTGGCTGGAGAGCAGACGCGCGCGCTGGGCGGGTCTGCGAGCCTGGTTCCTGCCGGACGACGGGACACGGCCCCGGATCGATCAGCTGCACGACATCGCCCGGCGGGCCATCGTGTCACTGCTGCAGGTCCTGGAGCGGATCAACGAGTCACGGCGCCGCTCCTCCAGCGCGGTGCAGGACTTCCGGGAGCTGTCGCGCTGGTTCGCCGCGGCCCCCGCGGAGGAGGATCTGCACCGACTGTGGGCCGCGGCCTTCGGACTGGGTCCGGCACGCCACGCCCACCTCGCCCACCCCGACCCGGAGCTGATCCCGTCGTCCCACTCCTGGTCCGAGGCCCCGCCCGTGGAGGTGTCGGCGCTGCTGCGGACCAGTGGACGGACAGAGCGTTTCACCCGTACCGCCAGAGTGCGGGACGTCGCGGCGGTCAGAGCCGAGCGTGCGGAGCGGGCCCGCGCGGAGCGGGCGGAACTCGCGTGTGCCTGGCGGGTGCTGGAGACGGACGGCCCCGTGCGCCTGTCCTCCTTCGGCGCACTGGATCCCGCCGTCTTCGATCGGCTGCTCGATCTGCTGGGTCGGGCGCTGTCCGCCCGGCCCGACGCGAGCGGCCTGCGGCGCGCCATGACGGGGGACGGCCGGGTGGAGATCGCGCTGTCTGCGCCTCCCGACGAGCGCACCGCCGTACTGCGGACGACGAAGGGCACACTGGCCGGACCGGACTACGTCGTCCACATGACGGCGGCCGGCGGAGGGAGCGCCCTCACCGGCGTCCGCACCGGGCGCCGGGAGGCGGCCGGATGAGCACGCTCGCCAACCAACTGGCCGCCGCGGAACGGGAGGAGGTCGCCCGCGCCGTCCGCCTGCTGCTGGCCCGCCCCCTGCTGACCGAGGCCGCCGACCCGGCCGGCTTCGAACTGGTACGCCGCCGTCGCGAGCCGCTGGCCCAGTGGTTCGACTACACCTGCGGCTGGAGCCTGGTGGTGGAGCCGCGCCGCGGCTACGCCCGCCTCACCAAGGTCCGCGCAGACCCGGACGGCTCCCGCCCCGCCCGCAGGACGCGTGCCGGCCGGGCCCCGTTCGACCGCCGGCGGTACGTCCTGCTGTGCGTGACCGCGGCCGAACTGCTGTCGATGCCGATGACGACGATCGGCATGCTCGCCGACCGCGTCGTGCAGGCCACCGCGGCCGACCGGGCGCTGGCCGCGTTCGACCCGGTGAACAGGCCGGAGCGGATAGCGTTCGTCGACGTCCTGAAGCTGCTGGAGTCGTACGGCGTGCTGCGCGCGGTCGACGGGACCACCGAGGCGTATGTCGAGTCCGCGGAGGCGAAAGTTCTCTACCGGGTGGACCTCACGCTTCTGATGCGTCTGCCCGCCGCGCCCGTCGGCGCCTCCCGGCTGGCCGTGCCCCCGGACGAGGTGCCCGCGCGGTTCGAGGAACTGCTCACCGGGCTCGTACGTGAGCGCCGGTACGGCAGCGCGCCCGCCGACGGGACCACGGACGAGCCGCCCGGCGACACCGCCGCCACGGACGCGCAACGCAATCTGAGGCTGCGCCACTCGGTGCTGCGCCGCCTCTTCGACGACCCCGTGCTGTACCGGGCGGACCTCACCGACGACGAACTGGCGTACGTCACCTCCCTGACCGGACGCCAGATCCTGCGCCGCTCGGTCGCGCAGGCCGGTTTGCTGCTGGAGGAACGAGCCGAGGGCTTCCTGCTGGTGGACCCGGACGGGCTGGCCACCGACGTCCGCTTCCCCGACGACACGTCCACCGCACGGGTCGCCGCGCTGCTCCTGCTGGAGCCGCTGTGCGCCGCGCCCGCCGGGCTGCTGCCCGAGCAGCTCACCGAGGCCGGAGCGGACCTGCTGCGGCGTTTTCCGCGGTGGGCCAGGGCGTATCGGTCCGAGGACGGCGCGGCCCGGCTGACCGACGACGCCGTACGCGTGCTGCGTGACGTCGGTCTGGTCCGCCGGGGCGGCGGCCGTTTCGTCGCGTGCCCGGCCGCGTACCGCTACCGCCTGGCGGGGACGACGAGTCCGGATCGGGAAGCCAAGCCGCCAGCGGAGCGGGACGCCCGCCCGGCAGGGTCGGCGGGCAGCAGGGCCTGCGAAGACGTCGCCGCGGAAGGAGACCGCCAGTGAGCGTGACAGAGCTTCCTCTGCCCCGGCGGCCGGAGTCCACCGAGCCGGCCGGGGCACCGGCACAGGCGGAAGCCGCCCGCAGCCGCTGGCAGCCGAACCGCGCCGGCATCCTCAACGTCTGGCGCTACTACGACGAGACATTCACCTTCCACCGGGGCCGCCTGTTGCTGCGCGGCCAGAACGGCTCGGGCAAGTCCAAGGCGCTGGAACTTCTGCTGCCGTTCCTCTTCGACGCCAGCCTTCGCCCCAACCGCCTCTCCACCTTCGGCGGTTCGGAACGCACTATGCACTGGAACCTGCTCGGTGAGGGGGCCTCCGGCAAGACCCGTGTCGGGTACGTGTGGATGGAGTTTTGCCGCCTCGGCGACGACGGCACCGAGCGGTGGTTCGGCTGTGGGGCGCGCCTGCAGGCGAGCGTGCACACCAGCACGGTGCACGTCGACTACTTCACCACCGGCTCCAGAATCGCCCACCCCGAGGGTGTGCTCCTCGTCAACGAGGCGGGACAGCCACTGACCCGGGCCGCCCTCGCCGAGACCTTGCGTGACCGGGGCGACGTCCATGCGTCGGCCACCGACTACCGCACGGCCGTACGGCGCACACTCTTCGCCGACATGGGGGAGCAGCGTTACGAGTCGCTGCTGTCCGCCCTGCTCCAGCTGCGCCAGCCCAAACTGTCCGAACGGCTCGACCCGTCCCTGCTCTCCACCCTGCTGTCCCGTGCCCTGCCCCCGCTGGGCGAGGCAGAGATCGCCGAACTCGCCGAGGGCTTCGAGCGGCTGGACCGGCAGCGCGAACACCTCAAGCGGCTCGACGACGAGGTGACGGCGGCCGAGACCGTCGCCTCCCGGCAGCGCGCCTACGCGCGACGGGTCCTGCGTGCCGGTGCTGCGGCACTGATCTCGGCCACCACCGAGATGGACAACCTCACCCGCGTCGCCCGCCGGAGCGCCGAGGAGCTCCAACAGGCGCTGGCCGAACGCGAGGCGGCCCGGGCCCGGCGCGAGGAACAGGAGCTGCGCGCGCACACTCTGGAGGAGACCGTCGAAGGCCTGCGCGAGAGCGACGCGTTCCGGCAAGGCGAGGAAGTCGACCGGCTCCGCCGCCGCACCGAGGACGTGACCGCCGCCGCCGGGAGAAAGCGAGCCGCTGCCCAGGCCGCCCGGGACCGGTCGGAGGAGGACCAGCGGCACGCCGACGAGGCGGCGGGCCGGGCCCGCACGCTCGACGAGCACGCACGCGAAGCCGCCGCGGAAGCAAACAGGTCGGCCCGGGCGGCAGGTCTGGAGTCCATCCACCATGAGGTGAGGGCGGTCCTCGACGCGGATCCCGCGGTGGACTTCCCCGGCAGCACGGGGCGTGACCAGGGCTCCGGCAGCCCGCGCACGACGGCCGAGGACGGGGCACGACAAGCCCGTCGGCTGCTGCGCGGGGCGGTCACCGCCCGACGGCAGCAGGTCAGCCTCGTCACCGACGCGATCGACGAGCACGATCGCGCCGTACGCGACCGGGGCGCCGCCGAGGAACTGCTGGACGAGGCCCGCACCCGGCTCGCGGAGGCGATCGCCCGGCGGGACGAGGCGTCCGCCGCCTGGGACCGCGCCCTTGCCGCACAGGTGGAGCGGTTGCTCGCCTGGGCCGAGGACTGTACGGAACTGCGCATCCCCGATCTCGGGGAACTGGAGGCAAGAGCAGCGGATGAGGCCGAGGTGACGGCCCTGGCCGAAGCCGCCGCGCGCCCGGTGGAACAGCAGATCACCACGGGGGAGGCGACCACCCGAGCCGCACGCCAGGGCCTGCGGGACGAGCGGAGCCGACTGGAGGAGGAGGTACGGCGGCTGAGCGGTCAGACCGACCTGCCGCCCGTGCCCCCGCCCACTCGCACCACCGTCCGCACGGCGACGGCCGGAGCACCTCTGTGGCGGTTGGTCACCTTCCGCCAAGGCGTCCCGCTCTCCGTCCAGGCCGCGGTGGAGGCCGCGCTGGAGGCCTCGGGCCTCCTGGACGCCTGGGTCAGCCCCTACGACGGGATCACCCTGCCGGGTCACGACACCCGCGTCGAGGCGGCCCTGGCCGTGGCCGCCCCGGGTCCCAGCCTGCTGGAGGTGCTGAGGCCCGAGGAGGACATCCCCGTTCCGGCCGACACCGTGAGTGGCATCCTCGCCGGCATCGCGTACGGCACAGGTCTGCCCGGGGGGCACCCCGCAGCCGTGTCCGCCGATGGCGCCTGGCGTCTCGCGCTGGCCACCGGGACCTGGAGCAAGCCGGAACCGGCCCACATCGGAGCCCTCGCACGGCAGCGGGCCCGGCAGCTCAGGATCGGCGAACTGACCGACCGCATCGGGGAGACGAACGCCGCCCTTTCCTCACTCGAGGACCAGTTGCGCGGCCTCGCCGCTCGCCGCGCGCGACTGGACGCCGACCGCGCCGCCCGCCCCGGCCACCGGGAACTCGACGCCCGGCGGCGTGACCGGGACCGTGCGGAGGACAGAGTGGCGGCTCGGGACGACGCCGTGCGCGACGCCGCCGGGCATCTCGCGCGGTGCGAGAGCGTGGTGGCGGGCGCTCTGCGCATGCTCGACCGCCGGACCGCGGAACACGGACTACCCACCGACCGCGACCGGTTGCGTGAACTTTCCGCCGCCGTCGACAGTTTCAGGGACACCGCTGACAGCTGGGTGGACGCCCGCCTCGCCGCGATCGCCGCCGCCGACCGGGCCCACCAGAGGGCCGCGCAGGCGGACCGTTCGCGCCGCACCGCCGAGGAAGAGGCCGAGGACGCGGCCGCCACCGAAGCGGAGGCGGCGGGGCTGAGAGCGCGCCTGGAGGCGGTGGAAGCCACCGTCGGCGAGGACTACCGGCAGATCGTCGCACGCGTCGCCCAGGCGCGCGCGCAACTGCGTCGCTGCCGTGAGGAGGCCGGCCGGGCGGCCGATCTCCTGCTACGCCTGGAAGGACGTATCGGAGAACTGCGGGCCACCAGCGGCCAGGACGCCGAACGACGGGAACAGGCCGTCGCGAGCCGGGACACCGCGGCGCACCGGTTCCGGCACCAGTGTCTGGCGGGGCTGGCCGAGGACGCCGGCATCACACCGGAACTCGACGCCGGTGACGGCACCAAGGCCACTCTGGAGGCCGCCCGCGCCACAGCGGCGAAGTGGCCAGGCGTCCCGCACGCGCCACGCAACCTGGGCGACGCCGCGACCCGTCTCTCCGAAGCGGTCCACGAGGCTCGCCGACGCCTCGGCGCCCGCGCCGACCTGAACCTGGAGCCGGACGACGACATCCAGCTCTTCACCGCCACCTTGGACGGCGTGCGCGTGGGAGCGACGGCCCTGCTGACCACGCTCACCCAGGAGCGCGACCGCAGCCGGGACGACATCACCACCACCGAGCGGCGCCTCTTCGACCAGATCCTCACCGGCGACATCCGCCGCCACCTCGCGGCGCGCATCCGTCAGGCCGGTGAACTCGTCGACCGCATGAACGGGCACCTGGAGCGGGTCCGCACCGCGTCCCACGTCGCCGTCCAACTCGTCTGGGACGTCCGTCCGGACCTTCCGGACAGCACCCGTACCGCCCGTCAGCTGCTGCTCAAGGACCCCGGCCGGGTCACCGAGACCGACCGGGAGGCCCTGCATTCCTTCTTCCGCGCCCGTATCGAGGAGGCGAAGGACAGCGACACGGCCGCGAGCTGGGAGGAACAGCTCGGCGAGGTGCTCGACTACACCGCCTGGCACCGCTTCACCGTCCGCCTCGACCGGGCGAACGAAGCCGGCTGGCAGCCGCTGACCAAGAAGCTGCACGGCGCACTCTCCGGCGGGGAGAAGGCCATCGCACTGCACCTGCCGCTGTTCGCCGCCGTCGCCGCCCATTACGAGGCCGTGCCGTCGGCCCCCCGGCCCATCCTGCTGGACGAGGTCTTCGTCGGTGTCGACACGGTCAACCGAGGGCAGGTCTTCGCTCTGCTCACCGCACTCGACCTGGACCTCGTGATCACCTCCGACCACGAATGGTGCACCTACGGGGAACTGCCCGGCATCGCTGTGCACCAACTCCTCACCGGCGGGGACGACGACGCGGTCACCAGCGTCCGCTTCGTCTGGAACGGTACGGATCTGGAGGCGGGATGACCCGCCCGGATGCGTCCCCGGGCGAACGCACCCTGCGCCGCCCCGAACTCCTACCGCTCTGGCGCACGGTCCACGACCGCCTCTCCTCCGGCCGCCCCGTCGCACGGGTACGCCTCGGACCGCTCGACGACGCCCAGCGCGAGGCTCTCGCCGACCTTCTCGGCATGGACCGGCTGCCGGACGCGCGGCCCTCCGTCGCCCTCGCCCGGCTGGAAGAAGCCGTCGCCGACCTGTGCGGCCGTACCGTGCGCGACACCGTCACCGAACTTATCGGCCCCCTCGGTGACCGAGCGGGCGAACGGCGCCGCCAACAGGACGAACGCGCCGAGCTGTGGACCTGGCTGGCCGGCCACGACACCGTGCGGGCCCAGCCCGCGCTCGCCGAGTGGGTCGCCGCCTGCCGAGCCGCGGGGTTGGTCGGAGCCTCACCGGAACGCACCCGGTCCCTGCTCACCGACGCGCTCACGGTGCTCGGGGAGCTGCCCGCCCGGGCGGAGCCACTGCCGGTCTTCGCCGCCCGCGTCCTGAACGGTCATTCCCACGCACTCGACGACGGCACCCCGGTGTCCACGCTCGTCCTGCGGGCCCTGGCAACCCTCCACGACACGGCCGCGCCCCAGTCGGCGGCAGACCGGCGAGCCCTGTGGGCGCGGGCGGGTGTCGCCGACGACGACCTCTCCGCCACCGTGCTCGCCGCTGGACTGCGGCCGTCCGGCGACGGCCCGCTCGCCCGGGTGGCCCGCGTCTGTGCCGAGGCCGGTCAGGCCGCCAGCCTGACCCTCGCCCAGTTGCGCTCCCCTGGCGAGTTCACTCCGGCCGTCGCTTCCGCACCCGTGGTCCACGCTGTGGAGAACCCCAGCATCCTGGCTCTCGCCCTGCGCCGCTTCGGCCCGGACTGCCCGCCGCTCGTGTGCACGTCCGGCTGGCCCAACAGCGCGGCCATCGAACTCCTGCGCCTCCTCGCCGGCCAGGGCGCCATCCTCCGGTACCACGGCGACTTCGACGGAGAAGGCATACGCATCGCCGCGTACCTCATGGACAAGACACCGGTCTGCCCCTGGCGCATGACGGCCGCGGACTACCGTGCCGCCGTCGCCCGCACACCGCACGGCCCTCAGCCCGGCCGACTCACCGAGGCGCCCTGGGACGCCGAACTGACGCGCGCCATGACCGAACACGGCACCGCGGTGGTCGAGGAACTGGTGGCTGACCTGTTGTTGTCAGACCTCGCCGCAGTGGTTCCGTGAAGATGCCGTCGGCGCGGGTGGCTGACGCCCGTTTGACGCTCCGAGCGACCGAAAGCCCCTGGCTGAGCCAAGACTGGCCTCTGACCAGCGATTTCGTGGGAGCTTCGACGTGTGACATCTTCCCGATGACCCACCACGTGGAGTGCGTGGCGATTTCGGAGCCTGCTGCGAAGGGACTCCGACCTTCGACTTCCTCGGGTTTTCCGGATGTGGTGGGTGGTGCTCGACCCGTTTCCCGAAGTTCACCGCGTGGAGCATGTCGTAGGTTCCCGCCACGTGGCTCACCCGCGGTTTCGCAGCGGGGGCGTGGGTCCAGAACGCTCTGCCTCAACTCCGTCAGAGACGGGCTCGGTGCATGTCTTGACGCTCGCTCGACGCTGTGTCTGACGGTGCGTGAGGTAGTCGTCCGTCGTCCTGGATCAGACAGCGCGGGTCAATCGACCTGTCGGGCTTGACCCGTCGAGCAGCGCCTTAGGGCTGTCCTTCGGGCTCGGGCCGTACGGCGGCAGGTCTCCGGGCGACCTGTACTGATTGCGCCGGCCGCGTCACCCTGTGTCGTAGGGAGTGCCGAGGCCTCCGTGTAGGGGACCCGACCTCTCAGTGGCCAAGCCGTTCCCAGTGCCCGACTGGTTCGCGGGCGACACCTGGACGGTTCTGCGCGTTCCTCTGGAGCCGGGTGTGCTCGGTGCGGCCACCGTCTTCGCCCTCTCGGCCTGGATCTCGCCACGGCCGAGGACGGCGCCGGCCGGCTCGCCTTCCTGCGGTCGCTGATCGCCTGGCCCGGGGCCTCGACGCCGACCGCCCGCACGGCAGTGGTGTGGGCGGTCGGATCCCGGGCTGTCAGGCGGTGACCCTGCCGAAGAGGTGGTTGGCAGGAGCATCCGGGTCGTTGCCGTAGAAGAACTCGGTGAGGGCCTGGTGGAACTCGGCGCGGTCCAGCCCACCGGAGCCGTCCCTGTCCAGAGCGGCGAAGACCGTGGCGCAGTCCTCGGCGGGCACTCCGGCGACCGAGTCGAACATCTGCTGGAACTCGGCCTGGTCGATCTTGCCGTCCGCGTTGAGGTCGACGAGGTCGAAGAAGCAGTTGGTGACCGGCGCGATCTGCTGCGGATAGAGGGCCGGGTCGGTCAGGACGCTCCTGAAGCCTTCGGTCATCTCCCGCAGATCGACCTTCCCGTCACCGTCCTGGTCCATCGGGGCGATCACATTCGTCCAGAACCCGTCCATTCCCTCGATGAGTCGGCGGGCGGTCGCGGAGTCCGGCGCGGCGTCTCGGGCGGCGATGTAGCGCTCGCTCATGGCGCGGACGTCTCGCCGGGTGATGAACCCGTCGCCGTCGACGTCGGCGCCCCTGAACCACTGGCCGTACTTGAGGTCTTGAAGTGCAGTCACGACTGCGCACAGTATTCATCTGATTACGCGAATGCAAAACGGGGGGGCCTCTGGCAGCCGGGGCGGCCCGCTGCGCGCTTGACGACGGCGGACACGAAGGACCTCCCCGAAGAGGCAGGCGGCTTGCGTGTCAGTGTTCGAGGTGTGGTGGTGCGAAGGCGAGCACATCCGGAAGGGGGCCGTCGTAGGGCTCGATGTCGACGAGCGCACTGTGGGCGCTCGGTCCCTGGGACAGGCGCGAGCACCCTCGGTCGGCCGTGAGGGTGTTCGGATTGCCGTGGCGGTCCAAGGTGCCGCTCCGGCCTGGCTGGGCCGGGTCCCACCATGCTCCGGTGGACAGTTGGATGACGCCTGGCATGACGTCGTCCGACAGGACTGCGCCCGCCAGGCAGCTGCCGCGGTCGTTGTGGACGCGCACGATCGTGCCGTTCTCGATGCCTCGGGACGCGGCGTCCAGCGGATTGATCGTCACGGGCTCACGGCCATGGATCTTCGACTTGAGGCTGTGGCCGCCGTTGTCGTACTGGCTGTGCAGGCGTGAGGCGGGCTGATTCGAGATCAAGTGCAACGGGAATCGGTCCGACAGGCCGGCACGGAGCCACTCCACCGGTTCGAACCACGCCGGATGCCCGGTGCAGTCGTCGTAGCCGAACGAGTTGATCTCCTCGGAGAAGATCTCGATCCGGCCCGACGGGGTGGTAAGGGGGAAACGCCGCGGATCTGCGCGGAGCGCCTCGAAGCTGCCGGGGAACGGGCCGCTGAGCGTCGGCAGCTCAGCCGTCGAGCTTCGCCAGAAGTCGTCGAAGCCCGGCAAGGCCCCGTCGTCGCCGAGGTCGGCCCTCGTCTGCTCGTAGAGGTGCCGGACCCATTCGATCTCGGAGCGTGACTGCGTGAACTCGTACTCGTATCCGAGCCGGGAGGCCAGGGCGGTGAAGATGTGGTGGTCGGTTCGTGACTCGCCCGCCGGCTCACGGACTTTCGGCATCGCGACGAGGTGGGGGTCGGAGAATCCGGCGGCGAAGTCGTCGCGCTCCAGGCTGGTGGCGACGGGAAGGACGATGTCGGCGAACTTGGCCGTGGTGTTCCACCAGGCTTCGTGAACCACCACCGTGTCAGGGGTCTGCCAGGCGCGGGTCAAGCGGTGGAGATCTTGGTGGTGGTGGAACGGGTTCCCTCCGCACCAGTAGATCAGGCGGAGCTCGGGCAAGGTCAGGCGCCGGCCGTCGTAGTCGATGGTCTTGCCCGGATGCAGCAGGGTGTCGGCGATCCGTGCGACGGGGATGAAATCCGCGACAGGGTTGGGAACCCGGGGAATCGAAGCCACGGAGGGCCGGCCGGGGGCGACGCCGGTCGCGTCCATCGTCGCGTAGCCCGCGCCCCAGCCGCAGCCGGGCCGCCCCATCGAACCCGCCATGGCAGCCAGCACGACCGACATCCAGATCGGCTGTTCGCCGTGATCCGCCCGTTGTATCGCGTAGTTGACCATGATGAGCGAACGCTGCGCGGACAGGCGGCGAGCCAGTTCGATGATCGTGTCCCGGCTGATGCCCGTGATCCTCGCCGCCCAGGCGGCATCCTTGGCGACGCCGTCGGATGCGCCGGTCAAGTAGGAGGCGAAGCGGTCGAACCCGACGCAGCAACGGCGAAGGAAGTCCTCGTCGTGCCAGCCGTTGACCAGCATGGTGTGTGCGATGCCGAGCATCGCGGCGGTGTCGGTGTTGGGGATGACGGGCAGCCACTCGGCGTCGAGGAAGCCGGCGGTGTCGCTGCGGATAGGGCTGATGTTCACGAACCGCACCCCGGCCGCACGGCACTCTCGCTGAAGGTCCTGCGTCCGGTGTCTGGCCAGTCCGCCGGGGTTGATCTGGCTGTTCTTGAGGGCCAGCCCTCCGAACGCCACCACAAGCTCACAGTTCTCGGCGATCTCGTCCCACATCGGCATCCGGGACTGGTAGCTCCACGGAGCTCCGCCGATCACATGGGGGAGGATGACCTCCAAAGCCGCGGTGCTGTACGTGTTGCGAGAGTCGGTGTACCCCCCGCCTAACGCCAGGAACCGGTGGAGTTGCCCCTGCGCGTTGTGGAAAGCGCCCGCGCTCGCCCAGCCGTAGGAGCCGCCGAACACGGCGCGGTCTCCGTGCTGTGAACGCACTCGGCGCAGTTCCTCGCTCACCAGGGTGATCGCGTCGTCCCAGCTCACCTCCACGAAGGCGTCCGTGCCCCTGGCCGCGTCGTGGGCACGCGGCAGGCCGTTCAGCCAGCCCTTGCGCACCGCGGGGCGCAACACGCGGGCGCTGTCGTCGGCGGCTGTCACCATTCCGGGTCCGATGGGCGACGGCGCGGGGTCATCGCCCCTCGGCTCGATTCGCACCAGCCGACCGGAATCAACCACCGCGACAAAACTGCCCCAGTGCGTCGCAACCGACATGCGTCGTTCCACGATGCATCAACTCCGTCCCGAAGTTGTCCAGCGAGAGGACCTGACCTGCGGCGATACCGGGCTTTTGCGGAACCTGCGGTGTGCACCGGCCTGCGGGGCCTCGATGACGGTGACGAATTGGCACACCCCCCACCGGGAGAAGTACGTCAACGACGCTCACCGCATCCCTCACACAACAGGTGATGCCCACCCGTCCGCGATCGGGTACACCACCACATCCGCGACAGAGCCCGGAATGTGTGCCGGACCCCGACTCGAACCGTCAAAGCCAAGAATGCTCACGACTCGGCTTACTCAGGTGCGGGGAGCGTGAAGGTGAGTGGCGAAGAAGGTCTCGATGCGCCGCCAGGCGTCCGCCGAAGCGTCCGGATCCGGGCCGATGTTCATGACGCGGAACAGGGGGCGCAGTGGCCTGGGGCCGGCCTCGGCGTCGTTGAGGAAGGCGTGGCCTGCTTGCGGGTACTCCTTGACGTCATGCACGACTCCATGGTGTTCGAGGGCCGCGCTCAGCCGGTCGGCCGCCCCCTTCAGGGTGCGGTCCTTCCTGCCGAAGCTGGCGACGACGGGGCAGGCGCCGGCGAGGACGTCCAGGTCCTTGGGAAGCTGTCCGTAGTTGGCTGACGCCGCGTCGTAGTCACCGCGTCCGGCCGTCATCAAGGCGAACGCGCCTCCCATGCAGAAGCCGATGATGCCGACCGCACCGGTGCAGTCGCTCCGGGCCAGCAGATAGGAGCGGGCAGCCTCCAGGTCCTGGTAAGCACGCCCGGTCCCGGACATGGCCGCGCGGATCGTGGGGATCAGGCAGCGCCGTGCGCCGCCCGCGGTGAACAGGTCGGGCAAAAGCGTGAGGTACCCGGCGCCGGCCAGGCGCTCGGCTTGGCGGAGCATGACGTCGTCAACGCCGAGTACCTCGTGAGCGATGACCACGCCCGGCCAGGGTCCTGGGCCATCCGGTCGGGTGAGGTGCCCCTTCAGCCTCTGCGAGCCCCCGGCCGGAGCACTCAGGCTGCTCAGGTCGATGACTTCGACAGCAGACATGGGAAAAGCCCCTTCCTGGTGCTCGCCGGCAGCGGGGTCGCGGTCATGACGATCGCCTCTCTCCCGTCCGGTGCGCGACGCCTGCGCCGCAGCACCGCGGACAGTGTGGACCCCGCCCCTGACAGTCCCCGCTGACCTGCGCGAACGGCGTGCCGTGACCGCTCAACCGCCCGTCAGCCCGCCTGCGGCGGGCGTATCACCACCGCACCGGCAGGCTCCGCCTCCCCCGGATCAGCAACCCCGGGAGCCACTCGCCCGGCTCCCCGTCCGCCGTCAGATCCGGGCAGCGCTCCAGCAGCGTGCGCAGCGCCACCTCGCCCTCGAGGCGGGCGAGGGGGGCGCCCAGGCAGAAGTGGATCCCGTGTCCGAAGGACAGATGGTTCCGGGCGTCGCTGCGCCGTACGTCGAAGCGTTCCGGATCGGGGAAGCGCGCCGGGTCGTGGTCCGCGCCGGCCATGGCGATCAGCACGATGGCACCGCGCGGCACCGATACGCCGCCGACCTCGGTGTCCTCAAGGGCGATGCGCGGCGTGGTGGTCGCCACCGGCCCGTCGTAGCGCAGCGTCTCCTCCACCAGCCCCGTCGCCAGCCCCGCCGGATCGGCCCGTACGGCCGCCAGCTGCTCGGGGTGCGCGAGGAGCGCGCGCACCGCGTTGCCGATCGTGTTGACCGTCGTCTCGTGCCCGGCGACGAGCAGGAGGAAGGCCAACGAGACCAGCTCGTCCTCGGTGAGCCGGTCGCCGCCCTCGTCGACCGTGTGGACGAGGGCGCTGAGCAGGTCCTCCCCAGGGCTCTCGCGCTTGGCGGCGATGAGCCCGGTGAGATACGGCATGATCCGCTCGTACGCGTCCTTCTCCGCCTCGGGGCTGGTGGGCGCGAGGGTCTCGTTGGACCAGGCGTGGAAGGAGGCGCGGTCCAGGCCGGGGACGCCGAGCAGCTCGGAGATGACGATCATGGGGAGCGGGGAGGCGAACGCCTCGATGAGGTCGGCGCGGCGCGCTCCGTCCGCCGTCATGTGGTCCAGCAGCTCGTCGGTGATCTCCTGGACGCGCCCCCGCATCCCCTCGACCCGCCGGGCCGTGAACTCCCCCGCCACCAGCTTCCGCAGCCGGGTGTGGTGGGGCGGGTCGCTCATCAGCATGTTGGAGTTGCCGAGCATGTTCAGGGCGTACGGCGGGCTCCAGCCGGTCTGCCGCCACTCGCGATGCCAGTCCCGGCTGAGCTGCGGGGCGGTGAAGGCCTCGCGCGCGGCCTCGTACCCGACCACGAGCCACACCACGCCCCTGTCGGGCGTCACTACCTGGTGCACCGGACCGCGCTCGCGCAGCCTCGCGTAGGCGGTGTACGGGTCGGCGACGAAGTCGGGGCTGAGCGAGGCGAGTAACTCGATCCCGCCGGGGTTGTCGCGCCGTTCGGTTCTGTCGGGTATCGCGGGATCGGCGGCGGCTTTCTCGGTCTCGGTCACGACGGGATTCCCTTCCCTCAGGCCCGGGTTGACCGGTCCCCGCCGGCCACACCGAGCACTCCGAGCACGGCCGCTCACTTTAATCTCGCACCACCACCCGCACAACTACCCGCTCCCCTTGCCACTACTGACCTTGAACGCGCGATGTCGTCACGGTGAATCGAGGAGTCCGGTGCCGGTGAGGCAGCCGTCGAGGACGTCGTGTCGGTACTGGAGTTGGCGGAGGCCGTGCCGGATCGCGGTGATCAGGCCGGCTGGGGTCCTGAAGGCCCGGTCGGCGGTGGTGGAGCGGCGCAGGACGGACCAGATGCCGTCGACCGGGTTGAGGTCGGGTGCGTAGGGCGGTAGCCGGTAGACGGTGAGCCGGTCGCGGTCGGCGGTGTAGCGGCGCATTCCGGCGGTGAGCTGGGCGTCGAGGTCATCCCCTCCTCCTCGCTTCCCTCGTACACGAGGGAAGCGTCACATGCCGGGCCCGGTCACTGGACGGCCGTCGTCGCTGATCGTCACGGTCTCGCCGACGACGGCCATCGTGCTGGACGAACCCCTCCCATGCCCTGCCGTCGTCGGTGCTGTCGGCGGAGGGCGCGGCACGTCGCGACATCGACCGTTGCCGGGGTCAACAGCGGTCTGTGCTCCATGCCGGTGACGTGCCGGGACCAAGATCGCAGCGACCTGCTGGTCATCGTCGCAGTTCAGAGAGGTACCAGCGTTGTCCGGTCGGCCCTGTCGGTCCGATCGTCCCGGCCCGGAGGTCGCTACAGTGCGTTCCCATGATCGCGGTTACCACACGTTCGGTCGCCTACCCGGCCGACGGTCTGACGATGGTCGGGCACCTGGCGCTCCCGGCCGGCACCGACCGTCGGCCCGCAGTCCTGGTCGGGCCCGAGGGGACCGGACTGAACGACTTCCAGCGCCGCAGGGCCGACGCCCTGGCCGAGATGGGGTACGTGGCGTTCGCCTTCGACATCCATGGCGGACGGTGGTTCACCGAGCCCGAAGAGATGATGGCACGAGTAACCCCCCTGCTCGCGGATCCCGACCGGATGCGGGGGATCGGTCACGCGGCGCTCGACGTGTTGCGTGCCGAACCGCGGACCGATCCCGACCGGATCGCCGTCATCGGCTACGGCACCGGGGGCGCCATCGGGCTGGAACTCGGGCGTGACGGTGTCGACCTGCGTGCGATCGGGACAGTCAACGCCCTGACCACGGGCCGACCGGGTGAGGCGGCGCGCATCCGCTGTCCTGTGTGGGCAGGGGTCGGATCGGAAGACCCGATCATGCCGCCCGCGCAACGGGAGGCTTTCGTCGCCGAAATAGTGGCCGCGGGAGTCGACTGGCGTCTCGTGATCTACGGCGGTGCTCTGCACGCCTTCCACCACCCGCCGGTGAACCAGCGCGTGCGCCCTGGAGTGGGCCACCACCCTCGACACGCGCGACGTGCCTGGAGTGACGTCGTCGGTCTGCTCGACGAGTGTCTGCCCGTAACGGAGTGATGCTTCCAGGAGTGCCGGTCGGGGGCCGCGAACCGGCAGGCGTCCTGCCCCGCGGCCGGGTCAACGAGGGCGACCCTCCTCATGACGCATCCGTTGTCGCGGACGCTCACGGCGTCACGCGCTGTCGGAACATGGCCGCCTGAAGATCACCGACAGCGTTCCGCGGCCGTGCCGGAGCCACGTCACGCCCTGCTCCGCGAAGGCGGCCCTGCGAATCGGAGCACCGAGTCGACGGTGCGGCGCAGCGAGCGGGTCGTCGGCGGCGACGCGTAGGAGAGCCGAAAGAGCATGAGCTCGGCCTCGTCCGGCTTGCCGGGGATGAGGGTGTTGAACCTGGTGCGCAGAGTGCGCAGGACGTCGGTCTCGGTGGCGTCGAGCCCGGTCGTGCTGCCACCTTCCACGCGGGCGAACAGGTAGAGCAGGGAGGTGTGGGGCTGGAATCCCAAGCCGAGGGAAGTGGCGGTGAGCCAGAGCCGTTGCAGGGCGCGGCCGCCCTTGACGAAGGCGTGAGGGCCCTTGCCCGGGATGGTGAGGCAGCCGACGGCCGATGAGGCGGCAAGGGCCTTTCCGGCACTCTCCTCGAAGGCTTTGCCGCCGCCGATCCGGCGGACGAAAGCCAGACCGGGCCATTGTCGCGCCAGACGGAGGCCCGCGAGGTCGACCTCGTCGAACCCCAGAGTGGCGACGTCTATGCCGTCCCGCGTGCGCCGCGTCTCCTCGGGGTCCCAGCGCAACTCGTTCATCATCTCCCGGTGCAGTTGCGGGGAGAGTATCCGCAGCCGGTCGCCCGCCCCCAGGACCCGCCCCATCTCGTCCAACTGTTCGCGGCCGGTGACGAGGTGGAGTCGGGCGCCGCTCTCGGTGGCGCAGTCCGTCAGCGCTGCGGCGTGCGACTCGGCGAGTGGGCGAACGGGGCCGGGACCGCGGTTGGTGGTGCGGTGCTCGATCCAGTCGAACAGTGCGGGGCGCGGGACGTCAGCCGCGCTGGAGAAGGTGAGTCGGCAGACCAGGCCGGGGTCGGCCGGGATGGGGAAGTACCGCACATGGCAGGCCGAGCCCGAGGCTTGGGCCGCGAGGTGAATGTTCTCCACCGCCGCTCCGATGGCCAGATGGGTGGCGCGGCCTTCGAAGTCGAGCATGGTCTGCGGCTGCGTGGCGTCGACGCGGCAGTCCAACGCCTCGTCATGGGCTGTGAACTGCCAGGGCTGGCTGTTGCCGCCGGACGGCGCCTGGATGCCGTAGGCGACCAGGCGGCGGATGCCTTCTTCACTCAGGGTGGCGCCGGCGTTGATGGACGGCGGCAGGAGGAGGGGAGGGGAGGCCTCCTCCGCAGTGGGCTCGGACGTGGGCTCCGCTGGTGTCAAGGCGGTCTCCGCGCCCTCGCGGATCAGCGTGCCGGGATCGACGAAGTACCGTCCCGAGGCGGTGAACTGACCGAGGAGGAGGCGGCGAGCGGTGTCCGTCACCAGCGCGGCGCCCAGGCTGACTCCCGAGGCGAGTTGTGGCCATGAGGAGATGGTCTTGCCCGTCTCGACGAGGGAGGAGACCAGACGCTCGGAGGGCTCGTCCTGACCGAGGATGCGGAGGAGGTGCGGGAGCTTTTCGCGGGTCGACATCGCCTTGACCCCGGCGGCCGCCACTCCCCGCAGAAGGCCGTGCAGAAGGGGACGTCCAGGTTCGAGGTCGAACCGCTCCACATCCAGCATGCCGCGCTCGTTGGTCTCCATCAGGACGGGGATGCCGAGCGCGCGGGCGCGTTCGCGGACGTGGACCTTGAGGAACATGTCGTCGCACTCCTCGACGAGGAGGTCGGTGCGGCCACCGCCCGCGAGGAAGGCGTCGGTGTTCTCCTCGGTCAGTCCCTCCGGCCAGACAGAGATGTCGAGGTAGGGGTCGATCTCGTACATCTGCCGTGCGGCGATGACGACTTTGGGCAGGCCGACGTCGGCGACCGAGGCGCGGAGCCGGTTGAGGTTGGAGAGGGAGAGGTGGTCGAAGTCGGCGAGCCGGAAACGGTTGCCCACGCCCTCCTGAGCGAGGGTGACCGCACTTGCGGCGCCCACGGAGAGGCCGACCACGGCCACGGTCTTCCGTGACAGGAGGTTCTGCTCCTCGGCGGTGATCTTGTAGCGGTTGCGGGACTGACGGAGCTCGCGGTGCTCGGCCGGCGGTAGGACGTGGACGAGCTGCCGCGACCAGGCGTACCACGCCCATGTGCCGTACTCCGCCGGGGGCCTACCGCCGAGGTGGTCAGTGACCGCGGAGGCCAACTCGTCGGCGTTCGGACGCCAGTCGGGGCGTCGAGCGGAGAGGAGCTCTGCCAGCTGGTCGGCGCACGTGTCGTGGACGGAGTCGACGACACCGCTTTCGAGGAGCTCTGTCAGGGCGGCACGTTGCTCGGGCTCGACCGGTGCGTACAGCCTCGGTCGCCATGGAGCCATGTCGCCGGCGGTCTGGGTGAGGGTGCCGAGACGCGCTTCCAGGTTCATTGATCTCCTAACGTGCGTCGCCTACGGATGCCGAGGCGGTGGAGTGCCCGAGGCCGAGTTTCTCGGCGACGGCGCGGGCCACGTCGGTGGGGATGAGGGGCGCTTCGTCCAGGGCGCGGTCCAGCAGCACCGCCGCATCGGTCAATCGCTCCTCGCGATGGCGGATGGCCTCTGCCCGGTTGATGGAGTAGTACGCCGTGATGCCCGGGAACGGGCGGTCGTGCAGGGGGCGGTCATGCCGGAAACGGAGACCGCACCGTTCGTATCCCTTGATCCGTTCGGTGGGGCCGCTGCCACAGATCACGGTTGCCCCCAGTCGCTGGGCCGCCACGACGGAGGCGAAGCACAGCAGGGACGCGAGGTTGCGGCCCCGCCAGTCGTGATCCACCCAGATGCCGCAGATCTCTGCCACCGACTCGCCGGCGGCGACTTCGTCCGCCAAGGCATCGTTGAAATCCTGGCTCGCGAGGTGGATCTCGGACGGCAGCTGGCCCGCTATTTTCCGGTGGATGCGGATACCGCCGACGAGGCTCTCGTCCTCGTCGCCTGCCGTCTCGTCGAAAACAGCAAGGTAACTCAACGGGTCGCGAGTAGTGCGCGGGTCCGTGCTTCCGTACTTCGTCAACGTCTCGTAGCCGGGTGCGGAGTAAGCGCGCTGCTGGGCTTCGAGATAGGCGTCGTAGGCGGGATCATTGAACTGTGCGTCGAGTAGCCGGAGGTACATCGGGGATCCTTGTGGGTCGAGTCGCCTCTGGGTCACGGATGTGGCTGCGGACGGCATCAAAAGATACAGAACGCCCCATGGCCGGCCAGATGCTTTTTGGTCTTCTTCGACGCTTGCGCGTCTCGCAGCCATATTCCGGAGCGGATCCTCGACTGTAATCGACGAATGGGGGGTCGCGATTCCGGCGGCCTGTCCGTTTTGAAAAAAAGTTCCGGCTACCTGCCGCTCTATCCAATGGGCGATTTTCAGCCCCTTGACGCTCGGGCTGGGGCCGGGATCGGGGCTCCTTCGGTCGAAAATGAAGGGGTGCGGAGGTGGAAGCGAGTGATTCAGGCCATCAACGAGCGGGTTGGGGCGGCAATGGTCTTGCGCGGTTCTCGGGGTTGGTGTTGCCTCATGGTGCATCGCGACCTGAACGGATTCGTCGTGCGGGCAGGGCGCGTCAACGGGGAGGAAATCGTCGATGACGCAGGTGAGGGTGACGGTCTAGCGCCGCCCACTTGGTGCCGCGTCCCCGGGACAGGGTGCGGCACGCTGCGGGGATCTCGCTTCCACTGCCTGTCTCAATGCCGCCAATCGTTGCAACCGGACATTGCTGGACTTCGCCACGACACGACACGGCCGAGGATTCACGCCCGAGGCTCGTAGCACCGTGAAGGAGATCACCATGACCACACCGTCAGCGACCGCCATGGACGAGCTGTGGAAGCTGGTTTATACCAGCTTTCGGTTCCCGTTCCTGCACGCCGCACTGCGCCTGAAATTGTTTGCCCTGCTCAAGGAGCGGCCAGGCAGTACTCTCGAAGAGATAACCCAGGCGCTGGAGTTGGAGGAACGCGCGGGCCATGTGCTGCTGTTGGGATGCAGCACATTCGAGCTTGTGCGCAAGGAGGACGGTGGGTATCACAACACTGCCGCGACCGATGTCCTCGCGGGCGATCCGGACGAATTCATGCCGGTCGTCATCCGCTACACCCACGAGATGCTGTATCGCCCTATGGGTTGGCTCTACGAATCGCTGGTGGAGAACGACAACTTGGGGCTGGACCGTGAGCTGCTTGCCGGCTCGTCGGCGACCACGCTCTACGAGCTGCTCGGCGAGGACGAGAACCTCGAAAAGGTGTGGACGGCCATGATGGAACATCAGAGCCGCTCGGTGGTCGAGGACTTCGTCAATTCCGTGGACTTCTCATCCTACCGGCATGTACTGGACGTCGGCGGCGGCACCGGAACAAATGCCATCGCCTTCGCCCGGCGGTGGCCGCACCTCCAGGCGACCATCCTCGAACTCCCCAACGTGGCGAAGATGGCGGAGGAGCAGATCGCCGAGGCGGGTCTTGTCGACCGTGTCCACGCGGTCGGAGCCGACATCTGGCAGGAAGAGTTCCCCACGTCCCACGACTGCGTCGTATTCTCTCGATTCCTCGAGATCTGGTCGCCGGAACAGGTGCGCGACCTTTTCGCCAAGTCCTACCGGGCGCTGAAGCCGGGAGGACACCTGGTGATCGTCGCTTGCGCCCAGGACGACGACGAGACCGGTCCCGCCCACGCCGCGTTCATGTCGGCGTACGTGCACACGATCGCGTCGCCCGAGGGCCGCATCTACACGCCGAAGGAATTCGAGCAGTGGTACACCGAAGCGGGGTTCGAGCCGATGGACCGGCAATATCCCGGGCGGTTCGACGTCGTCCTGCGCGCCCGTAAGCCCGACGTCGGCTGAGTCGTCCTGAAGCTGAGGGCATTCGTCGCGTTGTTCGGTGGGGGCGCGCATCAGGCCGTGCGGTGGATCCGCCGTCGGCCTTCGCTCGGCGCCATCCATTCGGCATGCCACGGTCCCACCGGCGCGAGTGGCGGCACTGCCCCGGCGGTCGGCGGTCGGTTCGGCGGAGTACACCGCCCCGGCCGGGTTTCGTGGTTCGGGTGGAGCGCTCCACCTGTTTCTCTCGGTCCACCACCTGGTTGCGGCGGTCTGCTCAGCCCTGGGCGGGACGGACTCCCGGCCCTGACGCCCGTTCGACGTCTGGGCGTCCGCACGGCGGACGATGAGCCGAGGAATCGGTCCTGACCAGGGCTTCGCCGGGATCCGTCGATCAGGTGCGGGTCCAGCGCTGGTTGCCGCCGTTCGAGCAGGAGTAGAGCTGGATCAGGGTGCCGTTGGCGGTGCCGCCTGCGACGGCGTCGAGGCAGAGGCCGGACTGGACGCCGACGATGGATCCGTCGGAGTTGAGGCGCCACTTCTGGTTGTCGCCGCCCCAGCAGCTGTAGATCTGGACCTTGGCGCCGTTGCCGGTGCCGGCGGCGTCCAGGCACTTGTTGCCGTAGACCCTGAGCTCGCCGGCGTCGGTGTACGTCCACTGCTGGTTGGTGCCGCTGTGGCAGTCCCACAGCTGGAGCTGGGTGCCGTCGGCGGTACTGGCGCCGGGCACGTCCAGGCAACGGCCCGAGCCGACGCCCTTGATCTGCCCGCCGTCCGAAGGGGGCGTCGTGGAGCCGCCGTTGAGTGCGTTGAGGACGGCGGTGTAGGCGGGCTTCTTGCTGCCGTCGCCGTTGAACAGCAGCGGCGTGTCACCCGATCGCCAGGAGTCGGTGTCGCGCACCCCCCAGACGGTGATGCCCAGGCAGCGCGTGACGGCCAGGCAGTCGTTGACCACGTTGGCGTAGGTCGAGGCCGAGGCGCCCTGGATGTCCAGTTCGGTGATGGCCACGTCGACGCCGAGGGCGGCGAAGCTCTGCAGGGTGGTGCGGAAGTTGCTGTTGTAGGGGCTGCCGCTGTTGAAGTGCGACTGGAAGCCGACGCAGTCGATCGGCACGCCGCGCTGCTTGAAGTCCCGCACCATGGAGTACACGGCCTGGGTCTTGGCCCAGGTCCAGTCCTCGATGTTGTAGTCGTTGTAGCAGAGCTTGGCCGCCGGGTCGGCGGCGCGCGCGGTGCGGAAGGCCACCTCGATCCAGTCGTTGCCGGTGCGCTGCAGGTTGGAGTCGCGCCGGGCCCCCGAACCCCCGTCGGCGAAGGCCTCGTTCACGACGTCCCACTGTGCGATCTTGCCCTTGTAGTGGGCCATCACGCCGTTGATGTGGTCAATCATCGCCTGGCGCAGTGCGCTGCCGCTGAGGCTCTGCATCCAGCCGGGCTGCTGGGAGTGCCAGGCCAGGGTGTGGCCGCGCACCTGCTTGCCGTTCTGCACCGCCCAGTTGTAGACGCGGTCGGCGGCGGTGAAGCTGAACTGGCCGCGCTGCGGTTCGGTGGCGTCGATCTTCATCTCGTTCTCGGCCGTCACCATGTTGAACTCGCGGCCCGCGATCGCCGTGTACGTCGAGTCGCTCAGCCTGCCCGAGGCGATGGCGGTGCCGAAGTAGCGGCCGCTCTGCGCCGCCGCGGCGCCGAGCGTGCTCTCGGCGGCGTGCGCGCTCGGCGGCGCGACCAGTGCGGCGACCACGCCCAGGACGCCGGCGACCAGCGTCAACAGCAGGCCGCGGATCTTCCGGCGGACGACGGGTCTGGGAAGGGCGTACGAGCCCATGACTGTGCCTCCAAGGGGGAGATCAAGGGAGAGATCATGGAAGGACTGAAGCGCAGGAGTCCGCGTCGTCCGCTCCCATGCGGTAGACGGACGCACGAACGAACGGACGGGCGGGTCGGGCCGGAGTCCGGGCAGCACGGAATGACCGGACACCGTGGTCATGCGGCGGGACGATCTTCGAGACGGGCTTCGAGACGGGCACGGGGCACCCCCGTCGGCTCGGTCGGGGAACCGTGGCGTCACGTACCTTCCCCCTGCCTGCGGAGCCGGGGACGCGCTGATGCGAGCCCCACCGGAACGAAACGGGGTGGCCGAGGTGATGTGGTGCGTGGATCGGTGGTGCAGTCGTGCGTGGATCTGGCGTACGTCAGGGATTGCCCGAGGCGACGTGGTTCGAAATGTCGAACTGGGGCCGGTTTCTCAGACAGGAATGATTGAGGTGCTGCACCGGCATCGTCAATACTCGACGCCCAAGAAGTTTCTGATTTATGTCCGAAAGTTTCGATGCCCTGCCGGGCGGATGGTGAACTGCGGCGCGGTCGGAGCCGGAAGCCGTAGGGCAGAGGTCGACATCGGGGAAGTGTGCGGACGATTCTCCTCGCTCTGACGTGAGGTGGGGTGAGGTGCAGTCGTTCTGTCGGTTGACGTGCGATGTCTCGTCGGCGAGTTCCTCGCAACATTTCGGCATGAGTAGCGATACCTGCGAGGGGAGTTGACGCCGAGCATCCGTTCCCTATCATTCAGCTTGCTCGACACTTCGACCTTTGTTCGATATTGCGAACGTGGCGAGTCGCTCCATCGCGCAGCAGGGCAATTCGCTCCATCGCACAGCAGGGCAATTCCGGGTGGGGCGCAGGGCCCTGACGCAGAGCCGCAAGGAGTTGTGTCGCATGCGTATGTCATGGCCGCGCCAATCACGCTGTCCGGTCGTGACACCCGGGTGTCCGGCCGTCCAGGCCTCCACCCCTGGCACTCTGCCGCCCGCAGGCGCCGGGGGCGCCGCCGGCCCTGGAGGAGGTCGCGAAGGGCCGCCAGGTCACAAGCGGTCAACCGTGGCGCTCAGGGCCGTTGCGCACCGCACCGCACCGACAGTCCGGACGCCCTCGGACGAGGCCGACCGGAACCGCCCACTCAACGTTGAGGAAGTCCCCATGCACAGGAGAAGTCTCAGGCGCAGGCACACGTCCGCGGTGCTCGCCGCCGCGGTCGCGGTCCTGGCCGCGTTGGCGGCGATGCTCGTCGTCACCCCGGCCCAGGCGGCGACCAGCGGCGCCCTGCGCGGTGTCGGTTCGAACAGGTGTCTAGATGTGATCGGCGCCGGCCAGGACGACGGCACGAACCTGCAGATCTACGACTGCTGGAGTGGGACCAACCAGCAGTGGACGCTGACGGACGACCATCAGTTGACCGTGTACGGCAACAAGTGCCTGGACGTCCCCGGCCACGCCACCGCGCCCGGTACCCGGGTGCAGATCTGGTCCTGTTCCGGCGGCGCCAACCAGCAGTGGCGGGTGAACTCCGACGGCGCGGTCGTCGGAGTGGAGTCCGGGCTGTGCCTGGAGGCCGCGGGCGCCGGTACGGCCAACGGCACGGCAGTGCAGATCGGGACGTGCAACGGTGGCAGCAACCAGAAGTGGACCGGCCTGACCGGGACGCCGCCGACGGATGGCACGTGCTCTCTTCCGTCGACGTACCGGTGGACGTCGACGGGCGTCCTGGCACAGCCGGCGAACGGGTGGGCCGCGGTGAAGGACTTCACCACCGTGACGTACAACGGAAAGCACCTGGTCTACGCGTCGAACGTGTCGGGATCGTCCTACGGCTCGATGATGTTCAGCCCCTTCACGAACTGGTCGGACATGGCGTCGGCCGGCCAGATGGGGATGAACCAGGCCGCGGTGGCGCCCACGCTGTTCTACTTCGCGCCCAAGAACATCTGGGTGCTGGCCTACCAGTGGGGTGCGTCGCCCTTCGTCTACCGCACGTCGAGCGACCCCGCCAACCCCAACGGCTGGTCCGCTCCGCAGCCGCTGTTCACCGGGAGCATCTCCGGCTCCGACACCGGGCCGATCGACCAGACCCTGATCGCCGACGGTCAGAACATGTACCTGTTCTTCGCCGGGGACAACGGCAAGATCTACCGGGCGAGCATGCCGATCGGGAACTTCCCGGGCAACTTCGGCTCGTCGTACACGACGGTCATGAGCGACACGAAGGCCAACCTGTTCGAGGCGCCGCAGGTCTACAAGGTCCAGGGCCAGAACCAGTACCTGATGATCGTCGAGGCCATGGGGGCGAACGGGCGTTACTTCCGCTCCTTCACAGCCTCCAGCCTCAGTGGCTCGTGGACCCCGCAGGGCGCCGGCGAGAGCAACCCCTTCGCGGGCAAGGCCAACAGCGGTGCCACCTGGACCAACGACATCAGCCACGGTGACCTGGTCCGCAACAACCCCGACCAGACCATGACCGTCGACCCCTGCAACCTGCAGTTCCTGTACCAGGGCAAGTCCCCCACCGCGGGCGGCCCCTACGACCAGCTGCCGTGGCGGCCGGGTGTCCTCACCCTGCGGCGCTGACCCGCCCGGTCCACGGTGACCGTGATGTGGTGCGGTCCGCGAGCATGTGGGAAAGCGGTTCACCGCGTGGGCCCTCCCGCCTGCTGACCGGCGCTCACCGTTCCGAGGGACCCCGGCCGCGCCGCGGCCGGGGTTCCTCCCGCCTCACGGTTGCCAAGCGGTCGGGATGGATCGAGTTCGGGGCCACGGCGGGCATCGCGGCGGGCGTCGGCTTTCTGCCCGCGACCGCGGCCGTGGGCACGGCCGCGGTGCTCATCCCGCTGGCGACCGATACCGCCAGTGGAGCTGTCGAACAGGTCATGGGCCAGATGGTCGGCGACATCTCCGACAACTGGGTGGATGAGCACAAGGAGAAGATGGAGGGCCTCACCGACACGGAGAAGAAGAAGATCTACTCCGCCGGTGAGAGCATGGCCGAGGCCCTGATGGAGGAGTTCCTGGCGTCTCACGGTGTGGGAACGAAGGACGTGTTCAGGCAGGACCTGCACGAATCGACGCCGGATCGGCTACGGGGTCGGCAACGACCGGGAGAACCAGCAGGGCAACCGCCCGGAGACCGGCTGAGGCCGGTGGACGGCCGAGGACATGTAAGGGTGCGGACAGTGATCAGTCGTAGGTCGGTACGCGGAGGACTCCTCTCCGCGGCCGTGGCCGCCTCGTTGCTTCTCGGGGCCGCCGGTTGTGGAGGAGACGGAGACAAGGACGGACTTCCGAAGGACTACAAGATCGTTGCCGGGACACAACTCTGCGGTGGTGATGCCGTGTCCGCCGACGCGTCCCGTGCGCTGAAGGTGATCACGGGGTCGTCGCGGTTCGAGGCGTCGGGCAAGGAGTACTCCGTCGCGCGGGCCGCGGCGAACCTTGCCCAGATGTACCCGACCCCCACTAGGACCAATGACGTCTGCCGTGTCTACACGCCCATCGGCACGCCGAAATTCGAGCTCAGGATCACCTGGAACGTGGAAGACGGCGCCCCGACGGGCGACTCGGCTCCGAATTTCACGGCGCTGAAGATGGGGGAGCGGGCCGTGGCGGCGGCGGACAAGGCGTACGTCTATTTCGCCTGCCGGAGCGACAAGTTGGCCGAGACGGCGGAACCGGCCCACATCGTCATCGGCGTGGAGCGCTGGGGTATGCCGAAGGAGCCCGAAGGTGACATCAAGGCGTTGAAGGACGCCTACGCCACCGTGGCCCACTCCATCTCGCTGGCCATGGCCAAGGAGCTGCGCTGCGAGAAGAACGGCGGGCTCCCCGCGGAGCCCGTGCTGGACCCCGCGTAGCCGTCGGTGTGTGCGGAGACGACCGTGATCAGGGAGTCAGGGCGGGGGCGAGGGTGAGGGGGCGGGTGTTCTGCTGGTGCGGGTGGCCGCCTTCCTGCGCCTGCCAGGCCGCGACGGAGGCCAGGCAGGTCTCCTCCTCGGGGGTGAGTCCGGCCGGGTCGGGCTCGGCCGGGGCCGCGGCGGCGAGCAGGTGGACGCCGACGACCGCCTCGGGGTGGGCTTCGGCGAGACGTGAGGTGATGCCGGCGCCCAGGTCTCCGGTCCACCGACGCGCTGTCCAGGCCCATGCGCTCGCGGGTCTCCGGCAGCCGGGACACCCAGGTCGCGCCGGCCAGGCCCAGGGCGGCGAGGACCAGGTACGTCGACCGCACGGCCATCGCGGTCTCACGCGAACCGAACCCGGTTCGCCGGCACCGGTGTTCACGTTCCCGATCCGGTGGCCGGACCGAGGGTCTGCGCGATGGCCGCCCGTGTCTCCTCACGCGGCTCCTGGTCCGTCGACAGCAGTGCGTGCGTGATCAGCCCTTCCAGCAGGGCGTCCAGGCGGGCGGCGGCCTCGGGCCCGGCGAAGCGGGCCAGAACGGCGCCTGAGGCCCTGGTCCACTCGTGTGTCAGCGCGCGCAGAGCGGGGTCGCGCAGCGCGGCGAGGTGCAGTCCGAAGCCGAGGACCCGCCCCGGTGCCGGTGCTCGATTCGGGCGGCTTCACGTGCGGGAGCGTACCGAGCGGCACGGGGCTCGCCGGGGCGGGCCGCGTGCCGCTCGGCTACCGGCTCCGTACCGGTGGCCGCGGGCGGGCGGTGATCCGGAGTCGGCCCCGAGCCGGGTCGCCGGCCGCGCGGGGGTCGTCAGGCCGGGGGCGCCAGGAGGCGGGCCGGTGTGACGTGGTGGAGGTGGAAGAGGAGGTCGTGGAAGGCCGTGGGAGCGATCTCGTGGGGGCGTTCGGGGTAGGACGTGCCGATGCTGCGGGTGGGCCGGGGGGTGTTCAGCCAGGCGCGGGCCTCGGCGGGGGCGGTGCGCAGGTCCATGAAGAAGTCGCCGGGACGCACCCGGTCGAGGAAGCGTTCGGTGCTGCCGCGCGGCGGGGCGCCCACGGTGTGGACACGGGCCGTGCCGTCGCGGTCCGTCGCGTTGAAGGAGCCGTCGCCGAACGTCACGCCGACGCTCACATAGTCCGTGCCCAGCCGTTCCCGCAGGAACGCGCCCTGCATGCGGGGGTAGCGCGGGTCGGAGGTGCGGTAGGCGACATGGCTGTCGTGCGCGGACAGCAGGACCTTCCGGCCCGTCCGGGCCGCCCACCAGGCGACGTTGTCCGCCATCAGGCGGTCCCGGTAGCCCATGGACCGCCTCAGCTGCTCCGGGTCGTCGAAGTCGAACGCGTAGCCGCGCGCGGTCTGCGCCAGGGTCCGGGCGTGCTGCACCGCCCAGGCGTGGGCGTCCTCGGTCGCGCCGGGGGGAACCGGCCGCCGGGCGAGCAGGGACAGCGCCGCCTCCGCGCGGACGGCCATCGCGCGGCGCTCGGCCAGGGGCCGGGTCAGGTACGCCTTCATGTAGGCGCCCGCCGTCGTGGTGGGCCGCAGCCCCCGGTACAGCGCGGTCAGGCGCGGCAGCAGGTCCGGCAGGTACCGGGCCGTGTACCGGAGCACCCTGTCGTACTGCTCCGGTCCCGCGTACGCGAAGTCGTCGCCCATGAAGCGCACCGGATCCGCCGGGTGCCCGACGTTGTAGGCGCGCATCCACTCGACGAGGGCCAGGTACTCCTCCGTGTTCCACCACGCGTACGTGTCCTGGAACTCCTCCCGCATGATGCGCCGCGGGTCGCCCGCGCCGGTGCGCACGTACGAGTCCAGCCGCAGGCCGCTGCTCCAGCTCGTCTCCAGAGCGAAGGTGCGGAAGCCCTCGTGCTCCACCAGGTAGCGCAGGACGCGGTGCTTCAGGGTGAAGAACTCGTGCGAGCTGTGGGTCGCCTCGCCGAGCCCCACCACCTTCGCGCCGCCCACCATACGTCCCAGGGGGCGCAGGTCGCCCAGGTCGCCGTACGGCCCGGTGGTGAGCAGCGGGCGGGCGCCGCGTTCCGCGGCTCGCAGGGCGCGGGTCTCGGGTGGCGGGAGGGTGCCGGAGCCCACGACGCCCGCGCAGAGCAGCAGGACCAGTAACAGGACGAGTACGGACCGGTTGCGTGCCATACGACAAGGTTCCGGCTCCGCGCGGCCTCAGGACATCCGACGCACCCCCGCTTCCGCGTGGGCTCTCCCGACCACGGGCATGCCGCTAAACCGGAAGAGTCCGTGCCGGTTCCATGGCGATGCGGGCCACCCGCTCGACCCCCGGCACCAGGTAGAAGTGGTCGCCCTCCAGGACCGTGAGGGCGAACGAGCCCGAGGTCAGCGCGCTCCACTCGGCCGCCTCCTCCGGGGTGACCCGCGGGTCCCGGTCGCCGGTCAGGGCGTGGACGTCGGCGCGCAGCGCGGGCGCGTCCGGCCGGCGGCGGTAGCCGTCGATCAGGTGGTAGTCGTTGCGGATCACCGGCAGCAGCAGCTCCCGCATCTCGGGGTCGCCGAGCACGTCCGCGTGGGTCCCGCCCAGGGACCGGACCGTCTCGACCACGTCGTCGTCCGTCCGTACGGCCGGGCCGGCCGAGCCGTCGGGGGACCGGCCGGAGACGCACAGCCGGGTGACCTGGGAGGCGCCCGCGTGTTCGAGGCGCAGCAGCGTCTCGTACGCGACGGCCGCGCCCATGCTGTGCCCGAAGAACACGGTCGGCAGCGGCGGCAGGGCCGACAGCTCGTCGGTGACGGCCGACACCAGCGGGTCCATCGTCGGGATCAGCGGTTCCCGGAACCGGTTCTCGCGGCCCGGGTACTGGACGGCCAGCAGCTCGACCGAGGGGTCCGTGTACTGGGCCCAGGGGCGGTAGAAGCTCGCCGCGCCACCCGCGTGGGGAAAGCAGACCAGGCGGCGCGCGGGGCGGCCGGGCCGGGTGTGGCGGGTCAGGTACGGCGAGGGTGAGGAAGTGGGCACGGTGGGGTCCGATCTTCAGCCGAGGATGGCCTCGCCCAGCGGGGTGAGGCTGTGGACCGCCAGGTTCTGCTGGCGCTCCGTGGTCACGAATCCGGCGCGGCGCAGGACGGTGAGGTGCTTGCTCGCGGAGGGGCTCGATATCCGCACGCGGTCGGCCACCTGCCCGGTCGAACGGGTCTCCCGCAGGGCCGCCAGCACGTCGGCCCGCGTGCGGCCGAGCAGGGCGTGCAGGGCGGATTCCCCCTCGCCGCCCTGCCACAGCGCGGCGGCCGTCTCCGCTTCCGGGGCGATGTCGTACACCAGGATCGGCAGGCCGTGCCAGCCCATGCGGTCGTCGATCAGCAGGGGGTGCGGGGCGAACAGGGACGGGACGAGCGTCACGCCCCGGCCGCCCAGGCCGGCGCGCCGGGACGGCTGCGCGGTGTCGACGCGGAGCACCGGGGCGTCCCACCGGATGGCGTCGTGCCGGCTGTTGAGGACCTGCTCCATGCCGCCGGTGAGCATCGCCCGCCCGGCGGCGTCGCGCTCCGCCTTCAGTAATCGCTGGATGCGGTCCCAGAACGGCTCGACGGCCACCGCGTGGAACGTGTCCGTCTCACGCGGGAAGGGTGACGTCAGGGTCTCCACGAGGGACGCGCCCGGCTCCGTCACCGGATGCGTGGCGGAGATCCTGCGCAGCCGGTGCCGGGTGGCCCGGCGCCACTCGGTCAGCGCGTCCCGGCGCCGCTCCGCCAACCGCCCCCAGGCCATGTGGGCCTCGAACGCGACGCCCAGGGTGCCGATGATGCGTACACGAGCCAGGTCCTCAACGCCGAGGCACAGTTCCAGCACGACGAGGGCTCCCCCCAGTGGTCGGTCACGAGCATATGAACGGGTGAAGGATCAGCGCCAGTCCATGGAGACCTCGAGGCCGCTGTATCCCTGCACCAGGTTGGAGCGCATCCAGCGCACCTCCCCGGCCAGTTCCACACCACGCGCTTCGGTGGCCAACTCCTGGAGCAACGCGCGTAGTTCGAGACGGGCGAGGGCGGCGCCGAGGCAATGGTGCGGGCCGTTGCCGAACCCCAGGTGGCGATTGGGTGAGCGGTCCGGGCGGAAGCGGTGCGGGTCCGCGAAGAGCCGCTCGTCCCGGTTGGCGGCGGACAGCCACGCCACCACCGGCTGCCCCTTGAGGATCTCCTGGCCGCCGATCGCGCAGTCCTCGGTGGCCACCCGCAGGACGTGCGCCGCCGGGGACGTCCAGCGGACCACCTCCTCCACGGCCGGCCCGGCGAGGTCCGGGTCGGCGCGCAGCGCGTCCAGCGTGCCGGGGAACGCCTGGAAGGCGTGGAAGGCGCCGGTGATCGAGTGGCGGGTGGTCTCGTTGCCGCCGATCAGCACGTTGTCGCAGTTGATGAGCACGTCCTCGGTGCTGAGCCGGCCGTCCTCGAGCAGCGCGCTGACCAGGTCGGAGCCGGGTTGCCGGCGGCGCCGTTCGATCAGTTCGTAGAAGTAGAAGAGGATCTCCGTGTGCGCCTCGGCCGGTGTCATCCGGTCGAAGCTGCTCTCCTCGCCGCCGAAGGCGTGGTTGGTCAGCTCGATCAGGTGCTCCCGCTCGCTGAGCGGCACGCCGATGACCTCGCAGACGATCGCGGCGGGCAGCCGCGGTCCGATGCGCAGGGCGATGTCGGTGGAGTCCTGGGACCGCAGCCGGTCGATGACGTCCCGTACCTCCCGGTGCAGCACCGACTGGAGTTCGGGGGCGCGCAGCCGGGAGAGGAACGGGCCGATGAGCCGCTTGAGCGTGGAGTGCCAGTCGCCCTCGCTCACCACCAGCATCCTGCCGCCGGAGTTGTCGGGGTGCTCGGCGTCGAAGCCGATCATCATGCCGTACTCGGAGGTGAAGGGGGCTTTGGGGGAGAGGACGGCGGAGACGTCCCGGTGGGAGAAGACCGACCAGAAGCCGGACGGGGCCAGGCCCGGATCGCTCCAGACCTTGGCGTCCGCCCGGATGTACTCCTGCCACATGGTGAAGCGGGCATCGGTGGTGTAGAGATCGGGGTTGGCCAGATCAAGGGTCATGGCGGGTGTCTCTGCCTGTCTGTCAGCGGACGGGGGGAGGAATGACCGCGGCCGGTTCCGCGGCGGACGGCGCCTCGTCGGCGGGACCGGCGGGGGAGGCGGGATCGGCGGAGCCGGCGGGGGCGGCGTCGGGCCGCGCGGCCTCGGCCGCCGCGGGTTCCGGTGGCTCGCGCAGGGCCGGGCTCAGGGACGTCAGCAGGGCGATGACCGCCATCGCAGCCGAGCAGCCGAGCAGGCCGGCGAACCGGCCCGCCGCGTCCAGGACGATGCCGCCCGCCAGCGGGGCGATCGCGCCGCCGGCACCGCTGGCGATGGCCGCGACGCTCACCACCCGCCCCCGGTGGCTGTCCGGGGTGAGCTTCAGCTGCCAGGTGGTGAAGTACGCGTTCGCCGTCGGCGCCGCGAAGGCGATCGCGCCCAGCAGCATCCCAGGCGTCCAGCCGCCCGGAAGCACCGCGATCCCCGCCGTGAGCACGACGAACGTCCACAGCACGACGTAGATGGGGCGGGCGCCGGTCAGGACCCGCTGGAGCAGGGGCGAGGCGAGGGCGCCCAGCAGGCCGCCGACGCCGAGCAGCGCCGCCATCACCCCGATGAGCCCGGTGTTCATGCCGCTCGCCTGCGCGGAGGCGATGACGACGAAGTAGATGACGCCGAAGAAGAAGTTCGTCGCCGTCGCGCAGACCAGTCCCACCCGCAGGAACGGGTGGGAGGTGATCCAGCGGACCCCCTCCAGCAGCCCCCGCCCGCTGATCACCGGCCGGTCGGCCGGGGCGCCGGCGGCCGGCGGCTGCCGCTCGAGGAACAGCAGCAGGACCAGTCCGGCGAGATGCGCCAGGCAGCCGACGACGAACGGGAAGGCGTTCCGCACCGCCAGCAGGGCCCCGCCGGCGGACGTGCCGGCGAGCTGGCCCGCGTAGGTGCGCGCCCCGTTCATCGCCACCGAGTCCGCGAGCCGCTCCTGAGCCACCAGGCTCGGGATCATCGCCTCGCCGGCCGCCACCGCCAGGGCGGTCGCCGCCCCGTTGACCAGGGCGAGGACCACCAGCGCGGGCAGTGACACGGTGCCCGCCCACAGCAGCAGGGCCAGTACGCCGAACACGGCGACCAGCGCCGTCTGGCACCCCAGCAGCACACTCCGGCGGTCGAACCGGTCGGCGACGGCCCCGGCGGGCAGCCCCGTCAGGAGCATCGCCGCCGCGTCGACGAAGCCGATGACCCCCGCCTGTGAGGGCGAACCGGTCAGCGCCAGCACGATCAGCGGCAGCACGATCAGCGACGTGCTGTACGCGAACTCGCCGAGCGCCGAACTCACCCACAGCAGCGTGAAGCCGCCGCCTGGCCGCGTCCTTTCGGGCGGCATCAGCCGAGGAGGCGCGAACGCGACTTCGTCCGCACATAGGTGCGCCGCAGATCGCGGACCAGGCTGGTGCGCTTGAGCCAGCGGTCGGTCCCGTCGTAGCGGGGCGTGAACGTGTCACGGCCGTGGACGGCCCGGTGGTTGTCGATGAACACGGCGTCGCCGGGGTCCAGGACGACCCGGTCCGCGGCGTCGGCGAGCAGGCCGGCGGCCTCCTTCAGAGCGGCCTCCGCCTCCCCGTCGCCGGGCACGGCGTCGGTGAAGTCCGCGTCGATCCGCAGGTACGGCGCCTCCTCGGGGCCGAACAGCACCGACGCCACCTCGTGCGGCCGGTCCTCAAGCGCCGAGGGGTTCTCGGCGCTGTGCCGCGGCACCACGTTGTGGGAGTCGTCCGGGAAGAACCGGAAGCGCTCCTGGTGCAGCACCCGCCGCACCGCGTCGGGGAACTCCACCGACTCCACCAGCGCCACCGTCGTCCCCACCGCGTCGGGGTTGCGCAGGCACATCAGCGCCACGTAGTCACCGCGGCAGGAGTGGAACACGTCCTCCGTGTGCAGGGTGAGCTGCTGTCGGCTGCTCGCGCTGGTCAGCGAGTTCTCATGCCCCTTGGCAGGGCAGACGTCGTGCACCAGGCGGCCGTTCTGCTGGTTCACCCAGCCGAACGGCTCGCCGAGCACGGACCCGGTCAGCAGCAGTACCAGTTCCTCGCGGATCGCGGCGGCCTCCTTCTCCGCGACCCGCCAGCTCGGCGGGGTCGGTACCAGGTCCTCGTCGACGGGCAGGTTCCCCAGCACGATGACGGCGTCCTCGGCGGCGCGGGACGCCACCAGGAACCGGCGCACCCCCACCGGAAGCCGCTCCGCCTCGGCGCGGATGCCGTCCGCGTGCTCCAGCGGTGTCCAGACGGGGTGGGCGGCGAGGAACTCGTCCGCGAGCGCCCCCAGTTCGTGCTTCTCGTCGTCGCTCAGGACGTAACGAGCCACAGCAAGACCTCCGATGGGTAGTCAGTTGCCGGCCGCGGCCGCGATCTGCCGCAGGGCGGTGGTGAATTCGTCCGCGAGCCGGCGGACGGTGGCGGGGGCGTGGACGGACGGCGCGTACAGCCAGTCGACGCGGAGTTCGCCGTCGCTGACGGCGGCGACGACGTCGATCAGGTGCGGGCGGATCTGGCCGGGCGCCTGGTCGGCGCCGAGGCCGTCCAGCCGGTCCCGGATCAGCCCGTCGTCGGCCGTGCCGTCCCACTGCCCCAGGTAGTTGAAGCTGATCCGCGGGTGCCGGGCGTCGGCGAGCGCGGTGTGCGCGGCGCTGCCCGGTTCGGACAGGTAGCGCAGGGCCCCGTAGCCGAGCCCGCGCCCGGGCAGCCTGCGCAGCGCCTTCCGCACGGCCTTGAGCGCCGGCTCCCAGGGACCCTCGGGGACGTCGAGGGCGACGGGATACAGGGTGGTGAACCAGCCGACCGTGCGGGACAGGTCGACGTCGTCGAACAGCTCCTCGCGGCCGTGGCCCTCCAGGGTGATCGTCACCGGCGCGCCCGCCCAGTCCCGCAGCACACGGCCCAGCGCGGTCAGCAGCACGTCGTTGATCCGGGTGCGGAACGCGCCGGGCACCCGTTGCAGCAGCACCGCCGTGACGGACCGGTCCAGCGCCGAGGACTCGACGGCGACCTCGCCGTACGTGCTCGCCGCCGGCCCGTCGCACGGGATGTCCACGGCGCCCGAGACGGCCTTGCGCCAGTACGCCGTCTCGTGGTCGAGGCCGCCCGAGCGCACCAGATCGGCCAGCCGCCGCGCCCACCGCTGGTAGCTGGTGGACTTGGCGCCCAGGTCGGCCGGGCCGCCCTCGGCCAGTTGCCGGTACGCGGTGGCCAGGTCCTCCAGGACGACGCGCCACGACACCCCGTCCATCACCAGGTGGTGCACGGCCAGGAACAGGCGGGGCCGCGCCGTGTCCGGCATGCGCAGGAAGACGCCCCGCACCAGGGTGCCGGTGCGCAGGTCCAGCGCGCGCTGCGCTTCCAGCGCGGCGCCGTGCAGCGCGGCGTCGTGCAGCGCCCGCTCGGTGTCCGGCACGGCCGTCAGGTCCCGGACGGTGAGCAGGCCGGCGGGGCGCTCGCCGTACTCCTGGACCCTGCCGCCCGCGGCGTCGGCCGTGTACCGCATGCGCAGCGCGTCATGGTGGTCCACCACCGCTTCCAGGGCGCGCTCCAGCACGGCGGGATCCGTGTCCGGGGCCAGCGCGAGGTGGACGGACATCGCGTAGTGGTCGGGGTGCGCCGGGTGCTCGGCGAAGAACCACCGCTGGACGGGCGTCAGTTCGACCCTGCCGGACACCTCGGGCGCCTCCTCCTCGGTGGGCCCGGCCTCGCCGCCGACGCGCCGCACGGCGGACGCCAGCTCGGCCACGCTCTGATGGACGAACATCAGCTTGGAGGTCAGACGCAGGCCCGCCTGGCGGGCGTGGGAGATGACCTGGATGGAGAGGATGGAGTCGCCGCCGAGTTCGAAGAAGTTGTCGTGGACGCCGACCTTGTCGATGCCGAGGACGTCGGCCCAGATGGCGGCGAGGGTTTCCTCGGTCTCGTCGCGCGGGGCGGTGTAGGCGGCACCCGGCTGCTCGGCCCGGGTCTCGGGGTCGGGCAGGGAGCGGCGGTCGACCTTGCCGCTGGGTGTGAGGGGGAGGTGGTCGAGGGTGACGAAGAGGGCGGGGATCATGTAGTCGGGGAGTGTGTGGGCGAGGTGGGTGCGCAGGTCGGTGACGGGTACGTCGGTGTCGGTGACGGTGTAGGCGACGAGCCGGCGGTGTCCGTCGGTGCCTTCGTGGGCGGTGACGACGCATTCGTGTATGTGGGGGTGGGTGAGGAGTGCGGTTTCGATCTCGCCGAGTT